>CAXTER010000053.1:0-36619 GCA_964243345.1 uncultured Armatimonadales bacterium
GAAAATAGGCTGGCAAGTTGCAGTCTAACAATGCGCTGCACCCGACGCCAACCGCCGCGTTCGTCTTTGCGGGTTCGATTGGTTTGCTTGGCAGTGTCACCGGTGAGCTTTGGCGTTAGATCGCTGGGCGCAGGCTTGCATTGTGCCGTTGCACCAAATCAAAATAATGGACGAGAAGTTTGACAAGAATAAAAGCCCTGTGGGTTGGTACGTCGCAACGGAATTACTTCGTCACATTCCTGACGGCGTTGACCCCGAAGACTTAACAAAGCGTTTCCTTGTTTGGGAGAACTTAATACTTATCCAAGCCGAGGATGCCGAGACAGCTTATCAAAAGGCTATGGATGAGGGTAGTTTGAATGACACGAAATCGGTGTCAGGAAAGTGGCAATTTGAGGGATTGACAAGTTTGCTGGCTGTGTACGAGGATTTTGCGGACGGATCAGAAATTATGTGGATTGAGCATAAGCAAAAGTCTTTAAGTGTTGTCAAGCGGATGGTCAAAGCAAAAGAGCGACTAGAAGTATTCGTAAAGGACTAGCGCAGAGAGCCTTCCAGCCAGCAATCTAACAATGCGCTGCACCGGACGCCACCTGCGCGTTTGCCTGTTCGTTGCGGAAGGCTTTGCTATACAGGTGCCGCCGGTGAGCTTTGGCGTTAGGTCGCTGGGCGAAGGGTGGGAGCAAAACGATGGCTCTTTATCGAGTAACTCTACAAGTCGAAATCCTTGTGGACATCAATGAGGACAATCTCGTCCCCAAAGCAGGAGTAGGGTTTCAAGGGCCAGGATTTCAGGGGGACATTCCCCAGGTTGCCGTCAACCGCGCGATTTGGTGCTTAATGAATGGCGATGGAGCGACCCGTAAAGCCTTTGGCATCAAGCGTCAGAACTATCGCAAGAAGCACCTACAAGCCGAAGTAGTCGAAAGCGCCTCGCAATGGCTTGTGACAGAGCCGGGCGAGCCAGCGACCTAACAATGCGCTGCACCGGACGCCACCTGCGCGTTGTCTCCTGCGTTATCGGAGAGTTTGCTTGCAGGTGTCGCCGGTGAGCTATGGCGTTAGGTCGCTGGTCGAAGGCAGAATGTAGGCGAAAGCAAAGAAGATGCAAATTCATCAGCCGGTTGATTTAGTCTTAGGCTTGTTGGAGCTGCCACTCGGCATAGTGGGCATCGTGCTAGATTTACGCCGTGTCTTTACTGGCACTTTCAAGAACCGCTATGCCGATTGGCGGCCTTTGGGTTTAAGCCTGTGGTTCCTGTCGGGAGGGCCAGCCCACCTTTCCAGGGCATTCGACTTGCGGCATCACGAGTCACACACGACCTCCGTTCTGGAGACTATCGAGCTTAAAATCCTGACGGTCATTTTGATCGCTAATGGTCTTGCTTGGATTATTCGTCGGCGTCAGATGTCGCAGGAGCCTGTGACAGAGGCAGTTCATCCAGCCACCTAACAATGCGCTGCAGCCGACGCCACCGCTGCCGTTGCCTCGGCAAGTTTGGGTGGCTGTGCGGGCGGTGTCGCGGCTGAGCTTTAGCGTTAGACCGCAGATGAGAACCGGTTCAGTGTCATGAGCAGGAAGAGCAGACATAGTAACATAGTTCGCCTGAGCGATTTGAAGTTGCGCGTCATGGCAGAATACGATTGCTCCGGCATCTGGATTATTGGACCCATCGGGCCGTTTCGGCATGGCGGAGTGAGTTACAACTGGCTCGGCCTGCCGCCGGACTTGGCAGAGCGGTTCCGCCGCTGGATTACGACTTATTGCGCGTACTTCGACCAGTCCATGTTTGATGAGGAATATCCTGAGTTCAGCGGCTTCGTTTTTGACATAGATACGTTCAATCAGGAAGGTCGCGAGTTGGCCCAAAGGCTCAAAGCGTTTGTGGGGTCGGAGTGTTACGTCGAGTTTCAGCCTGAGTCCACCGATGGCAATGGCCGAAGCAAGACGGAAATCATAGCCTTACCAACTGTGGTCTAACAATGCGCTGCACCTGACGCCACCGCCGCCTTATCCTCAGCGTTATCGTTTGGCTGTGCTTGCGGTGTCGCCGGTGAGCTATGGCGTTGGGCCGCAAAGTAAGCCTTTCGCTTTAATATTGCCCAAAGACAAAATCAGAGGATTAAAACACTGGAAATCTTTGCCGCATTGGGAGCCGGGTTTGCGTGTGCCGTTTGCTTCATCATTGGAGCGATTGCCTCGGAGCATACTTGGGCGCACCATAGGCAAAAAAGCCGAGTGGGTCGAGTATTCCTGTGGATTAGCTTGTTCTTTTTTGTCGCCTTTCTGATGTCCATTTTTGGCGGTAATGGCAAGGACTGATCATAAGCCACTAAGCAGAATGTGGCAAAGGCAAAATCGTTGCGGCCCAACAATGCGCTGCAGCCGATGCCACCGCCGCCGTCACCTCCGCATCATTGAGTGGCTGTGCAGGCAGTGTCGCGGCTGAGCTTTGCCGTTAGGCTGCTGCATGAGGGCAGGTGAGTAGCATGAATACTTTACAGAAAGTTGCTGCCGGTGCTACCATAGGTATTCTGTTGGGGGTTAGCATCATTGGCTACAAGTTGTCGCACTTGCCGACTCGTTCCTTTGCGCCGTTCGTGGGCGTGACACGCATCAAAATCTTTGACGCTCAGGGCAACACAACAGTTATCAATAATCCAATTCGTGTCGCCAGCATTTGCGCGTTCGTGAACAGCTATCCTGACCAGTGGGGCGGCTCAGAGGATATATTCGGCACACCTATACCAAGTATCAAAGCAGATTTCTCTGCGGGGCCAGTGTTTTTGGGTCATTTCGGAGTTGGTAGTAACTTCTTTGAGACGCAGCGCGACGGCGATTTTGCATGTCGCTCTGCTTCGGTTGCCGAAGTATCTACTTTTCGCAGGCTGGTCGGTGACAAAAAGCCCTGATACGCAATCAGCACAGGCAGCAGCCCAACAAGGCGCTGCAGCCGACGCCACCGCCGCCTTGTGCTCAGCGAGTTCGGTTGGCTGTGCTTGCGGTGTCGCGGCTGAACTTTGCCGTTAGGCCGCACGGCGCAAGGTAAAGTTGCGGCGAGAGGTAAAATATCATGTCCACTCATGCTGAACATTCACTCTTTTGTGCCCTTATCTACGGTGTGTTTCTGTACGTTGTTTCTTCATGGTGGATGCGGCTAATGTTTCGTGATGCTTTTCAAGCACTTGAGCAGGGGCAGCGTAGCAATCCAAGCCGCTGGACTAGTATTTTCATTCCAATCATATTGTTGTCGTCAGTGTTCTTTGTTTTTGGGATATTCTTTGTTCGATAGCTTATCAAGCGTGCAACCTAACAATGCGCTGCAGCCGACGCCACCTGCCGCGTGTGGCCCTGCGTCAGTGTTCGGCTTGCCTGGCAGGTGTCGCGGCTGAGCTTGGCCGTTAGGCTGCTCTGCGTAGCCAGGTATTGAAAAAGGTAGCATCATGAATTGGAGCGGATTGCTTTTCATCGGCGTTGGCATTTTGCTCATCGTCGGCTCTGGTAAGATGGCGGAGTATAATCGCAATGTTCGTGATCAGGAAGTCGCGAAATCTCAGAAGCGACTTGCCCAAGCACGCGGGTCGGCACTGTTTGCACGGATGCAGTTGCGCTTCAATCAGTCCTTTCTCAAAGCCGGAAGCATGGACCGCGTCTGCTTTGTGGCCGTGGGGATTGCTACCGTCAGCACTGGGCTATTTGCGCTATTTCACCCACACGGCTGGTAGTGATCGTGACGTTTCCCCCGTTATATGTACCACGGGCAAAGTGAGCGTTTTGGTTGTCTAGCCAGGCGGCATATTCTCCGCCTGCTTCTGTCGCCAATCCCGCGCAAACGCAGCGGGCGGCGCATACTTTAAGCTGCTGTGCGGACGCTCTTCATTGTACCAGCGCTGATGCACTCCCAAGCAAACCTGGGCTTCGGCAACGGACGCAAAGACTTCGCGGTCCAAAAGCTCATCGCGCAGCTTGCCGTGAAAACTCTCGGTAAACCCATTCTGCTACGGACAGCCAGGATCAATGTAGTGCGGCGCGGAGCCACTCTCTTTGAGCCAATCTTGAACTTCACCCGCGATGAACTCAGGCCCGTTATCACTACGCACGAAACACGGTGCGCCCCGCAGAGCGAACAATGGCTTCAATGCGGCAAGCACGGCGTGGCTGGTAAGAGAAACGCCCACCGTCACCGAAAGCCGCTCGCGGGTGAACTCGTCCAAGACGTTCAAGAGCCGTATTTTGCGTCCAGACAGCAAGCTGTCCTCCTGGAAGTCGTAGCTCCAAACGTGGTTGGGCCGCTCCGCTTGGCACGGAACGCGCCGCCCTGTCTTGATCTAAGGTTTTATTAGGGGTACGCTTCTTCGGGCGCTGCGGCACCTGAAAACCGCTCTTTTGCCAGAGGCGCTCGATGCGCTTGTGGTTGATGACCTGGCCCTCTGCCCGTAGCAGAGCCTGGACACGCGGCGTTCCGAAGCGCGGATGCTTTTGCTTGATCTGCTCCATCTGCTGTTGCAGAGCCTTGTCGTCACGCGGATGCGCCTGGTAGCGGGCACTGGAACAAGAGACTTTCATGAGGCGGCAGGCGCGGCGCTCGGAAAGACCGCCTTCGGTGGCTTGCGCGACCACTGCTCGTGCTTCAGCCAGCGGGTCGGCGGCCTCCGCTACTTTTTAAGGCTTTAGTGGGGTTTGCAGGATTTCCTTGATGATGTCGGCCTCCAGGTCACGCTTGGCGAGCAAACGCTTTAAGCGGGCATTCTCTTTTTCGAGTTCACGGACGCGGGCCGCTTCGCTGGTGTTCATGCCGCCGAAGCGGGTGCGCCAGCGGTAGAAGCTGTTTTCCGAGACATTGTGCTGACGGCAGACTTCGGCGACGGTCTTTTCACCCTTTTCGGCTTGCTGCAAAATGGCGACGATCTGCTCGTATGCCTGGAGGCATTACTTCGTATCGGTAAACTGGTTCTTCTGCATTCGAGTATTTTACCTTTCGGGTCAACACTCACCATGCTAATGGTACAGTTTTCGGGGGAAAGGTCACACCCGCTGCGACTGATGATGAAAGCGGAGGGATATGCGGATAAAATCGTCGCCGTTCTACACGATACACTTGAAGACACGCTACTGACAGCGGAATGCCTTGAAGATGAAGGCTTCCCTGCGGAGATTATCAATGCGATTGAAGCTATCACGAAGCGTGAAGGCGAGGATTACGAGACATTCATTGAACGGATCGCGCTCAATTCATTGGCGGTCCGCGTCAAACTGTTTGACCTCTATGATAACATCGACGTGACTCGTCTTCCAGAACTCGGTGATCGGGAACTCGAACGGGCGGCGAAATATCATCGTGCCATCAAACGTCTGAAACAGACTTTCACCTCTGAACCGTCGGCTACCTGATACTGATTTTCCACTCAACTTGAGGAATAGCCGAAAAACCAATGCCTGCTGTTCACGAAATCCGCGCCGATTACGATGCCAACTCGATAATTGTTTACCAGGCGTACCCGAAGGCCATCGCTGAAGCGGCGCTCCAAGCAGGCAAGTTCACCCCGCCGTTTTCCTTTGGGCGAATGACCTGGATCAAGCCGTCATTCCTCTGGATGATGGAGCGCAGCAACTGGGGCCTGAAGACCGGGCAGGAGCATATCCTGGCTGTTCGCCTCACCCGCGCTGGCTGGGAAGAGGCACTATCATTGGCGGTTCTTACCCACCCCGAGACGGGAGTATACCGAAACGAAGAAGATTGGCGGCGGCAGTTCGAGGCGGCCCCGGTGTATGTGCAGTGGGACCCGGAGCGGACTTTGCGGGGAGCGGCGCTGGACCACAAAAGTATTCAGGTGGGGATCAGCCGCCACCTCAGCCAAAAGTACGCGGACGAGTGGACCACGGGCATTGAGGACAGGACGCAGCTGGTACGGAAGATGCACAGCCTGATCCAGTCCGGTCAAGCGACGAAGGCAAAAGAACTTCTGCCGAAGGAGCGGGTGTATCCGGTTCCTTCAGAAACTGCCCGACGGTTGGGGATGAGTGGCTGAATGCGATGGTGCGTACATCTTCATGCGGAACTGGCGAAATAGACTGTATCCAAAGTGTAATATGAAGGCAGCCAAGCACCAAGACTGCCCCCGCAAAATCACGTTCTACATGAATTGAACTACGGCTTAGACAGCGCAAGGAGATTGTTTCAATGTTTTCTCGTCCGATAACCGGTCGCCCAATGACCATCTGCCTTACAGTGGCCTGTTCCCTGTTGATGCTGATTGCAACTTCTCCGTCCAGCAAAGCGGACGCCGCCGCGGACGTTCAGCAAACCCTTCAAGAAACCCTTCAAGCCAGGTATGATGCTCAAGATGCCGCCATCCTCCAACATGATATTGACAACACGATGACTCCTTATGCCGCCGATGCGCTCTTCATTGACGATGTGGCAGGCAAAGAGAGTGCCAGTTTAGAGGCTGTGCGGAATGGCTGGGTGGCGCTTTTTCACGTTCCCAACCAGACACCGGACACGGCAAGCAGTCAAATCCAGAAGATTACGGTTGTCAAAAGCCACAAGGCTGCCACCCTACTTGTCTTGCTTCGCATCAACATCTCCGCCATGGCACGTTCAGGCAAAGTCGTTCCACTGGAAATTGACGAGCAGGTTCGGCATTAATGGGTCAAAGGAGACGATGGCTGGCAGATTGAACAGGAACGGATTATTTCCATTGACACCTATCGCGATAGGAAACTTGTGCGCCAAAATCGCAAACCTGTAGCGTCGTAGGCAGGAACCGTGCCGTCTGCCTTCGGGAAGACGACGCGCCTCTGCCTCCGGAAAGACGACGCGCTTCGCTAGGAAGTGTGATCTTGCGCTGGCGGTAGCAATGATGAACAATTCAGAGCCAAACCTACAATCACCACCACCATCCAAAAGCCAGGAACTAACCGACGCCGAGAACCTGAACGCGCTGACGCTCTGCCACTACATCCTGGGCGGCGTGACGGCTGCGTTCTTCTGTCTGTTCATTTTCCACATCGTCATGGGCACGATGATGATCCATAATCCGGGGATGTTCACGCCGCGCCCAGTGCCGCAAGCCGCCCCGTTCGCGCCGCCCATTGCGAGGCAGGTTTCTGCCCATTGCGAGGCAGGTTTCTGCCCATTGCGAGGCAGGTTTCTCCGGTGCAACCGTATCCGTTCTTCCCGCCTGCAATGGGCTATATGTTCGTCACAATGGCTACCGTTGCCGTGCTTGGCGGCTGGACGCTGGGCAGTCTCACGGCTTATGCAGGTCGGTGCCTGAAGGCCCGTCGCAATACTTGTACATCCTCATTATCTACTCGTACATCCTCATCATTATGGGCTGCAACTGCGGCTTTGTCATGCCGCTTGGCACGGTCCTGGGCGTGTTCACGTTCATCGTGATGATGAGGCCGACCGTGAAGGTGCTGCTCCGGCAGCAGTGACACAAGGCTGTTTTAGAAGTGCTGGCGCTTGGGCTGGCAGAGAACGCCGAGGCGAGAGAAGGCCATAGCGCCGCCGGTTACACTGCCCGCATGAAACACCTGTCGTCCTTATCCGAACCCGGCTAAACGGCCCTGGAAGACAGAACGGCCCTGGAAGACAGAACGGCCCTGGAAGACAGAACGGCCCTGGAAAAAGCTGACGAGCAAAAACACCCGAAAGATAATGGCACTGCTGTGAGAGTGGAAGAGGCTGCGGAGTGAACCAGTTGACTCTAAAAAACTTGACTCTAGGAAACTCGGCGGCCCGGCGGATGCTTGGGACGGGATCGGCGCGATCCATGCCGCCGCTGAACCGCCGCCGCCGCCGCCTCGCCTTCTAGGCTGCCTCGCCGGCCGTACAGCACGTCCTTCATTTGCCGGCTTTCCGCTGCGAAGTCCACTACCGGACCCGCATAACCCGGCCAGACCGGACCTTCCAGCACCCCAAGACTGCGGACCAGCTCGTCCGGTGCTTCCGAAAGCTCCGGCAGCCAGGCCCGCGTGAACGTCAGCGCCGGGTCTTGGTCCCGAAGCTGCTTGGCCGGACTGTAGACCCGGATCGTGTTGGTGCCGACCACCCCCGCCTGCATCTGCACCTGGCTGACGTGGATGCCCGGATCGTAATCTGTCCAAAGCCGCGCCAGCGGGGCCATCAGCAGCCGCCAGTCCAAACGCAGGCCGTGACAGGCAAACGACGTTGCCAGCGCCCGCATCCGAAAGTTCAAGAAGCCTGTTGCCGCCGCGCACCGCAAGCAGGCATCCACCAATGGAAACCCAGTCTGCCCTGCTAAAAGCAGGCTCAGCCGCTCCTCAGCCTCGTCTCCCGCCGCGCAGGGCAAGCCCTCATACAGCGGATGCGGCGGGTGGAACTCTAGGCCCGGCTCGTCTTCCAAGCGCTGCGCGAAATGGTCGCGCCACCCAAGCCGCTCTGCAAACGCCCGCAGTCCCGTCCGCAGCGCACGGGCTTCCGGAGAAGTGTCCCCAGTCAATTCGGTCAGCCGCCGCTGGGTCTCGTGCTGCACGGCACGGGCCGATACTGTGCCCCAAGCGAGGTGTACCGACAGGCGCGATCCTGCCCGAAAAGCAGTCACAGGGGAGGAAATGCCGCCGGAGTAGCGGGCCGCACGGCAGCCCAGGAAGCCGCGCAGGGTCGCCCAGGCCAGCGGCTCCGTGACCGCCTGCCGCTGCTCCACACTGGCGTCGGGCACCAGCAGAGAAGTCGCCGGGAGGGGAGTTTCTTCGCACAACTCGCGTGCCCAAGCGGGCTGCGGCGGCAGCGCGGGGACAGGCAGTGGGATCTGGCGCATGAACTCCTGCCACAAGGCTTCCCGCCGGTCCCGGTCCGGGAGAGGCCGGAACACGCCGGCCTGCGGCGGCTCGTGCCAGGTGACGCCCCGCTGCCGGCACCAAGCGGCGACCGCTCGGTCCCGCTTGTAGGTAACTTCCGTGCCGGTTTCGCGGTGGGAGACAAGATGGGTGAATGGGTGGCGGCGGTGCAGGGCGTCCAGGGCCGGCACTGCTTCCGATACAGCGGCTAAACTCTCGGTGCCGTGCCGGGTCCGCAGCCGGTGCCGCAGGTCCGCGAGGGCCTGACACTGGGCCTGGATGTGGAAGGGGGACGATTCCGGTGCGGAAAGAACACTCGGCTCAAAGAGGAAGACGGGCAGCAGGGGGAGACCAGTCTGCGTCGCAAGAGCGGCCGCTTCGGTCAGGGCCGGGTTGTCATAAAGGCGCAGGTCCCGCTTGATCCACCAGACTGCGCCTAGGCCGGGCGTTCCTCCGTCTTCGCGCGGCAGTCGGGTCGTCATGTCCAAAGCAAACTTTCCAACCAGCAAATTCCCTCTCGTTCTACCCGAAGTCAAGCCCCACCGGAGCCGACCCATACCAAAGATGACGGCGCACAGAGAATTACCCGGTGGCTACGCTGTATTGTGTCGCTGTGCCGTATCACCGGATTACCCTTTCTCTTTTGCATTTTCCCCTTTGCACTTTCCCTTCTGCATTTTCACTTCTGCATTTTTTCTCGTTTTGCTGGATGGGACTTTACTATGTCCGTCGCCCGACCCTCAGATGCCCTGGCACAGCTTGCCTAGCTTCTCAAGGGCATTGCCCTCGCTACAGCCTAACGCCAGGCAGCGCAGACGCGGACGACAAGACCTCACAGGCGCCTGCGAGAGCAGCTTCAGCACTCGGAACCGCGACCTCACCTTGCTGGCCTAAGCCAACATTGCCATTGACTACCACCTCCGCGATGACTACCCACTGTTCTTAGTGCCGTCTGCTGAATACCGGCTTGACCTTCCCCATTGCTGCCCTAACCCCAACCGATGTCGTGGCACTTGCCTTTCTGCAAAGCCTCACCGCCGCACTTGGTATTCCCGACGCCGACGCCCCGCGCCGGACCCTGGACAAGTTCGCCAGCTCCGTGCCGCTCGCCTTGTCTACACTCTTGGAAGACCCGCCGCGGTCAGCTGTGGAACCCCGACGCGAAACTACTTCTAGTCGCTTTTGGGGCAATTGCAAGATGCTGCCTGTGACCGCCGTTCTAGCGAACGACTAGACGCACTGTTGTTTTCGATTACGAATGCTTTCGACTACGAAAGCCGTAGCCGGAACGATCGCGCCTGGCGTTCCGTAGATCCGTACCGTGTGGAAGCCTGCGATTGCCCATTTTGGGCCTGCGATTGCCCATTTTGGGAGCGTGTTCCGCTTTCGTACAAGCATGGTCTGTTGTACACGGATTTTGGACGGCTTACGCGGAAGTTTTGCCGGCAGCACAACATCAAGCGATGGGCAAGGGCGCAGGACAAACCTGCCACATTGAGCGCTTCAACGGCATTCTGCGACAAAGATTAGCCTGCTTCATGCGGCAGGCGCTTTCGTTCTCCAAATGTGATACCAAGTAATGGCCTCCTGGACATACGAGATACACGAGATTTACTTTTATCTGTTCTTGCGCCAGCATAACAGACAGATATAAGTTCTTCTAAATAACCAAGACAGATGTGAGTTCTTCTAAATAGCCAAGCCTGTACCACTACCTTGTATTTCTTGAGTCTGATGTTTCCCGTAGCGCCGCCTCGGCGACAAGACGCTCATAATCGGGTCCAAGCTGATATGACCGGTTTTTTCGGGACGGATCATGCAGGGACAGGAAGCCGGCGGCAAGCCAGTCGCGGCACAGCGCAACCACCGTGCGCGGACTTAGACCAAGATGAGCGGCGATCTCCTCAGTGGTCGCCGTGCCCTGACCCCGGAACAGATCCAGCAGCCGCCGCTGACGCGGATCGAGCTGCCGGAGGAGGGGGGTACGGTCTTGCGCCCCCCGCCGCGCGGCCTGCACAGCTTGCGCCCGCACGGCAGCGAACGCCTCGGCCATCCCCAGGCAGAAGTATGCGATAAAGGGCGTCACATCCGCTTCAGCCCGGCCGAAGTAGTAATTGTGGGACGGGCCAGCAGCGAGTGCTTCGTAATACTGCGTCAGGTTGCGGGCGTAGTATTCTTCCAGGCTGTAAATGCCTTTCAGCCCGTATCCGGCCCGGTGTAGGATCAGGGTCGTCAGAAGGCGGGCCGTGCGCCCGTTGCCGTCGTAGTAGGGGTGAACCGTTGCATACTGATAATGCGCCAGGGCGGCGATGATCGGGGCCGGCAGTTCATTCCGGTCCAGCTCGCCACCGGTCCAGTTCACAAGGTCCGCCATAAGTGCCGGCACGTCTTTTGCCTCCGGCGGCATGTAGACGATGCTGCCGGAAAGACTGTCCTTGATGACGTTCTGGCCGTCGCGGTACGGGGTAGGGGAGGGGCTTCCGTTCATAACCAGCCCGTGTAGGAGGCGTATCTCTGCCTCGGCGATGGAACCGGGGTGCTGGGTCAGGCGCTCGACTTCTTCAATGGCCCGGTAGTAGTTGCGGACTTCCGTGGTGTCCCGCTCGCGGCCAGGGAACCGTGCGCCGGCAAGTGTTTCCTCAACCTGCGTTTGCGTGAGGCGGTTGCCTTCAATCTGGGTGGAATAATGAGTGGCGGCGAGGCGGGCAGTCTCGCGCAGGGAGCGTAGCATCTCCACATCGATGGGCAGCTCGATGATCGCTTGGCGGTCGGCCTCAAGGCTCATTAAGGCTTTGGTGATCGCCGGCGTAATCTGATAGCGGGGAGTAAACACACAGCTATTATACCGAATACGCTGTTAAATGTCACTTATAACGCTGATAAATCGAAACATTAACATTGCGCACTAGATTGCTGGTAATCTGGCTCATAGTCCTTCGAGCGACTGGCGAATGTCCTTGAAACAGCAGGAACAGGTGCAGCGGGTTAGTGGGGGAGTCTTCCATACTACCTGTATTTGGCATACAACCATGCGTTGTACCCGTATGGACGTAATAACTTGCATTTTTTACGTCTATACGTGGTAAACTATAGTCATGATAGCCTTAAAGCTTGAAGAGCCTTTGGAAGAAATCACTTTTGAGGATTGTCAGGTGTTCTCGACTGGCGAGATTGCGGCGCTTTTTAATCTTTCTTCGGATGAAATAGATTACTGGGTGCGGTGCAAGTTGATAACTCCGAGCATCCGTAAGGGCTCAGGCCGTGGGAGCCGCCGTCTTTTTGGGTTGAGTGATCTTAAACGGGCGCTTTTGATCCATCGGCTGCGAGATGCGGAATGGAAACCAAAGCAAATTGCCAAAGCTCTTGATGCCGTTTCAGCGGCAATGAAAAATCCTGATTTACTGCATTCTCCTCTGTTAATTCATGAAGGTGGCGCATTTCTTATTTTATGTCGAAGTCGGAGCACGGAACTTATGTTGCTAGATGCCGCAAGTCCGGGGCAATATGTTATGGTGATCGCTCTCGATACCCTTGACGAAGATACGCGACAAAGTCTGGTGCGAAGCAAATAATGGATTTAGATGCCCTCTTACGAGCATTAGGATATCTGAGCTCCAAGCGACACTGGGTGACGTTGGAAAGAGCTGACCCACGCCTCGCGCATCACTATCGCCTAGCACAACGGGCTGGCGAGGAAGCCGGCAATGGAGCAAATGTTGTCGGTAGCTATGTCTACCAGACGAGCCTCGAAAATAAATTAATGCCGCCCCGCCCGGCCGTCTTTGTCGCACATGCCGAAAATGACGACCAGGCTCGAGATATTCACAAGTGCCTTTGGAACCTCGGTGATTGCCCTTTTGTGATTGTCGTTTTGCCCAGTGTGGTTCGTGTTTACACGGGATTTGATTATTCTTCAGATGATCCGAAGCGGACAATTATTGCCACGGCTCCTAATTCCCTGTTTCAGACTCTGCCTGACTCCTTGGCTCCGTTTGGTGCTGATGCGATCGATACGGGGCGAATTTGGAAGGAGCAGGCCAAATATCTTGGGTCGAATAAACGAGTAGATTACCGGTTGCTCACCAACCTGAAAGAGTTGAGCCGTCTTCTGCAAGCAAATCATAGTGTGTCTCGAAAGACGGCCCATGCATTGATAGGTAAGTACATCTATTTCCGGTACCTACGCGACAGGGGCATTCTCGATGACGCTTGGCTGAAAGAGCATGACATTCGGCCGGAGGACGTGTTCGGCCGCACGGGCACGGCTCAAGGATTTGAGGCTCTGGCGCAAGCGTTACAGACACGCTTCAATGGAGACATTTTTCCTCTTCCACTAGAAGATGACGGAGAATGGCGCAGCAACGACGCTGTACCCTTCGTTGCCCGGACGTTCCATGGAGACAGCCCGGCGGGACAGATGGTGCTCGACTTCGGCGTGTATGACTTTTCCTACATTCCGGTGGAATTGCTATCTTCCGTCTACGAGCAGTTCCTTAAAGATGAGGGGGGAGGGGAGGGTGACGGCGTCGTTTATACGCCCGAAGCCCTTGCCGATTATATCCTTGCTGAACTGGAAGAAGCGCATCCGCTCCGTACCGACCATAAGGTGCTTGACCCTTGCTGTGGTTCCGGCATCTTTCTGGTGTTGGCCTATCGCCGCCTGATTGAGAAGCTTTGGCGTGAGCAAGGGGAGCGGCCTTCGGCCGAGGCCATGAAAAAACTCCTTCAGGAGAACATTTGCGGCGTTGAGAAAGACCAGGAAGCTTGCCATATCACAGCTTTTAGCCTGATCTTGACTTTGCTCAGTCATCTGGAGCCACCAGAGCTACAGGCGAACGCAAGCTTTCAATTTCCTACGCTTGTAAACGAAAATATTTTCCACGCCGATTTCTTTAGCGTTGACTGTCCACCTTTTAAAGACTCTCGGCGTTTCAATTGGATTGTCGGTAATCCTCCTTGGACGGGAGCAGACGTGCGAAACCCAGAGCATCGTATCGCTTTAGCCTGGTTACGCGAAGCCGAGAAAAAGGGGCAGCCGGTCGGGGAGCGTCGTCTTGATGAAGCCTTTACTTGGCGTGTCGGTGATTTGCTCAGCGAGGCAGGGTACGCCGGTCTGCTCGTCAAGGCCACGACGCTAGTAAATTCCTCTTCGGCTGAATACAGACGCGGATTCTTTAAGAGCCATGACGTGAGGCGGATCACGAACTTCTCGAACCTACGTAGAATCCTATTCATGGGGCCAGAAGGCAAGCGGGCGGAGGCACCTGCGGTCAGCCTTGTCTACAAAAACTCGTCGCCCAAGGAGCGCAAGCTGCCCATTCTTCACTTTGGTCCTTTCGTCGCAGACCAGATCCCGGTGCGGAGCAAGGGAGGCCAGAGGCGCATCTGGACAATAGCGCTTTACGAAAGCGACATACAGCATATTGAATATACGGACGCCGAAGAAGACGCCCCCTGTCTCTGGAAAACTGCGCTTTGGGGCAGCTTCCAAGACCGCCGCTCCCTAAGGCGTCTTAGCGGTGTTCTGCCGCGCACCTTGGGCGAGATTGTTAATGAGAAAGAGTGGCTGATGTGTGGCGGACCTCACATCAAAGCCACAAAGGGGAGTTCAAAAGGGGTCTTCATTTCAGCCCCTGAACTAAAGGATCAGCGGATTTTTGAAACAAATCTTGTCACTACGAAATTTTTCGTTGCGGAGGATGAATTACCCTTGCTGAAGAGTGAGCGCCAGTTCATCGAGAAACGTAAAGGGCCGAAAGGGCTGCGGCTCATCCCCGCTCCACACATGCTGATTTCGGCAGAGGTCGCCATTTTCAGTGATCGAGATTTTGCGATACCCGCTCCCAAAGTTGGCATTACTGTGCCGCAGAAGGACGCAGAACATTTAAAAGCCGTTGCTCTCTATCTAAATTCGAGCGTTGCCCGTTATGCACATTTTTTTAATAGTGCGCTGTGGGGAATTTATATCGGCACCGTCAATCCGGAGAACGTAGGTGCCATTCCCTTCGCAGATCTCACACCCGCACAAATCAAGGAGATGTCGTCTGCCTATGATGCATTTGTGGCGCGGGAACGAGCTTACGTAGCCCAACATTCACCTTTGGTAGGGCCGCCCCTAGACCTTAAAGGCGATGTGGATGCGGTCGTTGAAAATATCCTTCGGATACCGAAGGATGTAAGCACGGCCGCCCATGATTTTATGCGTGTTCGTTACCAGTTGCTTGAGGGGAAAATTGGAAAATCTGCAAGCGAGCCGGCGGCGACAGATGAGCTCAAGGTATACGCAGAACAGTTACGGCTTCAAGTGGACGACTTCGCTCAGAGACACCATCAAATAACAGTCCGTGCAGGGCAGGAGGCAATTATCGCGACAGTAGAGGTGACGTCTGAGGCGTCTGCCCTACCGGTTCGCATCATCGAGCATGAGGAAAGTGTCGGACGTGCCATTCTGAACGCTGTTCAGGAAGAACATAGTCAATGGGCCTATATTCAGCGGAGTGTTCGAATTTTTGAGGGCACTTGCGTACATATCGTGAAGAGCGCCCGGCTTTTGGATTGGACACAAACGCAGGCCGTTCAGGATGCCGCTAATCTAATCTCTGAAGTGCTTGATAGGAATGCGTCAAGGTATGCCCGAGCCACCGCCTGACATCGACTCGCTAGAGTGGGCATGGCCCGGTCTACGGCGTGATGCGTTCCAACTGGTAGCATGGGGATATCAAATTAACGAGTCTGAAATCCGACAGTGTACTCTTGAGGAAGACATCACTGGCCTTATCCGTAAAGGCATTCGCGCAAAGCTTGACGAAGACCTACCGCCTCGCTTCAGGTGCTACTCGCCACACAATGAAGATCCAGAGGATGAGAGTGATGAACTTGGTAAAAAGCGTCCTCTTATAGACATTCTCATTGAGAGCGGAGGCAGCTCGCCGCGTAAGCTGTATCGTCTGGAAGCGAAGCGGTGCGCGCGGAAAAAATTTAACAGCAAGTACACAATAGACTGGTATTCGGAAGGTATTACTTCCTTTGTCAATCAGCGCTATGCCAAGACCGCACCAGAAGCTGGACTACTTGGCCTTATGCAAAGTGATGACGCGGGACATTGGAAGCAAGAATTGTCTAAGAAATTGGAAAGTGACAAATCGCTTGGTGCTCAGTTTTCCACAACCGATCTCGAACTCACGACGGATTTACCGGACATGTGTTGGTCCCAACACAAGAGACGTGATGGATCTCTAATTATTTTGTACCATGCATTCTTAGATTGCTGCCCGACATAAAACAATGCTGCGGCTGCCTGCGCCTGGATATTCATGAACCGATTAAGCTTCAATCAGATACGGGCCAATGCCGCGCAGTTCGCCCAAGAGTGGAAGGATGCCAGCTACGAGCGCGGCGAAACCCAAAGTTTCTATAATGACTTCTTTGAGGTGTTCGGGGTCAAGCGCCGCAAGGTGGCCTCGTTTGAAGAGCCGGTTAAGAAACTCGGTGGCAAGCAGGGCTTCATAGATTTATTCTGGAAGGGCGTCTTGCTGGTCGAGCATAAAAGCGCTGGTCGGAAGCTCGCCCCCGCCAAAACGCAGGCATTGGAATACTTTCCCGGCCTCAAAGACTCGGAACTGCCGCGCTACATCCTGCTCTCGGATTTCCAGACGTTCGAGCTTTACGATCTGGAAGAGGGGGACAGCGTTGCCTTCACTCTGGCTGAATTGCCGAAGCACGTTGAGAAGTTTGGCTTCATCCTCGGCATCGAGAAGCGAACCTTCCAGGACCAGGACCCGGTCAATATTCTCGCCTCGGAACTGATGGGCAAGCTGCACGATGCGCTGCTGGCGTCGGGCTACAAAGGGCAGGACTTGGAACGGCTGCTGGTGCGGCTGCTCTTCTGCCTCTTCGCGGACGATACCGGCATCTTCGAGCCAATAGGCATTTTCATGGACCTGATTGCCGAACGCACAAGCGAAGACGGCGCGGACGTGGGCTTGTGGCTGGCGCAACTCTTCGACGTGCTGAACGAGCCGGAAACCGAGCGGCAGGCCAATCTCGACGAAGATCTGCAAGCCTTCCCCTATGTGAACGGGGATCTGTTTTCCGAGCGGCTGCGGGTTCCGTCCTTCACAAAGTCCATGCGAGGGCTGCTGCTCGACGCCTGCGCCTTCAACTGGGACGCGATATCCCCCGCCATCTTCGGCGCTCTGTTTCAATCCGTCATGAAGAGCGATGAGCGGCGGGCACAAGGGGCGCATTACACGACCGAGCGCAATATTATGAAGGTGATCGAGCCGCTCTTCCTCGATGATCTGTACGCGGATTTCGAGCGGCTCAAAGAGCGCCGCGACACCGGGAAGCGGGCGGCTTTAGAAGCTTTTCAAGCGCGGCTGGCGGGGCTGCGCTTCTTCGATCCGGCGTGCGGCTGCGGCAACTTCCTCGTGATCGCTTACCGAGAGCTGCGGACGCTCGAACTGCTGGTCTTGCGGGAACTGGTCACGCCGGGGCAATAGGTACTCGATATCGCCGATTTGATCCGGGTCAATGTCGGCCAGTTCTACGGGATCGAGCTGGGCGAGTTTCCGGCCCGCATTGCGGAAGTGGCGCTGTGGATGACGGACCACATCGCCAACCGCCGGGCCTCGTTCGAGTTCGGGCAAAACTTCCTGCGTATCCCGCTGCGCGTGTCTCCCCACATCCATCATGCCGACGCGCTGGAAACGGACTGGGAAACCGTTCTGCCCGCTGCGGGGTGTGACTACCTGTTCGGCAACCCGCCTTTTATTGGAAAGAGCTATCAAACACTTGAACAAAGTGCACAAGTTCATAGGATCGCCCAAACAGGCAAGAACGGTAATTCTCTCGACTATGTAACAGCATGGTTTTTGAGAGGGGGAGAGTATACGCGGAACGGGAAGGTAAGGATCGGCTTTGTATCTACGAATTCCATCACGCAAGGGGAACAGGTCGCTCAGCTATGGCCGCTGTTGTTTGATCGTTACAATCTAGAAATTGCTTTTGCTCATTCGACCTTCGCCTGGGGAAGCGATGCGCGGGGTATGGCCCATGTCCACGTTGTTATTTTGGGGCTAACACGGCGGGAAAATGAACCGAAGATAAAACGGCTCTTTGCCTATGCTGATGTTAAAGGCAATCCGCTCGAAAGTAGTCACTCTAAACTTTCGCCGTATCTAATAGATGCAGCCAATTTAAGCAATCCGCACCTTGTGGTCAGAGATACGTTCCGGCCGATTAACGGCCTCCCGATATTACTAATGGGGGTCAAGCCAACAGACGGCGGGCATTTGATTTTTACGGAACAGGAGCAGATAAAGTTTCTAAAGATTGAGCCAAGGGCGGTTCAGTTCATGCGTCCTTTCACTGGTTCGGAAGAACTTATCAATGGAGGTATGCGCGGTATACTGGTCTTGAAAGATGCTACTCCCAATCAATTGCGGGGGTTGCCTCATGTGCTGGAACGGCTAGAGCGTGTGAGGCAAAGCAGACAGGAAAGCAAGAAAAAGGCAACGCGCGAACTTGCCAATACGCCAATCCGTTTTGAGTGCGGGGCCATGCCAGAGGGTCCATATCTGGCAATCCCTGAAGTGAGTTCGGAACGGCGAGAGTATATCCCAATTGCTTATTTAGAGCCTCCTGTCGTACCGAGCAATAAAACCAGAGTTATGGAAAACGCGGAACTATGGGTATTTGGCCTGCTGACCTCGCGAATGCACATGTCATGGCTACAAACTATCGGGGGCAGACTTAAAAGCGATTTTCAATATTCTATGAGCATCGTTTACAATAATTTCCCGCTGCCAGCTTTGACGGGGGCTGATAAAAACCGCCTCGGTTCATTGGCTCAGAAGGTGTTGGACAGCCGTGCTGCCTTCCCTGACTCTTCACTCGCGGATTTGTATGATCGTCTCGCTATGCCGGTTACATTGCGGAAGGCACATCAAGCGCTGGATGCTGCGGTGGACAAGCTCTATCAAGCGGCGGCATTTGCCGATGATCGGGAACGGGCGGAACATCTGCTGACGCGGTACGAAGCTCTGTCCGCGCCGCTGCTCGTTGCCGCTCAGCAGAAGCCTAAGCGCCAGGGGCGAAAAGTCAGATAATAATGCGCTCGATCTCGTCTAGGCTGATCTGGTCCTGGCGACGGTCATACAATTTCGTCGTGCGCGGGGACTCATGTGCTGCTATCGCCTGGGCATTCTCAATGGTGCCGCCGTTCTCCAGGTAAGCCGTGATCCCGGTCGCGCGAAAGGTGTGATTGCACACGCCCGCCGGCAGGCCGGCCGCTTTGGCCCGGCGCTTGATCATGGCAAGCGTCTCGCGCGGTTGCAAAGCGTTCCCGGTCAGCCGTCCGGTCCGCCCCCCGGCCGTCCTCCAGAGGGGCTGCTTGCTCTCGTCCGCGATGCCGGCTGCTGCGATGTAGGCGTGAAGATAGTCGTCGGCGTTGTGGTGAACCGGAACCTCATGGAACTTGCCCCCCTTCTCGTGCAGCCGTATCCAGGAGCGCCGCCCGTTTTGGTAGTAGTCACTGACCCGCATCCCCAAAACGGCCCCGATCCGGGCGAAGGAAAACACCATCAAGCCAATCAGCGCCCGGTCGCGCAGACCGATCAGTGTGCTTACATCTATGCCATCTAGTAGCGCCCGCGCGTCCTCGCGTGACAGCACCGGCGTCTTGCCCTTTTTGTAGCTGTAGCGGGGTCCGCGCACACTGCCGGCGGGATTGGTCGGCACGACCTGACCGATCACCAGCCAGTCGAACAGCATCCGTATAGCGGCGAGGGCCTGCTTTACGGTCTGGGCCTGGGTCGGCATGGTCTCGATATAAGCGGCGACGTGCAGGGGCCGGATGCCGGCAAGCGTGGTGACGCTGCGGTTTTCGCACCAGGTGAGGAACTGCATGACCTGGCGGGCATAGGCGCGGCGGGTGTTGGGATTGCGGATGTTAGCCGCAAAGAACTCTAGGAACCGCTCCGGCGCAGCCTGTCCGCTGGCCACAACGATTTGAGGAAGCCATTGCTCACGTGAAGTAGTCGGTAAATTAGGTGAAGCAACGCCAGATGGGTTTGTTGTGACCATCATCCCACAATGCTTCTAATTCTAGGATATTGAGGACCAGCAGGCTCAATACGTAGAATCTGGCTTGTAAAAAATTGCGTTGGCTCCTCATCCGCGGAGGCTTCTAACGATAACATTCGTTGGAGCGTCACTTTTCCGCTCTTGCAACGCTCTACCCGAAATAGGGTACTAGCATCGGGCTTTTCCGCAGCATCTACCCAAACGATTTTCACAACTTGGTGTGTGACTTTGTTAATGGCACGGCAAGTTTCCATAACTGTCTCCTTCACTATGTGGAGCATCAATTATACCATATATTCGTATCTGATAAAGGACGTTATCGGACACAACTTACTGTTTCATCCGGCGGGTGAATTTTCGATTTATTTTTTCGGGTCAGGGTGTATCGCTCTTGGAGAGGGAAGAGCGAAGCGGGCTAGATGCTAAGAGTTGTCGGCACCAGGATCAGAAGGCAGGGCGCGGGGCCGCTTCCTGCTGGTCGGCTTCGGCTCCAGGACAGGCAAGCTTTCTGCACTGCGCTTCGGCGGAGAAGCCGGACCCTGTTCCGCGTGGAAAGCAATTTGCATCTTTCCATCGTGGTTCGTGACGTTCAGCGTCCAGGAGTTCGCTTTTAGCCACTTGCATAGCCGGCAGCCGCCCCAGAGGGACAGAACAAGCAGGCCGTCCTCGAAGTTGGCAACTCGTAGCAGATTGAGTAGGTTTGGGAGATGTTCCAAGATGAACATCCTTTCAGGAATGACGCAGGCAAACAAAAAAGCCGACGCTCTGTTGAGCATCAGCTTTGCGCGAGGGCAGGGCAAGGTTACATGGTGGCACCCTCCTTAAGCGAGGTAGTGGGAAAGAATATCGGTGTTGCGCCCTGGCATGAAAAAAGCCACCCTAATAGGTGGCTTGATTCTATGGTTCAGTTTCTCGGACGCGGCAAATTTTCAGACGTAGCAGGAGCCTCACTGTAGATGGGTGAGGGGGCCGGTTACCCTCGGTGACGGATAAGATTAAAAGTCGGGACGCAACTTCGCCATCGAATTCTGCCTTCAAGATTTTTTATTCTGCAATCCTCAAAGGCAAATTATGCGAACCCGATTTGCAGATCAGGCCAGACTGTTTCTCGTGCCGCTGTTTGGGCTCCCATTATGTGGTAGCATCGAACGCCGTTGTAGGTGCTAGTATGTCTAAGGCAATTATACCACAGGATTGACCGATTGCAGACTCCGCAGACTTCCTGATGAAGCGGCCACTGTATGAACAACCGGACGAGGGAATGCGGTCGATATTCTGGCGCAGCATCGCCCCGAAACGCTTTGCAGCGGCCCGGACTTCGTGCCGGCGGCAGACGGGTGAAGCGGCTGGATAGGTCCAGAGTGTTTGCCGGCGGCGCTTCGTGCGCGTGGCGGGATGAGCTTCTGTCTCCTGTGGTTATAGATCAGTTAGTTTAGTTGGGTGGTTACTTTCACACGAAGCTGTAGCTACTCGCTCCCTCTGTAGCTATCGTTGATGGCATAGAACATCATCACGGGAATGCTGCGGAATTAGAAACGGCTATCGGTCTAAACTCGTGAAAGCAGCAACGGTTTGGCTTGATTGGTTTCGAGATGCACAGTTATCGTCGGCAGCATCAGGATAAAATTATAGAGTGACGTGTTAAACTGAATGAGTCGTTAAGCTAGGTAAATGGAAGAAACGCAACGTATGACAAGAGCCGCAAAATGCGGTCCCTGTTGAAGTTGCGGCTACGGAGAGGTTTTCGGTGCGTGGATACGACCGAGCGCAACCCGTGCCATGTCTAAAGCCGCTTTGACATAGCCCTTCTGCCGGCTGCTTTCGTAGTCGTGCATGATGTTGAAGAAGTACTCCAATGCCTCGAAGAGAGCCGGGGCTGCTGCAATAAGATCCGCGCAAGCCTCTTGGATATTGTCAGGGCCATTCTCGTTAGTCTCGCAAACGGTTTGACCACTTGCGTCGAGCACTCGATAAGCTGGGATTTCTCTGCCTTCGCAAGAGGTGTAGGGCGAATATTCGACACTCCATGGGAAGTCGAGCGGCTTTAAGGAACGGAACGTGGTCATAGATGCTGCTTTCTGAATAAAAGAAAAAATCGGAAAGAAGGGCCGCTTTCCAGCGGCCCCTGCGAAGTCAGGCGGGGTTCAGCCCCTCCGGCTGGAAATTGTGGAGATAGTCAGCGGCCTGTTGCGCTTTAGCGGCGGCGGTGAAAATTGCGCGGTTGTCACTGCGAAGCACTTTAAGCCAAGACGTGATGTAGGCGGCATGATCCGGGCGCGGCTCGTTGGCAAGGCCCAGACAGCCGCACAGAAACGCGGCTCCCAGCTCGGCCACCAGTTCCTCGGCCGCATAGCTTTCTGAACCAAAACGCCCCCTCATATCCCGATCAAGGCGGGTTTTGGTGCCTGTCCAGTGCGTCGCCTCATGGCTGAGGGTCGCGTAGTAAGCCACGGCATCCCGGAACGCCTCGAATGGTGGCATCTGGATGTGATCCGTCAGGGGCTGGAAGTAAGCCCGGTTCCCCCCATTTCGGATGTCTCCGCCAAGGTTGCCAAAAAACGCCTCAGCGTGTCCGATCCGCTCGGCCGGGGGCAGGATCACGGCGGGTGGTGCCTCGTATCCGTCCACCTGCGCCGCGTTGAAAACAGCATACCCTCGCGCCATGAAGCGGCGGCGGTCATTCTCCTCCGGCTGATCAGTCTCTTCGTCCCTGTCGAATGTTTTCCAGAACACTACAGGAGCAGATTTTTCACCCTTGCGGACCTGTGCGCCCATTTCCTGCCACTGCTTGTAGGTCGCCCAGCGTGCGCCGGTGTATCCGCAGGCTTGGGCGGTTGCCCATAAAGCAACGACGTTGACGCCCCGGTAGGGCTTGCCGGAGGCCGCATTGACCGGCTGGGTGATGTCGGTCCCCGCACTGTGCCACGGCATGTTCCAGTCGTCTGCGCCTGCCTCAATCGCGGCGATGATCTGGTCGGTAATGCGCTGATAAATGTTGGCTGAATATTGGTTGGAAGGATTGGAAGAAGAGTCGTTCGTCATGGTCTTACCTTGCGGGTTCGGGTTGCAGCAAAAGCGCTGCAACCCCTGCCCGTCGGCGAGACCGGGGGTAGCAAAGAGCAAGGGCGCAAGGCAGGGAGGGGGATCACCCACCCGAAGGGCAGGCAAAGCTCACAGAGCAAAGCCTGTCTTGCAGCCGAAGAGGACAAAGGATTGGAGGCGAAAGATGGGGACACCATGCCGGCGGGCCAAAGGCCGCACCCTGGATCACGCGAGGGGTGTCACCCTTAGCAAAACGAAACGGCTAACGGTAACAGAGCCAAAACAAAGAAGAGATCAAAGGAAAATCGTGGCCGCGTTCCAGCAAACTCTGCACAACGAGAACGCTGACACTTCCTATTGCGCCAGACACAGCTACTCTCATCCAATTTCCTTGGTGTTGTATAGTTCTGGTAATTGAAAAAGATGGTAAGTTGAGCGCCCCAGGCTCCTAAGTCTCCGGCGGCGCAACCGTCGGTTTCGCCATCATCCGGGCTGCGACAAGGGCTGCGAGAAACGCAGAAACCGCGCCGATGCCGAGCGACCATCTAGGCCCGGAATGGTTTGCTATCCAGCCGACGATGGGAGCCCCTATCGATGTCCCCCCGAGCGCCACGCCCACACGGATCGCCATCACCCGGCCGCGCATAGTGGGCTTGGTCGAAAGCTGCATGATGCTGTTCGTTGCGTTCGTGAAGGTGAGGGCGGCCACTCCGATCACCGCGAGAGCCGCAGCGAACCACCAGTATCCAGGGGAGAACGCGGCAAGCGTACAGCCGATGCCAAAGACTCCGGTGCCGAAGAGCAGCGTCTTAAATTTTGGCTTGTCGCGGCTAGCCGACAGAAGCGCTCCGCTGATTGTGCCTATCGCCATGATGGACGACAGCAAACCGAATCCACGTGCATCGGTATGGAAGACTTTTACCGCCATGGTGGAGATGAAAATCGGAAAGTTCAGACCAAATGTGCCGATCAAAAAAAGCATCACAACGATGGATCGGAGGTCAGGTCTATCCCATACATAACGGAGTCCTTCAATGAAGCTGCCCGTCGCCCGTGAAGCTCTCGCGTTTGTTCTCAGCTCGTGGACGCGCAGCAAATACATGGAGAGCAGGACAGCGCCGAAGGATAGCCCGTTCAGGAGAAATGCCCAGCCCGTCCCGATCTTTGCGATGACCAGACCGGCCACCGCCGGGCCGATCATCTGGCCGGCGAAGAACGAAGTCGAGTTGAGTGCGACCGCATTGGGGAGGTGTTCATCACCCACCAGTTCCCCAACGAAGGTTTGACGCACAGGCGCGTCCAGTGCCGCTGCGGCACCAAAAACAAAGGCAAACACATACACATGCCAGAGCCGGACGTTGCCTGAGATTGTTAAGATTCCAAGCGCGGTCGCAAGTACGCCCATGGAGGCTTGCGTCACGATCAGTAGCTTGCGCTGGTTGAAACGGTCCGCTGCCAAACCGCTCCACGGCAGCAGAAGTAGCTGTGGAGCGAATTGTAGACTTGTGACAATGCCTACGGCAGTCGCGTCGTGGTGGGTCAGTTGCGTCAGCACGAGCCAGTCTTGCGCTACGCGCTGCATCCAGGTCCCAATATTCGATACAAGACCGCCTGCGGTCCATAATCGGAAGTTAAAGTTCCCCAGAGCGCGGAAAGCTCCGGCAAGCGGATTATTCATGGACGCTCCGGGGTGTTGCCTCCGTGAAGCTTACCGAAATGCCGTGCCAATTGCAGGCTGATAAGGAGAGCGCCCGCCGCAAATGGCGCGATACAGGGGATGGAGCGCATATCAAACTGCCCGACCCGTAGCAGAAGAAGGTATGCAAAAACGAGATTGGCAAAGCCCCACAAAACATTGACTACCGATGTCGAGAGGCCCTCCCCCGGAGGTTTTGCGAATGGCGTTTGAAAAGCTTTCCCCATGGTACCGCTAACGAAGTGCGGTATCGAATTGGTCAGAAACAGACCTCCGAAAAAGTAGGACACGAGATGCAGCCAAATCATTGTTAAGCTCTCTTGCTGGTGGGTAAGTCACATTCGATATGGTTCATTTGCATTCGACTCGGCCGAGTTCGTGGAGTTCAGCGAGAGCGGCACATGCCATCGGCCAAGCGCGGTCTTCGGGATAGAGCGCGGTGCGGAGGTAGGCCCAGGTGAGCCGTTGGACCGCAGCCACGCGGTCGGGGTTCTCGTCCGTGGTTTCCGCCACGTCGTACCCCGAAACCCCGCCCAGTCCGTGTTTTCCACCAAACAAAGTCAGCAGGCACTTGGGGCCGCTGCTTAGAAAGTATGGATCGGCGTGCCAGTCCGCACCCCGGACCGTCAGATGAGGGGAAACGTCTTGATCGCCCATGACCACGAGGGCCGGCGTCGTCATCTCCTTGAAGCTGGGATTTCGGAAGAACGAAACGTTTTCCGCCGCCCACGCGCTGAGGTCCGCGCCGCCGTTGCCGGGCGCGGCCAACAGTACGCCCGCATTGATTCGGGAGTCGGACAAGTCTACTTCCGCTCCATCTTCGGGGTCGGTCAACCGCGCCCCCAGCAGCAGACCGGCCGTGTGCCCGCCCATGGAGTGCCCGGCGACGGCGACCCGGCTGGCGTCCAAGCGTCCTTTGATCTCAGGAACAGCATTCTCGATCACATCAAGCCCGTCGAGGATGCGCGTCATGTCTTCGGCGCGGGACCGCCAGAACAAGGGCGCTCCAGGAGTCTTGGGGTCAAGACTGAGTGTGCTTGAGCTCAAATGGGTGGGCTGGATCACGACGAAGCCGTGCGCCGCCCAAAACTGGGCGAGCGGGGCGTAGCCGTTCAGAGAGGAAAGATGGTTCGACCTCCCCTGACCGTGCGAAAGAAGTATGAGGGGCAGGTCGCGTCCGGTGATGGGCGCGGAAACGCGCATCTGCAACTCCACAGCCCGCCCCGGCGCGGGTAGCGTCACGGGGCTTATTGAGACGATGGGAGTGGGTACGCTGACAGGGATCGTGTCTGCCTGGTTGTTCGGTATGCTCATGAACACTCTCTTTCATTGTGACGGCTTACTGCGGCTTGCCCTGTGCGGCGTTCGAGACAGTTTCCCATTCCGCCCAAGTGGCGAGGCGCTCGGCATAGGCGGCACGCACCATCGGCAAGAAGGTGCCGAGGATCAAGCGCAGCGGGGGATTTTCCGCGTCCACGACCTTGAAGAGGGCTTCGGCGGTCGCCTGCGGATCGCCTCTTTCCATGCTGCTCATATTCCCAAAGACCTGCTGCCGCAGCTCGTTGTATACGTCCATGTTCGCCGCCATCTTCAGCGACTCAGGGCTGCCAAGCGTCGTCGCATAGGCACCGGGTTCGAGCAGCGTCACCTTGATGCCGAACCCCTTGACTTCTTGCGCCAGGCTGTCATGGAGCGCCTCGAAGGCCCACTTGGAGGCGCAGTAGTGGCCGACCAGTGGGAACGCCACCAGCCCCACGCCGCTGGAAACGCCGAGAATATGCCCGCTGCCCTGCTGCCGCAGCAAAGGCAGGGCGGCTTGAATGACCCGGAGCGTGCCGAAGTAATTTGTATCAAACTGAGCGCGGACATCGGCCTCGCTCGCCTCCTCGACCATGCCGACCAGTGAATAGCCCGCGTTGTTGAGAACCACGTCCAGCCGGCCGAAATGCGCGTGCGCCTGCTGAACCGTCTGCCGGACCTGCTCGGCATCCGTCACGTCGAGCGCCAAAGGAAGCACGGCGTCGCCAAACCGCTCTGTAAGATCGCTGATGTCCGCCACTTTGCGGGCGGTCGCGGCAACCTTGTCGCCTCTCTTCAATGCGGCCTCGGCCCAGACGCGGCCGAACCCGCGCGAGGCACCGGTGATAAACCAAATCTTACTGTTCATGTGAATCTCCTTCGAGTGTGGTACTATCGAATACACTCGCACCGAGTATACCTATATAATTTAACACTGTCAAGATTTATATGAACACCGTTAAGATGAATCGAAAAATGTCTGGAAAAAGAACGACCTACCACCACGGCGACCTACGTGCGGCCTTGATTCAAGCAGCGGACGACATCATCACCGAGGGGGGGATTGAAGCCTTCTCGCTCCGCGCCGCCGCGAAGCGGGCGGGCGTCTATCCGGCAGCCCCGGCGCATCACTTTGGGAGCGCGAAAGGACTCCTCACCGAAGTGGCTCTGCTCGCCTTTGAACGGCTGGGGCAATCCATCGAGGAAGCCGGGCACTCGGATGATGTCGCTGTAGAAGTCCGCACACTCAGTCTTGCATTTATTTCCTTTGCCGTTGACCATCCCGGTCACTTCCGCCTGATGTTTCGGAACGATCTCGTGAACCGGGATGATCCCCGCTATCCAGAGCTTGTCATTAAGACTGGGGTACGACTCAGTCTTGCAATTGCTGCCTACCACGGTAAATCCGAGGTGGAGCCAAGTCGGTTCGAGGATGCGGCGGACATCTTCTGCGGCATGGCGACGCTGCACGGCCTCGCGCATCTGGTTCTTGAAGGAAAAGCGGCTCACTTCTTTCAAGACGCGACTTCCCAGGACTTCGCAAAAAAGGAGCTGCCTAAAGTGCTTGAACATATGTACCCACGCGAAAGCAGGGCACAAGGAGAATAGGCTGCTGTTCTAGCGGTCCGTTGGCGAGACCGGGGGTAGCAAAGATCAAGGGCGCAAGGCACGGAGGGGGATCACTCACCCGTTAGGGCAGGCGAAGCTCACAGAGCGAAGCCTGTCTTGCAGGCCAGGGAAGGCGGAGACGGGAAGGGCCGAAAGATGGGGACACCGTGCCGGCGGGCTAAAGGCCGCACCCTGGATCACGCGAGGGGTGTCACCCTTAGCAATCCCAAAAAAGGATTGAACAGAAAGGAGGATTAAAAGGAAGAATCGAAAAGGTGGGGACAAAACCGCACAGCCGGTTGTTGCCCACACTGGCCGTCGGCTCGCTCCGCCAGCTATGGGGCGCTCCGCTCGCCGATGCCACAGATTAGGAGCTGAACGGAGATTTCACTGCCGAGCCTGCATGAGACCGTTGTTCCAGGTCTAGTCTAAGTATGCACAGCGCGATTTGATCGGCTTCGGTGAGCGTATAACTTAGAGTAGGTTTCAAAACCTGTAGTTGTTTCGATATGCTAAAATAGCGGCATGGCAAAACCGCTTGTTCCTGATGATCTTTGGACACTTGTTGAACCTCTGTTGCCGCCTGTGCCAGACCGTACCTTCGGTGGCAGACCGCGCATCTCAAACCGCGCTGCCCTCGGCGGCATCCTGTTTGTCTTCAAGACGGGCATCCCGTGGAAGATGCTGCCCGCCGAAATGGGCTGCGGGTCAGGCACCACTTGCTGGCGCAGGCTGCGCGACTGGCAAGACGCAGGCGTCTGGCAGGAACTGCATGAAACGCTGCTGACCAAACTCGACGAGGTAGGCCGCATCGATTGGGAACGCGCTTCGGTGGACTCGGCACGGGTCGCCGCCCCAAAAGGGGGGAGTCCACGGGGCCGAACCCAACGGATCGCGGCAAACAGGGCACGAAGCGCCATCTTGTGGTAGACCGACAGGGCACGAAGCGCCATCTTGTGGTAGACCGAAACGGGCTGCCACTGGCGATCCTCAGCACAGCGGCGAACACCGCAGACTGCAAGATGTTCATCGAGACACTGGACGCGATCCCATTTTCGCATCGGCCCGTCAAAGTTCACGCAGACAAAGGCTATGACAGCCAGGCCCTTCGCGATGCCCTCGCCGAGCGCGGTATCCTGGACCGCATTGCTCGTCGGCGCGTGGACAGCAGCGAGAAGTTAGGCTACCACCGCTGGGTGGTGGAGCGCACGCACAGTTGGCTCAACGGCTTTCGGCGTCTGAAGATCCGCTATGAGCGCAAGGCCCAGATGCACCAGGCGCTGCTGTGTTTAGGCTGTGCGCTGATCTGTTTCCGCGCATGGCAGAGGTTTTGAAACCTACTCTAAGTAATCTTTTTCGTTGCGCGTCTGATGCGCGTGTTGCCCGTCCCATCGAGCATAAGCGGGATAATCGTGCCGTCAGGTACACGGCGATTCAAACGGTGTTTTGTTCCAGCCAGAAAAAAAACGCTGGATTCAGGGCGCGGTAAGCGGGCAGAAGAACGATAACAGAAAGGCGGCGGTAAAGGGCGTCGAGGCTTGCAACCGCCGTTTTATCGGCGTCCGAGACTGGCGCAGCAGCCAGCGCAAGATCCAGCACAGCATCAAGACTCTTCCAGAGTTCGGCGTGCAGCGGCCTTAGCTCGCCTGGCGCAACCGGACCGCCCACCCGCAGATTGCCAAGTGGCGTTGCAGGCGCTGCCCCTAAGCGGGCGTCGTCCCGCGCAATGGGCAGGAGCTGGATATCATCCAAGCAGCCCAGATTGGCGGTAACCCGAAACGTCGGCGCTCGAACTACCTGTTTACTGGCGGGTCCGCCGGCAGGATACCAAAAGAACGCCAGTTGTTCCTGCCCGGAGCTGCCTGCCGGCACCGGCAGCGAAAGAACGGACTCGCGCGTGATCTTGCGTAGGCGCTCCGGGTGCTTGGTCACGGCCTCAACAACCTCGGCGGTGGTGTAACGACTGGGCATCTAATACTCCTCCTCAAACGTTCCTCGCAAAATCTCGATACCCACTGGCTAAAAGAAGGTGTTATGCCAGGATGCGGTTGCCGTCTGCATCCGCTTCCTCGTCCCCGTACAGGAGAGACAAGAAGGCAGTAAAGCTGTCAGCCACCGCAAGCGTCACCGGGCTGTCCTCCCCCGAACGCTCATGGTCCCACACAACAACGTGCGGCACAGGGCCGCCCTCATCCTCAAACAGTAGAAAGTCACCCCCGAACAGCGTGGCGAATGGCACCTGATTATCACCCAGTCGGTCAGAAATCTGCGTGTAGACAACATCCACATCATAGGGACCGTGCTTTTGGTTGTCTTGGTAATCGTCAATGATGCACAGGAAGCGGTCAATGACCTTGCTGTTGCCAGGTACCGGGAAGTACCTCTTTTTTGGGACGCCGCCGTTGCAGATTTGGAGTTGCTGAAGGTAAGCAGGATCAAGTCGTGAGCCTGTTGCCTTCTCAATCAGCGGAACGCTCGTTATAGAAAGCGGTCCGGCACAGCTTCCTTCTTCATACTCAAAGTCAACACCCGCAACAAAGATACTATTCATCATCACTCACTGAGGACTCGGTTATCCACGTTACGACTCTGCTATGCTCTTAATGGAAAGACGTGCCAAAACTTTCGTCGGGCGTCTCTTAATGGTCTTCGACTTCCGTGATCATGCCATTCAGGATGGTGTAGCTTCCATCTTCCAGTCCGTCCGCCACCATGTGCAGGAGTGCCGTCATGGAGCAAGCGACGTGCGAACGGAAGGTCTCGTCGTGGTAGTAAGCAATGATCTGGCCCACCGTGCCGTCGTCTGCCGGATTGAGGTCAAGGCAATAATAATCGCCGCCGCCATTAGCCATCACCGGTATCCAGTCAGACGACCACCATACTGACCTGATGCCCGGATCCGCCTCAATCGCGTCGTGGTCGGGATTTTCCTCGTTACGACCGTTAGGAAAGAAATCGTTGAGAAAGGCAGCGGCATCTACCACCTCGGCCAATGGCATCAGTGCAAAGGCATTGAGAAGGGAAGGCCCGTTCTCCGTTTGCCCGTCTGCCATTTGGTACAGTGCACGGATATCATCGGGCAGCGAAGCGCCGAGTGCAGCTTCCGTTCTCGCAATGGCAGCCAGCGTAGCGGGGCCGGCGAACATGGGCTTATTTTCGGGAACCATCGCTGCGATGGAACGCACTATGCGTGCTACAGTCTTGGCAATATCGCTTATATCGACTCTATCAATGCCGGTGCCTGCCATTTTTATGCCTTTCTACTTTTCCGCGTCTATTTATTTTGATCTGTCACACTTTTGCCAGCGTGCGGGACAGCCTGCTCAAGATACCACTGCCAGAACTCGCGCCGCTTTTTCGGGCTGGAAGTCACAGCCAACGCACTTCCGCCCGCGTAGGCCATGGAAGCAAGATAGCTTTCATCCCGGCTTGTCGCTTCCCTCATCCCAGATCAGAGCGCCCGTAGCAACTCCAAATGGTTTCTTCTGAATGAGACTTGATTTCATTCTCGATCAAGACGCCGGCACCAAGCTGGAATCGAGGTCTGGGGAAGGCTGCCAGCGTGTCACAGTCCGCTTGATTTCTTCCCCACTCTGCTGCTCAGCCAGGCGCAGCTCATACAGCTTTTGCAGGTTCATCCAAAACTCGGTAGACGTGCCAAGCCACTGACTCAGGCGCAGGGCTGTGTCGGCGGTCAAAGCGCGTCTGCCGTTAAGAATCTGATAAATGCGGTTGGGAGGAACACTCAGGGTGTGTGCAAGCGCAGTTGCGCTCATGCCGAGTTCGGCGAGTTCATCGGCAAGAAACTTGCCGGGGTGAATCGGGTCGCGCGCCATATCTCTTCGGCTCCTCAGTGATAGTCCGTAATCTCTATGTGGAACGGCTTCTCGTGGTCGTCCGGCCACGCGAAGCAGATACGCTACCGCTGGTTGATCCGAACGCTAAACTGCTCCTTGCGGTCGCCCGCCAACGCCTCAAAACGGTTACTCGGCAACCTCATCAAGTCGTTCCGACTTACGGTGGCCTCCAAGATGTCGAGCCGTCGCTCTGCTTGGTCTTTGAAGGCGTGGAACTCTCCGACACCCTCCCCCTCAGCGAACCGGGCCGTGCGCCTGTTCAGGTACTTGGGTGGAGCGGGCGGCTGTTCGTCCTCATCCAAAAGACTAAAGATACCTCCGAAGGACGTTTTACGTCAAGCGTCACAAATCACTTCATCATAGCAGTTTGTGCCGGGGCGTTCTCACAACTGCTAATACTGAGGTTTTGAGTGGAACCAGGGGAACGGCGTTTGCGTCGGCTCGTCGCTAATTAACGCTTGGCTGTTACTGTAAACAGTTCCAAAATAGCGATTATAATGCCGCTTTTTTCCTTGAGATAAAGCTTGTGTATTTTATCAATAGTGGTATCTTAAGTAAGCCTTAAGCATTGGGACCGGTATGAATCGCAGGCACAAACTTTTTGATATATTGGGAATAGCGTCAACCAATGTTTGCTGCGTTGTTGACGAGTTGGCGTATTTTGTTAATAAACCTAATTCAATGAGAGACCTGTTCGATGAAGCCGGACTGGTTCGATGAAGCCTGACTGGCAGTTCGTATGGCTGCTTTAGACTTTGTTTTAATGCCGTCACCTAAACAACGTGCAGCATATCTAAAGAAGCAAAAATTACAGCAACCAAAATTGTGAATGCCGTAGTTTCAATAATGGTTACTATGAGACAGCAGCGCTGACCTACGGCTGCGGCTTATGTGGACCACTTCTGATCCGCTTGACCGGCAGAGTTTTCCGATAGGATGGCCGCAGCCGGCGTTGGATCTCGGCCTGGGCCTCTTCGTTCATGGTCACGAAGGCATCGCGCACGTCCTCTTTCATCGAGGTTTTGTGCGGCGGGGCCCGGTCCCATTTCATCGTGCTTGTGACGTACTCCGGCCGGTCGAAGTCAATGCAGTGCCAGCCGCGTTTCAGCATGGCGTCCGTCGGCTCTTTCAGGGTAATCACCAAGCCCAGCTTGTCCAGCGCGTCTTGAAGGGCGGGTAGATCCATGAGGGAGAGATCGATCATCTTATTTCCCCAAAGCTTGAACGCGCCGCTTGCTGCACGGCTCCGCCGCGTCGGTGAACGCCGATCAGGGCCTGGGTTTCTTCATTGAGACTGCCTTCCGGCATGAACCATTCGACATGGCGGTCGTGCAGCCAGTCCGTCGCCGTCTGCGCCCGCGACGCCGCCGTGAACAGGGCTTGGGGATCGTGGCGCAGCGCCCGAAGCCAGGTCGCCGCGTACTGCGCGTGGCCCGTGCGAGGCTGATTGGTAAGCTTGAGATCGGCGCACACAAACGCCGCGCCAAGCTCGGCGGTCAGTTCTTCCATCGCATAGGCATCGTCGCCGTACTGTTCTCCGAACCGCCGATGCAGGCGCTTCTCATGGCCGGTGGCGTGAACCGTCTCATGCGCCCGCACCGCGTAGTAGCTGAGAGGATCAAGGAACGTCTCAAAGAAGGAACGTCTCAAAGAAGGAACGTCTCAAAGGGGGAAGCACCACTTCGTCAAACTTCGGGCTGTAAAACGCGCGGCTGCTGCTATGCTTGATCCAAACCCCGTTGATCCGAACAATGCTGGAGTCAGATCTCAGCTCTTCGCCTCTTCAACAAATTCTTCCCTGTCACGTCTTACTTTGCCAAACTTTTTCCTGCTAAATCTTTCCCGACTAGGAGCCAGCACGCGTCGCAGTCCAAAGCCTGCGCCAGCGCGACGACTTCCGTGTCCGTGACAGTGCGAGTGCCGTTCTCAATGCGAAGCACTTCCTGGGGAGTTGGATTCCAGCCGCCGTCGGTGACGTCCGCGACCCTGCCGAGAAGCGAGTGCTGCTGCATCTTCAGCGCCTTGCGGCGCAGGCGCACCCGTCCGCCGATCCTGTTCAGTTTTCCATCCTCCGCGCGAAGACGCGGCCCGCCCTGCGGCATCGATTCACCTTGCTCCCTTGAGGTGCTTCATTGTCACAGGGTATTCTAAAAAATAAGTTGCTAAGAAGAAAGATTTGTGATAGAATGTTGCCAAGAAGAAAGATATTTTCCTCCAGTAAGGAAGATGGACCGCCACGGAGATAAGATGGACCGCCACGTAGAAAAACGCCCAATTGTAAATTGAGATTTACATTGAATGACTACCTTCCGATGACTTCTTTAGAGGCTTTTTCAAGTTCAAGAGGCTCGACAAATTCGAGAGATTTTTCGAGCCGTGTATCGCTACGCTGGGTTCGGTTTGCCTGGCTTCTGTTCCGGTCCAGTATCCTGCTGTGGATGGTGCCGGCTGCTGTTCTGACATTGGCCTCGCTTTTCTGCGGCCTTCTCGTGACGGGCCATCTGCATCCCGTTGCGCTCCACCCGGTGTCATCGGTGCATCTGCCCACGTCATTGCAGCCGGACAAGATCGTTACCATTTTCGCTTCTCTTCTTCTGCTTTTGCTGGCGCTTGCCGCGAACACGGCTATGACTGGTATGGCGAACTGCATCGTGCGCGGTGGTACCATCAGCGTTCGCGACCTCTTCCGGTTTGGCGGGTTCGGCGCGACATCACTGGCGCTGGGCACCACGCTGCTGGCGGCCGCAGCCGGCTCTTTGATCCTTTTTGCAGGAAGCATAATTGCACTCGGCCTGCTCCTGGCAGCCCAGTCGGGGGCGGTTCGGACTCGCCGATTTCTTCCTGCCCTCCGGGCTTCCGCAACTGTGATCCGGAGCGACCCTGCGCGTACTTTGGTCCTTGCCGCCTTCGTGCTGCTGACGCTCACATTGGGGATTGCCACCGGCGGCCTGGGCCTGCTGGCTGCTATTCCAGTGGTGAAGATCATTGGAGCTTTCGCTGACGCGTACGCCGAAGCGCGTGAAGGACAGGGAGTTTTAGACCACGGACTTTTAGGGCAGCAGAATCCGGACCAGCAGAATCCGGACCAGCAGAAGCCGGGACGGTCTGGTAATTCCTTTGCTAACCCAGACGCACTCGTGTCGCGAGCATCCACCTTCACGCCGGCAGCATCCACCTTCACCTGGACGCAGGCCGAACAGCTGATGCTTGCGCGAACGGCTCCTCCCGTTCCCCTTCGTCACTGGGTTGCGGGGGGCTTGGTGGTCCTATTGTCGACTTACCTTTTTCTGCCGGATATGCCTGCGGCGACGGCTGGCAGTAAGGGTCCTGCGTCAACGGCAGACTCCGTCGCCCCCGCATTACCGCAGGAAACGAATACTCCGCAGGAAACGAATACTCCGCAGGAAACGAATACTCCGCCTGTGCCGCCGGAAACTGCTGCAGCGCCTACCTCAGCAGACAATTCTTCAGAAACAAGGAATTCTTCAGAAACGGGGAATGCTCCCCCTGTGAACTTGCAGGCAGCGTCTCCGGCACCCTTTGTCGAAAGTTATGACCCAGATAATTTTACTAATCTTCCATGTCAGATGCATTGGGGAGAATACACCATAAGAATTGAGCAGATAGGCACAGGCGTTGACCTTGCGGAGCCGCGCTTGCAGAAGCTCACGGTTCTTAGCGCCTCTGGCCTGGCGGTATATACTGTGACTGACGAGGGAATTGGACAGGTGAAACTAGAGCCGATCCTCGGCGGGCAGCAGCCTGAACTTCTCATTCAGACCTCCGAAGGCGGAGATGGCACAGCCAGGATGGACATGGCTCTCACCCAGCAGGGCGGGGTGCATGACATTTTTTGTGTCAATGATGAGTACAGCGTAAGAGCCGTCCGCATGGACTCTAGCACGAGTGAGGAAATTGTCGTTGATACACCTTTGGATGTTTCGGTGGCAGAGCTTCATCACTTCCCTGTCCTTACTTCCACTTTTCGGTGGAACGGGCAAGAATTCGAGAACGCGACATCTTTTCTGCCCAGTTCAACGGAGGCGCGGATAACGCAATATGAGCAGGATCTTGCCAGCTCCACCAGTCAGGAAGACCAAGAGAAAAATACCATCGGCCTTCTGGCGAACGTCAATCTTCTAGGCAAGACAAGCCTGCCTGCATCTGTGGTGCGTTCAAGCGGCTTCCGAAGTGGCTATTTCTTGCTACAGCGAAACCAGCAAGACGAGCAAATTGTAGTTCAGGCAGTTGCGAATGCGAAAAAAAGCCTTCCCGCAATCTCAGGCAACGCCATTGGAATAGACCTCAAGAATTAAGAACAAGAATTAAGAACAAGAATTAAAAGCGGTCAACCCAGAGTGCCTTAGACCCCTGTGCCTCAGACCTAGCGTATCGTAAGTGCAGTGTGCCTCAAAGATACATCGTCCGCGGCGATCGCGCGGGGCGGCAGAAGCGATTTTACATCCTGCTTCTTTCATCCTGCTTCTTTCATCCTGCTTCTTGCACTTCAATCTTTGGCAGTGGCCTTGTGCAAGGCACATGAAGCAGATCTGACATTGGCAGAACAATAGAAAATGGAAATGATGGTTACCTTAGAAGAGGCCATACGTACGCACGAGGCTGGCGATACCGTTTTAGCCATCGCGATGTACAGAGCACTCCTTCACCTCGATCCGGTGCAGCCGGACGTGCTGACGAACTTAGGAGTTGCTTTGTGCCAGCACGGCGACAACGCGGCAGGAATTCCGGTGCTCCAAGGTGCCGTGCTCATCAGCGGAAATGATCCCGCTACCCTTTATAATCTCGGCTATGCGCTGCTGGATAACGGTCGTCCTGCCGAGGCAGTAGAGCCTCTTGCCCGTGCCGAAGCGTTGTCCCCAAACGATCCAGACATTCATGATGCTCTTGACCAGGCACGCCAGGCCATACTTGCCCAAGTGCATCAGGAGATGGTGAAGCCGCTTTTCCCCCCATCGTCTCCGGCTTCCCCATCGTTTCCGGCTGCTGCACCGCCATCGCGTCAGGAGCGTACCACTGCGGATGTTTCAGGGTTGGATGTTTCGGGACTGGATGTTCCGGAACCGGGCCATTTGCCAAAAGATTTGTCCGACCACCCTCCGTTTGTTTCAGCAGGATCTACGTACTGCATCGCCGTGGACAACCACATTTCAGGCAGCAATATCTCAGGCAGCAATATCTCAGGCAGCAATATCTCAGGCAGCA
>CAXTER010000054.1:0-36510 GCA_964243345.1 uncultured Armatimonadales bacterium
GTTGGTGTTGTCCCACAAAACGCGCGTCAGGCCGTCGGGACCGTCGGCGATGGTTTTGGCGGTCCATCCGGGGTAAGGGCCAAAGGCGTTCTGGGTAAACGTGCCGGCGGACGTATTGTAGTTCCAGATAGACGCTGTGCCGTTCGTGTTGTCCCACAAAATATGCGTCGTGCCGGGCGTGTCAATGTAGCCGTGCAGGTTGCCGTTGCTGTCCGCATAAGTGCCGGCGATAACCCCGGCATTGTTGATGCTGCGAATGGTCGTGAACGTCGAATTCGGCACGTCAAACGTCGTAAAGACGCCACCGGTGTCATAGAACCCGTGCGTGTTCCCCTGAGCGTCCGAATAGAAGCCGACAATCGTTCCGGCGTCGTTGATGCCGCTCGCGCCGGTGCTGGTTGTCCCCATCGGATCAATTATGGTGAGGCTGCCGGTGGACGGGTCGCGGCTGAACCCGTGGTTGGTGCCGTTTGCGTCTACATACTGGCCGACCACTTCGTCGCTGCTGTTCAAGGTAGACGGGTAGGTTCCCGTGTTTCCCGCCGGGCCATTGAACGTCGTCAGCGTGCCGCCCACTACCAGAAAGCCTTCATTCGTTTGTACGCTGCTGCCGTCAACGCCGGCAAAGTCGCCTGCATTGTTGATGCCGAGAACATCAGTAGAAAGCGTTGCGCTGTTCACATCATACGTCGTATAAGTGCTTCCGTTCAGAAGGTAACCGTGATAAGCCGTGAAGTTGCTGCCGGCCTCCAAATAGTCCCCCGCAATCGTGCCGGCATTGTTGATGCCGAGAGCACGGGTATAGCCTTCGTTGTCGCTTGGGTCGGTGAGTGCGGCGCTGTAAGTCCCGTTAGCAGAACGCACATAGCCCCGAATGTTGCCGGATGAGTCCGTAAATGCTCCAACCACATCACCGTGGTCGTTAATGCCGAATGTCCGGGTAGAAGCCGCGCCGGGGAAATCTACGGTCGTGATGGTATCGGCGTGCGCGGGCTGGGCGCTGAGGCCAGATGCGGCCAGTGCCGCCATTCCCAGCAGCGCAGCGGTCTTTGGAAAAAGCGAGTCGGCTTTAGGAAGAAGTGAGGAAGCCTTGCGTATCGTGTGCATGTGACGTGCCTTTCTTGTCGGCGGGTGACGCGGAAACTCAGCGTCCGCGCAAAGCAGTAAAATGCTTCCACGCTTCGTCTGTCACTGCATTATACAGCCTTTCCGTTAAACCACCGTTAAATCTCCCTCAGACTCAGGGTTGAGTTCGCCGGACTTGGATCAAGGCATATTGAAACCGATGCTGCTGCACCGCTCCATACTCACCCATAGCGCTCTGCTTCCTTTGTTCTTGTTTGTCCTACTTCGCCCTGTATTATTTCGCCGCTCTCTTGGCATCGCCGGGCGGCTGTTCCTGATTGGCCTCTGCTTCTCGCTCGCCATTCACCTTTGTTTCGACATGTATCCGACCCGCTGGTGGGGCTTTGCGCTGATCCGCAGCATGGGTGAGTTTTTGATCTCCCTGCTGGGCCTAGTTGTTCTGTACGGCATGGCCGCGGCGAGGGAACCGCAAGACTCGTTCTATGTGCTGGCGTGGGTACTGCCGATCTCGTTCTTTGTCTTTGTGCTGTCCCGGCACTGGAACGATCCCGACGACCCCGCCGCCCGCCTGCGCCACCTGATACGAAAGCTTTAAAGATTAACCAAAGCCATAAGAGTGTTGAGGGGGAATGGACAGTACAAAACTCGAATTTGTGACCCCACATTCGGTAATGCTTTTCGATCTATCACGGGTCTCCTGCGGTTTTCTCTCGCGGAGCGCTGAACAGGGGTTCTATGGCATAACTATGGCATAAGAGGGTGTGTCCCTAGGGCGTGACTGGTGCCATCACTTGTTCCGGGGTCAGAACTGTGACAGTTCCGTACTGGGCCAGGGCCGGTTCGATGGCGGCACGCTCGCCCACGGCGATCAGCTGGACACGGCCTGTACCCAGATAGGTCTTGGTCACGCGCAGGACGTCGTCCGCAGTGACGGCCTGGATCTTTTGAGGGTAGGTATCCCAGTAGTCGGGCGGCAGGCCGTAATCCTCGACTTCGATTAACCGGCCCAGAACACCCACCGGGCTTTGCAGTGTCAGCGCGAAACTGCCGACAAGGGATCGCTTCGCGGCTTCCAGCTCGGTCGGCGTCACGGGAGCGGCCTGCATACGTGCGAACTCATCGTAGAAGCTGGCGACCGCGGGCATGGTTACGGCATTACGGACGCTGCCGCCCATAGTCCATGTGCCGGGATACTTAGGCGCGAACACACTGGACGACACGCCGTAGGTGTAGCCCTTGTCTTCACGCAGGTCCTGATTGAGCCGCGAGTTGAAGTTGCCGCCCAGTATGTAGTTCGCCACGGTCAGCGGGAAAAAGTTCGGATCGGTGCGCTTGATGCCGATGTTGGCGAAGGTCAGGAAGGTCTGCGCTGATCCAGGCCGGTCTACCAGGAAGACCTGTGTCTTCTCTTTGGGGCTGAACGTGCCGTCAGGCAGAGCCGGCGCTACGCTTGGGCCGGCTGGCCAGCCCGCTAAGGCAGTTTGAAGTTTCTGCGCGATGTCTTTGGCCCGCACGTCCCCGGCGACGCCGATCAGTGTCGTCGGCCCGTTGCGGTAATGGGCTTGATAGTACGCCTTGAGATCATCCGGCGTAATGCTCTTGATCTGAGCCGGAGTCGGCGTAGGCCGACCGTAGAGAGTCGCGGGGCTGTACAGGACTTCACGGGAGAGCTGGCCGCTCAGAAACTGCGGGTTGGTCGCAAGCTGGGTATAGCCGGCGGCGGAGCGGAACTGCGCCCGTGCCAGTCGGTCTGCCGGAAAAGTCGGGTGCAGCAGGACGTCAGTCAGAAGCGCGACCAGTTCGTCGGTGTTCTCCGACAGGCCGCTCACGCTCAAAGTGACCCGCTCTTCGGACGCTTCAGCGTTCAGCGACGCGCCAATGCGCTCCGTGGCGCGGGCGATGGCTTCATAGCTGCGCGTCGTCGTGCCTTCGGTGAGCAGGCCCGCCGTCAGATCCGCAACACCCGGCTTTTGCGGGTCCTCGAAGAGCGATCCGGCGCGGACACTGATGCTGATCGTGACCAGCGGCAGTTTGTGGTCTTCAACTACCAGAATATGAGCGCCGCCTTTGGCATCGGCACCCGCCGGAAGCGTGAATTCCTGGGGACGAGGCAGCCTCACCTGGAGTATATCTTTGGCGACCGGTGCCAGGTTCTTAGGGATGACGCCTTTGGCCGGTGCAGGAGTCTGCACCGGGGCTTGCGCCCCCGCGCCAAGAGGCAGGCAGCACAGTGCCGCCAGCACCCCGCCGGTGCCGAGCGTCGTTTGTATCCAAGCCCGGCCCCGCAAAGCGGGGGCTGGCTGCGAAGCGATTTGTTTTTGCATTTTGTTTGCGGCGTTTCTGTTCTTCATTGGGTGCCTGCCGTTCCTGGAGCGCCTGACATTGGGGCGGGCTGCGAGATGACGACGGAGCGGTTGGCGGCCACGAGATACTTCTGGGCGACCCGCTGCACGTCGGCGGCGGTCACGGCCTGGAGGCGCGGCAGCCGGGTGTTGATCCGGTTCGGGTCGTGGAAGATAACGGCATAGAGGCCGAGCTCGCTCGCGCAGCCGAGCGCCGTTTGCAGGCCCCGGATGGCACCCACACGCTCCTGCGCCTTGGCGGTCCCCAGCTCGTCGTCGGTGACGCCGCCGGTCTGGATGCGAGCGATCTCGGCGTTCAGAACCGACTCGACCTGGGCGACATCGCCGCCGGGAGGCACGCCCGCGTCAACCTCAAATAATCCCGGTCCCATGCTCTCGTTCTCGCCCGCCCCAACGCCGGTCGCCAGGTCCTTCTCCACCAGAGCCTGATACAAGCGCGAGGTCTTGCCGCTGCTGAGGATGTCGCCCAGGAGGGACAATGGGTAAAAGTCCGGATTGTCGCCGGGGACAGTCAGATAAGCCGCCGTGTAACGGGTCTGCCGGGCGAGCGGGTCATGCAGGACCTTGCGGCGCTCGCCGGGATAAACTGCCGGCTCGGTGAATACCGTCGGCGGGGGCGCGGCTCCTTGTGGGATAGGGCCGTAGTAGCGGACAATCAGCTTTTTTGCCTCGTCGGGCACGAACCGGCCTGTGACGGTCAGCACGGCATTGTTCGGCTTGTAGTAGAGGTCATGGAACGTGCGGACGTCGTCGAGAGTAGCCGCATCCAGGTTCGCCATTGAGCCGATGGTCGTATGCTTGTAGGCGAACGTGCTGTAGGCCTCGTCCAGCAGCGCCTCCTGGACACCTCCGTAGGGGCGATTGTCATAGCTTTGGCGTTTTTCTTCCTCGACGACCTGACGCTGATTGTTCAGATTTGCCTGGCTGATGTCCAGCGAGTGCATCCGGTCGGCTTCCAGGAACAGGGCCAGTTCGAGCTGGTTGGCGGGCAGAGTCTCAAAGAAGTTGGTGCGATCCTGGTTGGTGGTCCCGTTCATAGACCCGCCGTTGGACTGGACCAATAAAATGTGCTCGGTCTTGGCGACATTGGCCGATCCCTGGAACATCATGTGCTCGAACAGGTGGGCGAAGCCGCTGCGATCCGCGACTTCGCTGCGCGAGCCGACATTGTAGGTGACGTTGACGGCGATGACGGGCGGGGCATCCCTGCGAGAGTCGGGGGCCAGGATCACGCGCAGACCGTTTGGGAGCGTGTACTGCTCGAAGGCGATCTGTGGGGTCTTGACGGGCAGCGCAGGGTCAGCCGCCGCGTGCATCGGCGCGGCCCAGGCACCGCCGGCCAGCGCCAGGCAGGCTGCCAGGGCGATTTTCGAGAGGGGCATTCGTTTCATGGTTCTCTTTCAGCGATGGAATAATGGATAGTAGTGAGCGGGCCAGCCCTGAAGGGCCTGCCCGGCGGGTGGAGTTCGTACCCGAAGCCTGCCAGCGTCTAGGGTACATCCTCGATCTGCGGCCGCTCCGCGCCGGCCTTCATTACAATGATCATCAGTTCTTCCTCATCAGTTCTTCCTTTCTGGCGGCGACACTGTTGCCCGGACACCAAAAATATTTTAGATTGCGCGGCAATGCGCGGCGAGATGGTCGGAGAACACCCAGGAAATAGAGGAGAGGACTGAGGCGTGTTAGAGTATTCTTGCATGTTTGCTTACTTCCCTGCACAATTCATGCCAAGTAGAAATGCTGGCTCTTGTTTTCTCTATATCGCTTACTTTATTGGTGAGGCAGGATTGGACGCCCATTCTTTACACGGGCATTGTCTACTACTCACAGACAGCACTTATGATTTTGTCTTGGAACTGTAGCTTGTCTGGTCGTCCTCGGAGGTGGTGACAAGGCGCTTGGCGATGTTGATAGTGGCTGCGACGCGGCGGCTACCTCCCCGGATGCTCTGGCGGGCGGCGAAGCGGAATATCTGCAGCTTCCCATGGCGATCGAACAGTTCTTGGTCGAGCGTCACGGTGCAGCCCAGTCGCCGGAAGTAGGAGACGTAAGCATCCAGACCATCCGCCGTGGTATCGAGGCCGAGTTTGGGGGCCTTATCGAAGACAAGTCCGGCAGGAGCCTTTGAGTCGGCGGGTTTCATTTGCCCTCCGCTCGGATCGGCTGAGAGGTTCCCCGCGCCGATCACTAGGATCAGAGAGGGAAGCATCACCATAATAGATGCCTTTAACAAAGGGCGGCCTTCCAATCCATCTGTTCGCTTCAAAGATGGTGTATAGGGCGAACATTCCAACAGTTTATGACAGACAAATCACATACGGCCGACCAGTCGAACACGGCCGCCAGCCCCGCCATCTGGCCACCAGTTCGGTCCCAATAGAGTGAGCTTATGAAATTCTGGCGGATATCATGGACTGCCGGTTCATGAAGTACACCCTCCATCGCAGAGTGGCACTCAGTGCAAAAAGGATCGCCCATCCAATCGCCCACGACTCCCAGCGATGGCCCTGGTACCCAAAGGCCTGCCATGCGACCCATAAAATAGCAAGGAGCGTGTCTCGCCAGGGCCATAATTTGACCATCGATTTACACATCACAAAGCTTGTGAGCAGCAGCGCACCGAGGCTAATCACAAAAAGGATGCTTCCGTTCGGATGCGGGAATAGGGATGCGACCAAGCAGACGATCGCGATCATAATGTAAACAGTCGCCGCCATGTTTGCCGCGAGTAGGACAAGTGCAGAGGCCCAAGAGGCGAGATCATCAATTTCCTTAATCCTTTGCAAAATCCTTTGTGAGACGCCTAGATTCAACATACTTCCTCCAATTATGGTGGGCAGCGATGGTTAGCAGACTGGCTCCGATAAAAGGCCGCTATGTAATGTGCTTGCCTACTTTTGACTTTGTTCCTTGAACTCGTCAGGGTCTACAAACAGTTCGACATACCCGCAGACCAAGCAAGCCTTAGCTCGCTTGAGAGCGATACTTTTTGGCCACAATTTCTCCGCTTGAGACTCTGGAAAATACGAGAGACTTGAGACAGTAGCGCCGACAAGCCCTCGGCTCATATCACCGCCACATTTTGGACAAAGCGTTGCTTGCATACAGATATTTCCCTTGTAACTGGCTCCGATAAGTTGTGCCACGAAATATTCGGCTATGCCTTCTTCGGCTATACCTGCTTTGCGAGCGGCCCCGGCTTAACAGACTTCAGCGGAGCAGACTCTTAATCTTCATCCTCTTAATACTCATACATTCTCGGCGCGGGCCTCTTCGGCAGGTGAGCAGGCCAGTTTGCTCCCGCGTCTTCCGTGTTCAGACCGGCGATGATGCTGTGGTCCAGCATTGAGCCAATCAACTGGGCGGCAGTACCCCCCTGGCCTCGACTGATGAGCGAGCGCAGCGCCATGATATCCGCTTCAGGCCCCTGTCACTGGTAAGCCGTACTTTGTGGCTGGGTACGATGTTCTGGAAAGCGATACGATTTTGGGGTGAGTGCCAAATTTAGGATGCTTGAAGAGATATGAGGCCAAAGATCATCGGAAAATTGGGAAAGAGGAGAATAGGAGCTGTCAACGCCGCTTCCTCAAATGTTGCTTTGCTGACGCCGCGCCTGAGTCCGTGCTCCCAAGTACATCGAGATAAAGAACGCACATTGCACGAGGTGGTCTTCTGCCTGGTTAGCATTGTGATTGAACGCATAGAGGAGAGCCATTCCCAGGTTGACGGGGACACCGAACGTGCCGATGAGGTACCACCTGCCCGCCATGGATCGCTGCTCTCTCGGATCGCGCTTCTGACGACTCAGCCAGCGCAGGAACAGCGTGAAGCCCATCCCGACTGGGAACGCAAGCAGGAGGAATGCCATAAGTTCGATTGCGTTGATCATTGGTTCCAATATACCTTCCCCCCCCAGTGGACACATCGCCTGCGTCGTCGTGGGCTTCGCCGTCGGCTGCAACGCATGCTAGACCGCGGATGGTTTCGGCTCCCGCTCGATAGTTTGCCAATACATCCACCTTACGTACACCGAGGCCAACGCAGCCAGTCCACCAAACCAAAGCCGCTGACCCAACGGGGCATTTAGATTGCCATTGAACAGGACTAAGCCACATCCAACTGCGCCCATAATGGCAGCGAAGACTGATATCCAGAATGTGACACGCTTTTCTTTTTTCTTTTTTAACCCTTGCCGCACTTGTGCGGCAAAACATGTAGATTTAGCTTAGCTCCAATGGACACATCGTCAGGACATCTTGGGGTCTGGTGACGCCTCATCGAGGTGAAGAGATTTGCCATCCGACGACACCGTGTATTCGATCGGCAGGGCAATGCCAAGGGCTTTGTCGGAGATGAGTTCCAGATCACCCAGCTTCCAACCGTTCTCAGTATGCTGCCACGTCTGCTTCCAGCACTGTGTCGTCGTGGCGGTTGCGGTACGGCCTTTAATGAGACCAAGATTCATAGTAAGCTGCTGCCGCGTTAGGACCACCGCCGTCGTATCCGTGAGTTTGATGCGATGGATTGTAACAGCAACCTTGCCACCCTGGATTCCCTCAAAGTTCGAATAGATCTGTGCAAATGCGGCTCGACCGGTATGATGTTCCTGACCGTAGCGAATCGTGAACCCTGGAGCCGTCAACCCTTCAATGCCTTTCGGCCCCTGTGATTGAAAGGCCAAGACGAACCGAGCCTCGACCGGCAGGAACGCGCGTGCTGCCCCGATTCCCTCAGAGACGTGGCCTGATTGTGCCTGAGCTTGGACGCCCAGGACAGCAATAGCTCCCACCACCAGAACCTGTGTTTTTCCCATTTATCCTCCAGACTGCTAATGCCAAATATGCTACCCCTTTGGCTCCGATAACACGCCTTGCGGCAGACGGCTGGACCGAACCGACCAACGATCTCCCACGAAAAGAAGGCTTTGTTTATCTACTTAATTTTCACTGCTAATGTTGGGGCCGATGAAGAGTACCTATGGCATATTGCGGACGGGCGATGATCTCAGTGAAGAGTCGCTTTTCTCTTCGTCGCTCAATGCCTCCTGTATTTGGCCTGCAATACTACCCGTCTTACCACGACGCTGATAACCATAGCGGTCGAGAGGAAGCACAAGACATCGAGGCCGCCATTAATCTGCTGTCCAGTGTATCTCAATAGAAGATCCTCGCGCCAGTGGAAATGGTAAGCAGCGAGACCAAGACACGCACTAAGGCCGGGGATGCCGAACAGCATGAACAAAAGCCATTTCATTTGTTGTTTGCCGCTCTGATGCTTGCTAACTGTGTTCATATGAACGCTGTCCCCTTTTAGATGACGTGCTTACATAGGCTATGCCTTCTTCGGCTATGCCTGCTTTGCGAGCGGCCCCGGCTTAACAAACTTCAGCGGAGCAGGCTCTTATTCCTAACCCTCGTGATACTTATACGTCCCCGGCACTGACTATTCCTGCACAATCCCCATCGCGCCGAACGCATCCCGCAATTTCGGTCGTCGTAAGATCCTCTTTCGTGAAGACTGGTTCTTACAAAACTGGTTTCTATACAGAAAGCTTCGGTCAGGTGACGGGCTTGTGACCGTCACCCCGGTTAGTGCGCCAAGTGTTCGCCATCGAGAACTACTCTTGTCAGTTAAAGCAGTGCTGCGGCGTTGAAAAAGCACAGGTGCGAAACGCGAAGGCGCAGAAGTGCCGTATTTTGCTGTCTCTGCGGGCGTTCGTGCGCCTGGAAGCGCATCGCTTACTGACGGGCAGCAGCGGCCACGCCGCCAAAACCAATCTTATTCGTGAAGCTATTCGCCTGTATCTCAGGCAGCCAAGCATTACGCTGAAAGCAGCTGCGTAACTGCTATCTTTATAAGGAGACCGTCTCATCCGCCCCTGAGACCGTGACACAGCAGTTGTTAATACTTTCACTTTGTGAATTCTATTTTTTGCCATCAGAAGGTTCAAAAACCTTGCCTTTTCAGTTATAATATATCGCGTTTAGAGAAATCCCCATGCTCGAAGTTGAGCAGAAAATGCTCAAGTTATCCCTCCTCCCGGACAATGATCGTCCGGGCTTTTGCACATACGCTCAAATCCACTTCAGCAAGGAAATCATTCTCTTGAGTCAAAAAATTCGGCGGCGGGGCCTCCTCGCACTCGCCGTCGCCCTCACCATCACGGGGCTGCCGGCCCTCGCCCAGACGCCACAGCCGCCCGCACCGCAAGGTCCACAGCCACAGGGACCTCAGCCAGACCCACAAGGCCCCTTGCCGCAGGGACCAAGAGGGCCAAGAGGTCGGCGCGGCGGCGGCCCACCGCCGGCCAGCGGTACGCCACAGGCTAGCAGCATGCCGCAGGCTAGCGGCACTGACAAGGCCGTCGCACACCCCATGCCCTATGCCGAGGTCATCACGAATAAGGCCAAAACGCAGAATGGCCTGTTTAAGGTCCATCAGATCGATGAGAAGGTTTTCTGGGAGATTCCGACAGCCCAGCTGAACAAGGAGATCCTCTGGGTTACCACCCTCAGCCAGACGCAGGAAGGCTACCAGGACGGCGGCGGACGTGAGGTGCAGGATCGCGTCGTGCGCTTCGAGAAGCGCGGCGACCGCCTCCTGATGCGTGCTGTCAGCTATCAGGCACGCCCCGATGTCGAAGGCTCCATGAAACAGTCGCTCGCACTCGACAGCATCGAGCCAATCTTAATGACCTTCGATGTGAAGGCGTACAACGTCAAAGCGGACAACGCGCCGGTGATCGATGTCACATCGCTTTTGACGGGGGATGTCGCCGAGTTTTCGCCGCGGGAACAGCTGGGCGGCACTGCGCGGCTGGACGCCGCGCGGACGTTCCTGGACCGTATCAAGTCGCTGCCGACCAACATCGAAGTCGATGTCCTCGCGACTTATACCGCGGCACCTGGCGCGGCGGGGCAGGCCGGCCTTCCACAAGGACCGCGCCCCCCTCGTGCCCCAGTCGATGGACCGTCCCGTGACCGCAGCACAGACGCCGTGACGGTCCTGCTGCACCATAGCATCGTCGCGCTTCCTGCAGTCCCCATGAAGCCGCGCTTGTACGATGATCGCATCGGATTTTTCAGCACAGGCTTCTATGAGTTCGGTGCGCCGGAGAACCGGGTCAAAGAGGTTGAGTACATCAACCGCTGGCGCTTGGAAAAGAAAGATCCGACCGCCGCCCTCAGCGAGCCGGTCAAGCCGATCATCTATTACATCGGCCCGGAAGTCCCAGCCAAGTGGCGTCCCTATCTCAAGCAGGCCGTCGAGGACTGGCAGCCGGCGTTCGAGCAGGCCGGGTTCAAGAACGCGATCCTCGCCAAAGACGCCCCCACTAAGGCCGAGGACCCGGACTTCGACCCGGACGACATCCGTTATAACGTCATCCGCTGGCTGCCGTCGGCAACCGAGAACGCCTACGGCCCGCACATCTCCGACCCGCGCACCGGCGAGATCCTGAACGCCGATGTCAAGGTCTACTACAACCTGCTCAAACTGGTCGAGACGTGGTACTTCATCCAAGCCTCGCCGAATGACCCACGCGCCCACACGCTGCCGCTCCCCGACGACATCACCGGCCAGCTTCTCCGCTACGCGATCTCGCACGAGATCGGTCACACGCTCGGCCTGCGTCACAACTTCGGCGCGTCGTCATCTTACAGCATCGCCAATCTGCGAAGCCCGCAGTGGACCCAGGAGTGGGGCGACGAAGCATCGATCATGGACTATGGCCGCTTCAACTACGTCGCCCAGCCCGGCGACAACGCCAGGCTGATTCCTAAACAAGGTCCCTACGATCTTTTCGCCATCCAATGGGGCTACACGCCGATCACGGGGACGACAACGCCTGACTCCGAGAAGGCGGCGCTTGACGCTATGGCCGTGCGGCAGGTCGGGAACCCGATGCTCCGCTTCGGCCCCGGACCGGAAGGTCCCTTGAGCGATACCGACCCATTTGAGCAGCGCGAAGACCTCAGCGGTGACCCGTTAGCCGCGACCACGCTCGGCCTCAAAAACATTGACCGTGTCATGTCATACCTTGTCCCGGCGACCGAGAAAGAGGGAGAAGACTATGACCGACTCGACGAGGTTTATACTTCTCTGCTCGGCCAGCGGGGGCAGGAACTTGACCACGTCGCCGTCCTGGTCGGCGGCGTCATTGGAGCCGACAACCACTACGACGAAGGAAACACGGGCAACTTCAAGCCGGTCCCGGCGGCCAAGCAGCGTGCCGCACTTCAGTTCCTGCTCAAAAACGCCTTCGTCGTGCCCAAAGCCCTGATGCCCCCAAGCCTCACCGAGCGGCTGAACCCGACCGATCTTTCTGCCCGGCTTCTCGCCGCGCAGGTGCGTGTCTTAACGCGCTTAAACGAAGATGACCGCCTGCAGCGCCTCGCCGATTGGCAGCAGTTTGACGGCTCCCAAAGCGCCTATAGTCTGCTGGAGATGATGGATGACGTTCGGAATGGGATCTGGAGCGAACTGTCCGCGCCGACAGGCAGCGTTGTCGTCTCCCCGGCCCGGCGGCAGCTTCAGCAGGCATACATCGCGCTTATGGGCGCGAAAATCGCGTCAGGTGCGAGCACACCGCAGGAGGTCCGCCCCGTGGTCCGAGGCGAACTCATCGACACCAAAATCGCGATTCAGAAGGCTCTCGTGCGGACCACAGATCGTGCGACAAGACTCCACCTGCTCGATGCCAAAGAGACATTGCAGCAGATCCTCTATCCAAAGGGCGTTTAGCATTTATTTCATTGGCCTCTATTTCAAAAGCCATTTTTGAAATAGAGGCTGTGCTAAGAACCTATGTCAAAACGCCCCCCGGCCCCCAATAATGGGGAAGCATGAAGCAGTTTTTTTCGTCCGGTTCCCCCATGATTGGGGGCTAGGGGACTCTTTCGGAGTTTTGAAATACATTCTAGGCCGATAATCATAGCAGGATTCCACCAAGTAAACCAAGTATTGAACCGAAGTCTAAGCCTAAAAAGCCCTTGCCAACGATCTGGAATGTTCCTGTTTCCACTTGGTCACCAGATTTGAGTGAAGCTGCTGCTCGGAAGCGACCTGGCTGACGGAAGCACTGGCGCGGACCAAAGGACAGGCATCGCGGTGATGCCGGTATCGGACCTGCTCAAGTGGGAGGAGATGCCCCGGAGGAGACCTGACCCTGCTGGGCGAGACATCGGCTCAGGCGGGCACGCACCGGAAGACCTGTCTGTTTCTCCCGTGTCGCCTGCCATACGGCAAGCCCTGATCACACTGGTGCAGCGGCTAGCTGCCACACAAAGGGGCACAGCCCTGGTTCTGCGCGAGACGGCTACCTCCGGCTACGACTGACCCGCCGAATCTCACTGCGGCGTTCAAGGCGATCCGCTCGGCTATACGCCGCTGCTGCGCCTGACTTTCCTGCGGAAAAATCATGTTGACCCACTTGTGTTCGCTGCGCGGCAAGGTGCGGGCCAGCGTGTTCCGTTCCTGATGATCAAGCAGCGACGCCCAAGCTGGCGCGGCAATTGGCACAGCCTTTGGGACGACCCATGCGCCAAGCTGCCGGAGCTTTCCGAAGAGCTGGCTTGCGGCGGCTCCTACCTGAACATGAACTACGCCGCGTTCGCACACGCGCAGTCCCGGACAAATCTCTGTGAAATAGATCGGTAGTCAGCGCAGTCGAAGGATACATGAGTTTCGGCCCTTCAGCAGACGAAGCCTGGATGGAACGGCATCGCGCTGGATTTTACCGGCGACCCCGGCGACCCGCTCGATGGACTGGTGAAGAGCCTCGCGCCCACCATCCCGAAGCCCGCAGACAAGCCTCTTCCTCTCCCAAGCGCCTCAGCGGCGTGACCGCAGATTGTAGTTCCTGAAGGTAACAATATCGTCTACCTGGCAGCCACGTTGCGTCTAGCGCACATCTTCGGTCAGCTCGGCGTCGGCGAAAGTGACTTTGAGAGCGGGCGATCTTGAGGCGGCCATCGAACTATGGCTCCTACCGTCTAAAGTGAAGAAACCAACCCAGCTTCCAATATCCATTGTTTGGATCAACATCCATCGCCGAGCACAATAAATTCGTCCGGCTGGCGCAGGTCCGATCGCCGGCGAGAAATCATCGCATAGGTGGCACCTGAGCTAGCCAAGACTTACATTGAGCCTGCTGGAATGTTTACCTGCTAAATAAATTAGCTGAAACCCTTGACATACATATCTATATTGTGCTAATTTAATTAGCATAAAAGAGGACATAACTATGACAAAGCTTTTACCCAAAGGCCTTAGCCGGCGTGAGCGTCAGATCATGCAGGTCTTGTACGAACGCGGAAAGGCGACCGTGGCTGAAGTCCAGGCGGCGCTGCCCGATCCCCCAGGCTACTCGGCTGTCCGGCGGCTTGTTGCTATTTTGGAAGAGAAGGGACAGGTGCGGCACATCCTTGTCGGTAAAGGCTATGTTTACAGCCCCGCCGAGTCCTGGACGGCGGTCTCCAAGTCGGCGATTGAACAGGTTGTCGAAAGCTTCTTTGGCGGCAGCGTTGAGAAAGCCGTGGCAACACTGCTTTCCAGCCAGAAGACGCGCCCGGATGACGAAGAGCTATCGAGGCTAGAAGAGCTGATTCAGCAGGCCAGAGCGAATGACCAGATTGACGAATGATCAGACGGATAGGTGACTAAATCCAACAGGGATCGACATCAATTTATTATGAGGACAGACAAATGACTGCATCTATCGTTTTCAATCTTATCAATTTTGCAGTGCCGATGCTTCTTGATTTTGCCGTCAAAGCAACCCTGCTGCTGCTTGCAGCTTGGGGTGTCTGCTTGATGCTCCGCCGCGCTTCCGCTGCCGTTCGCCACTTGGTGTGGGCTGCTGCGCTTGGAGGCGCTTTGCTTCTGCCGCTGCTGTCTTTGTCGCTGCCACGCTGGGCTGTCGAATATACCTACGCTTCAACCTCTCATGCTTCCATTTCTCATGTCAATGCGCCTGCAAAAGCAGCATCGAAAACTGCAGTTATCCAGCAAATCGCACCGCTGCCTCAAAGCGGAGGCCACGCCGCCTCACCAGCCTCCACGCTCACTCGGTTGCCTTCAGCAGGCATGAAAACTGCTGCTCCAGCAGCAGCGGCAAAGTCCCAGAAGACCTTGTCCTTGCTTCCGCTCTTTTTCGCGGTAGGGGCTGCTCTTTGGCTGGCAGGCTTTGCCACAGTTCTCGCCCAATTTTTTGCCGGTCTTTACCGAATCAACCAGATCGGGAAACAGGCTATGCCTCTGGCCGGTGCGGCTGCAACTATTGCCCAAGTCGGGCGTCAGCAGCTTGGCATTCGCCCGCTGGCATTTCTTCAGGTCAAGCCAGAAAGCAAGCCGGAAAACGCAGTGGCGGTTCCTGTGACTTGGGGCCTGTCTCGGCCGACGGTGCTGCTTCCCGCCCCGGCGGCAACGTGGTCGGAAGATTGCCTGCGTGCTGCGCTGCTGCATGAAATGGCCCATGTGCAGCGCTGGGACTGGCTGACACAGGTGGCAGCCCTCTTCACCTGCGCCTTGTACTGGTGGCATCCTCTCGTTTGGTTTGCCGCGAAACAGGCGCGTGCAGAAAGTGAGCGTGCGTGCGATGACCTTGTGCTGAGCGCAGGAATGGACGCTGCGAACTATTCTCAGCGTTTGATCGAAGTAGTGCGCTCGATGCCCAGCACTGCGCCCCCCCGCACTGCTGCCATCCCGATGGCCCAGCCCTCGGAAGTGGCCGGGCGCATTGCGGCGCTGCTGATGAAGGGACAGAAGCGCAGCCCGTTGTCACGCCGGAAGGCCGCTGCAGCCCTCCTGACGCTCAGCCTCATCATCACACCGCTGGCTGTGCTGCGGCCTGTCGCGCAGGCAGAGGTGCATAAGGCTTCTCCCGTAAGTAAATCTAAGGCGGCGACGAAACAATCTGCCGGAGAAGACCCCGAAGCGCTGCGCGTCTTAACGCAGATGGCGGCTGCTTACCAGTCCCTGCAAACATACTCCGGCACAGAGAGTGCTGAAGGCAGCGGGGCTATGGGAATGCCCTATGAGATGAACCTCGCTTATGAACGGCCCGGCCGGATGGCGGCAGACATCACCCATCACTTCGGCGGCAAGTCCACGGTCAGTCATCTGCTGCTGGACGGCACAGCACTTTACAGAGGGACCTTAGATTATAGAGGAGCCTCGGATGCGGCCGTGTCTGGGTCGCCTATTCAGTACACACGCCGGACGCAGCCGCAAACGAATTATGCACTTTGGCAGGATGCCCTCACTATTCGTGAAGACATCAAATTCCCGATCGTCATGCAGATGCTGGAACAGGGCGGTGACATGGCGAAGGCTCTGACACAGGCGGCTCCTGGTACAACCGTTCGTTTAGGACCACCCGCCGTTGTCGACGGCGTCACTGTGGATACAGTAATCATTCAGACTCACAGGACCCAGGGCAGCGGCACTGAAGTGTGGCAGATCGGTCACGAAGACCACCTGCTGCGCCGTGTCACACAGGACAGTCAAGGGCTTCACCAAGACCCTAATCATATGAGCCAGACCTTCCTGAGCGTTCGCGCGAACCCGGTACTGCCGGCTTCCATGTTCGTCTTCAAAGCTCCGCCCGGCGCGGTCGTCACGGACGACCGTCCCAGCGGCGCAGAGGCGGATCCGGCAGCGGTCGCTCTGATGACCCAGATGTATGCTGCCTACAAGGCGCTGACATCGTTTTCCTGCAGCATGGAGATGACAGTGCATGGGCCAAGCTACGGCCCCAGCGGCATGACTATTGCCACTTCGCCCGTTCTCAGCCGGGCGACGTATGCTATCCAAAAGCCGTACCGGGTCTTCATCACGCGCACCGGCTCGGCCGGCACGGCGCAGGCGGTTTCGGACGGGACAACCCTATATGTCACAACCACAGAGCCAAACGGCGGAAACATACACAGGCCCGGCATCCATGCGCTGCCGGATCGCTACCTGAAGTTGCCGATCCAAGCGGACGCAGGCAATATCGCTTACAATTTGTCCAATTTTGGGGGCTTGCCAAGCTACGGCGGCGGCCAGCAGGACTTCGTGCCACAGGCTATCTTAGGCTGGAACGTGATGCCGGCGGCGGGGTATGACTGGAAACTAGGTGTGTCCGGGGAGATCAGCGGCGAGCCGGTGGAGACAGTTATCCTGCGCCAGGCTTCCAGCAACAGCTCCGATTACTCTGTCCTGATGCTGGCGATCAGCCGCAGTGACCACCTTCTGCGCCGGGTGACGACCGAGTACCACCAGAGTGGTCATCCCGTGCAGCAGGAGTTTGATACGTTCACCAGCGTGAAGGTCAACCCGGCCTTGCCGGCGTTATTGTTCACCTTCACCCCGCCGCCGGGCAGCCGGTCCGTGCCGGTCGCCTCACAGCTTACGGCGTTTGGCCCATAAATGCCTGCCACAGCGCTTCCCGGTTGTCCCGGTTGTCAAGAAGCCGGAAGACGCCTGCCTGCAGCGGCTGCATCCAGGTGACCCCATGCTGGCGGCACCAGGCCCCAATGGTCCGGTCGCGGGCGCAGGTAACTTCCGCGCCTGTTCTCTAGTGGCTGACCAGGCAGGAAAACGAATGCTGGTGGTGCAGGGCATCAAGTGCCGTTACCGCATCGGCAGTTAGGGCAAGAACATCCCTGACCGCCTGCACGAGCAGATGCGCCAGAAACTTGGGCGTGACCCGCAGCCCTCCGCTGCTGTCTTAAATAGCCAATCCGTCAGGACGACGGAAAAAGGGGCCACGCGGCTACGACGGTCACAAAAAGATCATCGGGCGCAAGCGGCATCTGCTGGTAGACACGGAAGACTTGATGCTCCGCTGCCTAGTTTCTCCTGCCAATGTAGACGACCGTGCGGATGCCTTGCTACCCCCTGAACCTCATGCAGCTAATTGCTGGGGAGGGCAATCGCAGTTCATCGGCAGACCTACGCAGTTCATCGGCAGACCTTTTCACGCCTGCAAGAGGAAAAGTTTGCTGACGGCCTCCAGAGGGTCCGAAGCATTCTGCTCAGGTCGAGGCGAAGTCCCACGTCTCGGCGTCGTAATCAACTTGCCATAATCAACTTTGGGATACCCTGAAGTCCTTCGGGGACTGGCCACAGATGCGGGTGAATACTTCATAAAACTGGCTGACGGAACCGAAGCCAGAATCGAAGGCAATGTCCACTACATTCCGGTCTGTAGTCGCCAGTAATCGCTGCGCCTGCGAGAGCCGTTGCTGAACCAGATAATCGCGCAGGGTCATCCCGCACCGGTCGCGGAAAAGTCCCGTTGCGTACTTTGGGTGCAAGTGTGCAGCGGCGGCAATGTCCGCCACCGTAATTCGGTCTTGATAGTGCTCGGTGATGAAGATAGCCATCTGCTCCAGTTTGTTCAAGGATCTGTCGCCGCTCGCCGCTTTGCCGGACCGGTCTACGGCGGCGCTACGGGCGAGCCGCCGTAGCCGAGCCTCCAGTTCAAGTAGCACGACATGGTTGACATCGGGCGAGACTTCCGCCAGATCCGCACGCCACTGCTCGAAAAGTGCGCGGTCAGTGTCTGCCCGCATCCCGTCCTGCTCGCGGACCATCTCACCATGCAGCAGACGGTTTGTGACGTTGTGAGGAACCTGCCATTGCAGGAAGCGTGCCAGCGGCAGATGGACACAGTAATAGCGTGTGCCTTCCGCGCACCACACGACTTGGTGAGGGATCATGGCCCAGAAGACCACGATGCGGCCCACCGGGACCACTACCCGCGCCCCGCCGAACAGGTATTCCAACTCCCCATTAACGACTAAATTGATCTCAACCTCTCGGTGCCAATGCAGCGCTGGCATGACGCTCAGTTCCCCGGACAGGAACAGGAACCCGCGCTGTCGCATCTCTTCCTGAAAGATCATTGTGTTCACTCTCCTTACGATTCCGGAAGAATTCCTCGTTTTTCCGGACGCATTTCCTAATCCGTTTAGTGTACCATACTCTTAACTCGCGAATAAGGCACTTGGCCTAATCACAGGCAGCGTCCTGAGGCGCGACAATCAAATTTGATTTTTGAGACGTATGGCCTCATGACGGCCGCCCCTCGCTAACCCCCTGCCGATCGGCTGGAACTCCTGGAATATGTTTGGCAGTCGCCTTGATGGAGATGCAATGCTTGAGGCAGCTGACGCGCTGGTTTCGTTGGCACCTCCTTGCCTGAGTTCGAGGGGAGATGGTTTTAGTACAGCAAGGGCGGCGGCAAATGCTATGCGACAACGGAAAAAGAGAATGGAGGGTATGAAATACCATTGAAAATTGCGGTGATCGGAGCCGGGCCAGTTGGGTTCACGCGGCGTCTGCTCCAGGACGTTTTGACTGTGCCGGAGCTAACCGACACCCATTTTGCGTTCTTAGACATCCCGCCGCACAATATGGAAATGGTCACCCAACTTTGCCGCCGGGACATCGAGGCCAACGGGCTGCCGGTGACGGTCAGTGTGACCACGGACCGGCGAGCCGCAGTCGCCGAGGCTGATTATGTCCTGTGCCTGATTCGGCAGGGAGGATCTCGGCAGGAAGGATTGATGTCCTGAAGCGGTTCGGTTATTACAGCACCGAGTCGAATGGGCATCTTTCGGAGTACGTGCCCTGGTACCGCAAGCGGGTCAGCGAGACCCCTGAGTAGATTGATTTGTCAACCTGGATCAATGGCGAGACCGGCGGGTGTCTGTACGGAGGGCCGAAACTGGTTTGCGTCGGACTTCCCAAACTGGATGACAGGTGAGTCTGCGAAGTTCACGCCTGAAAGCCGCAGCGAGGAGCACGGCTCGTATGTCATCGAAGCGCTGGAAACGGGTCGTGTCTACCGGGGCCATTTCAACGTCGTCAACCAGGGACACATCACGAACTTGCCTGATGGCTGCATTGTCGAAATCCCAGGCTATGTCGACCGGTCGGGAATCAACATGCCAGGCATCGGTCGATGCGGTCTGCAGTCCTGAAGAAGTCTGGCAGATGACCGACGAGATGCTGGTCGCGCAGGCCGAGTGGCTGCCCCAATACGCCGGCCAGATCAAAGAAGCCGCGCAGCGCCTGGACGAAACCGAGAAGAGCGGGACGCGGGCCAAGCTTGTTCAAACGCAAGGCGCGGCGCGTCTGTGCATGGCGACAGCAGAAGAAATGACGGCGAAGGCAGAAGAGTCACGCGCCAACGCACAGGCGGCGGACAAAGGCAAGATGACCCAGACGGCAGGGTAAGTATCCGGGTTATCTTCGCCCGACCACAATCTGGCGTCAAGGAAGTTTGAAGAAAGTATTAATCATGAATCCAGTCCAATTTTTCAGCGCGACGATCGGCTTGCTGTGCTTGTCCTCTAATGCAGGATACGCCCAGCAAACGCCCGCGGCTCCTGCGCTCACTCCGCCGGGGATCCCCGACTATTCCTCGCGTATTTTAACGCCGCCTGCGCCGTCTACGCCGCGTATCAACGGGCCGGACGTGTATGGCGAGCGGCCCGGACGCCCATTTCTCTATTCTATTCCTGCCACCGGAGACCGCCCGATGACGTTCTCCGCGCATGGCCTGCCGCCCGGCCTGCACATTGACCCGCCGACCGGCCGCGTTACGGGCAGCGTCGGGAAGGCCGGAACGTACCCGGTTACACTTGTCGCCCGCAACGCAAAAGGCAAAAGCGTGAAATTGTTCACCGTCAAGATTGGCGACCAGATTGCACTGACGCCCCCAATGGGATGGAACTCATGGAACTCGTGGGCATGGACAGTGGATCAGGACAAGGTGCTGCGCTCGGCGCGTGCGCTGGTCAAGTCGGGCCTGACACAGCACGGCTGGACATATATCAACATTGATGACACCTGGCAGGGCAAGCCCGACCCGCAAACGCACGCGCTGCAGGGCAGTGAGAAGTTCCCCGACATGAAGGGTCTTGTCGCTACGCTGCATGGCATGGGCCTCAAAGCAGGCATTTATTCCACGCCCTGGATTGGCTCCTACAGCATGGGGCCGGGCGGCAGCGCGGACACCCCCGATCGCGCCTGGAACCCGCCCCCGCAGGACAAGCGGTTTGTGGAGCCGTACATTTCCCATTTCCATAGCTTCGGCAAAATATCTTATGCCGCCGCTGACGCCCACCAGTGGGCACAGTGGGGTTTTGACTACCTCAAGTACGACTGGAACCCCAACGATGTGACGCATGTACAGGAAATGCACGACGCACTGAAAACGTCGGGCCGCGACATGGTTTTCTCGCTGTCCAACGCCGCCCCGTTTGAGCACGCGGCAGACTGGGCGCGGCTGTCTAATGCGTGGCGCACGACAGGGGACATCGCGCCCAACTACGAAAGCCTCTGCCAGAACGGGTTCACGCAGTCCAAATGGGCACCGTTCTCCGGGCCGGGGCATTGGAATGACGCCGACATGATGATTCTCGGCTATGTAGGCTGGGGCAACCCAAAGCCGACAGGCCTGGATGCCGACGAGCAGTACTCCCATGTCAGCCTCTGGTGCCTCCTGTCGGCTCCGCTGCTGCTGGGCGCAGATTTGGAGCGTCTTGACCCGTTCACCATTTCCCTGCTCTCCAACGATGAGGTGCTGGCTGTTGACCAGGACGCGCTAGGCAAAGCCGCCGTGCAGGTGGCGGCGAGTGCGGACACCGTGACACTGACCGGCCCCCGGCCCTACGCCTCGCACGGCGAGACCGATTCCGTCACTCTGCCCCGCATGCAGGTCTGGGCCAAGCCGATGGTGGGCGGCGCGGAGGCCGTTGGCCTATTCAATCTGGGGGACGTTGACGCTCCGGTCACGGTGAACTTCGCCGACCTTAAGTTCACCGGGCGGCGGCGGGTGCGCGACCTGTGGCGGCAGAGAAACGCCGGCACGTTCACCGGAAACTATACCGCCACCGTGCCCGCGCACGGCACGGTTCTGGTCAAAATCACGCTCGCACGATAGCGCGAACGTCCTGTCTGCGAAAGAAGCTTTTTATGAAGAGATTGCTGCCGATCCTGAGAGCTGCCTTGCTTTCCGGGCTAACGGCACTTATCACCCTTGTGCTTGCCGCACCCACCGTGCGTGCCCAAATGGGGACGACGGTGATACTCGACGGGGCGGCGCAGGGCCGCGTCTTTGAAGGGCTGGGCGCGGTCAGCGGCGGCGGCAACACGTCCCGCCTGCTGCCTGACTACCCGGACGCCCAGCGTCGCCAGATCTTAGACTATCTGTTCAAGCCGCAATTCGGGGCATCTCTGAGCGTACTGAAAGTGGAGGTAGGCGGCGACGTCAACTCTACCGAAGGCTCCGAGCCGAGCCATAGGCACACGCGCGGCGACGAAAACTACACGCGGGGCTTCGAGTGGTGGCTGATGGAACAGGCCAAAGCACGCAATCCTGGCATTAGCTTGGACTGCCTGGCGTGGGGCGCTCCCGGCTGGGTCGGAAATGGCAACTTCTGGTCCCCTTACATGATGGACTATTACATCTCGTGGATCAAAGGGGCCAAGAAGTATCACAACCTTGACATCGGCAGCGTCGGCGGCAAGAATGAGCGCGGCTACGACAAGAACTGGTACATCGGCTTCCGTAAAGCGCTTGACGCCGCCGGGCTGTCCCAGGTCAAACTCGTCGCCTCCGACGACTGGGGGCCGCCGTGGCTCAACATCGCTAAAGACTCTCTCACCGACCCCGCCCTCGCCAGGTCAGTAGATGTCTATGGTGGCCACGTCACTTGGTCGGAAAATCCTGCTCTCGCCCCGCCCCCTATCCTGGCCCAGGGCAAGCCGCTCTGGGACACCGAGCTGCACAACTACAAGCCCGGCTTCGACGCCGAGATTAACCTGATTAACGCCTTTAACACCAACTATATCAAGACTAAGATCACCAAAGACTTGACCTGGAACCTGATCTGGTCCTACTACCCTGTCTCCTCGTACCCAGACGTCGGCCTGCTGCGGGCGAACACGCCCTGGAGCGGCTACTACGAAGTCCTGCCCGTTGTCTGGGGCTTCGCCCACATCAACCAGTTCGTCCAGCCCGGCTGGCGGTTCTTAGAGAACGGCGGCAACGGCACCCTCCCCGGCGGCGGCACCTACACGACCCTGGAAGCGCCGCGTGGCGGCGACTATAGTTCCCTCATCGAGACAAGCGGCGCAGCCGGCCCGCAAACCATCCGCTTCCAAACCGCCCACGGCCTGTCTGCCGGAGCCTTGCACGTCTGGAAAAGCACGGCGGCGGCCCAATTCGTCCACTCAGGCGACGTCCGGCCCGTCAACGGCGCATTCACGCTGACGCTGGACCCGAACGCTATTTACTCGATCACCACGACCATCGGCCAGCGCAAGGGCAGCTACCCCGCGTCCCCCGCCGATGCGTCCTGGAAGCTGCCTTATCATGACAACTACCAGAACTATCGCCTGAATGCCCAGGCTCGCTACCACTATGACTATGAAGGCGCGTTTGAGATCGCCCGCAAGACTACTGGCAAAGGCAAGTGCCTGCGTCAGAACGCTATCCAGTCAAGCAACGGGTGGGGCGGTGCCTACCTGCCGCTGACGTTCCTGGGATCGAGTGACTGGAAAGATTATTCGGTCAGTGCCGACACGTACATTGAGACCGCTGGAGCGGTGTCGCTGCACGGACGCATCGGCGTGATCCCCGGCGACAACAAAGACGACCCGCCTGGGTACACATTCCGCGTGCAGGACACGGGCGTCTGGGTACTGAAAAGCTTCAAGACCGTCATCGCCTCCGGCACCACTTCTTTCTCGGCTAACCAATGGCACCGCCTGCGGCTCGGCTTTCACGGTCCGGTCATCAGCGTCTTCGTGGACGGACGCCCCCTCTGCACCGTCACGGATACCACCTTTCCCTCCGGCCTCGCCGGCCTGGGGACCGGCTGGAACTTCGCTCAGTTCAGCGACCTACAGATCAGCTCGGACGCCTCCTGAAATGTCACTTGAACCGCTTAATCCGTGAGACTTATGATTATTTTTGTCCCCATCTGTGTTCGAGCGAACCTTTCATCTAAAGGGCACCACTCGCTAGGCATCGATGGCAAAGACACACTGCGCTGTCTGTTAGGAGCTGCCTGATCGAGCCCAATCCTAATTCCTTTGAAGGTCGTCTCAGAACCGAATGATTCTGAGACTGCAGCTTGGAAGAAGGAGAACTGTACTCAATGATGAATCACTGCTAGTGCACCAAATCATTAGGTTTATACTCGATACTTAACAAACTCCGACAACGAACTCTTTTGCCGCGAAAATCCATGAAGCCTAAAGCGAGAATCGTAACCTCACTGGTAAAGTGGAGCATCACCAAGCGCACAGGTGAAAAAGTTCGTAATCACGATGAGAGAGAAATGCCGCTCGGTGAAATAATTCTGGCAATGCTTTTTTGCAGTTATCTGCTGAGCATGGTAAGGGAGCAATCAGAGGCTCTCGAAAATGAGTTACCTTCAAGTCATTTCCCGCTGCCAGCTAAGGATCATGTATTACGCCAGGTTGCCAGCTTTTGGGTCATGGCACACAGCACCCCTCTGTTTGCGTAACATCAGTCAGAAAAACTCAGTTGGTCAGAAAGAACCCCTCGATATGCGAAACGCGATGCCGATCGTCTCAGCCCTGATTGCCTCCTGCGGCCTGGGGGCCGCCCTCCTGCAGGTCTCCGTCCCGCCGGCGCTCGCCGCCGGGAAGCCGAAAGCGTCGATCCCCTGGGACTGGTCGGGCATCATCGGCACCGGGCAGAGCCTGTCCGTCGGCGCACGCGCCCCCCAGATATTATCCACGACGCAGCCGTACAACAACCTGAAGCTTTCGACCGGCGATCTGTCCCGGCCGGTGGACCCGGACGACCCATCCCTCCACATGACACCGCTCGTGGAGCCGGTCGGCCGGCAGGCGACGGCCTACCCCAGTTCCTGGCCGACGAACATCGATGGGGAGACCTTCCACACGGCCATGGCCGATGAACTCACCGCGCTCGTCCGCAAGAACCTCCGGCGCGATCTCATCAGCGTCCATTCAGCCGTCGGCGAGGACGGCCAGGGGATGGTCTACATCAAGAAGAACGCCGAGATCCACGGAGTCAATGGGCATTCCTACAAGGCCGCACTCATCGAGGCCACGGCCATCAGCCGTCTGGCGAAGGCGGCGGGGAAGACGTACGGCATCGGCGCGGTCGTTGTCACCCATGGGGAGACCGACTGCGGCAACCCCGACTATGAGGCGGAACTGCACCGGTTGTGGCAGGACTACGACGGCGACCTGCGGGCGATTACCGGCCAGACGCAGGGCGTTCAGATGATCCTGTCGCAGCAGAATTCGCTGATGGACCATGCGCCGTCCACACTGGCCCAGTGGAAGATCGGCGTGGACTATCCGGCTGACATCGTCTGCTCCGGCCCCAAATACCAGTATCCCTATTTCACCGACGGCGTTCATCTGATCAGCAACGGTTACCGGCAGCTCGGCGAGAAGTACGCGGAGGTATACTATGAGCGTGTGATCCTCGGACGACGCTGGCAGCCGCTTCAGCCGGCCGGGGCGACGCGCCGCGGCCGGACGATCACCGTCCGCTTCCATGTGCCGGTCGCGCCCCTGGTGTGGGAGACGGGCTTCACGCCGCCGCACCCCTCGGTCACGGAGTGGCAGAACGGAAAGGGGTTCGAGGTGAGCACGGCCTCCGGCGCGAAAGCCACGGTCGAGTCCGCGGTGATTTCGGGGGAGTCTGTGGTGATCACCTGCACATCCGATCCAGGGGCCGGGGCGCGGGTAGGATACGCCATGGTCGGCGAGCCGAGCGTGATGGCGACACCCCGCGCTGGAACCCACCGGTGGGGCCTTCTGCGGGACTCGGACCCGTTCCGTGGCGCGGCCACTGGCCAGCCGCAGCCAAACTACGCCCTAGCATTCGAAATATCGGTGCCGTGAGGCCGGTTTTCAGTAACGACTGAAAACACGACTCTTTCACCGTGTCCGTGCCGCGGTCTGACAGGAACAGCGGCGCCTCGGCATCCTGCTCTTCGTTTTGCAGGTATTTTACCATCGCTTTTTTCGTCTCAGTGCGGAAGTAGACGGTGCGCTTTTTGTTGCCCTTCCTGATCTTCCGCACGGATGGCGGTGTCTAGCAGCAGCTTGATGACCGCAACGTCCCGCGGCGAATGCCGGGAGCGCCCGGCTGCGCTGAGGAGCGCGGTGATCTGCTGCTCGGAAAATGGCTGGATCTGATCATTTTGGGAAATTGGAGCTCCGATTTTTTCAAGCGGAGAGACAGAAAGGTGCTCGTCCTTGAGGCCGGTCCTTGTCTCAGAATGGGCAGCTAATTGACCGTCGTTTTAGGCGTATAGAAGGGGTTGGATTTCCGTTTTTGTTCTGTCTGTCCTTTTTGATTAAAAGAAGGGCAGTTCAGCCAAAGCAGAACAAAGGGGTTACTTTTCAGAGTAGATCGGCAAACCTACTCTGAAAATGACTGGACAGTACAAGATTCGAACTTGTGACCCCTTCGATGTCAACGAAGTGCGCTACCACTGCGCCAACTGTCCACTGAAAAGGAAGTATACTGCGCGGCGCGGCAAATGTCAAGAGGCAACTCGCGTTAGCGGCGAAAACTTGACAGCCTCTTTGGGGGCGTGGTATACTACGTCGTTCTCGTTTCGCCGTTCACGGCGCAAACGCGGAAAGCATTCTAACGGCAGGGGGGTGGACATCAATGACCCAGATTCAGGTTCGGCCCAATGAATCGCTCGACAGCGCGTTGAAGCGCTTCAAGAAGCAGCTGCAGCAGACCGGCATCTTAAAAGAAGCGCGGGAGCATGAGCATTACGAAAAGCCGAGCGACAAAAAGCGCAAGGCGCTGGCCGCGGCAATCCGCAAGGCAAGGCGCAATGAAGAAAAAGAAGGCTTGAACAAGTAGCCTTCCGGCAGTGTTCGGACGCACGCTTCTTTTGTGAGAGACAAAAGCGTGCGTCTTCTCTGTCTTTTATCGATTTTATAAATCTTTGAGTAGTTAGCTCTGCCCTATGGCACGAGACCCATTGGTAACATCATTTCAGAACTCCCTGGGCCGTCTTCCGCGCCGGCGCAAGCCGCGCACGAAAGAAGGACGCGCCGGAACCTTCTGGCGTCTGTCCCCACTGCGGGACTGGCTCGCCAGACGCGATTGGGGCCGGGTCGCGCTTCTGCTTGGCACAATTGCTGTGCTGTCCGCCCTGCTGTCGCTCCACCTGCTGCCGGACAAAGTCGCCCTGCGGGTCGGCGAAATCAGTTCCCAAGACGTTCGCGCCCTTCGCACCGTGCGTTACCTGGATGACAGCGCGACTAGCTCCCTGCGCGTCGCCGCCGCCCAGCAGGTCGAGCCGGTTTACTCGTCCGCCCACGCTTCCTCAGAGGCCGACGAAGCCGTCACCGACGCTTATCAGCGCCTGCGGCGTGACCAGATCGCCCGCGCCGATGCCGTCCATGCGTCTGCCGACCTGCGCCGGGAAGTCGGCCTTCTCGTGGACCCCGCCGCCCTCGCGCCCCTGATTAGCCCCCGCGCAAGCGCGTACCATTTGGACCAAGCCGAGCGCCTGACCCGTCAAGCTGTCCACGACGCGATGGACCGTGAAATCCGCGACGACCACCCTGGCGATCTCGCCGAAGCGCGGCAGATTGTCGCCGCCAAGCTCTCTGCCTCTCTCCTGCCCCGCACCCATCTTCCGGGAGTTCTCGCGATCGCCCATGCCGTTGTGCAGCCGAACCGCCTGCTGGATAAGAACAAAACGGCGTCTGCTATGGCAGGCGCGGAGCGTCTGGTCGCGCCGGTCTACAACCAGGTGTTTGCCGGAGACAGTGTCATTCGCACCGGCCAGATTGTGACGCCGGGGACAATCGCCAAACTCCGCGCATTGGGTCTGCAAAACCCGCGCCTGGATCTCGGCACCGTCGCAAGCATCGCCGGGCTGGTGGCGTTCATGGTTGGGCTGGTTTGCTTCTGGCTGGCGCGGGATTACCCGCGCATTTATGCGTCTACGAAGACTCTGCTGCTGCTGTCTCTCCTGGTGACGCTTGGCGTCTTGGGTCTGCGCCTCGGCAGTGCGGTGCTGGGCGTGAGATTGTCTACCTCTCAGTTCGGTTATGTGGGAATGCTCTGGGTCGCGGCCGCGGGAATGCTGATCGCCGCGCTGATTAAGCCCCGCGTCGCCATGCTGGTGACGGCCCTGCTTGCCGCCCAGTCGGGGCTTGTGCTGGGGAACGATCTGCGCTTTTCTATTTTGACTCTAGTATCTACTTGGGTCGCCATTTACGCCGTGTCTAATTTGCGGAGCCGCAGCGACGTTCTGCGGGCAGGCGGGATTTTATGCGCCGCCAATGTCGTTTTGAGCCTGCTGATCGGCCAGATACAAGGGGACACACGCCCGGACATGAGCCAGTCTCTGATTTGGGCCTTCTTTTCCGGCCTGTTGTCAGTCGCCGTGTTCGGTGTCAGCGCCGCGCTCTTTGAAAGACTCTTTGGCATCACGACGCCGCTGGGACTTTTAGAACTGTCCGACCCGAACCGGCCACTCTTAAGACGCTTCTGCGAGATTGCGCCCGGCACCTACACACACTCTATTCTGGTCGGTAACCTAGCGGTCAGCGCCGCCGAAGCCATCGGCGCGGACGCGCTTTTGTGCCGCGTCGGGGCTTTGTACCATGACCTCGGCAAGATGCAGCGGGCGCAGTTTTTTGTCGAAAACCAGGCCGGTGGGGACAACGCCCACGAGAGATTGAACCCGTCTTTGTCGGCTCTGGTCGTGACGGCGCATGTCCGCGAAGGATTAGAGATCGCCGAGCGCGAGAAACTGCCGCCGATCATCAAAGCGTTCATTACCGAGCATCACGGCACGAGTCTCATCCGCTACTTCTACCATCAGCAGTGTGCGGGCGATGACTGCGAGGCCGCGCCGGTCCTAGAGCAGCAGTTCCGGTACGGCGGCCCGAAGCCGCAGAGCCGGGAAACCGCCATTCTCATGCTGGCGGACAGTGTCGAAGCCGCATCCCGCACACTGGAGCGTCCGACACTGGGGCGCATTGAAGACTTAGTCACAAAAATTATTGACGGTCATCTGGCCGACGGCCAGATGGACGAATGCGATCTGACTCAGCGCGACCTGCGTGGCATTCGTGAAGCGTTTGTTCGCCTGCTGTCTGGAATGCTGCACTCGCGCATTGACTACCCGGAAATGCTCAAAGAACCGGTCAAAAGGCCCGCAGACCTTTCCCTACCGTCATCGCCTAACAACTCACTTAATGCCAATCTTGATCCAATACCAGACCGCATTGCCGCCGCCTCTGAGCGCTCCGGCGATCTTGACCGGCCCTCTGGCGGTTCTCTTGCGGCATGAGGGAATTGCGAATGACCCGGAAATCAGCGTCGTTTTCTGCGATGACCCATTCATCCAGGCACTGAACGCCGAATACCGTGGCAAAGACAAGCCGACCGACGTTCTTTCGTTCGCCCAAAACGATCTGCAGATGCTCGGCGACATCGTCATTTCCGTCTGGGCCGCCGCCCGTCAAGCTGAGGCCGCTGGCTGGCCGTTAGAAAATGAAATCGCCCTGCTCGGAGTTCACGGCCTCCTGCACCTGCTCGGCTACGACGACGAAACCGAAGCCGGTGCCTGGGAGATGCAGCGCCGCACCGAAGCCGCGCTGACTGAGTTCGGCATTGCCGTACCGGATGCTGGAACACACCCGTTTTTTGCGGAAGAGCCGCGTTGAATATAGATTAGGCCCCATGCGTTTGGGAACCATGCTGCGAATGGCATGGTTCCATACAGGCCATAACTATGCCTTCTGTTGAAATTGTTTGCATTGGTCAGAACAAACCGACCGTATTTGAGAATATGCCGTTTCAGATTGACTCGGGGAATGAGCTGCGTTCGCAACGGACACCTTCGCCTCTGTTCCAGGCTGATTTTGATATTTTAACTGGCTGCATTTACCACCTTATCAAACAATCAAGAGGAGCCTGCACCGCTATGGACCTGCTTGACGCTTGGTGGGAAGAACTTCAATTTAAACCTGAGTATGTTCCTCGTGTCCAGCATATTCTTAGTGCGTTGCTGACTGCTTCACCGGAAGGAAAGATACTGTTCACGAGCGATTACCAGTATGGGCCAGAACGCAGGTGTTACAAGCGGCCTATAACATTAAATAAGTTTTGGACACTGCATAACGAAGGCAAATTATGGGCAAATGCGCTCTACCCAGTTGTCCAAAATAAGCCAGCTTAGTCGGATATTGTCAAGTGTCTATGCGCCAAGTACCCAGACCGAAAAACCATCTGGATTCGTTCCGCTATGCCGTAGAAGGCATTGTCCATGCGTTCCGTACCCAGAAGCACATGCGGTTCCACTTTTTTACGGTGGTGCTGGTGCTACTGATTGGGCTGCTCCTGCGGCTCTCGCCGCTGGAAATGTCTGTGCTGTTTGTTGTCGTCTCCAACGTCCTTGTCGCCGAAATGATGAACACGGCAGTTGAAAGTGTTGTGGACATGATAACGCAGACCTATCATCCGCTGGCGAAGCTTGCCAAAGACATTGCGGCGGGCGGGGTGCTAATTGCAAGTGTCACGGCAGCAATTGTCGGCGGTAATTTGTTTTTCGGCAGCCGGAAAATCGCCCAGCTCCACTTAGAAATCAAGCACGACCCGCTGCCGGTGCCGGTCATTCTTACTGTTGTCGTGCTGGTCTTGATTATCGTGCTGATCTCTAAAGTGCTGGGCCAGAAAGGGTCGATACTTTCCGGCGGCATTGTCAGCGGCCATTCAGCGGTGTCGTTCTTTCTCGCGTCCACGCTGATTTACCGGGCAATGGACTATTTTACGGGCATTCTGGCCCTGCTGCTGGCGTTTCTGGTGGCCCAAAGCCGGGTCGAGGGAAAGATACACACGCTGCAGGAAGTCGTTATCGGCGGCCTGCTGGGGGTTTTATTTACCTGCGGCATCTACTTCGTGCATATTTTCCCGGCCCACTAATCCTAGATCATGGAACCTTCCCATAGTTACGCGCTTCTTGTCCTGGTGCTGCTGACACTTCTCAATGCGTTTTTCACGCTGGCGGAAATTGCGCTCAACACCGTGCGGAATGCCCGGCTTCAGGACCTGATTGAAGAAGCCGGGGAAGATGCGGAAGCGGCGGGCAGCGCCCAGCTTCTTTTGCGGCAGCCGACACGGGTTGTCGCGACCGTGCAGGTCGGCATTAATTTGGCGTCATTTGGTGTCGTGGCCATTGCCGCGTCCGTGCTGGCCCCGGATTGGGCGGGTCATCTGCCTCCGCGCTTCTTTCCCTATTTCTCAGGTCACCCGGTGCGTTTTATGACGGTGGCACTTACGCTGCTGAGTGCGCTGCTGACTATTGTGATTGGCGAGATTATTCCGCGCTCAGTCGCACTCAGGCGTCCCGGCGAGACGGCTTTGCTGATTGCCAGGCCTTTGCGCTTCTTTATTGTCTTGTTTGCGCCGCTTGCGACGGTGGCGCTCGGCTTGTCCAACCTGCTGGTGCGCCCTTTCGGTTTGACTGCGACTTTTGCCGCGCCGATGATTACGGAAGAAGAGCTGCGGGCGATGGTGGAAGCCAGCGCCCAGTCTGGGGCGATCGAAGAAGACGAAAAAGAGATTATTCGGAACGTCATTTCGTTTGGCGACACGGATGTTCGGCAGGTGATGACCCCGCGCATCGACATCAAAGCCATCGACATCGGCGCGGGCCTGCCGCCTTTGTTAGAGCTGATTGTCGACAGCGGCCATTCGCGCATCCCCGTCTACGAAAACAGCGTGGACACGATTGTCGGCATTGTCCATGCCAAAGACCTGCTGCCTGCACTGGCACGCGGCGAGCGGGACCTCAACCTGCGCCCGCTGATGCGCCTGCCGCTGATGGTGCCGGAAAACCGGCGTATTGATGACCTGCTGGATGAGTTCCGCCGCTCCAGTGTCCAGCTTGCCATTATTCAGGATGAATACGGCGGCACGGCAGGGCTGGTGACAGTGGAAGACTTGTTGGAAGAGCTGGTCGGCGAGATCCAAGATGAATACGACCAGGAAGACGCCCAGTTTCAAACACTTGCGCCAGGCGTCTACCGCGTGGACGCCCGCATGGCGATTGACGACCTGAACGACCTGCTGGATTTAGACCTGCCGCATGACGATTTTGACACCATCGGCGGCTTCGTCTTCGGCCAATTCGGGCGTCAGCCCGAAGCCGGCGAGTCAGTCTACTACGAGAACCTGGAGTTTATCGTGGAAAAGATTGACGCCCGCCGGGTGGACGAAATTACACTCAAAGTGTCGGCAGTCGGAACAGTGGCCGAAGAGGAACCAGGCCATAAAGAAGCGAGAGCGTAAGGAAATAACTCATGCTGGAACTGACGCAGGTGATTAGCGACATACAAAAAATGGGAGCGGAGGCGCGGAAGCGAGGAAATAAAACCGCCGCCCAGATGCGGACGGCGCTGACGCAGGCGACTCTGGACCCGGAAGCGTGGGCGGCGACGCGCCCGCAGCGGGAGTCTCTGCCGCGCCCGTCGTGGCTTGCCGCCGACTGCCGCGATGTGCCGCCGTCGTCCACGGTCGCTCTGCCGCCCGGCGTTCCGACGGTTTACACGGCGCTTGCTACCGACGGCTCCCAGATTCCGTTAGATCGCCACGCCGTTGCGCCCTGCTATTTGATCAATGTCGGGCAAATCGCGCTGCATTACGGCACGGGGGAGCGTCCGACACTAGCGTCTCAAGCAACGCTGCACTATCGAGACGAAGATTTGTACCAAACCGAGGGTGGGGGAGACCCGGTGCCGCTGTCCGACAAGATTGTCGCCAATCGCCGCTTGCTGGCGGAAAGCGCGGCGCTGGCGGCGCTGATTGAAACGCACCAAGACCGGGAAGCCATTGCGTTGGTAGACGACCCGCTGATTGTTTGGACGCCGCAAGGGGAATCGGAAGCCGAGCAGAGGCGAATCATCGACGGCTTCTGCGAGATGCTGGCCGCCGGTCAAGCCTATAATACGCCTGTCGCCGGCTATGTCAGCCGCCCGGCCCACCGGGACGTAGTCGGTGCACTGCGCCTGACGCTCTGCGAGCCGGGCTGCCCTCACGCCGCGCAGGACCTCTGCACGGAGCTTGCGTCACTGACTGACGTTCAGCTTTTTTCGCATCTGCTTTCCCGCCCCGGCGACCGCTCGCCGGTCTTCGGCAGCTTGGCCCGCAGTTTAGACCTCTACCCAGCCGAGCAGCGCATCGCGTTCTTCTACTTAAACGCCGGGCCGGAAATCGCCCGCGTCGAAGTGCCACTGTGGGTGGCGGAAGACGCTGAGTTGACCGACCGCGTTCATCGCCTTTGCTTTGACCAGGCCCGCAAGGGGCAGGGGTATCCCATTGCGCTTGCCGAAGCGCATGAGCGGGCGATTGTGCGCGGCCCGGAACGCGAGGCGTTCTTTCGTCTGGTAGAGAATGCGTTTGTCCGCGAGAACCTGCCCGCCTTGCAGACGCGCAAAGCATTGTCCAAGCGCACGCGGGTTTTGTAGCAAAAAAAGAACCCGGCACTGGAAGTGCCGGTCTACTGGTGAATGAAAGTCCCTACGGGACTAAAGATAATCCCCACGCGATTGGCATTTAGTCGCTTCGACTTTCATTCAAGAGTAGACCGGCACTTCCAGTGCCGGGTTCCTACGTCATGCCTAAATATGGCAGTGAGACAGGCCGCGCTTCTCCAAATACTGCTGATGGTAATCTTCGGCGACATAGAAGGTCTGTGCCGGGACAATCTCGGTGACAATGGGACGCCGGAAGCGCCCGCTCTTGTCCCAAGCAGCTTTCGATGCTTCCGCAATCGTCTTCTGCTCTGGGGAGTGGGCAAAGATCGCCGAGCGGTACTGACTGCCAAAGTCCGGCCCCTGCGAGTTCAGCGTCGTCGGGTTGTGGTTCTCCCAAAACACATTCAGCAGGGTCTCATACGACACCTGCGCCGGGTCGAACGTCACTTCCACCACTTCCGCGTGGCCCGTTGTGTCGGTGCAGACATCTTTATAGGTTGGATTTTCCAGTGTCCCGCCTTCATAGCCGACTGCCGTGGCTTGGACGCCCGGAACCTGCCGGTATGTCGCTTCTACGCCCCAAAAACAGCCCGCGCCGAACGTCGCTTTCTCAAATTGCGTCATCTCAAATTCTCCGTTTCGTCAACTGATGCTGTGAGTAAAACACCCAAAGCAGAAACAAAAGTTCCGGGTTTAACCGCCAAGTTTCCGGGTAAATTGGCTCTGCACACAAGCTCACATTCACAGGAGAATACCATGACCACCGAAGAAATCACCGCACAAATCAAAGAGCACATGGAAGTCGTCGGCACGGACGGCAAGCACGTCGGCATTGTGGATCATTTAGATGGAAACAACATCAAGCTGACTCATCACGACTCCCAGGCGAGTGGCAAGCATCACTTCCTGCCCCAAGCCGCCATTATGTCTATCGGCGAATTTGTCACCCTGAACATAACTGCCGCCGAAGCCGAGTCGCAGTGGACGGCTGAGTAGTGTTTTTCCCGCTCTTGTAATTTCCTCAACCCCTGCTTTCAATGACGAAAGCGGGGGTTTTATTTTGTGTGCGTCAGCGAGGCAGGAATATCAAGGGAGCCTGCCGTATCTGCGATTATGCCGCCTGAGACACCCGCGCAAGCCGACCCTGCCGAAATCCGCGCCGTGATGGACACGCTGGCCGCCTCCTACCACGGACGCGGCGCGATTGAGCTGGGCGACCCGTTCCAAGTTTTAGTGGCAACCATCATCTCGCAGCGCACCCGCGAAGAGCAGACCCTGGCAGTTTCCGCCCGCGTTTTCGCCCATTACTCCAATGCCGCCGCGCTTGCCGCTGCCGCCGAACCCGAACTTTACGATCTGCTGGACGGCAGCGAGTACCGCGAAGAAAAAGCCCCGCGTCTGATTGCCCTCGCCGCCATTCTAGTTGAGCGTTACGGCGGCCAAGTTCCCGATGACTTAAATGCACTCCTCACCCTGCCAGGCGTCGGGCGCAAGACTGCCAACTGCGTCCTCATCTACGCTTTCAATAAAGCCGCGCTGTGCGTAGACACGCACATGCACCGCATTACCAATCGGCTGGGCTGGGTCACAACCAAAACGCCTGACGCCACCGAAAAGGCGCTGGAAAAGATTGTGCCACAAGATTTATGGGCCGGCTCTAACCGTCTGTTTTTGCAGCATGGCCGCGCCCTCTGCCTGCCGTCAATTCCAATCTGCTCCCGCTGCCCCGTCCGCAAATGGTGTGCCTACGGGCAGGACGCCGAGACGAAGAAGCAGTAATCGGTAACATTGTCGGTAGTGGGCTTCTTGCCACGTTCACTTCCAGTGCTTCGATAGAAAGTTGGCTGCGATGTCAAAAGCATAACGGGCGCTCGCCAAATCTTCCGTGCATCTCTGAAAAACGTGAAACAGCCCCTCAAAAATATCCAGGCGCACCTCGCCGCCTTTCTCTGCCGCCAGCGCCGCGTAACGCCGCGCATCGTCAAGCAGCAGCTCATCTGTGCCTACTTGTATCGCAAGCGGCGGCAGCGTGTTTGGGATGCCGTAGAGCGGCGAAGCCCGGCCATCCCTAGGATTAGCGTCGCCAAGATAAGCCGCCGCCAAAGCCGCAATCGTATCGCGGCGGAATATCGGGTCGTAGGTATCTGAATTATTGAGCGATGGGCCGGTCAGTGCTAGGTCTGTCCACGGAGAGAAGACGACAGCGGCTGCCACCGTGGGTGAATCCGCAACAGATTTTACTAAAGTTGCTAGAGCCAGTCCACCGCCTGCGGAGTCGCCAGCAAGAGCAATCTGGGTGATACCCTGGCTTCCCAACCAACGCCGCGCCGCGACCGCTGCGTCATAGGCGGCAGGAAATGGGTGTTCAGGTGCCAGCGGATAGTCGGCAACGAAAACGGCGGTGCTTGTGCGAACCGCAATCTGACTGGCAAAGCCACAGTAGGCTTTGGCTGAACCCTGCATATAGCCGCCGCCGTGGATAAACAATACCGCTCTTTCAGCCGGTGCGTCTGTGGGACGTACCCACCATCCGTGTACGTTGTCTTGATCGGCTGCTTCAAGAGCTACGCCTTCTGCTCTCGGTGTTTCGGCGGTCATCTCATCGTAGGCTTCACGGCGCGAGCCAACAAAACTGGCGGCACGCTGGCTTCGCCGGGTGAAGAATGCTTGTTTGCCGCGAACGTCATCTTCGGAAAGAGGGTGCCGGCTTTCGATAAGTTCGGCTTCGGCCGGGGTGGTCATGGTTTTCCCTTTCTGGCAGTGTAAACCCACCCGACTGCCTCGGTGGCCTGATTTTGAGGCAGACGATACACCCAGTATGGCTTGACAACTTTGAAATGTCTAGTACGCACTTTATTGTGATATACTTCCTAAAAGCATAGTTGGAGGGAAAATGAAAGACGTAGTGGGGGGATGCCCAGCCGAGAGAGCATTACAAATCTTAGGGGGTCGCTGGAAAATCTTTATCCTAAATTACTTGTTTCGTGGAACGACACGGTTTGCAGAGCTTCAACGGTTGATTAACAATGATACGCCCGCAACGAGCCGCGTCACGCCGAAAATGCTGACGCAGACGTTAAGGGAAATGGAAGCTGATGGACTGATCCATCGTGAAGTCTACCCGCAGGTTCCGCCAAAGGTCGAATATTCGCTGACGCCACTTGGGATAAGTATGCGGCCCGTCTTTGACGCGATAGCAGACTGGGGACGGCAGCATAAGAAAGACATGCAAGGCGCGGCACGGCTTCGTGAAGAAGAGACATTGATGAATAGTTTGTTGCAGCGCCAGCAAAACGATTTGCCTCGGCATTAGCCACTTCTACTAAGATGAACACCCGGCGTTGAAACCGTCCCGCTATTTAGGAAACACTTGTCGGCTTTTGAGCAGCTAAATAGGTGTATTGAACATTCATAACTCTACACCATACACACATGCACCGCATTACCAATCGGCTGGGCTGGATCACGACCAAGACGCCTGACGCCACCGAAAAGGCGCTGGAAAAGATTGTGCCACAAGATTTATGGG
>CAXTER010000055.1:0-36277 GCA_964243345.1 uncultured Armatimonadales bacterium
GGAAATTGCTTCAGTATCTACTGAGCTTGCAGAACACGAGAGCTACTGAGCTTGCGGAATACGAGAGGAAGCTTTGAGGAGGAAGGTTGAGGCGGGATTCGGAGCGGGATTGATTATGGAGCAGGCTTGGCGCATCAGATCAGCCTGAATGAGGTGCAGTTCCTGGGAGCCAAGTGCAAACCACGCGCCCGCGAACGGAAAGTCAGGACGCCGCAAGCGGGGCGGAGCTAAGACATCGCCATAGAAGTGAGCGGACGCGTCAACGTCGCGGACATACAGGGCGATGTGATTGAGTTCGCGGATGTTCAGGGCAGTGGAAAGGGACGTCATAGGCACATGATACCTAACTCTTATGCTTTCCACGGATTACTTGGGGTCACGGATCACGCCTTCAAACAAAATCGTCCCGGTGACATTATCGCGGATCGCTAGAAAGAACGGATGATCTACCCGCATGACCGTCGACGGCGGCTGGGCAATCGACGCAGTCATGGCCGTCGAAGTCGCGGCAGCGGCGGTCGTTCCGTTCTCATCCACGTCCAAGACTGCCGTGTGGATGACATCACCAATGAACGAGCCGCTCAGTCCCATCGGCCTGAAGTCCGCGCCCCGCTCGAACGCGGTCCCCATTCCCAGCGCAGAGAGCGGGCCTTTCAAATGTTCCGAAGACTCTGCCTTGAAGTGGGGCAGAAACACCGTGAGGCGTGTCGGCTTCATGCCCGCGACGCGGGCCGACCAAGTCTTTTCATCCAGGCTTCTTGCCAGGGCCTCAGCCGACTGCCCCGTCTTCGGCAGCAGCACATACAGGCTCATCCGTCCGTCGCCATAAGGCAGGCTGACGGCCTGGCCCTCGGCTGTCTCTGAGTAGGAAAGACTGGCTTCCTGCTGCATCATCGGCACCATCTTCTCTCCGCCTCCCGCCAGCAGGAACGGGGCGCTTTGCGTGGCGTCTTTGTCAAAGGACGTCTGCCACAGGCCGTGGAAGTAAATGGCGTTCGTCAGCACCGCCGTCGAACTGGCGATGTCTGGCTGGGAAACGAGATGCGTGATTTTGCCTTCTGTGTTCTCCCCCACCCAGTTGTTGATCGTTGACACGGCTTCAGGAGAGCCGAAGTCCAGGCTCTCTGCACGGGCATCGTAGAAACGGTGGCAGCGGTCACGGAAGCTGGGGGCGAGAGTAAAGCCGCGCCTGGCCCACAGAGCGTTTGCAATCTTCACCTCAACTTTTGGATCGGGGCTGGCAAGAGACGGGAGCAGCAGGCCATTGGCCTTGTTAATCTGATCCAGCTTTACGGCTTCAAGTCCGAGCGTCTTCGCCATGTCCTTTTCCGTCTGTCCGCCCGCGCCGTTTAAGGTCATTGTCAGGGCGGACGAGATGCTCAGCGGCGCGAAGAAGATGTTTCCCGCGGGCTGGCTCTGGTCGAGGGTGTGAAGCAGCCTGAAGCCGAAGTCCGTGTTGGCAGCAGCCACTGCTTTCACGCCAGGATCGGCGGCCACGGCAGCGGCGTCAGGTTTGTTCATGGCTTTGATCCCCAGGGCAGCGCAGGCGGCAAGGCAGCCGAGAAGAACGGCAACTCGCCAGGCAAAGATAGGCTTGATCATGGTGGCACCTCAACTGCTTTAGTTCGTGATTGGTGCCGAATGGTTCAAAGCCGACTACGCAAACCTTGAAGCGAAAGAGGCACTTTAATCGAACGGGAGCAATGCTTAAGTCGGGAGCAATGCTTAAGTCGGGAGCAATGCTTCAACATAAAGACCTGCAATGCGCTGTGTAATTTCAGTCAGCTTCCCAGGAACAATGTTCGTGAGCACGACTACAGCGAGTTCATCCGAGGGATACCACTCCGCGAGAGCAGTAAAGCCAGGGCTAACACCGTCGTGGCTGATCAGGCGGTGGCCGTTGCGCTCACCCACACGCCAACCGAACCCGTACTCGACGGGGGTTCCATCCTGGACGACAGTGGGAACCCACATCTGCTCCCAGCTGGGCACTGAAAGAAGCGCCTTTGTTCCGAGGGCGGCTTGCCAGCGGGCCAAATCTTCGGCGGTAGAGACTAAAGCACCTGCCGAAAAAGCCCAAGTCATGTTGATGGGGCGTGCATTCCACCACCTATTCTCAGCCCAAATATAGCCGTTGGCTCGATGAGGGATAAGATCATCCATATCGTTGACGCGAGTAGCAGTCATTGCCAGTGGCTTAAAGATACGGTCTTGAAGAAACTCCGCGTAGGGCACGCCGCTGGCCTGTTTGATGATATGTCCGAGAAGGTAATAGCCGGTGTTGTTGTAGGCATATCGTTCGCCAGGCATGAAGTCCAGCGGTTCGCCCGAAACCAGTGCCAAGATTTCCTCACGCGAGACTGGCTGATCCGTTCGGTGATGTGCGGAGTTAGGCAGTTTCGTAAAACTCTTAATTCCAGAAGTGTGGTTGAGCAGATGGCGTACTGTAACAGCGCCCCACGAGGAAGGCAAGTCACTCTGGTAACAGGAGATGCTTTCATCCAGGGCGAGTTTGGCATCTTCCACAAGCATCATGATGGCAGTCGCCGTAAATTGCTTGGTAACAGAACCAATCTGGTAGACAGTGTCGAGCGTCGCAGGAACTTCGAGTTCGAGATGGGCCGAGCCATAGCTTTTGGAGAAAACCGTTTCTCCTTGATGCACCACAGCCAGTGATAAACTGGGAATGTGTTGCGCCTGCATCAGCTTTGTGACCCAGTCATCGACGGCTTCTTGATGAGATTTTTTCTGCTGCATCATCTTCTACGGGAGCCTTGTGAATTGTCCATTGACGCAATCGAACTTGGTATCGCTGTCGTCATAGCCGAGCATCGGATGCTTGAACAGCAATTCAAGCACGGTCTTTTCAGAAGGCCGACTTCAAGAAGCCAGTCACGCATTCAAGAAGCCAGTCCCGTGTTTCGGCTCAATAACACTGCCACTCCAGCGTCCAAACATCCCGCGCAGCGCCCGTCCCGCGCCCGATGTAGCCGAACCCCGCATCCCCCCACGACCAGGCCGCCTTCGACTCACTATCAATCTGCAGCACGTACTCGGGATTGGCAGGATGCTGGTTCCAGGGTGCCCAGAAGATTTTACTCTGGACGGTGAAGGGCCAGCCGCCAACCTTTGTGCCCTGCTGCGTCTCGAACAGGTCGTGATAGTTCTCGTCGGCCTCGGGCGGCAGGTCCAGCGTCGCAGCGTCGTCCCAGGAAGGGTAGTCCTCCTCGATCAACTCCCACCGGATCGGGAACGGCTTGAGGTAGCCGATGTCAGCAGGCGGCACAATGGGCACGAGGCCCTCAAGCGACGGGTAAGCACGCAGCATCCAGCCATCGCCGTTGGCCTTATCCGTGGGCAGTTCTTCCTGGTCGATGAACATCGTGAGGAAGGCTATGTCGCTCAGGTTCTCTGGGCGGAACGGCACTTCAGCGAGGTTGAACTGGCAGAGCGGCATCATTGGCCTGCCCGCGCCCGTCGGCCAGTCCTCTCCGGGCAAGGCAGTGTTTACTTTCCCAAACCAGGATGTGAACGGGTCAGCGGGCGGGCGGAAGCCGCCGAGGACAGCACGGCTGGTGCGGCGGACGAGTTGTTTTTTGAGATTCTCGACCTCCTCCGCTGAAACTTCGACATCGTCAGTCATATCGTCGTCAGCCATTTTGCACCATCTCCTCGTCAGTAACTTCCGAGCGTGAGTAACTTCCGAGCGTTGCTCGGAGATTATGCCATCGTCATGCAAGAAAACTCATTGACCGGTCAGCACAAAGGTAGTGACCTTGTTCCCTGTGGCCGCGTCTACCCTCACGAACCCCGCCTCATAGGTGTACCAGAGCGGACTCCTGTCCTGCGGGTTTTTGTTGACGAACGGCTTCAGCTTCACCACAATCATGTTCGCCGTCTTGCTGCCCCGCGTCAGGTAAGCCAGTTCCACGTGCGAATGATCGAACCAATCGAACTTGTCCGGGGATGAGGATGCGTGCCATAGGTCCTGCATTCTGCCGCTGCCGAGGTCCCACGCCCGCGCAAAATCCTCGCCACCAATGAACACTTTGTCACCGCGCAGGGAAGCAGAGTAGGCTGAGTGTCCTTCCAGCGGAAACGTGCGGAGTTGTTTGCCTGTCTCGGCATCCCACAGCGCCGCAGCTTTTCCAGGTCCATCGCCAGCAGAGACAAGGCCGCTCACGGTGTTCTTCCCGCTGATGGTGAGCAAGAAATGCTTGTCGGGGCTGAAGGTGCAGAACTGCAATGGGGTAGTCGGAGGGAACTGGGTCAGGATGGAGGTCAGAGCCGCCGTCATTGGCACTGCAGCGCCGTCACTGCTGAAGAAGAACTGCCCGCGCAGAGCAAGTCCAGTGCGTTTCCCGGTGGCAACGCTCCAAAGGCGGACGAAGCCATCCCCATCCGTGGCGGCGGCAAGATGCCCATCTGCCGTAAAGCCTAAAGCATACGGGCCGATCTTGACCGAACCGATGTCCCGCATCACCAGTGTCTGCCGCAGATGCCCAGTCTTCACCTCCCAGAGTTTCGCTTCCCAATGATAGGTGTCATCGGAGCAAACAATCGCATAAGTGACCAGCGTTTTGTCATCTGGGGAAAACGAGACGGTATTGATGGTACAGCCGCAGCCCTTCAGCACACGTAGAGTGCGGCCAGTCGCCGTGTCAATGAGGGCGATGTCACTCTCGCTGCCGTTAAGAGTCGCCAGCAAGGTACCGTTTGTCGAGAGGGTTGCCGTGCGGATGTTCTGGAAGATTGGTGGTGGCTGTCCTGCTCGGCACTCGGTCCAGCATCCAATGCCCAGGGTGAAAATGATGCCTACAAGCGTCCGCAAAATCGGAAAAGTTTTCAACATTCTGTTCCTCTCGTCAACGAAGTCGCTCAAAGAAATTCATGTCGGCAGCAGCCCGAAGTTGTTCGGCAATTCTAACCATCCCCCATTCAATGGCAATGTCCAGCGCCGTCCTTCCCTCGTCATCCCGCAGCCCAATATCTGCTCCCATCGCCAGCACCTGCCCCACCCGGTCCGGGCTGCCTGTCATTACGGTTTTCATCAGAGCCGTTTCGCCCGCGGCGCTTTGGGCGTTGATGTCGCCGCCGCGCTCCCAGACAGCGCCCCATGGCGTGTACATCAACGCTGTCTCGCCCCGGTCGTTGATGACATGGACATCAGCATTGTTGTCCAGGAGCATCTTTACCGCCTCCTCGGTCCGGGCCAGCATCAGCGGCATTTCCTGGTGCTCCGGGTCGCGGGCGTTGACGTCGGCCCCGTCAATGAGAGCACGGCGCATAGCGGCGAGGTCGTCCAGAAGAGCCGCATTGATCAACGACTGGTTAATGTCTTTATCTTTCATAATGCGCCCAAAATGTGCCCTCGCTCGTTAGGCTCGCCTGCGGGGTGAGGCTTCACCCGCAGGCGAGCAGCACTGCGTCAAAGCTGCCAGACCGTCAAGCCTCCGTCCAGACCGCCCGTCACCAGCAGCTTCCCATCTGAGGAGAAAGCGCAGCAGAGGACACCGTTATTGTATCCGATGTCCACCGTAAATGCCTGGTGCTTGAGTTCGTGCTTCAGGGTCCAGTCTGCTGTGTTCCACAGACGGGCCACATTGTCCGCGCCGCCTGTGGCGACCAGAGCGCCATCGGGCGAGAACGAAGTACCCCAGGTGGCTAAGTCTTGAGCGGGAAAGGAGGTTAGCTTCTGCAGGAAGTCCGCGCTCCAGATACTTACCAAACCGTTTGGCGCATGGGGAAAGGCCACGGTTTTGCCGTTGGGAGAGAATGCAAGTCCATACACATAATCCAGCCCTACATCCGCCGTTCCTGTCATTGTCCCAGCAGCGATGTCCCAGAACTCTATGGGGCGGTGCGACCGCCCTTCCATTTCCTCGGCAGGTTCAACGAGAACGACTTCCGAGCCGTCAGGCCGAAAATCCAGTGCCCACACGCCGTTTGTGCCATCAAGCGTGCTGACAATCTGCCAAGTGGATGTGTCGAAGACATCGGCATCTTTGTGCAGACCACCACTGACGAGCAGCGTGCCGTCAGGCGAGAAGGCTACCTCGCCGCGCCGATGACCGGAAAGCACGCGATCTTCCATGTACGAGTGTCCCAGAGGCGGACCTGGCAATCGTAGCCGCCCGTGGCAAGCGTTTGGCCGTTTGGGGAGAACGAAGCCGAAGTCGTGCCGTCGTCGTGGGCGGGGAAAGAGCAGACGAATTGTGGGGGGTTGATCAATTATTCACTTTTGTTCTGCCGTCAGTAACAGGCGTCAAGAGGAAACCACGCTGCTGTCCGTGATACAGACCCACACCGACGATCTGGCCTGTACGGTTGATGCCCCGTGCTGTTTGAAGTAGCCAGTCCGTGTGGGCTGGAAGAAGCACGTTGAGGTCATACTTGTGGCCCGCCCGCCACAAGAAAGCCCGTCTCTCAGTCGAATTGCCCCGACCGGGACGCTGCTCCTCGCCCACGACATCGCCTGCGTCATTCAGGGCTAAAGCCATACTGGAGGTGTATCTGGGCAAAAGACCAAGATCATGCTTCTTTCCGTTGACCCAGAGGCAAGCACGCGGGTTCCAGGAGTGCCGACTTCGGCCCGATAAAGGAATTGTATAGCCTGACACCATTCCGCGACCATTCACCGCGTTAGCCGTGCCCTGACCAAGAACGACTTCTCCTGCACCACTCCACACGATGGCATAAGAAGGCAGGTTCACCAGGCTTCGTGTCCCAACTACTATCCCGCTGTTGCTGACCGCACTCGCACCGCTGACCGCATTTGTGCTACTATCGGCTGTCACACCCAAGTTCTGTTCGATGCCGTCCTGCCAAGCACAGGCACGTATGATGACTGGTCTCGGATTTTCTCCAATCGAGGCTTGGACGTAAATACCCTGATCGGTCTCCACTGAAGAGTAGCTGCCGACGACTTCTCCTGCGTCATTAACGCCTACTGCCGTGCTTTGGGCCGCTCCATGCACGGATAGCAAGCGGAGGTGACCGTTCTGCCAGAGTACGGCCTGACCATTTTCGTCATAGGCTTCGTGGTTCGCGCTACCAACAATGTCACCCTTACCGTTAATACCACGGGCACGGCTGTCGAAGAAGCCAGGCGGCACACCCAGATCACTCACTCGCCCGTCTTCCCACCGAACAGCATGAAGCGAACGCTGACGGGTTTGCGCTTCGCCGACAGCTTGGCCTTTGTCGTTGATAGCATAAGCGTCGCTGGTCCGTCCCCCCAATGTCGGCAGTTCTGTGACCGTGAAGCGCAGTGGGGAGCAGAGAGCGGCTGATGTCGCCGAGGCCAGGATAATGGAGAGGAGTAACCATATGCAGCGTCGGCTTTTAATTCTTTGCAGGGACTGGCGCTTCGAGGTTGATTTGCTACGCATCTTCATCTTCTTCATTCAGTTCCTCATCGGGTTCATCGTCCAGCGTGCTGTAGTTCCAAGTCATCCCAAACTCTTTCTCGACAGCCAGGAAATCTTCCCGCGTTCGCCCACCGCCGAACGCCTCCTCGCCTGCGCTGCCGCAGACAAACAGCGCCTGACCGTCGCGCATAAGTATCTTGTGACCCCAGTGTCTGCGGACTTCAATCTGGTCCCAGTCTGCCGCCGCGTTTGTCACTCGCTCTGGGTCGGCGTCACCAATGCCGCTGTAGGCCATCCCGCCATTGACGGCCTGCAAAACAAGCATAGCAAATAAGAATTCGCTTAAGTGTTCGCTGTCTGGCTCCCAATCCAGATTTTCTTTGTTGAAGGCGCGGAATACGGCAGGATCGGCGGCAATGTCATCGCTTTTGACAGCCCAGAACGTCACGTCCTGATTTTCCTCGTAGAAGGTCAGCATCCCGCCGTCGAGTTCAAGTTCTTCCACGGACACGAGATGCTCAAAGCTGTGGTTGATGTCCTCGCGCTTCCCAGCCAGCGCATAGAACTCACGCAACAGAGTCGGCAGCTTTAGGCCAAGCCGCGTCTCTGCTGCCGCAATCTCCGCCTCAGGCACGCCGTCGCCTTGTTCCAGCGGCGGCATCAGCCTAGCGACGAGGCGGCGGTAGTCGGACCAGAATGCTTCATTCATTGACATCCTCCAATCTCACCACGCCGCCGTCGTCCTCCGAATACACCCATTCTCCGCGCTCGTACTCATCGGCAAGCTGCGTCAGCCAGTCCGTGAAGCTGGCGGCCATCACCTCCCGCTCCCCGCCGTCGTGCCACATAGTGATGATCTGGCCGACGGTCCCGCCCGGTGCGGGGTCCAGATCGACGCAGTAGTGGTTGCCGCTTCCGTCGTAGGTGATGGGAACCCACTGCGGGTTCCACCAGTCAGACTTTATACCGGGCTGGGGGTCGCTCTGGATACCGTCGAACGTGCCCGAATTAAGCAAGCCCTTCCAGACGGTCCACTCGTCCACGATCTGCGCCATCGATAGGAAGTCGCCGCTTGGCGCAAACACTCCACCGACCACGCCGCCGAGCGAACGGTCGGTCTGCTGCCCGTCATGGATGCGATAGGAGGCGCGGACTTCCTCAGGAAGGGTGACACCCAGTACCCGCTCCGCCGCGGCGATCTGCTCATCAGTTGTGCCCGGTGCCAGGCCCTGCGCTATTTCCGAGGCGTTTTGGCTCAGCCAGCCATCGATCCGCTGCCATGTGGTGGTGATGTCGGTCATGATCTATTCTCTCATTTCGTCTTCGTGTCGTTTCAGGTTGAAGAGATGAGCAGTGTTCTCTTGGTACTATACCAGCCCCGCCATCGTCCTTATCAATCTCGCTCGCCCTGATCCCAACGTCCTTGCAGTACGGGCTGAAGTCCCAAGTTCCAGCCCCAATAGGAACTGCACTCGCGAATGTCATCTTCACGCAGCGCCACCCGACCTACGACTTCCAGCGCAGCGCCTTCTTTCTTGTGACGACGGGCGGGACACCAGTGCATCTCAGGCTTGTCCCCCTTCCACGAATGGTGGGTTAAGTACAGCCACTCTCTTCCCTCAAAGACAGAAAGCGGCGGCTTCTCTTTGTTCTTGTACCGAAGCACTCCGACGAGGTTCCATCCTTCCGCTTTAGGCGTTTCGTCCGTTGCCAGCACTAGGGCAGCACCATAATCGCCATCCTCCAGCTTGATCGCCAGACACTCACCGGGGGCATAAACTGCGGGCAAGTGTTTCACTCTTCGGCGGCGCTTTGGCTTCTGGTTTGGCTGGCTAATCTTTTCGAGGAACCGTTCCAGCACCTGCTGGCGCTTGCGAACCTGTGCGGCTCCTGCTTCCTCCCAACATTCCAGCGTCTGCTTGCTGGTGATGAGGTCCATCACGCGCTCCAGCACGTCAGTCTCCAAAACGCCGCATTCCCACTGCGCCAAGGCAAGCGCGAGCCAGTAAACCGGGCCTTCATCCACATCGGTGATGCAGTCAGCGAACTCTTCTTCCAGCGCACCGCGAATGGCAGCGTGTTCCAAGGCATCGTTGAACTTATCCATGTACTCGCCATGAACGTCAGCCGCCGTGTCATCAGAAAGAATGCCAACGCCCCAGCTACCCATGATTATTAGCGATCCTTGTGTCGGCTTCCTGGGCTTGCTGACTCAGAATGTCCTTGACGAGAACACAAGCGTTTAAGGCTTCCTGCGCCTGCTCTTTTACCTCAGCGTCATCGAGTGAGGCAGCCAATCGCCACTCGGCACACGCTTCTTCCAGGTGATTAAGTTCGGCAAGCAGATTGCCCAGAAAGAAATGAACGTCTGCCGCGTCCGGTTCCAGACGGATTGCCTCATGGTAAGAAGCCAAAGCCTCGACAAACAGGTTCTGATCCCACAGTGCATTACCGAGGTTGCAATGGGAGTTTGACACGTTTGGAGCCAAGGAAATGGCCGTTCGGTATTCCAGCACAGCTTCGTCCAGCTTCCCCAGGTTTTTCAGCGAGATGCCCAAATTGCTGTGCGCGGCAGCAAAGTCCGGTTCCAGCCGAAGCGCCTCATGGTAGGCGGCAACCGCTTCGTCATAATGGCCCGAGAGATCAAGACTGATCCCCAGGCTGTTGTGGACGCTGGCGTTCTCCGGGCATAAAATCACTGCCTGCCGATACGCCTCTGCAGCCTGTTCGTGTTGATCGTTATCGGCCAGAGCATAGCCCAAGTTCTCGTAGGCGTAGGCAAAGTCAGGCTGAATTCTAATTGCGGCTTGATGATGGGCGACAGCTTCCTCAAAACGGTTCAGGTCCCGCAGCATTCGCCCTAAGCTGACGTGAGCCTCGGCACAGTCCGAGGAAAGGCTGATGGCGGTTTCCTGAACAGCCATAGCCTCCTCCCGCTTCCCCTGGTTTTTGAGTGCAATACCCAAGTTTAGGTGAAGATCGTAATCGCTTGCATCTCGCAGCAGTCCCTGAAGCAAGATGGTTTCCGCTTCCGCGTAGCGCCCCAAGTCACAGAAGGTCAGTCCCAAGTTGCAATATGTTTCAACGGCTTCAGCGTCAAGGCACAGCGATTTTTGATAAGCGGCAACAGCTTCCTCAAGACGGTCCAGCCGCCGCAGTGCGTTTCCAAGGCTGTAGTAGACGTCAGCCTCTTCCGGGTACAGGGCGAGAGACTGTTGGTAGGCTTCCACCGCTTCTTCCGGTTGGCCGTTTTGCTGCAACGCGATGCCGAGGTTGAACAGTGCGATGGTGTCATCAGGATCAAGGCGAGCGGCTTCGCGAAATGCAGCAATGGCCTGAGGCCACAGTTCGAGGTTGAGAAAGGCGTTCCCAAGAATGATCTGTGTTGATGCGCGATCAGGAGTGCGGCTCAGAATCTGTTCGCAAAGGCTGATTACTTCCTCGGAGTGCCCCGATTGGGCAAGTGCCATCGCAAGGTGAAAGCGAATTTCCGTAGACGTCGGGTTCAAGGCGAGGGCGGCCCTGTATTCCTCAATGGCTTCCTCCAGCTTTCCTTCTTCGACGAAAGCAAGGCCGCGTTCAAAGTGGTCTTCCGGTGGGTCTGGGATCATATCGCCTTGCTGAGATGTCATTATCTTTTCTTCATTCTGAACGAGGGTTGTGGCCGTCAGTCCACGAAACGGTCAAATGGCTTCGGTCGGCATTGTCCTCAGAAATGTCCGGTTTGGCAGGAGCCACTGCGTTTTCGCGCCTGTCGGCGTGATCGTGATATGGACTAAATAAGCCCTCATCCCAACATAAAACTCGCCTTTGCCAACTCGAATCATTGAGTCCGGGTACAAAATCCCCCAGGAAGTATTACTTCTTAAAACCTGCACCTGACCCGAGGGCGAGACGCGCATCAGCTTTGACGCTCCCATGACAACGATCCAGCCGTCCGCGTCCAGGGCGGCAGTCTCGGGTGCATCGCCGAGTGGTGCCATTACCGCTGACCTCCAGCAGCCTTGGGCAGTTCTGGTCAAGCGTATCATGCTGCCGTAGGACAAAGTAAGGTGGGCTAACCCCTGCACCGCGACAAGGCCCGTCGGGGTATGCAGAAACTCAACCACTTGATCTTTGGAAACTTCGTAGCGGCGGTGGCCGTCGGGCGAGAACCACCACAAGCTGGCACCAAACTCTCCTGCGTTGAAGCCCACAAGCCATCCATCAGCCACTTTCGCCGTGATCTGCTGTCCAAAGAACGGTCTTCTCTTCTCAATCTTGAAAGGCAGATTCGAGGTATCCTCCCCGCTGTTGTTCATGTAGTTCCGGTCAAGCGTCACCAGTGCTCGCCCATTCCGCAGAGACAGTTGCCACTGGCATAAGGAATGATTAGCCCGATCTAAATCGTTGGAACCAGCAAGGGGTGCGGCGACCACCGACCAGTCGGCGGGGCTTTTAGGATAGGAAACAGTCGCGGCCTTACAAACACCTGAGATTAACAGGAGGCACAACAGCACGAGGCAGATTACGATTATCATAACGTTCAGGTTTCTGGTGTGGACCGCTCAGACCATTTATGATCTGCTCCCTATCGGTTGGTCCAAGTGACGATGGCGGGTATTTCGCCTTGACGACTGGCAACACAGATCGGCGGTGCTGGAGGAGGACGGCAGCCCAGGCGAGAACTCGCTGAAGATGATCATGGTCGTCCCCGTATTTGGAACTCAATGAGAACGTCTTCAAGATGCTGGATCAGTTCAGGCAGATATGATTGGTCGGCCCGGAACTTGAACTGAAGCTGAATGTCCCGCTTCACTGGATGCAGGAGCAGCACCGACCAGCCCAAGCTGCCGCGAACGTCCAGCGTTCCGGTGGCGACTAGATATTCCTCCATCATCGCGAGCATCGCTTCGCCCGTGAGACTGGCGTTCAGCTTCAAGACCGCTTCGTAGAACCGGACAATGTCGCCTAAATGCACTTGGTCAGTGAAGTCAGCTTTGAAGCCTTGCGCTTCAGCCTGGATGCGCGTCACCACCCAGTTGCCGTCCCAGTAGTCGTGCGCCTCAGGATAGCCCCGATGGGAAAAGGTCAGTCTGACGAAGGCCCCGTCGCCCCGGATTTCGATTTTGTGATCAGGCATGGCGTTTGCGGTTCTGCTGCAGCCGCTGGGCGGCGATGTTTCGAACAGCACGGTTTTCCCCATGCTCCGCGAGAGTTTCCAGTTGGTCGCGTGCGATGCTGGAGGCTTCCAGCATCGCCCGCTGAAGAACGCCGTCTTTCTCAGCCAGGCATTCTTCGAACAGAGCGGCTGTCAAGGGTTCACGCTTTAGTCGTCTCAAAAGGCGGCTTCGACTTATTCCCTTTTGCAGGAACGGCGCGGCGAACGCAGGATGAACGGACAACTGCTCCCTTTGCTGCTCTGTCAGACCCCGCCAGTGAATTAGGTCGGCCAGAGCACTCCCAGCCATCGCAGGTTCCGCATCAAGTTCGGCAAGTTCGACATAATAGTTGAGCAGGTCATCTGGCAGAGAAGTGTGCTCCCGCAGGACAGCCCGAAAAGCGCCGTAGCGGTAATGCTCTGTGTTTTGGTCGTCGGAGCCAGCGAACTCTTCGACCTGCATGTGAAGGAAAGCATCGGCCACCATGCCGTATTCCAGCCACTTCGGGTGGTAGCCCAGAAGGTCTAAGGCGGACTGCGTGCTAACGGGCATGACGCTGGCCCTCAAACAGTGCCTTCACGGTTGGTCTCAGCAGGACGATGAATGTGAACACGCCCAGCACCGTGCCGAGCGGCATGACAAAGCCGCAGTTGCAGCCTGCGATGATCAAGATGTACAGGTAATTGCGCCGAGCCTTCATGCACCGTCCCGCATACGCCGTAAGAGCGCCCAGCGTCCAGCCGCCAAGCACGGCAATAGTCCCGATAGTCACGAACATATAGCCCATTGCAGGCGGGAAGAAGGGATACGGCTGCACCGGAGAAACCTGTCCCGCAATGGGCGGCGCGGATGGATATGCCTGCGGCACAGGGCGCGGCGTGAACATCCCTGGGTTGTGGATCATCATTGTGCCCATGACGATGTGGATGATGAAGATACTGGCGAATAAGGCTGTGACGCCGCCCATAATGTAGTGGCAAAGCGTTAGCGCGTTCAGGTTCTCGGCGTCAGTCAGTTCCTGGGGTTTGGATGGCGGTGCTGCCTGGTAGTTCGATGCGGGATCATTCATGTTTCTTCGGTGCCCCAGTGGAAGGCCGTACTTCCTGGCGAAACGCGTCGGCTTCCCAGTGGCAGACGACTGAGGCTAAGAGGTCACAGGCGTATGATTGTGCCGCACGAGTTTCCCGTCACGGTAGGTGTCAATAGACATAAGACGCTCCTGCTCGATCTGCCAGCCGTTTTCCCCTTTGACCCAGTAGTGCCGCGTCTGCTCATCCACCTCCAAGGGAACCACCTTGCCTGAGCGTGTCGTGACAGACATACTGATGCGATGCAGTGTCAGAAGCGTTGCAGATTTGTGGGTCTTGCTGAGGGTGATTGTCTTGATTTCGCGGCTGATTTTAGTGACTTTTTCGGTGGGCGATTGAAAAAGTTCCAGCCAGCCTTTTCGCACACCTGCGAGGCTGGCACTTTCCTTTCCTGTGACATCGTCGAGGAACAGCGCATCCTCGGCATAAGGCGTCATCGTGTTGTCAATATCGTGCTGGAGGATGGCAGCATCTTGAGCATCATACATGGCCTGAAGAGTTTGCTGGACGTCCGCCGTGGCGTCCGCTTTGCTGGGCGGAGAAAGTGCAATCAGCATCAACAGGCAGCAGAACACCGTGAGGCAGGTGGTCATCAGGCGCGTCAACTTGAAATATAAAAACATTTTAGAACATAAAAACATTCGAACGATCTCCTTGTATGCTGTCTGTATCGCCATTCAATCCAAAAAGGCGATCCCGTGAAGTAGTCCAGGCTCTTGGCGCTTGGCTGCCTTCTCTTACATATTATACTTTGGAGAGAGTCGTTTTCGGCAGTTCTGCAAGAAGAAGTACACACTATCGCATTCAGCCACTCATCCCCAACCGTCGGGCAGTTTCTGAAGGAACTGGATACACCCGCTCCTTCGGCAAAAAGCCTTTTGCCTTCGTCGCTTGACCGGACTGGATCAGGCTGTGCATCTTCCGTACCAGCGGCGCCCTGTCCTCAATGCCCGTGGTCCACTCGTCCACGTACTTTTGGCTGAGGTGGCGGCTGAGGCCTACCTGGATACTCTTGGCACTGTGTTCGCGTCGAAGTCGGCACGAATTTCATAAATAGCGGGCATGAGGAGGCTCCCAAACCACCGCGATTTGCCAATCCCAAAGACAGCAATCATGAAAAAGCCTGAGCAGGGTGGCATCAAAACTGGCACTCATTGCTGTGCCCCCGCCTTCTTGAGAGTGGCAACGATACGGCGATAATCCTCGGTGCCCTTCGCATTGAGATGGGCACCTTGCTCGTAAGCCACTTTCAACGGCTTTTCGCCATTCTCTCCAGGAATGTTTACGTCTGCGCCTCTTTGCACCAGCAAATCAACCATATCAGGCCAGCCATTATTCGCCGCTCTCCAAAGCGCCGTATTCCCTGCAGAATCACGGGCATTGATCAAGCTGCCGTGATCGAGAAGCAATTTGGCAATTCCGGTTGCTCCGTAGGTGGCGACCTGAATCAGTTCAGTTTCCCCAAAATCGTCTTTCCCATTCGGGTCTGCGCCATGACGCAGCAATACATCCGCCACTGCTATCGCACCTTGCTCGGACGCAAATTGCCCCGAACCCGCTCGTGCCAACGCAGTGTAGCCTTGATTGATCTTCACGTTCGGATCAGCGCCTGCGTCAAGAAGCGCTTTTACGACATCAGCGTGACCTGCTTCGGCGGCTCGGACAAGCGCGGTGTACCCCGAGGAATCGAGACTTTTCGCTTTGACATCGGCTTTGTACTTGAGTAATATGTTCACCAAGTCTAGCTGGCCTTGCGTTGCTCCTTTCATCAGGAGCGTTTCTCCCGCATCGTCCCTGGCATTGACGTCGCCTCCTTTGGAGAGCAGGTCTTTCAGGGTGGCGGCGTCGTTATGCTCTACTGCGGCAACAAGTTCCCGACGCTTCCCAATATCCTGCGTGCCAGAAACCGCACGCGCCAGAAGCGCAACTATCGCTTGATGACTCCCAGACGGGGCAGGAATTTGTGCTGCCGTCTCGCCTTTTTTGTCTTTGACGGTAGCATCTGCGCCGTGGGCCAGCAAAACTTGCATCGTTTCCAGGCTGTTGCTCGCCGCCGCATACATCAGTGCGGTTTTCCCTTGGGCATCCTGAGCCGAGATGCGAGCGCCCGCTTTGATTAACGCCTCGACGATTTTGCCCTGGCCCGGAAAAGGCGATTCGGAAGCACCCATCAAGATCGTGGTGCCCCGTGGCCCGAGCGGATAGTTGACGTCGGTGCCTGCCGCAAGAAGGATGCCTACAACCTCATGTCTACCGTATTCTGCGGCTACTGCCAGAGCGATGGCACAGTCCTCACCTTTAGGATTGACGCCCTGACGCAGGAGTTCCTGAACTGTTGACGGATCATTCATAACCGCAGCCAAAGCCATCACAGACAGAGAAGCTGGGTCAGAGAGAAAATCACCCGATGGAACAGAGGCAATGAGTATTTTCAGCAAGCGTGGATCATGTGTCCGAACAGCATCCGCCAGGGCAGTACGCCCCGACTGGCTTTTGAGCAACACTCTCGCCCCCTGTTTGAGCAGGAGCCGAACAATTTCCGTTTCTTTCTGCTCGACAGCCAGCATCAGTGCAGTACGGCCTTGGGCATCTTGAGCATTCGCATCGGCTCTTTGGGCTAACAACTTTGTGCAGGCTCGAACATTGTTGGCCCGAACAGCGCCAAGGAGCAGGGCATTTAACTTGGCCTGGCGCTGGGGCGAAAACGGAAGACGTTTAGTGGCAGGAGTTGCAGCGGCGCAAAGGGGATAGGTATTGGTGGAAAGCAGCGGAAATGGCGTGCCTGAAACAGCAAAAGTGAGCGACAGGGCCGTGACCAACGCGGTCACTCTAAAGTTACCCCTCGGCATAAATATCTTCATGAGCATCTTTTCCAGGCACTTTCTTGACATCTGAGGCATAGTATCTTCTTTCGTTGAACGGCTGTCAGGCAAGACTTTGCCCGCCAGCCGTTTGTTGATCTTGCGCTACATTCAGTGGCATCAGGAAATAAATACTTGTGCCGTCGCCTGCAGGCTGAGCGCAAAATCCCAGTGACAGCTTCACATGGCAGTTGGCGGTACGCTCGTAGCTGCTGTGAGATGCCAACTGATGCCACGCCTAAGCAGAAGCGCCATGAGTTCCGGGACGTTGTCGGCGGAAACTCAGCAAAAAGCGCAAGGTTCGCTATATTATCGTCTGTTTCGGGCTTCGACTGCGCCGAAGCGTAATCAGGATTGTGGTGATTAGGAAGACTACGATAGCGGCTCCATACCAGTACAGCGGTGAGAGGAAGCCTAATTGGTAGCCTGTCATGAAGACAGACACCTCATAGCTTCCGGTCGCGTAATATGCGAAGAGGCGCTGAACTAATTCTTTATCCCCCGGTTGAACAAAACCATTCCTCGTGATTTTCCAACCAGAGGCTTGCGCTGCATAAACAATACCGCTCTGCCTGTCCTCAGCCCCGTGCCTTATTCCCAGGCTAAAGTATTGGAGGTTGGCCTGACTGTCTGTTCGGCAAAGAAAAAGTGCTGCTAGAATTGCCGCAGCCAGTAGAACAAACAGAAATAAGCGATGAAGAAAAGATTGTTTCTTCAGCATAAATGGATTTCCTCAGTGAAAGACACGGGCATAGCGCCAGCTTACTGCTTTGGCATCTCGGCTGCGCCTGCCGCCTTCAATATCTGCACGATTTCAGGATGATGGTTGGTCCGAGCCAGCGTCAAAGCCGTATCGTCACTCCCATCAACAGCATCCAGGTGCGCTCCTCTGGCGATCAAAAGACGCACAACAGCAGGATTCCCCCCTTCCACCGCGCACATCAGCGGCGTTGACGACCACTCGTTTACGTCAGTATTTACATCCGCGCCATGCGCCAGAAGCACCTGAACAGTGGGCAATGATCCTTTGCTCGCGGCCAGCATCAGCGGGGTTTGGTCAATGGGAATATACCAGCGGTAGGAGTCAGGCTTCGCGCCCAGGCGGAGCAAGATTCGCACCTCAAGTGCGTTTCCGTTGTCCGCCGCCCCCAAAACTAAGTCTCCAAGCAGTCGCGGGTAAATGAAAATGCTTACCAGCAAAGCGACGGGGATGAGTACAAGCCGCTTGCGAAAGCGCTTCGGTTTACGAGAAAGCACAGGCATTGATCTTTTGATGTCTACAGTCATTTCGTTCTTCTATTGCCTTGAGCGGCGAGATGATGAGCGAAGCGATGGGCGTCTTTCTGCGTCCAGTGAGCTGCCGTCCGCTTCACGGGCAATCAGCAGTTTCACCGTTTCCAGGCAGGTATAATCCATGACGAAAGTCAAACCCATGCAAACAATGTTACTCAGCGGCAAAGTGAAGCTGAAAACTTCTATCTCTGGCGGAATGCTCTGCGCGGGTATTTTCCTATTGAGCGGCTGCACTCACGTCAAGACGGACAGTCAAGCGTCTCCCGTTGCGGTATCCCATTCGCAGACGACACCGCCCGCGCCTTCCGTCAAAGCAACTCTGAAGCCCCCATACGCCCCCTGGGTTGCCTGGAAGCCGATGATGACCGCCGCTTTTTCGAACACCTCAGTACAAACTTGGACGAAAGCCCAAACGAGACAAATTGCGTTAAAGAGAAGCGGCAGCACAATTTTGCTTCGATGGCATGGTGAACGACTAACTGTCAAAAAAGCAGGAGGAGGTTTCCCGTATCTGCAGCGGCTGCCGCTGGACGCGAGTTATTCGCTGCTTCTGCCTGATCAGGATTTTGGGGAAACCCCTCCCAGACCGGACAGTGATTTAACACTCTTGCATGGAAACGTCCCGGTTGAACGCCTTTCCGTCGAGCAGGCTTTTAATCATTGGGTAAAAGAGCAGCTTATTTCTCACGCTCAGGCAAATGAGTTCGTGTATATGCTCGATCATGATAACTTGACTGGCTCGTTTCCCAGTGCACAATCAGAAGGCTCGTCTGCCCTCGCGGTTTTAGATTGTTTTGAACCCATGGGTTCGTATCACGTCACAGAGGCCTACTTTCTGGTACGCCTTGTGACTCAGCCGCATCTCATGATTCTGCCTTTGCGCCCAGTCGCTGGCGAGGCGACAGCGGACACTGGCTTATCAGTCCCGCCGCGCCTATTCTTGCTGAATCATCATCTGCTGTTACAAGCGGACGGCAAGATGGAAGCGATCCAGCCCGATGGAACTCCTTTTAAGGTTATCGCTCGTTTCAGGTGACGCAACTTCTTCTTATCTGCCTTTTGAGCCGCAGATTGTTCAGCTTCATTGTCCTTGGTAAGCAATTTGCACATCATGCCATACCTTTTGGCGCAGAGTGAACTCCGCAGCTTCATCGCCCGATTTTACGTACTCGACGACAAGTTTGTGGTTTCCGTGCCAGGAGACATCATTGATGCCTTCTGCGGCGACTTCTGCGACTTCATCTTTTGGGATCGGGTCATTAGTCCCAAGAGGATGCCAAAGCTGGATAGTTTTCAGGGACACGAAGTAATAACCGTAAGTCAGCCCATCACTGTAGGCAAGCGTCGCGACATACTTTCCGTCCGGTGACTTTAATTCTTGGCAGTTTTCATTTCGCATTTCCCCGATAGCAAGAAAAACACGGTCGATGTACCACCCTGCCCCGATCAGCATCACTATCACACCGATGCCAATTCCGGTCAGCCAGCGTTTCAGTTTTGTCTTCTTTTGTTTTTTCACTGCCTGCCCCTCCACAAGGAATTCTGTCAGTGAAATGGCGTGTCATCACGGGTTTGCTCATCAGTCGGCCAAAACAATCACACGCTGCTGATTGACTGTAATTTGATGCGGCAAACGAGCGAGCCGAACGCGCACATCGGGTAGCGCCGCCAGGAACTCGCGCCGCGCTGACCGCGGCATCTTCCGCATCAACCAGCGCAAAGCGGGCCTGCCTGCTCCGACAGTCTCCATGTTAGCCCAGTACCCGATAGCAGGGGCCATACGCGCCTCAGCGGGTAGCGTGGAGTCGTGCAGGCTGTCCAGCAAATGCTCCCGAAAGTGGTATGCTTCACGCCGCGCCAGCCAGGGATAACGGCGGTTCTGAATTCTATATCTGTGGCCGTCCCACCATAGTACAAGCATCAGGGCAGGTGAGCAGCCATGGCAGACATCATCCACATATTCGAGCGGGGCGATTGTGTCGGCGATCAATTCACACCGTCCGTCATGGCCGAGGTCCCGGACACTGTCGAAACCATCAGGCATGACCAGCACGTTATGAAGGCCACCCACGCGGCTGAAGACGAACGTTCTTCGATCATGGATGATATTACTTTCAGGGAAGGCAAGGACACGCAGATCGGCGGGGCCTCGCCCGCTGAGGTGCAGGTAGGTAACTTCTTGCATTCGAGGGGCCTTTATCTCACGGAGTACATTGCCATGTGCGTCCAGGATTTGAAAGCGGTCACCATTGTTGTCCCTGAGCCTGACGACGCTGACTGTGTATGGTCCCCAAAGAGTCTTATAGGGCAGCGGCGTATCGTAGCTCATTGGAATCGGGGTGCTGGAAGGCAAAGGCAGCAGAGGCGCTCCGAAAATGATGGCTGGATGAAGGAGCAGGCCAAGGCAAATTGCAAACATCTTAAAATGGGTGATCATTCAGCTTTCTATCCTGTTCCAATAACTCGCTTTGTAATCTTTCTACTCTTCAGGACCAATACTCAATACGCTCATGCCATTTTTCGGAGACGGCATAATTCCAAGGATCATTTAACAGTTCAGGATCACGCGCACGACAATAGTCCAAAAATGTGCGGATCCACTGCACACTGCTCCCCCGTGAAACCATCAGTGAATTGATTAAATTGTTCTTGAAAATTAGCCTCTTCTGGCGGAGTAACCTTGAGAACGGAATACCACCGCGTCCCATCATGCGCATCTTCTAACGCCTGGATCAAGTACGCGGGCAGAAAAAATCGCTGTGCTTCTGGTGTGAGGAAGGAAAGGTCAGCGTAAGCTGTCGGCAACTTATTCACAATGACAAGGCTTCCCCAGTGACGCCCCCTGAAAAAGCTATTTGCCTCCGCGCACTCGGGGCAATGATTTGGTTGAACGGCAATGCACTCATCACCGGGATAGACAGCATCTGCAAAAACCGCTTCAATTTGTTGGACTAAGCGTCTCTGATCTGGATTAAGCTGCTTCGTAGTTTTATGTTTGCGACCCATTTTAGAAACCTGCTTATTCTAGCCGCTAATTGAGAACAGACGACAGTTGGGGCCAGCGTAATGGTTGGCTGCTTGAAGCGCGGAGGAAGAGCCTTACGAATGAGTTTTGTTTTGGCGGCATGACCCACTTTGACTAAATATCTCATCTAAATGATGCAGTCCAATTCATTCCTGAGCGTATGAGTAGACGGATACGGTTTGATTGATGGGGTCGCAAGCGATATAACCAGCACCCCCACCTATATCATTGTCGCGTAACTTGGCAGACCGGATAAAAATCTTTGGGTTACCCGACAACGGCTTCCACCAAGAGGGGCTTTTGCGGACGGTCGTCGCATGGATAAACCATAAACGTGAGATATGCTGTGGATGCGTCTGAACCATCGTAAATAGCGCGTGCTTACTCGTATTGAAGCTGAGAAAAATCACATCGCCATCGTCCTCGTAATGTCCTTCCCCACGAAGGTTGAGTACAGTGGGAGGTGGAAGGCGATGGAATACTTTCTGGAAGCAATCCGAAGCAGAACCCGCCGACATAGAATTGGAACAACCAGAGAGAAAACACGCACAAAATAGTACGCACGAACAAATCAACAGCTTCAAAGTACACCTCCGATAATGAGCCATTTATTGACGCTAAATCTAAAGCTACAGATCACGTTTGAGGCGTAGTCCCAAGCTAATGAGAAACAACGGCAAAAGTCTTAAAATATGGATGTTCGTTCTCAACTAGGCGCTCGGTAGTTCCTTGTGCTTCGAGTTTCACGACATGATAGCTAATTCGGCGCGGTCCCAACCATCTCATTTGCCGCACTCCTCGTCCACCTCTGGCAGATGGAATTGTATACTATGCTTTGGTGCCCACGCAGCACAAGCTATCGTCATTCGACATACGATTTGATCCATTTAGTGAGCAGATTCCTACTTTGGCCCCGATGGTGGTGGCGGCCATATCGTCGCATCGGGGTCAGTGACCGGATTGTCCGGGTGTATCGTTAATCTCTTGTGGTTCTGGTGAATAATTCTGAGCCGCCAAAGAAGCGCGAAAGTGACAAGGGTAGTCAGGCTGGCCCAGCCAAATACGGGATAAACGGTTAAAACCAGACTTTCGCGGATCGCAAAAAAAGCACGTAAATAACAACCAAAACTGATAAAATCAAAAAATGCGATCATAGCCGCACTGGCTCGCCAGCTTGATGAGAATAAAGCATTTTTGCGGTTTTGCCAGAAAAACAATACGCACAACATTCCCGTGATGAAAACGCCTGCAAAGATAAAGCGCTGCCCTAAAAGGTACAAGTAATAATAGTCACGAAAAATCAACATACCAGCAGAGTTATCCATTTTCGCCCCACATTTCAGAGTGTTTCATGTGCGATAGTTACACTATATTCCCGCTTCCATAGACGCAGTGTGTAACACGCCTGTCATCCGGTGACCAAGCAAAATCAATTACGCCATCAATATAGCCGCCTTCTGGCAGTGGGCTGTCGTCAAGCAGCCGCAAAGGACGTCCTTCCTGCCAAAGGAGTAAACGGAATGGGGTTTTGCCTACAATGCGCGCCGACACAGCAAGGGCTTTGTGATCAGGCGACCACCCAATGCAGTCGAGTTCAGCCACTTGCTTCCTCCAGACAGTTCGCCCGTTGGCACGGTTGAAGAGGCGCAAGGTCGTGTGGCCGTTTAGGACGTGCTGCGTCAGCAAATACTGATCATTTCGGTGATTTGCGGCAGTTGCGGGATCAAACCAGGCAAAGCACAGCAGAAAACAGAGCCAAGACAGCATGGATTTTTTCATTATGTCTTTTTCGGTGACGATGCGGCTGCCTTGAAAGAACCTATTTTTCTTGCACTGTGCCAGGCGGAACGGCAAACAGGGAGGCAGGGATTGGTACATCCAGCGCCCAGCCTGAGTAGTCCGTACGCATGATCTGCTGCGTTTTACCGTGCCAGATCGAAAACATAGTCCGCCGAAGAATTAAGTGCGTTTTTGGATCATACCAATCTTCGGAATAAGTCTTTGGAAGCAGCCCTGGCTGCTCGCGAGGATCACTAGGCAAAGTATTCGCAGACAGCAGCACAATTTTCCCGTCCCGAACCGCAGGGATGGTCGCTACGGCCTGCGACCAAACCCTCTCGCGATGATCATTGATCCCAACAATAAGCTGCAGCATAGGATCAGTCCATAGCCCACCTGACTTTGGAAACGGCTGAACCTTTCCATCGGCAAAATAGACGGACCCACTTTTCGCTTCAATACAGTATCCCGACGATTTGTTAGGTTGCTTTTCCTGCCAGTCTGTGCGAGTAGGCCAGTCATCCGACGTGGGATCGCGGGGAAGTTGCATACGAAGGGTGGCCGTTCCTGTCTGAAGCAGAGGACCGTAGGCAATGCCACTTCGGGTTTCAGCAAGGTCAGCTTGATACATGACTTCGGTGACTTGAATGGTCTTGGCATCATAGACGGGCGGCGTGAAAATAATCCGCTTTGGCTTACCAATGGTGCTCGATTTTGGCGTGGGAGCGGCAACCATCGGCGAGCTAAGCAGGCTAACCTGGAAGATGGCGAAGAAGATCATGGCAGTGAGTCGACAACTTTTAGAACGCATATTTTCCTCCTGGTGTCCCCAAAACTTAATTTTTGGGCGACGCGGATTTCTGATCCTTAGCAGGCCGTTTGCCCGCAACCGGAGGACAAGGACATGGTTTATCAACGGGTATTGGTACGCCTGGTGGAAAGGCAAATGTCGAGGCGGGCAAGGGGGCGTTTAGCACCCAGCCTGAATACACGGTCCGCGAAAACTCAACCTTCTCCCCGAACTGGGACTCGAACTCAGTCCTGCGGATGAGTAAATGCGTTTTCGGGTCATACCAATCTTCCGAGTCTCCTGGGGTACCAGTGGCTAACACCATTTGTCCATTCCGCATGGCAAGAACAGCAGTGATCGCTTGCTGGGTGTGCTCGTGGTGATATTCGAAGAGCGATTCGATGAACTCGTCCAGCGGCGCGGCCCATTTATCGTTATTTAGTTCTTCCGTCGTTTCATGGGCCGCGACTTTGCCGCGCTTGACGACGAGTTCCTGCTTCCCATCAAAGATGTTATAGGAGGCAGGTTCAGGCGGATTGCTCTCCGTCATGTCGATGCGGTAGCGCGATTCATCCAGTTTCGTTGCAGTATTATAGCCTGCTTGAAAGCGGATCGTCAGTGCTGCCGTCTGGACCAGCCGCCCCAATCCCTGTTCAGACTTCTGTGCCTCTGACAATACTTCGTGAACCTGGATCGTCTTGGCCGTATCCGTAGGCGAATAGAAAGTAACTGTTTTCGGTGGGTGGGACGGAGTTTTCCTCAGCTTTGGAGCGGCCAGAGCAGACATGGAGAAGCCAACACCTTGGAGCGCGGCGAACATCATCACAAGTACCAAATTTGGAATACGAACGAACATAAATCTTGATCTCATTTCTAATCGAAAGCTATTCGACTCGCATCACTTTCTTTGCTTTGGTCACTCTAACACCGTTACTTTCAGGAAAACCTGAAGCAACAGCTTTGGCTACAAACCTGAGACGAATAAATTTGATGGTGCGAGCATCCAGCCAATGTGCATCACCTTGGACTTCTGGATCGAGTTGCTGAACATGAAAAGAACTCAGGGTCAAGCACCATAGCTCACCCACATCTAGTGAGCCTGGTCCTTGACTAAAAGAAGCACGAACTAACAGGCGCTTCTTGTCTGGCGATAAGGCGACTTGCATCAATGAATCCGCGCCGAGAAGGTCGTCTTTCATTGAAGTTACGAGGGATTGGCGATAAGACGCAGGCAACGGAATTTTGGAAATAATACGGACATTGTTCCCAGCTTTCCATATGACGATGCGATAGGATAAGCCACCATCAGGATCACCTACATGCACGATGGTGACTGCCCGATGGTCTGGAGTCCAGTTGATAAGGTTACGATCCGTCTGCATCAGATTCATTGTCCACACCGTGTTCCCTGTCTTGGCGTTATAAACGCTCACTCGGGTTTCGCGGTCACGGATTGTCTGTAGCTTCAACAGATAGCTGGTTGGTGCAGCCAGGGCAGGCGAGGAAAAGCCAGCACTCTGCAGAGTGGCACATCCGATGACCAGCATTAAACTCAGAACACGAACGAACATAAACTTTACTCTCATTTCTAAACCTTTTGTCTCACTTCAGGGGCGTAGTCCATGGCTCCTGCGGAACATAAGCCAAGCAACTATCCAAAGTAGGGGCGCGAAGCCGATCAGTTCTAGATAGTTGAAAGAAAATCCGACTATCATTAAAACCCAAGCAATACCCCACATCCAGACCCACTTGGTAGACACTTTCAAGTGCTTACGCTCATGGATCAATCGAACCAACAAATAAATGTTGACACTCCATCCCAGTAGATCAGGGAACAAAAACAAAAGAACCGCATCAATAAAGGGACCGATCATAATTTGCGATCTTAGCTCCTTTGAGGTCTAATACCACGATGATTGCATCGCAGGGAGTTTCCACGGCTTCAGCTTACGTGCTATCGTAGGGCATAAGGGCTGGCGCTGCTGACATCGGACTATCGGGGCCACCGGACATTATTTCACGGCTCCCCATTCTTTCAGGATTGGCCGCACGTCTTTTGGAGTCAAAAATCTTTCCTGGTTTGCGAGACGAGGATCATTGCCCCAGTAGGAAATATAAAGATGCGGATCGCTGCGGTCGTCGGGATGGACTTGGTAATCGATGGAAATTGTTTCATGTTCCATTTCATCATCAGCATCTTTCTGCTGATGGGGTCCCGTCCAAGACTCGCGCTCTTCTGTCCAGAAATACTTGTTTTTGACTCGCTTGAAATAAAGCTGGCGAGTTTCACTCGGAGCGACATCTGTTCCATCAGAAATATCAAGTTCCGTGTCGTAATCAGGCGATTTGTCGCTGGGATCAGTCGGCGTGGACATCGTGACGCGGGCGTGTTTCGGGAGCGGCGTGAAACCATATTTAGTGCGGGGAACAGCATACATAGTGCGGAACGGCTTAAGTTCCGGGCTGGTTATGTCGAAGGGACCATCAACAACCGGGGCAGTGCTCACGCCACTGGGAGGTGTTGTCTTGGGAGAATCCACAAAGAAAAATAAGCTGCTGACGATCAGCAATACCGTGGGGATGCCTAAACGTGTGCCGAATAAGACAGGCGACTTTAAGCATCTTTGCCAGTTCAAGAGAACTTAGAGAAGGGCAAAAGCGAACCACAAGGCAACGCAGGCATAAATCCCGAGCAGCACATAAAACACGATGATAACCAAGCCCAAAAGTGGCATGACAGCAGTTCTCACTTTCGAGTGCCGTTCATTGTCAGTATTCGCGGTCGAGGGCACGCTCTTGTTCCGCCCGTAAGTTGCTTCCGTTTCTGAGTGTTTGTTCTCGCGGAAGGCAAAGACTCACCAGGCCAGCTTGCTAAAACTGTGGCGTCAGTAGGACAGCGTGTTCGTGCCCGCCGAACACCCCTGTCCCCACAATCTGGCCTTGCGCGTTGATGGCATTTGCCTCCGCCAAGACCCAGCCTGTGCCCGAAGGGATTAAAGTGTTGAGGTCCTGAAGCCGCCCATGCTTCCAAATAAAAGCATGGGTATGACTGGCACGGTCTGTTGCAGAACCCACCACCGTTCCTTGACGATTGATAGCAGTCGCCACACCGTATATCCCACCTAACGTCCCGAGATCGCGCATTGCGTGTCCTCGCTCCCACAGAAACGGGTGCGTGATCGGGTTGCCATTGGAATCACGTTTGCCAATCTCGGTTGATCCGACAACCTGTCCGTACTCGTTGAGGCCAAAAGCACGGCTATCGTCGCCACCTATCCGCCCCAGCGGGAGCGGTTTGCCATGGGTGATGAGAAATGCTTCCGCAGCGTCGCCTGAAGCCCGTGTTCCTTCGGAGTAGCCTGCCACCTGGCCCAGATCGTTGACAGCCATGGCCTGACTTGAAAGAAAGCCTGGGAGATTGCCGAGAGACTGCATCCGCCCGCCCTGCCAGAGGAACGCAGCAGAGCGGCCTGCCGCATCAGACACTGTTCCCACAATCTGTCCGTGGTTGTTGATGCCTCTGGCCTCGCTGCGGCTGTAGCCTGGAAGCGTGCCGAGGTCCGTCATTTCCCCGTGGTACCACAGACAAGCGCGTTTTCGCTCTCCCGACAGGGTGATGTCGCCTACGACCGCGACACTCCCGCTGAGTGCATTGAGCGCTGTAGCTATGCCTTCCGAGGCACCAGCAGGCAGGCTAAGAGGATTGAAATGACCATGATCGAAGACAAAGGGGCGAACGGGCACCGTGACATAGCCTGTCAGGACTGAGAGTGAGCCGATAATGCGTCCCCGGTTGTCTATGCCGTAGGCTTCACTGGAGTCTGCTTCTGTCAGAGTACCGAGATCAGGAAGCGGACCCAGATCAGTGAGTTTATAACGCACAGAGTGGGAGGCGCTATCGTGACGTGGGGAGGAAATGGACTGCCCAAGTGAAGGTGCCCCTTGAAGACAGGTCAGGGTGACCAGTACAGATATAATGCCGAACGCACGCCATGCTTCCTGGCTCAATTTAGGGGTTTGCATCATTCACCTCTTCCTCTGCTACCAAGTGTTTTCATTGTACCATAAGGAAATAGGCTCAAAATTGAGCCATCAATCCAGCTATCAACTTACCAGAAGCAGAAAGCTGTCTCTCAGTAAAAAGCCCGTACATCGAAAAATCCACGCGCAGAAAAACCAGAAGCTGAAGCAAAGAGAAAACAACGGTAGCTTTGCCGATCTTTGACTGCCAGGTACGGACGCCGAGCAGCAAGCTGGCTAAGATCAGAATATGAATAAGTCCAGGCCAGACGATCACGTCGAAGAAGCCGCTGTTCAGAGACATTGTCACTTCGCTCGAAGGCACAAGGCCAACGTACTGTGATAAAGTCAACAGAAGGGCGAATAATGCCAATCCAAACGCCGCACACGCAGCTTGACGTGCGGTGATCCGCCGTCGGTTTAGCTGGACATTCGCCCAAACCACCGCAAAGATGGAAAATGCAAGAATGGCTACCAGTGCCGCAATTTCAGCGAACAAAGTCATCTCAGAATGCTCCCTCAAAAGAATAGTCCCTCCTCAAGAGCCGCGCCGCTCTGCGACTGAGGCCCTGTCATCGCTCCCTCGCTTTGCGACTGAGGCCCTGTCATCGCTCCCTCGCTTTGCGACTGAGGCCCTGTCATCGCTTCCTCGCTCTGCGAATGAACCAAACTGCGAGACCGATAACCAATCCACTCAAGGCTCCAAGGACGATGGAGGCAAACACGGCCAGCACGAAGAAGATCGGCCCGCCTGCATCATTCATGATGAGAAATGCCGCGAAGAGGAGGCACGGAAGCAAGATCGCCCCAATGCCTGCCCCCAGAAGTGCCGCGAGAAGCGCCGAAACCCAGGAAGATGGGCGGGCAGGCGCTGGCGGCACCGGAGGCTGAAACTCAGCCGTCGGTGCAGGGGGCCAGGTCGCAGGTTTGTGGTGCTCCTCGGTTTGATGCGGCTTCGCGTCCTGATGTTCACTTGCCATAATACTGCTTTCTACTGTGCTGCTAGACATGAGGCGTAATTTCCTGCAAAATCTGCCAGACGCTATTGCTCAAAAGTGATATGCCGTTGGGCTGCAAAATAATCCCACCAATAATTTCCCATCGGCCAGGAAGCCAGAATGAGCAAGGCCCCGAGAATGCCTAGCACGACAACGCTCCTCTTATGCTTGTCTACTCCATGTACGATTTCAAGGAGAGACAGAGGAACGCCGATTACGAATGCCAACAGAACGACAGCGCCAGCATAAAACCCCTCGAACATGGGACGGATACTTGTTCCAGGTGCAATGTGGAGCAGGAACAAAGCCCCACGAAAAGCATAATAGTTCGCAATCAGCCCGATCAGCACGCCGCAAGGAAGTTCTCGAACTTTTGACCCGATTTTCTGCATCCTAAATCCTTTGAGAAGCATCGCCAGATATGGGACAGCGATTGTGCCAGGATGATAAGGAAGAACAACAAAAACGCGACGACGGCCAGCCAAAGGACGGTCAAGACCTGCTTTCGTTTTCAGGGCCAATCGCCAATCATCGCTCGACGGTGCGGCAGCCTGTCAAGTGAACTTTACCATATTGATCAATGCCTCGGCAGGTTCCCAGGATTGATACCTTCTGGCTTCTATCCACAAGATCGAAGCTGCCGATGTCATCAAACTCGATGCAGCTTCCCCCACCCGCTTCCATCGCGGCAACACCGTCACAGGGTCCATCATCGCCAAAGAAAGAAGGGTCAGACGGAAGGGTGACATTGCCGCGCACGACAATCTTCCGGTTGTTTAGCCACTTGATTGCAACAGGGTCATTCTTAGCATAAACAGAGTCAAGGAAAACATCCGAAAGATGCGGGGCTGAAGCAACTTCCTGACGGGTGCTCAGGATCGGTGCTGCAAAGACGAACAGCATTCCCGCGGCTGCCAGCCCTCTTGTCCTCAAGGGCACGCGCTTCCACCATGGACTTTGCCGCAGCGCCAGGAGAGCCACAGCAAACGGCAAGAGCAGGCAGAGCAGCAAAATCGGCGTTTCGTTCTGGTCGAGCGACAAGGAAAACAAAAGCCAGCACCAGAGGGGGCCGATCAAAGGAAGAATAATTGCAAACTCCATAGATCGATACTGACGATGCGCGAGGCCGCCCAGGAAGCCAAGCGGCATCAGCACCAGGCCCGTGATCAGCAGGCCAATGCTAACCCAATTCTGAAAAGCGACGGAAGGATTGTAGCAAACAGCGGCTGCCGCTAAACAGAGAAAGCCAGCGACAGCCAGAATGGTCGGCTGAGCGGCTTTTGAGTTCTGCTCTAGGGGCAGACGAAACCAGCCAACGTCATACTTCGTTTGTTTCTCAGGTTCCTCGCCTGCATTTGTGTACCAATCACAAACTTTCTGGCTGGCCCACCAAGCAGCGACGGTAAGAACGGGAATAACAGTCAAGAAGTCACCGAAGGTTCCTCCGTCAAAGTGGAACATGATCCCAAAAATGCTGAGGGCAACCAGCAGTGAGCAGACGGTACAAGCAGCCCCAACAGTTCGGTGATGTTTAGCGGCTTGGTGATATTTAGCGGCTTGGTGGTTTTCACCTGATCCACTCAATGCCCCGAAGAACCGCCGCATCATCCAGGCGATCAGCAGACCGTTGAGAATGCCAAGAACAGCCCCTACCAGCACGCCTGAGAGAATGGCAATCCCCAATGCGACTGGGATAAAGTCCAGGATAAACGTTCCCTTCCAATCTGTCTCAGGCATCAGAAATATCACAATGAGAAATAAGCCAATCGCCGCCCCTGCAACGCCTCCTGCACAGCATCCGACCTTCGCGGCGTACCTCACAATCTGCCTCACATCCGGTTTTGCGTTCTGTTCCATAAGCGATGAATTATTCTCCCACGATTCGGCAGTCGACGAGGTGAATGGTGCCGTAAGCATCCTTGCCTATACAGATACATAAGATGGACACTTTCTGACCATCACCGACACCATCAAAGCTGCCGAGATCATCACATTCGATCTCCCCGTCGGCAGTCCACATCTTTGGTGGGCCACCACCAAACAGTCCTTCGTCCTGGCCGCCGACGATCCCCGTCACGACGATCTCTTTGCCGTTCAAACGCCAGGTAACAGAGATGTCGTGCTTCCGATAAATCGAAGCTAGATAATTATCGGAAATGTGCGGGGCCATGGCAGCCTCATGCTGTTCCCGAATCACATGACTGCTGTACTGGCAAATCAGGGCTACAGCCATCAATGAAGTTATGGCAATCTTGGTGCGCTTCTGCCAGGGACTTCGCCACAGCGCGACCAAGACCAGCGGAAGCTGAAGATAGAAGCAAAGGGCCACAATAAAGCCTTGGGGCGTGTCAGGACCAAAAAAGCCGTGCAGCTTACCAAAGAGCCAAATCCAGACGGGCGGGCTGACAAGAGAGATAATGATTGATCCCTGCGAAACTCTGTAGTGGCGATAGATGATCCCGCCGATCAGGCCAAGAGGCAGGAGCACCAGACCAGCCAAAACGAGTGCAATACAGAGGCAGAAGAGGACGGGGTGGTTTCCGCCACTCCAGAGAGCCGCCTGTTCCCAGCAAAGGGAGCCGACGGAGGCGAGGTAGAGTGGGATAGCCGCTTTTGGGTTTTGATGTGAAGGAATCCCAAACCATTCTGTGTATTTTCCGGCGTGCTGATCGGTTTTCCCAGCGTTCATTTCTGCCTGCCCCTGTTCCGCTCGCATATGCTTTGTTTCACAAAGTGCTTTGAGGCATTATAACAATCGGGCAGCAGTTTGTCAAGCCTGAGACTGAAGTCGTTGCGCGAGCCGTGTATCGCCGGCGAAAGTTCAATTTGGGGAATAATGCAGGGATCGGCGGAGATGTTAAAGTGGCTTCAGAAGAAACACGTGCTCTTTCCCATAGTACTTGCCAGCGCCCACGATCCACCCTGCATCATTGATCGACTGGGCGTCTTCTAGCTCCCACCCGGAGTTTGCGGGAATCAGACTGTTCAGGTCAAAGGCTTTGCCGTCCTGCCAGACGAAGCCGACACTCTTTCGCCACGCCTCACCCCCTTCCGCTTGGGCGCGGCCAGGAGTCCAAAACATCTTTCCCACCACCTGATCTGCCGTGTTCAGGGCTTTCACGTCAGACGCCCACTCGACACTCAGACCGTCACTGTATCCTTCGGCGATGTCGATCTTCGTGGACTTACCATTTGCAGCAAAAACCATTCCCTCGGGACCGTTGCCCGCATAGTGCCCTGCCGCGTTGACCGCATTGATGTAGTCCATATTGGGATGTTCCACGTGACCATGATCCCACAGGGTGCCATTGGTGTCGACATTCCCGACAATCACCCCTGCATCGTTTACGCTTTCGGCGTTACTCGCTTCCTCCCCGCCTATGTCGCCCGCCTGTGCGGTCAGGTCTGTGATCTGGCCGCTTTGCCACGAGAAAGCACGGGTAATCACATTGCCTGGGCCGTTCTCGTTGAAGGTCTTGCGGGCAATGTCGGCGCTCCCGACGATCTGGCCGCTGGCGTTGATGGCCCTCGGCGTGCACCCCTGCCCGCCCAGAGTGCCGATGTCCTGCATTTTGCCGTGGGTAGAAAGAAATCCCCGCCAATCCCCCTTCGCTGAACTATAGATGCCAATCACTTGGCCTTGGCTGTTCACACCTGTCGGCTCGCTTTCGTCTGGTCCCAAGCTGCCCAAGTCTTGGACACTGCCCTGATGCCAAAGAGCCGCGTGCAGAACGGGGTAAGAAGCGCCGCAGCAATCCTTCTGGACCTTGCTGGTCTTTACGGCCCCGACAATGTCGCCGCTTTGGTTGATTGCCAGATGACCATAACTTTCGGGCACTTCCATGGCGATCCCGGTGACCGAGTAACGAACGGCGTAGTGCGGAGTGGGCGGGGGAAATGTCGGCCTGAGACTCATGTAAAAAGCGAACAGTTCAGCGATCACAAAGAAGGCAATGATGCCAATCGGCAGCAAGAGCCAGCGGTTGACCGACATGGCTCTTTTCCTGGCATTCGGTTTTTTCAAGAGACTGTTCCTTCCCACGGTACTTGCCAGCGCCTCTTTCTGCACAAGTACACTAAGCTGACTAACAACTCGAATGCTGACTGACAACTTGGATGACGACACCCAATTATCGTGTTAGACAATCATTTGCGTTACTTCCGAAGCATAAAGATGACTGGCCTACGTCGGCTCCACCGTTAGAGTCGTCTCCGTCATCCGATGATCCGACGCCGCTATCGGAATGAATTATCGTCTTGTCAAACGTGACCATCGAGTGCCTGAAGAGTATATCAAAAAAATCGCCATTGTGTAATATCCATTTGCCGTCGGAAGTTTCGATATTACCGGAAGCATCCTTAAAACGCTGATGGAAAGTTCCGTCTGTATGGAGTGTCAAAGTAGTTGTTCGGCCATCCCATTTTTCTTGATAGCTCCCACTCACGCTTGAAACGGTCCTGCAGCCATGTATTACAACAGCAAGTATGAGTAACAACCCTGAAAAACTCAAAATAATGGCGCGGCGCGTTCGCCCTTTGTAAATCGCATATATTACAGCACCGAGCCAAAAGCCAAAACAGCCGACGCAGATCAGGCAAACCAATGTAAAGAACGCGTAGCCAGCCATTTTTTAGCTTCTCCATTCCTTGATGGGCAGTGGTTCAGTATAAACAGTATGCTGCATACTATGTCCTGGTTTCGGAAATAATTCTTTGTGTCTACTGCGGCATTCACAACCATATGCTTTTTGGCAGGCAAGTTTTAAATTCGAGTATTCATGTCGCCCGAGTGTTTTTGGACCACGGTTCCACAGCGTTGACTTACCTAGAAACGGTCATTTTGCCGCTCCAGTAATAAATCTGTTTAGAATGGTCAACAGATTTAGAGTGATCAACAGAGCCATATGGAGAATTCGGATAAAAGATGCGGGCAGCTAGCCAGTAGCGCAAACCTTGTGTTTTGTCCCAAGAAAAACGAGCAACACCGTTCGGCCCAAACCAAAAGCGGCCTGTCTCTGCATCAACGCAGCAAAGCCTGCCATCGGCAGTTGCTAGTCCACCACACCGAAATGCGAATCGCCGCCCATCCGGGGACCACTATACATGTCATCACCGACTTCATCAAAATCTTGAAAAAGCTGCGGGTGCCCGACAAGGCGAACGGCTTCTCCCGCACGCCAGTACAAGAGGCGAAATTGACCGACGGTGGGATGCCCGTCCAGGTGACTGATGACAATGGCAACAGATCGGTGATTCACCGACCAGGAAGAGGCACAAGCACCAATGCACCTGCGTCTCCAAACAGTCCGGTCTGTGTTTCGGTCATAAACTCGGAGGATGACAGAATCGCCGTCAGCATTTTTTTGCTGCAGCGCATAGCTCGGTTGTGCCTGAGCGGGACGCGCTTCAGCTGAACTTGCTGGCAGAAACAGGAACAACATGAGCAGGACTATCTTGTACATAAGGCCAGCACTCCCCTCAAACATCCGATCGTTACAAGTCGATTTGATTATAAATCGATTTTGTGAAAGTTCCAAGAACCTGTTCGTGATCTGTGACGACTTCCCCGAAAGGCCGACAGGGGTCTTTGCTGGAAAACCAGGCAGTGGCCCCAGATCAACAATTCTGTATTGCATTTGGGCTGCTGCTGGCGGGATAGCCAGGGCAGGAGAAATCGGTGCCAGGCAGAGGGTATAAAATGAAGCCAGGCAGAAGATAATTTTCGATCTTTTCATTGAGGTAAATCCACACCTTGGGTAGTGACGGCAACGCTTAATGTCTCATCCAGAGGGTTCAGTTCAATGCAGCCACTTATTTGCTTTGGGCAAAGTTGCAGTAGACACTCATTTCAATGAACTTATATTGATGTTTTATTGGCGAGCCTGCACTAGCCCATGCTCGCGTATAATTGCGAATATCCTTACCAAAAGGGGTATCTCCGCTGGATTCGGCTTCAGTTGGTGAGTAAGTTATCGGTATGAGCAAAATGTTAGCATAATCAAACGGCCCCTTTACCGATACAGATGCACGCCAGGTACTGCCGATAACCCGGTTGTGTATTTGTAAAGAACCCGCCTGATAGTATCCTTGTGGAAAGGGTGGATTACTTGGAAACTTGTTAGTCCATTTGCGAATGTCCACCTCAGAGGCGGATGAAAAATAAAGACTAAATCCTAGTTTTGTATTTCTCACATAAGCGCTTAGTAGCGCCTGATGTCCCAGAGGAACAATTTCCTCTGGAATATGAACCGGAATGGGTAGTTTCCTTTCTCCTACAGACACAATTTCATGATTAACACATCCAAGCCGTACCCAAGTATATCCTTTAGGATAAAATAATATGTCGGTTTCTTGGGCAGGGTTGGGCGCTATGGCTGTTGGACGCTTATCATGTGCTTGAAAGATCACTGGCTGTCTTATCATCCCTTGAATTACAAGCAAGACAGGAAGCATTACTATTTTTTACCTTTCACCTAAAAGTTATGCAATCCATTTTAATCGCATCTAGTTTAATTACATCTAGTTTAATCGAATATAGATAGAAATTACGCAGTTGAAGTCAGTTTGCGAGTCGTTTTACTGACTCGATCGCCCGACTTACTCTCCAACTGCGTAACTGCTAGATCAATTATGATGATACCTCGCTACTGCTAAGGCATACTCTTTTCGTTATTCATCGGGTGAGCGGAAGGATGAGCGGGGCGCTCCATGTTATTTTAGCCGACGTCTTGAGGGTTTACTCTATTGTAGCGGCTGATTGTCACCCGTCGGCTGGGGACTGGCTGAAGAGCAGGAAGTTGCCCCAGTGGTAGGTGGGGTTGGAAAGTGTGCGGATGACGATGTAATCACCGCGATCAATGACTTCGCCGTCGAAGCGCGGGAAAAAGAGGTCGGTGCGGTAGCCAAGGGATTGGATGTTCATGGGTTGTATAATGTTCATGGGTTATGCTTCTGCCAGCCTTGCCTGGATGTGCCTCATAATCTCCTCCAGCGGCATTGTCGTATGACCGGGGATCGCCACGGGACTGCCCACAAGACCCATGTTGGCTGCCATGATCTTGCGCTTGAAGGACGACTGGCGGGCCAGGATCGCCTCGGTGTCGTGGGGAATGATCACCAAAAACCGGTTCACGCCCATGCGGCTCATGCCGACGGCAGCGATCTCTTCCCAGGCGATGAAGCCCACACCCGTCGCGGAGGCATTGTCGGTGATGCCGCGCTGGTCGAGGACAAGAGATGGGCGCGGCCTGAGTAGGCGAACCAGGGCGAAGAGGGCGCAGAAGCCGAAGAACAGCACGTCGATGACGGCTACCGCCTGTATGAAGAGGTCTCCGGTGGCCCACAGCAGAGGCGCACACAGGACAAAGAGCAGACCACCGAGGGCGATGAGGGTCATCTTCCAGCGGCTGGGATAGAGGACGATGTCGGGAGAGGGAGTAGGTTCTTTCTGGGGGGCGGGAGGCCAGATTCCATTATCGTTCATTTTTGCTTATTCCGACTTTGTCTCCACGGTGGCTTTCTCCACCATTGCAGCGATTTCGGGATGGGGGGCAGCCATTCTGACAATGCTCATGCCAACCCGGTTACGCGCCGTCGCGTCTGCTCCACGCTCGATCAAAAGACGCGTCAGTTCTACATCTCCACGCATCACCGCCACCATCAGCGGGGTAATGCCAAGCTGAGCCGAGGTCTGACGGTTCACGGCGGCTCCCTGATTCAGAAGGAGCCGCGCCACTTCGACGTGGCCGCCCCCGACCGCCATTCCCAGGGCCGTCCTGCCTTTCGTGTCCGCTTCGTCCACGACAACGCCCTGGTGCAATAACGCTTGAACGGTCTCCACTTCCCCTAGGGTTGCCGCCTCGCGCAGCCCCACATGAAGACCACCCGTTCTGAGCCGCGCCAGAAGGTCTGC
>CAXTER010000056.1:0-34553 GCA_964243345.1 uncultured Armatimonadales bacterium
CGTGCAGGATCCAATGCCCGCGCAGGACCCAATGCCCGCGCAGGCGGGGAGTTGCCCTTTTGAAGCACGGGGGTTCAGCCCCGTGGAAACTCTTTCTATACAGTTTCTAAGGTCCCGCCTGAGCGGGACAGGAGTAGGATTGCGTCTCTTATTCTTCCGCCACGCCCTCCGGGTAGCCAGTGCTTCAGGCGGCGGCTTGGCGCTTCGCCCCCCAGCGAGGGCGTTCACGCCCTCGTTCTTTATGCCCATGCTCTTCCTGCTATTTTGCCACGTTCTGATTTTCCTGCGCTTTGGCAGGCTCACTTTTTGAGTCCCGCAGCACGGTATACGTGACGCCTTCAACGTGGTCAAAATCTCCACTATATCTCTCAATGCTCACGATTTTCCAGCCCTGCGCCGTCTTACGCCAAGTTTGCTTCCAGTCATAGATAAACGACCACGACGCATCTTGATTATGGGATTTCGCTGGGGACGTATACGTTTCCTCAGACAATGCTGCTGCATCAGTCCCGGTAACGGAAAGTGGATGGACTGCCGCGCTGAAACAGTTTTCGAGCAAACCAATTTTGCCGATTTCTTTAAAGGCGTCTTCGCCCCGAAGCGGTCGTCCCTGTGAATATATGACAAAATCAGGCGCCGCAAATGCCTTCAGCCCCTTAACGCCGTGGTCTCTGACAGCTATGGCGTAGGCGGCGTAGGCTTTGACAAACTGGACTGTCGCCGGGTTTGGACGCAAGCTAAAAGGGTTCGGAACGGCGGCAGCGGGATTGTCCGCATGGGCGGAGGCAAGGAAAAAGACGAACAAAATGGATGTCGTAGTCATCTTCTGCATGAGGCTATGCATAGGTTTCTCCTGAAGTCGCAATAGTGCCTACTGCTTCATCTCAAGCCGCCACTGGGACGCGGCTTCGTTCAGGGCGTCATAAGGCGGCAGGTCGATGGAAGCGTAGGACGCTTTATACTGGGCGCGGGCTGCCGGGCTGAGGCGATTGGAAAGTGTCTGTGCGCCGTTTTGGGCCGGGCGGAAATAATACTGGACGCCGTCATCCAGCGCTTCCGGCTTGGAAAGGAAGTCCAAAAACGCCGACGCCGTTGTTTTCTGGCTGTCCGTGACCCAGGAACCCGACAGCGCGTAGATGCTCTGGTCGGCATTTGCCGTTGGGTTCGGGTAGATCATTACCAAATCCGGGTTCTGCTCGATTTCGGCCAGCGCCGCGCTTTCGTAGGCCGTGATAAAGTCGCGGGACTGCGGATTAGCGGCATAAGCCTTCTCTAAAGCGCTGGAGCCTGCGGCTTTCGGGTCCCGGACAAACGCCCGGTTAATCTGGCTTAAATATGTCGCAAACTGGGACGTGGACGCGGCGGCAGTGGGATCACTCTGGCCGTGGGACTGCACATACTCCGTAACAATGAGCGACATGGTCAAAAGCCCGCTGCTGGCGTTCAGCGGGTCGGCGTAGGCAAAGCGAAAGCGGCCCCAGGGCGCTTTGCGCTGGCCCACACTCAGCTGCCGCACAGCCTCCCACGGGGCCGGGCCGGACAAAAGTGGCCGCAGAAACGCCGCTTTCTCTTTGGTCGTCAAAAACACAAGCGGGCTTTTGAACAGCACCCGGTAATCCTGCGAATCGTTGACATCGGCTATCTTCGCCCCGCCATGTGCGCCGGGCCAAACATTGGCAAGCTGGTACACCCAGACCGGGCTGGAGGGACTCCATAAGACAGGCTGCATTTTGCCCTCTAAAATTCCGTGCATGGCATCGCGCGACTCCGCCACTTGAAGCGAGACTTTGCCGCCCGGCGACTGGGAATTGAACTTGGCTATCTCAGCCTGCATCCACTTCTGCTTGGTACCGGTGGTCGACACGACAATGTCGCCATTGGCAGCCTCAGCCGGGGTAGACCCGCCCCCACCGGAGGCTGCCGTACTGCCCCCGCTGCCGCCAGGCGACTGCCGCGAAGCGACTAAGCTCCGGCAGGAGCGCACGCCGAAAATAATGGCGGCCAGCAGCAGCAAAATGATAATCCAGCCGCCGGGCTTGATTCGAGTAATCTGCACGAAGTTCTCCTTAGATAGGACCCCTCCCGTCCAACAAGTTGTCCACCCTTCCCTGTTAGGGAAGGGCTTGAGAACAAAGCGCCAGAGGCAAAGCGCCTGCCTTCTTGTCCTGCACTTTCCGAGGCCCTTCCCTAACAGGGGAGGGTGGACAACTTGTTGGACGGGAGGGGTTTTCTGTCCTATTCGCCGGCCTGCCTGCTTTCTCCTGCTGACTTGGCTTCGCCGCTGAGAGGCAGCGTCAGCGTGAAGACCGCGCCCGGCGGCTCGCCAAATGGAGCATTCGCGGCCTGAATGCGCCCGCCGTGCGCCTCGGCAACCGCGCGGCAAAGCGCCAGCCCAAGCCCAGTTCCATGAACTGTGCTGTTTTGATGAGTCTGCCCTCGAAAGAAACGCTCAAACAGCCGCGCTTCCTCGCCCGGCACGAGGCCCGGCCCGTGGTCCCGCACAGTCAGCGTCGCTTCAGAACGCTCAGCTTCCGCGCACAGAGAGATCGGCGTTCCCGGCGGCGTGTACTTGACCGCGTTTTCCAGCAAGTTCGTCAGCACCAGCGCGATCTGCGTGTAGTCGGCCTGCACCAGAGGCAGGCCATCGCTGACGAAGACTTTCACCCGTGCAGCTTCCGTCTCCGGCAGCCGGTCCAGGACCGTGCCGATCACTTCCACCAAATCACACCAGTCTTTGCGCGGCTGCCACGCCCCGGCCTCTAAACGAGACAAGTCCAGCAGATTGGACACCAACGCGCTGAGGCGATCCGCTTCCGTGTTGATTGCGGACAAAGTCTCCCAAGAGGCACGCAAATCCCAAACGGCATCCGGCTGAAGCAGGCCAGTCGCCGACGCTTTAATCGCGGCAAGCGGAGTCCGCAGCTCATGGGAGACTAAAGACAGCAGGGAGTCTTTGAGCAAATCGGCCTCCCGCAGCGCCTGAGCCTGCGCCGCCTGCGCCGCCAGCGCGTCGCGGGCGATGACCACGGCAGCATGGTTCGCCAGGGTGCGGATTAACCGCTCGTCGGCAGCGGAAAACGGCCTGCCGTCCCGGCGCGGCCCGACATACAGCACCCCCACTCGGCTGCCGTCGGCATGGAGCGGCAGGTATACTCCCAGCGTCTCCGCCGCGCCAACCGGCAGGCTGCGCCGGGACTGACGCACGGCCTCGTCCCACAAAAACCGCCGCCCGCCAAACCCGATGGCCTGGTCCTGCTCCGAGGCAGTTTGGGCCATTTGCAGGATCGCGTCTGGAACGGGAGCGCTTTGAGCCGGCGGCACCAGACGCTCCGAATGCGCGTCCCGCCGGAACACCAGGCACGGCTCCGCCCGGCACAGCGCCTGCATCTGCCCGGAAAGCGCCAAAAGCAGACGATCCGCCCGCACTTCCCGGCTCAGAGCTTCGCTGGCCTCAAACAGCAAAGCGATCTCGGCTTCCCGCGCCTGCGCTTCTTCGGTCTGGGTTTTCGCCCGCGCCGCAAGCTGGGCTGTGGACACGGCGGCGACCAGAAAGACCCCAAGCGAAAGCCAGTCGCGCGGGTCGGCAATGGTCAGGGTTCCAAACGGCGGCAGGAAAAAGAAGTCCCAGCAAAGAAAACTTAGAATCGCCCCAAAGACCGCCGGCCCAAAGCCGAACCGAACGGCGATCACAATGACCACCGGCAGGTATAAAAGCGACGCCTGCCCTTTGTCGAGCGCGTGCCGCAGCAGCCAGAACCCGCCGGTCGCCGTCCCAATTCCCGCAGCCGCCCACAACGAACCGATGCTGCGGCGCGGGTCCAGGAAACTCAGAAGATGACGAAAAGGTCGCAGAATGTCTCGCAGTAAAACCACGATAGTAGTATACTGGATTCGGGAACGATGTAGAGAACGATCATAAATCAAGAACCATAACACGAATGTCACGGCTGAGATTGGTCTTGTGTAGGGGCAGGGCTTGCCCCTGCCCTTCCTTCTTGTTCTTTTCTTCTTGTTCTTTTCTTCTTGTTCTTTTCTTCTTGTTCTTTTCTTCTTGTTCTTTTCTTCTTGTTCTGCCCGTTGGCACAAAGAGGGTAGGGGCAAGCCCTACACCCTACAATGCCAAATCCCGCGAAGCGGTGTTTTGCAGCGTCCGCGCTGACTAGCCGTGACATTCATGTCATGGTTCTTTTCCCAGCCCATCCTCTCTGCACAGTCTTTACAAGCAGGAAAACACAGCCGACGCCGCGAACAAACCATCCATGACGCAGACAAACGCAGGGGCTTCTCTTTGGTACGCCCAGCCCGCCGGTCAATGGACCGAAGCGCTGCCGCTGGGCAGCGGACGCCTCGGCGCGATGCTGTTCGGCGGCGTCGCCGAAGAACGCCTGGCCCTCAACGAAGTGACCCTCTGGGCAGGCAGCCCCCACAACTACGACAGCCCGGAAGCGCTTGACGCCCTGCCGGAAGTTCGGCGATTAGTCTTCGCAGGCGAGTATGAAGCCGCGCAGGCTTTGTGCCAGGAAAAGTGCATGGGCCGGCCCATCAAGCAAATGCCCTACCAGACTTTGGGCGATTTGCGGCTGACATTCCCCAACCCGCAGGAAGTCACGGAGTACCGGCGGGAGCTTGATTTAGAAACCGCCCTGGCGCGGGTGCGGTACACGGCAGGCGGCGTCACCTATACCCGCGAAGCCTTTGCCAGCGCCCCGGACCAGCTTCTCGTCATCAGATTGACCGCCGACCAGCCCGGCAGCATCACGTTTACCGCCCGGTTTGACGGCCCGCCCGGCTCCGAGACTTCCTGCGAGGGCGAGAAGCTAATTCAGCGCGGGGTCGGACGCGACGCCGAAGGCGTTTCCGGCGTGACCAAGTTCACCGCGCTGGCCCAAGTTTTCCATGAAGGCGGCACGGTACAGGCGGAAGACAGCCAATTGACAGTGGCCGGCGCGGATGCAGTGACGCTTTTCGTCTCTATGGCAACCAGCTACAAGAACTACCAGGATGTCACTGGGAACCCCGATGCGCGGGCATCTGCTTATCTCGAAGCCGCGCAAAAGCCGTATGCAGAACTCTTATCCGCCCACACCGCCGACTACCAGACGCTGTTCGGGCGCGTCTCGCTCGATCTTGGCGCGTCCCCGCTCATGCACGAGCCGACCGATGTCCGGCTTCGCGCGTTTCAGTCTGCGCCGGACCCCGCGCTTGCCGCCCTGCACTTCCAGTACGGGCGCTACCTGCTCATCTCATGCTCGCGCCCCGGCGGGCAGCCCGCCACTTTGCAGGGGCTGTGGAACAACAGCCTGGACCCGGCCTGGGGCTGCAAGTACACCATCAACATCAACACGGAAATGAACTACTGGCCCGCCGAAACCTGCGGCCTGCCGGAGTGCGCCGAGCCGCTGTTTCAGATGCTCGCCGAGATGGCGCAAACCGGGCAGCATACGGCGCAGGCCCATTACGGCGCACGCGGCTGGGTGGCCCATCACAACACCGACGCCTGGCGCGGGACTGCGCCGGTGGACGGCGTCTGGTGGGGCCAGTGGATGACCGGCGGGGCGTGGCTCTGCACGCATCTTTGGGAGCATTACTTGTTCACGCGGGACACGGACGCGCTGGCCCGGCATTACCCTATTCTCAAAGGAGCCGCCGAGTTCTTTTTGGACACGCTGGTGGAAGAGCCTCAGCACGGCTGGCTTGTCACCTGCCCGTCGCTTTCCCCGGAGAACCCTCACCACGCCAATGCGTATCTGTGCGCCGGCCCCACAATGGACGGCCAAATCCTGCGCGACTTGTTTGGCGCAGCCGCCGATGCCGCCGAAGTGCTGGGCTTAGACGCAAAGTTTCGGGAGGACGTTCTTGCGGCCCGTGCCCGCCTGGCACCGATGCAGATTGGAAAACAAGGACAGCTTCAGGAATGGCTGGAAGACTGGGACGACGGCATTCCTGAGCCGCACCACCGCCATATCTCCCATTTGTACGGCCTGCATCCCAGCCACCAAATCACGCGGCGGGAAACGCCGGAACTCTTTGCCGCCGCGCGAACGTCTTTAGAAGGACGCGGCGACGCCGGGACCGGCTGGTCTTTGGCCTGGAAAATCAACCAGTGGGCGCGTCTGGAGGACGGCGACCGGGCTTGGGCGCTGGTCTGCCGGGCGCTTGCCCTGGTCAGCACTGATGACACCAATTACCAGGGCGGCGGCGGCGTGTATGCCAATTTGTTTGACGCCCACCCGCCGTTCCAGATTGACGGCAACTTCGGCTTCACAGCAGGCATTGCCGAAATGCTTCTCCAAAGTCACACCGGAGCACTGCACCTGCTCCCGGCCCTGCCCGTCGCCTGGCCCGCCGGCTCCGTGCGTGGCCTGGAAGCCCGCGGCGGCATCACCGTTGACATCACCTGGGCCGACAGCCGCCTTGTGTCTGCGTCATTGCTGCCGCGCTTTGCCGGCCCGGTAACGGTGCGTTTAGGCGAGCGAACAGTTTCGCTTTCCGCTGCGCCCGGCGAGGCAATAACGCTGACAGCAGCCCGATTTAGGTAGACCTCTCTTCGCCAAACATGTAGGGGCGAAGCTTGTCTTCGCCCTCTTAATCTTGCTCTTAATCTTGCTCTTAATCTTGCTCTTAATCTTGCTCTTAATCTTGCTCTTGACCTTGCTTTTGATCTTGCCCTATGAAATACCTGCGAAACGAATGGAATGAGTTCTTTTTCCGGCCCACGTCTCCTGTTACACTCGGCCTGTTCCGAATGGTTATGGGGTTCTGGACCCTGGGCTACGGCGTCCTGCTGTTCCCGGAGCGCATCACCTGGTTCTCCAACAAAGGCGTGTTCACATCCGACGAAGTGGCGGCCTACAACGGCGGCGTCGGCACTTACGTCCACCAAAACGATCTCTTGATTGTGCCGGGCGCGGAGCATTGGCTGATCCCCTTCTTTGTCGTCTACCTGCTGGCCGCGTTTTGCCTGACCATCGGCTTTTGGAGCCGCATCAGCGCGGCCTTAGTGTATGTCGGCATCTGTGCCATGCACGCCCGCGCCGCGCCGATCCACAACAGCGGCGACACGGTCATGGTGGTCATGGCCGCCTACCTGGCCCTTAGCCCCTGCGGCGCAGCCTGCTCGGTAGATAGATTAATTCGCATTTTCCGAGGCGTCGAAGATGACACCCCGCCGCTGGTTTTGCCCTGGGCGCAGCGCATCATGCAGCTCCAGATCACCGTGCTGTACTTCTGCGCGGCCGCGTCCAAAGTGACTGGGGCGCAGTGGCAGGACGGCACCGCGGTTTACTACCCGATGCACCTGCCGGAGTCGGTGCGGTTCCCGGTGCTGGGCCTGGACAACATCTACATCGTCAACCTCGTTACCTGGGGAACCGTCGCCATTGAAATGGCCCTCGGCACCATAGTCTGGGTTCCGCGCCTGCGTCTGTATGTCCTTGCCGGCGGCGTGGCGCTGCATCTCGGCATTGAATACGGCATGAACATCCCGTTCTTCTCGGCGCTGATGATTACGTCCTACATCAATTTTCTCAAGCCCGCCGAAGTCGCCCACTTTTTAGCATGGGCCAAGCGCCAGCTCGCCTTGACCCCGCTTCGTTTGGTCTACGACGGCCAGTGCGACTTCTGCAAATCGTGTTTATTGGTTGTCCGCTACCTAGACGTTTTCCGGGTTATCACCTTTGTCGACTCCCACGACCCCGACGCCCTCGCGTCTACGGGCGTCCGGTTTGAGGACGCCGAAGAAGCCGCCTACGCCGTCCGCCCCGACGGCAAGCAGTTCGCCGGCTTCGACGCTTTCCGCCAAGTCGCCTGGAACCTGCCCCTCACCGCCTTTTTAGCTCCCCTCCTGTATATCCCCGGCGTCCCCCAAGCAGGCCGCCGCGCCTATAACTGGATCAAAAACAACCGCAGCCGCCTCTCCGTCGCCCCCCGCTACAAAGCCAAGCCGACTGAGAAGCCGCGAAAAATGGCTGGGGTGTAGGGGATAAACTGTCTGCTTTGCATTGGAGATTAGGTGCCAACTCTTTCTGAGGCCAAAAAATTGGTTCGCGCTTGGGCCGCAGACCCAATCACCGGCAGGCGCGGCGACTCGATCCGCTACCACTTTGACCTCCACGGCAGCAGTGATCTTTGGCAGTATCTCCGAGATGCACGGCGAGCGAGTTTAACTGTGAGCGGCCCAGGAATGCCGATCTATGGCCGAACTTCAGGCGTCATCGGGTACAAAGTAAAAGGCGGTGGCTACATCCACATCACTCCTGCTGGGATTATTTCGTTTGGTTACTAACATGAACACTTTGACCACTGATATGCTCGTCGAAGAAATCTTACGCGCCGCACAGGAAGCGAAGGCTCCATTTCCTACCTACGACTGCGAGACGGTTGCACAGCAGGCGAGGATTGACCCGCAAAGCTTTGTCTCCGATTTAGACACCTACTTTTACGACATTTGGTCGCCCGGCAACGGAGTAAAAAAACTGTCTCAAAAATCCGACGCCTGGCTGCGCGACCTCAAGGCATATTTGGAGCAGGACTTCTTCTCTCGGTACGCGCAGTATGCTCCCCTGGAAGCATTGATAGATCAAGAAAACGCGCCCGACCTTTATTTTCGTTTGCAAATCTTCGACAGATTGAGAAAAGACCTAGCCTTGTTTCTGTCGGAACTGCTTACCCGGCATGAGGCGGAAAAGCGGCGCGAAGTGGCAGAAGACAAGGGGGAAATAGACGAATGAGCGCAGTTGTCACATCTGTCAGCCAAAGCAAGGTACACGAGTTCAGCAAGCAAAGCTAAGAAAGCATTCGGCTGATAGCGGGCCTCGGCGTGGATGGGGACGCGCACTGCGGCACGACAGTCCAGCATCGTTCGCGGGTGGCGCGAGACCCGTCGCAGCCGAACTTGCGGCAGGTGCATCTCATCCACGCCGAGCTGCATGACGAGCTTCGCACTGCCGGGTTCGACGTATCGGCGGGAAACATGGGCGAGAATATCACGACGCGGGGCGTGGACCTGCTTGGCCTGCCGACCGGAACGCGGCTGCATCTCGGCGCATCCGTCGTAGTCGAAGTGACGGGCCTGCGAAACCCCTGCCCGCAGCTTGACGCCTTCCAGCCGGGCCTTATGGCGGCAGTGCTAGACCATGACGCCGATGGCGCTCTTGTCCGCAAAGCCGGCATCATGGGCATTGTCATAGTCGGCGGCAACGTGCAGCCGAATGACCCGGTTCACATTAAGATGCCGCCGGAGCCGCACCAGCCGCTGAGGCCGGTTTAGGCTGGAAGCATGAAGAACGCCACGGGTTAAAACCCGTGGCTGTCAAGCTCCCACCGTCAAGGCGACGGAAGACCGTTCGGCATCATCTGTTCTTGTGTCGCTTCGCCTGCACTGGCAGACCTGGAAGGCACTGGGCACTTTTTAGCCTCGGAATTTATTCCGGGGCGTCTGCACTCTATGACTTCTGCATTTCCTCGCCTCCAACTCCCCCATTATTGGGGGCTGGGGGGCCTTCTCTTCGGCGGTTCTGCCCCCGGCAGGGGCAGGGTCTCAATCTCGCTGACGGCGCGGAGCAATATCTCGCGGGCGCGGGCTTTGGCGTCGCTGGGCTTCCAAGCGGCATCGGGCGTGGCATCGAGCGCGTCTAAAATGATCTGGCGGGCGGCGTCAATGCCGTTTGTTTTGCCCGTGCCGTACTGGCGGCGGAAGGCGGCGTAGTCTTCGGCAGGGCGGATCAGCTCAGGCTCCCAGCGGCGGTACAGCACCAAAGCAAGGACTGTCCGGCGCAAAGCTTCGTCCCAGGTGCGGGTTCGGTTGGTGCCGTAAATCGCGTGCATCCGCTCGACGCTGCCGAACGCGGCGCGGGACAGCGGCCCCCACGCGCCGATGTCGGCCAGCCGGGTCTGGACTTCGGCCAGCGGCGTTGGCATCCACTCAGCACGATCCTGCTTCGGACGGGACGCCAGGTACAGGACAGGCTCGCGAGTTTCGGGGTCAACACCCGCTTCCGGCAGGCGCATGGAGTCTAGGAACTGCTTTTGGCGTGCGTCCAGCCAGTCGCGCAGGCCGGCAAACGACAGGGCTTTCTGCCGGTAGCCTTCCGCCAGCCGCGTTCCAATCGCGCTGATTTCGTTGAGCTGATGCGTCTCTAATGCAAGCGTCGCGTCGCCCAAAGTCGGCCCAAACGACTCCAAACCGGCCCGCAGATAAAATAAGACCCGCCCGGCGGCACGCTGCATGTCCGCCGTGGCAAAGGACGCCGTCGCGACAATTTCGTCCCGCAGGAGCATTTTAAGCTGCTCTTCTAAAATGGCTTTCCGAGCGGCATTCAGGCCCGCCGTCGCCAGCGCGAACACCGGGTCGCCGCCTTCGGGAATCAAATCGGCCAGCGGCGAGACCGGCGCTTCCGTGTCCCGCACCCCGCCGGTGTCGGCTGCCGCCGGGAGCAGCTCCGGCAGGCCGAACGGCATGGTCGTGATGTCTTCCAGCTCATTTTCATGCTCGTCCATCCGCGCCGCCCGGTCCCGCGCCAGATTGACGACTTCCAGATACAGCTCCGGCACATAATCCAAAAGCGATTGCAGCACGGCCTTAACCGATTGATTGCGAATGGACACGCGGTTCAAGAGTTCATCGGTGTCCGCCATCAGCAGCTCATCGATGTTTTTGTGCCACTCATTTGTCGTCAAAAGCTGACGCCAGCGCTCGGCCCGCTCAAAGTTCAGCAGGCGCGGCAGGGCGCGGCGCACACCGGGGTCCGTCACCAGCATGTCCGACAGGTCGCTTGCGGTCATCAGCGACGGCAAAATAGACCCGGCCAGTGTCCCAGACCCAACCGCCCGCTCCAGCCAGGCGCGGCCCTGCGACGGCGTGCCTAAATTGATTACCTGCCGGTACTTCGCGGCGGGCAGGTTGGCGATCAGCGCCGTGTTCTGCTCCGGGTCGCCTTCAATCAGCGCCGCGACTACCGGCGCGGGCAGTGCGCCAAGCGTCTGATGCCGCACTTCAGCGGGCATTTCCCAAAGCAGGTGGCTTTTTTCGGCCAGTGTCGGGGCCGCATCAATGCGGGCCACGCTGACCGCGACATCATGCACCGGCTCCGCCGGGACCAGTTCGTTTTTTTCTATATTCTCTGTCTTTTCTTCGTCTTTAGGTTCGTTATCCATACAGCCTCCGAGACTAAATCCCGCAAATCCAGCACAAAAAGCGTATTATTATACCTGATTTTGCCACGTCTCGTAAGGCAAACATTTTTGCAGAGGATTCGGAACCCCTCGTTCCTCGTCTCCCTCCCCTGTGAGGGGAGGCTTTGGAAATAATCATAGCCCCTGCTTCTGGACAAGACGCAGGGGCTATGATATGGGTTCTCTCTGAAAGCCCTCCCCTCACAGGGAAGGCACTTGTGCCGGGAGGGGTCTTGACGACGAGAAGGGTTCTTGGGTTCTAAATCTCACCCAATCGCCGCTGTGATGCGGGCGTGGGTATCGGGGGCGTCTTCCCAGCCTAAAATCTCGACTTCGTGCTGCTCTAAGACTTGGTAAATCTCAAAGAAATGCTGGATCTCAAGAAGCGTATGCTCCGACAGGTCGCCAAGAGAATGGATGGCGTTAAAGCGCGGGTCGGCGACGGCGACGGACAGAATCTTAGGGTCTTCGCCTTTGTGGTCGTTCATCAGAAGCGCACCGACCGGGCGGGCAACGACCAGGCAGCCGCAGAAAGTCGGGTTGGAGGACATGACGAGGACAGAAAGCGGCCTTTGCCGCTGCCCGCCTTTGGTGCCGCAGACCCAGCCGTAATCGCAGGGATAATGCAGGGGCGAGAAAAGGGTGTGGTCGTAGCGGAAGAGGTTAGAAGCCGGGCTGTATTTGTACTTGTTGGAAGACCCTTTCGGCACTTCGACAATGGTGTTGACTTCAAGCGGCGCATTCGGCCCAGCGGGGATGTCTTCATGCTGCATGGCTTATTATAACACAAACTTCTTCAGATGGTTGTTCAGAACTTCTTCACGTCCTTTGGGTAACATAGTATTAGCGACAACCGCAAGATACGCCCGTAAGATACGCCCGCAGCAGAGGCCAGCGAAGACGCCGGGAACATTTTTGACGGGCGGCAAGTCTTGTTAAAAGAGCGATGTGTAAAACACCGCGAAACTGTGAATAGTATCAAAGAAGAACAGAAAACAGAGACTTGACTGCGGTTAAAAGCACTAGACAAGGACAAAATAATGAATACAGCAAAGACTTCCTTTAAGAAGAATATCTCCCGCGGCGCACTCAGCCTTGCCGTAGCGGCGGGGCTTTCCCTGGCTGCCGGCACAGCCTTTGCCCAAGACGACCCGACCAGCATGGCCCCGCCGGTCCAGTCCAGTGCCCCAGCGGGCCTGGGTGCCGGCACGAACGCGGCGGCGGACAGCGTCTTTAACTGGCAGGAAATTCCCGCCAACCAGCAGGTTCCGCTCACCCGCGCGGCCTTCGATCAGGGCGGCTACCAGCTGTATGACACGGCTGGCGAAACAATTGTTGTTCCGTTTACCAACCAGAACCTTTACGTGATGAAGTTCGCAACTTCTCCCAACGGGTCGCTGTACTTTGAGAACCAGGGCGGCTATCCCGTGCTGTATGTTCCCAAAGGCGGGTTCTTGGAGAATGCAACGGTTTCCGGCGCACGCTGGTATCCGTTCGGCCAAAACTTCCACCCGACAGAGCCGGTTTTTCTTGGGATTGCACCGAGCTACCCGGAGTTTATTGATCTCGGCTGGTATCCAGATACCTTCTTCTACGGCGGCTACTACGGCAATACGCCGTTCTTAGAGGGAGGCGTCTTCCTGCCGACCGTAGGCTTATTCTTCAGCATTGGAGGCCATCCCTACTACGGCTGGAACTCGTACCACAACTACTTCTTTGGACATCCGGGCTTCTATCATACGGGCTACTACAACCGTAACTTCTACCATTATGCCGGCAGCAACTACCGATCGTTTGCAGCCGGACGCCGGTTTGGAGGCTTCAGTGGGGGCGGCGGATATGCGTATAACCACGGCGGTTTTGGCGGCAACTCCGCCGCCGCGCGTTTCGGCGGCTCCGGGTTCAGCGGCCGCACATTCCGGGGGACATCGAACTTCGGCAACAACAGCCGCAACTACTCGTCCAGCCGCAGTGTCACAGTGAATAACTACGGCGGCGGAGCGCAGCGCTTCGGCGGCAGCCAAAGCGGCGGCAGCGGCCGCACGTTCCGTGGCGCGTCGAATTATAGCGGCGGTCAGAGCTACGGCGGCGCGTCCCGCTTCGGCAGCCAGGGCGGCTCATCCAGCTTTGGCGGCGGTTCCCACAGCTTCAGCGGCGGTTCCCACAGCTTCAGCGGCAGCTCGCGCTCCTTTGGCGGCGGGCAAAGCAGCCGTAGTTTCAGCGGGGGCAGCCGCGGCGTCAGTTCCGGTGGCGGAAGCCATAGCGTCAGTTCCGGTGGTGGAAATCGGGGCGGCGGAGGAGGCGGCGGCCGCCGCTAACGATCCCTCATAGCGACACGAACAGAAAAAGAGCGCCCGCTTGGGTGCTCTTTTTCTGTTTTGGCGTCTTCTGTTTGATTGGCAGAAGCGGTTTCACAAAATTTTCACGCAAATTGGGAATAATGCTTGCGTTATGATTGAGAATGAGCGAAATAAAACAGAATTACCGCAGACAAAACGCCCGCTGCGAATGGTCTTCACGGCGCTGCTGATCGCGCTGCTGCTGGGCGGGCTGATCGCCTGGCGGCTGCACGCAAACGCGCTGGCGGCAAAAGCGCTTCAGCAAAATGGTGGGGGAAGCGGCAAAAGCGGCGGGGCGGCAGGGCGCGGCCCCACCAGCGTCGCTGCTGCGCCGGTGAAGGTTCGGGATATTATCCACACGTTCTCTACCAGCGCAAACATTGAGTCGCCGCAGACGGTTAAGATTTCGCCGCGTGTCGCCGAGCAGATTACGGCAGTCAATGTCAAAGAAGGCGATCCCGTGCATCAAAACCAGGTGCTGATCCAGCTTGACGACACGCAGCTTGCGGCAGCGGTCCGCAAAGAGCAGGCGCTGCTGGCGGAGGGCAAGGCCAAGCTGCTGCAAGCCCAAGTCTCGCAGGTCTCGGTGCTGACGCCGGTGGGGACTCTCATTCGCCAAAATAAAGCCGCTTTGAAGTCGTCGCAGATTAACCTGCGCGAGACCCGCGAGTCGTCGGTCCAGACGATTGCCGCCGCCGATGCCGCTGTCGCCGACTCAAAAAGCAAAGTCGCTTCGGCGCAGGCAACGCTTGCCGACGCCAAGGCGGCGCTTGTCAGCGCCCAGGCAAATGAAACCAACGACAACACGCAGCTCACGCGGGAAGTGTCGCTGTTTCAGCAGGGCGCAGTGGCCCAGCAGGACGTGGACAACGCCAAGACAACGGCCAGTGTCCAGACCGCAAATGTGGGGGTCGCGCAGGCCCAGATCGGGGTCGCGCAGGCGGGTTTAGTATCAGCAAAATCCGAGCTGACGGCTGCCGAGGAGCAGGACCGGATTACGCGGGCCAAAGCGCCCTCGGACATTGAATCTGCCCGCAGCACCGTAGTAACATCCCAGTCCGCGCTGAAGAACGCCAACGCGAATCAAGCCCAAACCGCAGCGTACCAGGCGACTTTGGCGAGCCTGCGGGCGGATGCACAGTCTACGCAGGCGGATTTGGTGACGGCTCAGGCCCAGCTTGCCGAAACGATTATCCGGTCGCCGATTGACGGCTTTGTTTCCAGCCGGCTGGCCGACCCCGGCACATTGGCAAGTCCCGGCACGCCGATTTTGCAGCTTCAGGAGCTGAAAGTCGTTTGGGTGAACCTGCCGGTTCCGCAGGAGCAAATCGGCGCGGTTGCGCCCGGCCAAAAGGCGTCAGTGACGGTGGACACGGTTCCCGGACACATTTTCTACGGCAGTGTCTTTGAGATTGACCCTTCGGCGGACCCGTCCAGCCGGGACTTCACGGTCCGTCTGGCCCTCCCTAATCCAAGCTCGCTGCTGAAGCCTGGCATGTACGCCCATGTGACGCTTGTGACCCAGCATGTGCGCCGGGCACGAGTTGTCCCGCTGGAAGCGCTCCAAACCGACGCAGACGGCGCGTTTGTTTGGACGCTGGCGTCCGACATGACGGTTCACCGGCAGGCGGTGACAACGGGCGCTCGCGACGACAACGGCGTCGCTATTGTGTCCGGCCTGCATCCGGGCGACAAAGTGGTGACGGTGAACGCGGCGCGTCTTAAAGACGGCGAGACGGTCGTGATGGGTGGCATCGGCGGTCCCGCCGGGGCAGCAGCAGGCGGCAAGCACCATCACAAGCATTCGAGTTAGCCCAGGATTAAAATCCTGGGCTGAGGAGCCTGCGGCTGGTTGTCCTGCGGACAAAAGAAAAGAACCGCTTACTCGCCTGCCTGCATCATCTTCTGTCCGCAGGACAGCCGGCGCGACGCGCCCTCCAGCCCAGGATTTTAACCCTGGGCCTAAAATGCCAGTTTTCATCCTTATCCTTTGCTAGAAAGTCTTACCTATGAACCTTGCGCGAGGATCGGTTTTACGGCCTGTGGCCGTGGTCATGCGGATTGCGGCACTGGTACTGCTGGGCGCGGTCTGCTTGACCCGGCTGCCGGTGGACCTGCTGCCGAATGTTTCTATCCCGACAGTTTCGGTCATCACTCAGTGGCCGAATGTCGCGCCGGAAGAGATTGAATCGCAGGTGACGCGCCCCATTGAAGAGGCTGTGTCCGCCGCGCCAAATGTCGCCACCGTACAGTCAACGTCCACCACCGGCGTTTCCACAGTCCGGGTACAGTTCGCGTGGGGTACGGATGTCGGGCAGTCGGCGATTGACGTTTTGCAGGTCGTCGAAAAAGCGCGGCGGAACTTCCCAATTGACCCGACACTGCAGGACCCAATTGTTTACAAGTACGACCCTTCCCAGCTTCCTATTCTCATCTACGCAGTCAGCGGCGAAAGCGACTCGGTTAAGCTGCGGACGGAGCTTGACAACGACATCAGCCCAATTGTCGAATCTGCTAACGGGGTCGCTTCGGCGACTATCACCGGCGGCAACGACCGGGCGATTCTGGTCAACGCCGATCCGAACAAGCTGCTGGCCTATCATGTGTCGATGGATCAAATCAGCACACGAATCGCGCAGGAGAACCAGAACGTCCCCGCAGGCATCGGCAAGCAAAGCCGGACCGAATACACAATCCGCAGCTTGGGATGGTTCAAAAGTCCTGCTGAGATTGCCAAAGTCCCGCTTACATTAGTGAATGGGCGCGTGGTGACGATTGGCGACGTAGCGACTGTGCTCGACTCCGACCAGGAGCCGCGCCTCTTCACGCGGCTGAACGGCAGTGCGGCGGCAGGCATGATTGTTTCCAAGCAAAGCAACTCCAACACGATTGAGACGGCTGATGCAGTTCGGGCAAAGATTAAAGACATCGAAAAGCGCTACCCGAACCTGCATTTTGAGGTGGCGTATGACCAGTCGCAGTATATCAAGAACTCAATTGATGACCTGAAAGTCAACGCGGCTCTTGGCGGTGTTCTGGCTGTGCTGATCCTGCTGTTCTTTTTGCGAAACGTCCGCAGCACGCTGGTTGTCGCACTGTCCATTCCAATCTCCATTATCTCGACGTTTGCGCTCCTATATGTCTGCGGCTTCACGCTGAACACGATGAGTTTGGGCGGCCTGGCGCTTGCCACAGGCCTGATTGCCGATGATGCCGTGGTTGTATTGGAAAACATTTACCGGCACTACGACCGGGACAAGATGCGTCCGGCGGAAGCGGCAATCACTGGGGCGAACGAGATTTTTTCGGCGGTCATTGCATCCACGATCACGATTATTGTGGTCTTCCTGCCGCTGCTTTTGATCAAAGGCCAGGCGGGGCAGATGTTCACCCAGTTTGCGCTGGTTGTTATCTTCTCAATCTTGGTGTCGCTTTTAGATGCGACAACGGTTGTGCCGATGCTGGCATCTCGCTTGATTAAAGAGCATAGCGCAGACGACGACGCGAATGGAATGGACTCGGAAGGCGGCAGCAACAAAGGCCTGTTTGGCGTCTTCGGGCGCTGGTTCGGCGCTTTGGACGCTTCGTACCACCGGGGTCTGGGCTGGGCTATCCGGCACCGCGTTGTGGTCGTGTCGCTGGCTTTGGGCATCACGGCTTTGAGCTTCCTGCTCCTGCCGCAGATCGGCTCCGAGCTGCTGCCGCAGACGGACAGCGGCAACTTGCAGGTGAATGTCAAGCTGCCGCCCGGTACGGCTTTGTCCGACACCAACACGCTGATGCAGCAGATTGAGCAAATCACGCTTGCCAACCCGAATGTTCAAACTGTGTTCTCGTCTGCCGGCTCCAATTTAACGATGAGCGGCACTTCGACTGCCTTGAACGGCAACCAGGGAGCACTGCAAGTGCGTCTGAAAGACAACCGCAAGCAGTCCACCCAGCAGGTAGTCCAGGACCTGCACAAGCAGCTTGCACGGGTTCCCGGTGGGCGCATCAGCGTCTCAGTGGTGGACGTTGTTTCGCGCATCCTGACCGGCGGCGACGCCAACGTCGAAGCGGACATCTATGGGCCGAACTTGGATACCCTTTCTAAGCTGGGCGCACAGGCGACCGGCAAGCTGAAGGCTATTCCCGGCCTGACCAACGTAGATGTGAACTGGCAGGACACACAGCCGGAAATTCAGTGGCAGGTCAACCGGGATGCCGCCGAGCAGCAAGGGGTTACGTTCCAGGACGTGTCCGACACGATTAACACGGCGACCAACGGCGATACGGCGTCGTATTATCAGGAAAACGGCTACCAGTACGCAATTGTCGTGGAAGTTGCGCCGGACCTGCGCCGGACGACATCTCAGCTTGCCACGCTGCCGGTCTACCCAAGCGTGAACAACGGCACAACCCATGCCGTCTTGCTGCAGCAGGTGGCAAATCCCGTGTATGCCAACGGCCCGGCCTCCATCACGCGCCAGGACCGCCAGCGCTACATTGCCGTGACGGGGACGCCGCAGGGCCGCTCGGCGGGCGATCTGCAACAGGACATCTCTAAGCAGATGGCGACTATCAAGCTGCCCGCGGGTTACTACTGGGACTGGGGCTACTCGCAGAAGCAGCAGGCGCAGGAGTTCAGCGGCATGGCGCTTGCCATCGGCCTGGCAATCGGCCTGATTTACATGCTGCTGGCCGCCCAGTTCGAGTCGTTCGTGCATCCGCTAACTATTCTCTGCTCGGTGCCGGTGTCTGCCGTTGGCGTTTTGCTGGCGCTGTTCTTAACAGGCCGGCACTTTGGCCTCACGGCGCTGATTGGAATGCTGATGCTGGTCGGCATTGTTGTCAAGAACGGCATTCTCTTAGTGGACTACACAAACTTACTAAGACGTCAGGGCTTGTCCCGCGATGAGGCCGTGCTGCGGGCCGGGCCGACTCGTCTGCGCCCGATCTTGATGACGAGCAGCGCGGCTATCTTGGGTATGATCCCGATTGCGCTGGCGCTGGGCAAAGGCTCGGAAACCAATGCACCGATGGCAACGGTTGTCATCGGCGGCCTCCTGACCTCTACCTTCCTAACGCTGTTCGTCGTTCCAATCGCCTACACGCTGTTTGACGATCTGGGCCGCCGCTTCCGCAAGGACGACCGCGACTTCTCGCCTCCGGTGCTGGTGGAGCCGACCCCGGCAAGTGTCGGAACCGGAGGCCCTCTCGCTCCCCAATAATGGGAAAACCCCTCTCGTCGTCAAGACCCCTCCCGGCACAACTGCCTTCCCTGTGAGGGGAGGGCTTTCAGAGAGAACCCATATCATAGCCCCTGCGTCTTGTCCAGAAGCAGGGGCTATGATTATTTCCAAAGCCTCCCCTCACAGGGGAGGGAAGGCACTTGTGCCGGGAGGGGTCTTGACGACGAAAGGGTTCTTAATTCTACACCTTCGTCTTCTTCCATCCGCCCTGCTTGAACAGCCAAAACACAATCAGCCCGTCCAGCACTGTTGTAATCGTCATCGCCCACCACGCCCCCGACGCCCCCAAGTGCAGATGGAAAATCAGCAGCCAAGCCAGCGGCAGGCGGACGCCCCACAGCGTCGTAATCCCTGCCCAGGCCGGTGCTTTCGTGTCCCCTGCCCCGTTGAGAGACCCGGATAAAATCAGGCCCAGCGCGAGAAACGGCTCCGACAGCGCCGTAATCCGCAGGTACGCGACTGTCAGCGGAACGACCTTTGGATCATGCGTGAAGATGTGCGCGAACGGACGGGCCAGCACGAAAAACACCGCGCCCATGATCACCATCAGCACCGCGCCCTGCTGCCAGGAAGCCCAGCCGGACTTCTCCGCCTTGTCGGCATTGTCCGCGCCTAGATTCTGCCCGGCCAGCGTTTCCGCCGCCGCCGCAAACCCAAAGCCCGGCATCGTCGCAATCCCTTCCGACGTCTGCCCAATCGTCAGCGCCGTAACAGCGGAAGTGCCTTCCGGCGAATGCGCCAGCACCCCCGTAAACACCATCGCCGACAGCACCTGCGAGACGTTCTGCGCGGACGCCGGCCCGCCCACCGCCATGATTCGCTTCGCCCAGCCGAGGTCGAGCCGCTTCAGGCAGGTGATAAAGCCGCGCACCCGTGTCCGCTGCAAAAAGCACAAGTAAAGCACGGCCCCGACAATTTGAGAAATTACCAGCGCCGCCGCCCCGCCGTACAGCCCCAAGCGCGGCAGCCCAAAGTGGCCGAAAATCAGCACATAGTCGCCGATAATGTGGATTAAATCCACGCCGATCATCACCCGCAGCGGCGTCACCGTGTCGTTCAGGCCCCGCAAGACCGCGCTCAGAATCAGCATCAAAAACAGCGCCGGAATGCCCAAAAGCGTCAGGCTGAGATAGCGGACACACAGGTCCGCCGCCGACGGGTCCACATGCAGCAGGCCGACCGCAATCCGCCGCAGCGGCCAAATAGCCGCCACGCAGACAATGGCCGCCACGACCCCAATCCACAAGGACTGGTTCGCGGCCTGCTTTGCTTCTTCGGTATTGTCTTCGCCTTTAGCCCGCGAAACCAGCGCCGTCGTTCCCGCCGAAATAGACATACCGACCGCAAACAGCACCGACAGCACCTGCCCGCCAATCCCCACCGCCGCCAGCGCGTCCGACCCCAAATGCCCCACGAAAAAGCGGTCAATAAAAGAATTCAGCGTTTGAAGCACCATCGTCAGCACCGACGGCCACGCCAGCTTCCAGACCGACCGATGCAGCTCTCTGGGGGTCTCTTCTTTCGCTGCCTCCTGTTCCTGGCCTTCTTGACCTTCTTTCTGTTCCGGCGGCGGCCCGCTTTCGTCTATTCCAGACTCGTAATCGCCTTCGCGCTTTACGCCGATAATCGTCTCAGCCAACTTGTCCTCTTTCCGTTCACTTTTCCGCTTTGTGCCGCGCTTGTTTTTGTCCTCGAAATGCTGCTTTGTTCTTTTCCAGCTACTTTTACCACCCTACGCGCAAATGAACACCTACGCAGACAAAAATTAAACCGGCACTGAAAGTGCCGGTCTACTATTGCGTGAAAGTCCCCGCGGGACTCAATGCCATACACAAGTGGCTTCTCTTTGTCCTTAGTCCCGCAGGGACTTTCATTCACCCGTAGACCGGCACTTCCAGTGCCGGTTCCTATATCCGTGCCGGTTCCTATTCTTTCTTCTACACTACCGCCTGCTTCCAGCGCCCGCGCTTAAACAAAAATAGCGCGACAATGCCGTTCAAAGCCGTGGAAGTCGTCATGGCCCACCATGCACCCGTCGCGCCGTGACCCAGGCCATAAATCAGCAGCCAGGCCAGCGGCAGGCGAACACCCCACATGGTCGCAATCCCCGCCCACGCCGGCGCTTTTGTTTCCCCGGCCCCGTTCAGTGCGCCCGTCAGGATCATGCCGAGCGCAAGGAATGGCTCGGACAGCGCGGCAATGCGTAAATAGGCCACAGTCAAAGGGACAACATGCGGGTCATGCGTGAAGATATGCGCGAACGGACGGGCCAGCACAAAAAACACCGCGCCCATCACAATCATAATCGCCAGACCCTGCTGTAAGGAGACCCAGGCCGCACGCTCCGCCCGCGCCGGGTTGCCCGCACCGAGGTTCTGCCCGGTCAGCGTTCCCGCCGCCATTGAAAACGCGAATCCCGGCATGAACGCAATGCTTTCCGATGTCATTCCAATGGTCAGCGCCGCCACCGCCGCTGTCGCCTGCGGGGAACGGGCTAAAATACCTGTAAAGACCATCATAGACAGCACCCGCGAGACATTCTGCCCGGCAGCCGGCAGGCCGATGTTCAAGATGCGCCTGGCCCAGTCAAGCTCAAGCCGCTTCAGCCGCGTCCCGAACCCGCGCAGAGCCGAGCGCTGCAAGAACCAGAAGTACAGCAGTGCGCCGACCACCTGCGAACTAATGAGAGCCGCCGCGCCGCCCATCAGGCCCATTTTCGGAAAGCCGAAATGCCCGAAGATCAGCAGGTAGTCACCGCCCAAGTGAATGATATTGACCCCAATCATCACCCGCAGCGGCGTCACCGTGTCGCCGAGGCCGCGAAAGACACTGGACAAAATCAGCATCACGAACAGCGCCGGGATGCCGAGAAGCGTCAGGCTGAGATAGCGGACACACAGCCCGGCGGCGTGGGAGTCGACGCCCATCCAGCCAATCACGGCAGAGCGCAGCGGCCAGACCAGCCCCGCGCAGACCACCGCCGCAATCACCCCGACCCACAGAGATTGGTTCGCCGCTTGCTTTGCCTGGTCCGGCTCCATCGCCCCGGTGAAGCGGGACACCAGCGCCGATGTCCCGACAGAGATGGACATGCCGACCGACATCAAGAGAAACATGAACTGCCCGCCGACCCCCACCGCTGCCAGCGCGTCCGAACCTAAATGCCCCACAAAGAAGCGGTCTAAAAACGAGTTGAACGTCTGAAGCAGCATGGTCAAGACCGACGGCCACGCCAGCATCCAGACCGCCCGGTGCAGCCCGGCGGGTGTCTCGTCTTTTTCGACTTCCGGCAGCACCGGCAGCGAGCCGATTTCTCCGTCAAATCCTGTCTCTAACGTGTCGTCTAAATCGCCTGTGCGCCGTGCGCCGACTCCAGTGTCTACTGCCAAACGTCCCTGCTTTCCACTTGTCCTAAAGAATATCCAATTGGGCCGCATCAGCGCGGCCACGCTTTATTTTGCGTTATACTGTCTCATTCTACCACGATGGCCCTTTCTGAACACCTGCGGACACGCAGAAGTTCGGCAGCGAAAAAGAACGGGCGGCTGAAGCCACGGCAACAAAAGCACGAAGTCCGCCTACGCGGACTAGGATGGAAATCCCAACCTGCGAAGGCAGGTTTCGTGAACTTGTTGCCGTGGCTTCAGCCGCCCGTTCTTGTGCCGCTCTACCGAGTCGCCAAACTCGCTAAACCGATGTCTATGCCCTGCCCGCCCGTCGTCTGGCGGACATGGGCCGCAAGAACCACGGTTGCGCCGGGCTTCAGCAGCGCCGCCGCCGCCGGGGAAATGTCGAGCGGCTGGTAGCCGCTGTTGTAGCCGCCGTCGGAGGCTGCCGGGACACCGTCCACATAGATCTCGACATCTTCGTCATGGTAGACCATGAACGAAAGATTGGAATAGTTGCCGGGCGGCAGCGTCACCGCACGGCGAATCCAGATGTCGCCGGGCGTATCGTTCCAGTTGGTTCCCGTTGGAATGCCGCCGGGCGGGCCGTTGGCAAACGGCGCATTGCCCGTCTTCCAGCCGCTGTCGTCAAAGCCCGGCTTCATCCAGTCGTCAGCCGGTTTATTGGCCGTCGTTACATAGCGCCAGGCGGCGGGCGTAACCTGAGATGTTGCGACAATGTACGTCGCTTTCGGCGCGGTCGGCAGCGGTGCCCAGTCGGCCGCCCTGACTTTATCGCCCTGAGACCATTTGGCCCAGGACGCTTTATCCGACAGCATCTTGACAAACAAGCCGCCAACGACCGGGCGGGCGTGCATTCCGCTGGAATGGATGTCATCGGTTTGGTAAGAGTCCGACAGCGGGTCGCGTGTGGAAGTTTGGCTGAGGTAATCATAAATCGGCGACACCAGAGTCTCAAAATCCGACTGATTATCGGCAAGCGTCGCGCTCCACACGGACCAGTCTGCTTTCGTCACATGTGTCCGGCTGTCCAGCGGGACGCCGTAAGGCTGCATGACGGTCTTATAATAAGCGACTTCTTTGGCCCGGACCGTGGATGGGAAGACGTTCAAGCCCAAAATCTGGTCCCACACCAAGTTATACTTCTGGCTCCAAGTGCCGGGCTTGTCAAAGGCCAGCAGGGATACTGGGCCGGTATCGGCGACTGACATCCAGTGGTCGGCATCGGCATGGGCCAAAGCCGCATACTTGCGGTATCCCGCCGTGTCCCCGCGACGCCTGCACATGTCGCCGTAAGCCGCCAGTGCGACAATGGCTTTGACCGACAGATTGGCGTTATGCGCCAGATGCCCCATGAAGTCGTCAGTGCAAAGCTGATCGCCGGGGTCAAGCCCGTATTGTGCCAGATAATCCGCCCATTTGGAAAGCGTCGGCCAGTACGGATCAACAAACTTGCCGCTGCCGTCTTCCTGCGTGATCGCATCACACAAGATCAGCATGTTGCCGCTTTCTTCCACGGTCATTTCCTCGCCCGCATCGCCGGAGGCCGACGCAACCGGGTAGGTGCCGAGGTCATGCGGCGAGTTCGGGTACTTCCACACCGGCGATGACGCATACGCCAGCACCGGCGCGAGAGACGCTTTGGCGAGGGTCGGACTGAGCAGCACCAGCATCGGGTCCTGCGGGAAGATCACATCCACCGTGGCAATGTCGCCGTTGGACGTGTTCTCTTTGGTAAATAAAAGTGGCTGCTTGTTGGCATCCGCCGCCAGGCCGTTTGCCGCCAGGCATTCCCGGTACGCCAGCGCGAGTATCTGCGCGTAACGTGCGCCCCCGACCCGCGTGGCATCGGCGGTCAGGCTGTCGTCAAACTGAGTGCAGCGCTGAACCAGGCTTGGGTAATCCTTGTCGGCGGCTTGGAACATCTCGGATGCCGTCGCGCCGTTTCGCTTCCAGTACGGCAGCAGGTTCTTTCCCGCCAGCTTGATGGAATACAGCTCGTCGTAGCCCACCATCAGATGCCGCGAGACCGGCGTTGCGCTGACTGCGCCGAGATCAAACGTAAACGCCAGCACCGGCTGATGATCGGACACGGCGCGGGGCGTCGGCGCATCATCTGAGGCCGGCAGAGAGCCGCCCGCGACATAGCCCGCCAGCAGCGCGTCGTCCGCGCCGATGGCCGCTTTTGCGTCCCCGGACGGCGCAACGGCATACGCATAGCCCCAGTCAATGCGGATGTCGTCGCCGGCAGGACGCAGCAGAGTTTGGGCCGCCGTGCCGACCCGCAGCGCCGTCAGCGGCCCCATGGCCTCGCGCTGCCAGGTCACGGCCTGAGTCGGCTCATTCACGGCAAGCTCCGACGACGTGCTGTCATACAGCGAAACCGTGTGCGGCCTGCCGTCCACCGAGCGCACGTCCCAGGTGATGTAGCTTAAAGGCCGGGCCATGACATCCAAATCATGCGGCAAATCAGCCGTCATAAACGTCATCGTGACATGGACTGCCGTATCCTCAAACTGGTAGATGCTCCGCGTCGGCGTGACCTTGATACTTGTCTGCGGGAACGCCGGCACGTCCGCCGGGTCATACCCCATCAGCCGGTACGGCTTGCCGTCAATGCGAATGAGGCTGACTAAAGACGCCTGCCGATGGGTCCAATGGACGGTATTCGCATCGTTCAAGTGGTCGGCCTCAGACCAGACGCTTAAATACGGGTCGTTCGTCACCAGCGGCACCGCTGGCGGACGGAACGCCGGCGCCGCCTGCACCGCCCCGCCAAGAACAGCCCCAGCGGCCACCATGCAGGCCAGCCCCGTTCTCCAGCATAAGCGCGTCATACCTAATCGTCTTAAAATTGGCTTCAATGATTGCCCTTTCTCACCCAGCTAGAGACCTCACCCGGAGACATCACCCCAGCATTTATGCCGGAGTGAGGTCGCTTGGCGTGACCTATTGCCGCGGTTGCTTTGGTGATTATAAAGCAGCGGCGCTTTTTTGTCAAGCAAAGACACCCCCCTGGAACCAAGTTCCAGGGGGGCTTTGTCGAGAATAGAAGGCTGCTGAAGCCAGAAACGCTAAACCGGGCTGAACGTCCCGGCAAAGGTGGAAACCGCAGTTGACGGGTTTTCATAAGCTTGTCTTTCGTAGTTGTCATACAGCCCGTAAACTCAATCCGGCGGCTGAAACACGGCCTTGTCTCGCCGGACCGCCCATTCTTTTCGCTTTCTTAAACCGAGCAGGCACAGCCAAAAAAACTCCGGCCCTTGCGGAACCGGAGAGTTTCTGAAACCCTGCACGATCAGTTTTATTACAGCAGTTTACTGCCCGCGCATCGTGAAGTTATAGAAGTAGGCATTTCCATCAGCCGGGCTGATGGACGTCTGCAGCAAAGTACCCTGGCGCACGGCTTTGGCATGGCCGTCGCAGTAAAGCACGTTGGTCAGGTCCGGGCCGCCGTGCCGGAACACGACCGGGTTGCCGTCCTGCAAGTTGCCGGGATTGATTGTCGCACACTGAACCGTTGGATAGCTGCCCACAGTACCTGCAACTAAACCACGCTGGTCGCAGTCAAACTGATAGCTGTCCCCGCCGTCCGTGACCCAAATCGTGGACGCTGGGTTTTGCAGCGTGGAAAGCGTGTAGCCGGTGTCGTTGCCGCCCTGGTTGCCAGGACCGACATCCGGTGCTGTGCCGCCGTAATTGTAGGAGTTGATTGCGTAGCTGCCGTAGTTTCTGTCATCCGAACTGCCGGCGGCGGAAGCCTGCGGATCGGCAGAAGTTCCAATGGACGTGTAGGGGATGTAGTTGCCGGTGCCGCCATCCCCCAGGGCTACGCCGCTGTCATCGGGGCAGTGGAAGACGGCGGTACTTTTGACGTAGGGATAGATTGAGTCCATCCACTTATACTTGATGTTGCCCGGTGCGTTGATCGACGCCTGGTAGCCGGCGTTGCCAGCACCGGCGGTACCCTGGCCGTTCCAAGCATTCACCAGCGCTTCGTCGTAATCCTGGCTGTACTGGATCATGGCAAGGCCGATTTGCTTTTCGTTGGACAAGCACTGGGTCTTGCGGGCATTCTCGCGCACTTTTTGGAACACCGGGAACAAAATGGCAGCTAGGATGGCGATAATCGCAATCACGACAAGCAGCTCGATGAGGGTAAATGCCTGGGAAGGCTGGCGGCGTCTTACTGGAAGCGTATTCATGGCATGACCTTTCGCGAAAAAGTTTTGGAAGACCTGTCAAACTTAAGTATCTCTAGCGAACATGAAAAAAGTGTGAAACCTCCAATGTCAGCTTAGGGACGAGAATACAGGATTACTTGTTCATTTCCCCCACTTTTTTTTCTGCTAAACGAAGCAGGCGGAGCCGCACAAAAAAACTCTCCGGCCCTTGCGGAACCGGAGAGTTTCTAGATATACCCGTTGATAGCGTTTGGAATTTACATACCGCGCATGGTTAATTGATAGACATACGCCTGCGTCTGCCCTGCCGGAACCGATGTCTGCATCATGGTGCCAAGGCGAATAGCTTTGGCGTGGCCGTCGCAGTAAAGCACGTTGGACAGGTCGGGACCGCCGTGACGGAACAGCGCAGGACTGCCGTCGTTCAGGCTAGGTCCCTGGTTGCCGCAGAAGAGGCCGGGGTAGCTGCCCTGGGTGCCGGGTATCATGGTAGGCCCGTTGCAGTCGAATTGGTAGGAGCCGCCGCCGTCTACCACCCAAATAGTTGAAGCGGGAGACTGAAGAGAAGACAGCGTGTAGCCCTGACCATTGCCGCCGTTGTTGTTGCCGGGGCCGATGTCCGGCGCTTGGCCGCCCCAGTTGTAAGAGTTGATCGCGTAGCTGCCGTAGTAGTCCTGGTTAGGCGATGCCGGCTGGCCCGCCAGACCAAGCTGTGTGTAAGGAACGTACATGCCGGTTGCCGTACCGGTGCCGGTGCCGTTTTGGCCCGTGGCGGCGGGGGTTGTCACGCCGTTGACGGTGTCTGAGGAATTGTCGCCGCTGTCATCAGGGCAGTGGAAGACGGCAGTGCTTTTGACGTAAGGATAGATCATGTCCATCCACTTGTACCGCGGGTTGGCTACAACTGTCGCGCCGTCGGACGCATTGTAGCCCCCTGGCCCTAGCCAGGCGGACACCAGCAGCTCGTCATAGTCCTGGCTGTACTGGATCATGGCAAGGCCGATTTGCTTTTCGTTGGACAAGCACTGGGTCTTGCGGGCGTTCTCGCGGACCTTCTGGAAGACCGGGAACAAAATCGCCGCCAAGATCGCGATAATGGCGATGACGACGAGCAGTTCGATAAGCGTGAAGCCTCGACGCTGATAGTTCATAAAGATTTCCTTTTGCTTTAGTTGCGCTATTACGGGCGCAAATAGATTATAAAGCCTGAACTGAACTTTGTCAAGTCCGCGCTTTATGTTTTTCGCCGGCCTAGCTTGCCTAGCAAAAAACCCCGGCGCTGAACAATTCAGGCCGGGGTTTAGAAGGTCAGCTCGGCGGCAGGCGTGAGTGCCGCGCGGCTTCCTACATGAAAGCCTTCTGCACGGCTGCCAGTTGATTAATCAGGTTCTGCGGCGGCGTGTCACAGTTGATGTTCAGCGTGCCGGCCTGCGGCCCGCAGCTCGCGCCGTCAGTGTTCTGGTTTGCTTGAAAATTGCCCCACTCGTTGATGGGCGAAGCAGTCTGAGTCGGCAGCTGCGCTTTTGCATGGCCGTCAATAAACAAGCAGTTCCAGCGGTCAACATGCGGGACAAAGGCGCGGTAACTCCCAGGACCGTTGCCGAAGCCGCCGGTGTTGCTCGCGGCGACCCAGTCATAATATCCCATGCCGTACTCGCCCTGGGTCTCTGTCACCATGATCTTCTGCGACGGCTCATTGACAAACGCCAGCGCGATAGGCTGCCCACCATTTGCGGCGTAGTTATCGCCGGAGTTGTCATCATAGCTTCCTGTGATTTGGTAATTGTAGGCATAGGAGGCTGGGAGAGCCGGAGAGCCGTTCGGGGCCGGGTTGCCGCCGTTCTGCATGGTGCCGGTGTTGGAATTGTCCGGGCATTTGTAGACGCCCGTTGATTTCACATACGGATAAATTTCCTGGCCCCAGTTCAGGCTCTGGTTGAGGTTGCAGATGAGCGGGAACTTCTCATCATAATCCTGCGTGTACTGCGTGAATGCGAGGCCAAGCTGCTTTTCGTTGGACAAGCATGAGGTCTTGCGGGCGTTCTCGCGGACCTTCTGGAACACGGGGAACAAAATTGCAGCAAGAATGGCGATGATTGCAATGACAACGAGCAGCTCGATTAGCGTGAAGCCGGAGCGGCGCTGCGGGGCGTTCTGTGGAAACATAATTTCTCCTAATCAATAAAATTGTGATGAGCGCAAATAATAACAAAGATGCCTTTTCAGCAGATGTTTTTCAGGCAATGGCGCTCATTCCACTGTCTGAAAGACGCGGCGAAAATATGCCTTCAAAGGAGGCAAGCAGGCCGAACGACTCAAGTATAACACTGTTTCATCATGCTGTCAATGGTTCCAAATGGAATTATTTGGGAGTAGGAATTCGTCTTCTAGTGCGTGTTGACACCAAAAGGAGACTATGCTATACTTTTGAACGCTTTGACACCACTGCTTTGGTGTTGTCTCCCGAAAGAACTCACCCATCATGCCTTTCGCTTCTTCCCTGCGCCGCGCCGGCCTGACGGTCGGCCTACTCTTCTTTTCCGCGCTAACCGCCCATGCCGACACGCCCCGCGTCGCCGTGTTCTCCGAGCCGGGCTTCCCCTCCAACAATGTTTCCGCCCTGATCTCGCCAAAAACTATCGCCGCCGACCTGCAAAAAGCAGGCATTGCGGCTGACCTGCTCGGCACGGCGGCTTTAAGCAACCCGACTACCCTGAACACGAGCCGTTACGCTGCCGTCGTCCTGCCCTACGGCAACGCCTACCCGCAGGCGGCATTTTCGAATTTGCGCGTCTTTCACCTTGCGGGCGGCGATTTGGTGACGTCCGGCATCCCATTTACACACGCGATTACGCGGAACGCCAATGGCGAATGGCACGATGAAGGCAACGACAGCGACCGGGCCCTGTTCGGCCCAGACGGCATCGGTGTCGGCGGCTTTCGCGGCGGCCCGTCCGGCCACGCGGCTGTCCCTGCCGGGGACCCGCTCAGCCTTGCCCCATTGAACCTAGACTGGGGCAACGGCAATGACACACAGGCCATTGACCCGGCTTCGCTGCCTGCCGGGGACACTCTTATTCCGGCCCTCGCCGCCGGTGGACAGCCGCTTGCGGCTTTGATTGTTCACGGCCCGGCGTATCACGGCGCAGTAGACGTGTGGACTGCAAACGGTCTCCGCAACGACGATGCGTTAGTCGCTTACGCCGCCGAGCAGCTCATGGTTCGCGGCACTGTCGCCGCCCTGGCCCGCCAGGGCTTTCTTTCGGGCGACGCAAAAACGCACGCCCTGGCCGCACTGGACTCCCTGCCCCGGCCCCAGGTAGACGCCAATTTGACCCTGCCGACGCCGCAGCGCACCTACGCGACCCTTCAGCCGAAGTCGCCGCCGCTTGCCCGGCACCTGTACGTTGCGGATGTCCGCCACTTGCCCCAGGAGCAGACACTTCTCTTGGCCTCGGTGCAGGGCATTATCAACCGAAAACAGCCCCGCATTTATTTGATCACCGGCGATGACGACCAGTTTTGGCTGGATCAGATGCGGGCATCCGGCCAGACTGATGCACCCATTCCCGTCGCCGATCCCTTGTCCCTCGTGCAGACATTTCGCTCCGAGATCAAAGGGGCAGTCGTGGCCGATCCGAACGTCTATGTTTCCCCCTGCATCGCCGTAGACATCGCCGGATTGAGTGACCTCGCCGTCGCCACACCTGAGCTTGCGTCCCGCCTCGGCCTGCCCATCAAAGCCGACCTGCGCGGCAAGTTTAAAGACGACGCCGACGCCCTCCGCTTCGCCCGCACCGATCTCATGCCTCGGTTAAACCCGTACCTCGCGCTGTGTCTGGACCCGCCGCTTTTAGGCTCCCAGGTGGACGACATCGTCGCGGCCCGCGGCTCCTGCTTCTGGATTACCGGCCCCAAAGCGCAGGGTCGGCCCGGCGCAAATGAAGCCGCCGAGCGAGCTGAAATCAGCCGCACCTTTGCCCAGATGCCCCTCAGCGCCGTTGTGCGCGGCTTCTGGTGGCACGGCGACGGCATGGGCCTTGATGAGACCCCCGGCGTCGCGCTCGGCTCCCGCTACGGCAAAATTACCACCGTCAGCGACTACGTCGCAAACTTCTCCGTCACCAGCGGCGTCCGCGTGGCTGCCTTGAGGCAAAAGCCCCAGCCGCCCGCGCCTGCCTTAGACCGCAGCAAAGTCTACGTCGCCATCACCATGTCCGACGGCGACAATTTCTGCCCCTGGCGCGGCGTCTTCCGCGAGTTCATGTCCGATCCCTTGTACGGCACCTTCCCCGTCGCCTTCGGCATGGGGCCAAGCCTTGTTGACGTTGCCCCAACTGAAGCTCAGTGGTACTACGACCACGCCGCCCCGAACACCGAGTTCCTGTGCGACGTTTCCGGGGCCGGCTACATCTACCCCACTGACTGGGCCAAAGCATTAAAAAATCGCCCCGCCCAGCTTCAGACCTTCTACAACCTCACTGACAACTACTTAAAGCGCATGGACATGCACACCCTGCGCCTGATGAACGTCGGCACGAACGACATCGCCGACGCCGGCCGCGACCTGCCCGGCGTCAGCTTCCTGATGCCCGACTACGGCCTCGCCGGCGAAAACGGCTACTCCGAATACACCTACACCCTGCCCACCGGCCAGCCCGTCTTCCGGGGCGCAAGCGACGGCCCCGGCGGCGCAACTTTGGCCGACGAAATCCGCTCCCACGCCGGCGCAACACGCCCGGCCTTTTTGAACGCCTTCGTCTACATTTGGGGCGCCCACATGTCCAATCTTCAGCAAATGCTCACCCTGCTCGGCCCCGACTACGTCCCCGTCACCCCCACCCAGCTCAACACCCTGTACCGCCAGTCCCAAAAACCATAGGGCAGACAGAAAAGAGGGGCGAACACAAGGTTCGCCCCTCCGGGTTTCGTGCGGGGCAGGCACTTTTTCGGAGCGCCCACTGTTCCTAGCCACAATGAAGACCAATATCTCCTCAGAACTGAACTGGGTCCGCACCGGGCCGAGCGACGCCGCCACTGTCGTTCTCCTTCACCCCGTCGGGCTGGACCTCACCTACTGGGGAGACCAGATTGAAGCGCTCCGCGTCCAGTATGACGTCATCGCCCTTGACCTGCCCGGCCACGGACGCTCCTCCGGCAAGCCCGAAGAGATCACGTTCGCCCACTTCGCTTCCGCCGTCGCCGCGCTGATTGAGCAGCAAACGTCGGCTCCCGTCCATGTCGTCGGCCTCTCCGTCGGCGGCATGATCGCCCAGACGCTGGCCCTCGACTACCCGGCCTTAGTCCGTTCCCTGACCCTCATTGCCACCGCCGCCACGTTTTCCGATGAAGGCCGCGCCATTATTGCCCGCCGCGCCGAAACCATCCAAACCGGCGGAATGCAGGCCATTGTCGCGCCGTTTTTAGGGCGCTGGCTCACGCCGGAAACCCTCACCCAGCGCCCGGACATTGCAGACCGGATTACCAAGACCCTGCTCGCCGGCGCCCCCGCCATCCAGGCCGCTATGTGGACCATGGTTTCCGGCCTCGCCACTCTGGACCGCCTCCATGAAATCCACTGCCCTACGCTCGTCCTTGTCGGCGACCGCGACCCCAGCACCCCTCCGGCTTTCTCCGCCGCCCTCGCGGGGCGCATCCCCGGCGCTGAGATGCGCGTCCTGCCGGACGCCTCCCACATGGTCTTTTTAGAGCAGCCCGCCCTCCTCAGCCAACACCTGCTAGAGTTCCTTCAAACTGCCTAAGCCCAGCGTTCCAGTTATGCAAAAGACAACCTACAGAGGGCGCAGCGGCTATCGGAGCTTCCGGCGTGACTGCTGATGCCGCCTTTGTCCTCGCTTTGACGGTTTAACCTCTGACACTGCGCTTTGGTCTGGCAGGTCTGAACCCAATATGTACGATGGGGAGCCGTCCGCGTTCATACTTCCGACCGGCGCGAAAGGGTTGGACGGCTTACTGAGCCACAAATACAGGCGGTACCACAGCGTTCGGCTCAAATTTGTAATGAGTGTTCGCACCGGCTTAATCCTTCCGCAAAGCACACTTCTGTGTCTCTGTCACTCATTCTGCGCCGGAAGCACCCCGTCTTGACGCAGTTTCTCAAGGTGCTGCTCATAACACCCAGGACAAAGCCGAGTTGTCTCCTTCGCCCAGAACAAAAACCGCGTGCTGACCAGCAGATACACCCGCTCCCCCAGCACACCGCCGCACTGATTGCAGTTCTGCGTCCTTCCCGCCTCTTGCCCTCCCCGCGCAAAAGCCCGCCACAGCGGATTTTTACTCAGAAACAGCAGCCATTTCGGCACAGCATCCGGTTCCATCATCCGCCTCCTCTTTGTCCGCGCAGGCGGATACTATGCCGGTGGCACTACTTCGTATGTGGCGCTTCGCCCCGCAGCGCAGGGTTTCAAGCTCATTCCCAGGGGCTTGCCCCGAAGGTTCTTCTCATGGCGTAGAGAGATAACCCAGTACGCCACTGCCGCTTCTCAACGATGCGGATGTTGTCTGCCTTGCGTAATTCCTGCAAGTATGACAACAGCAGCATCAGCTCTGTATCTTCCAAATCCCCAGTCCACTCCCTGACGCGCACGAGATTACCATAATTCTGCTGATGCTTCTCCGCCGTATCATCTATCACGATAATCTGCTCTAAACGATAACCACGCGGCTTGACTTTCCGCAAGTTCTTGACCGAGAAATGCTCGCCCCGTTCCGGGTCATAGGCTTGGGTACAACGGTCACTGGCCCACACGAAAGAGGGAGGATACGGGAACAGAGCTTCCACAATTTCTGCCGCGTAACTCGGCGAAGCGGAAGTCCAAACCGCAACCTCAAACCACTCTTGACAGGCTTTAAGAAAATCATCCACATAAGGCCGTTTGTAAACAAGGTATGGCCCTGCGCGGAAATCAGGCAGGTGAGCCAGTGGTCGTTCTGAGGCATAGATGAGGGTTTCATCCAGGTCAAGGATCAGCAGTTTAGTTTTTGGCTCAGTCACAGGTTTCTGCTACTCTTGATTGTGAAGGCTCAGGCGGTCTAACGCCAAATCTCACCGGCGACACCTGCCAAGAAAGCCCTCCGACAAAGAACAGCAACACGCGGCAGGGAGCGTCCGGTGCAACGCCTTGTTAGACCGCACTGGCTCTGCTTTGGCGAAAGCAGCGAACGATAAAGTAAAGCATGAGAACCAAAGTCACCCAAAAACCAACCCCCACGAAACTTTCGGTCAACACGCCTTGCGCGATCCATCCGATTTTAGCCGCCTGCTCCACGCTGAAGATAATTTCGGCTATGTAAACCGTGAAAAAGAGACGGTTCCAATCACTTTGGAGAGCTTTGGTAATTCGCTTCTGTTCCACGGCACGCCCGACGACGATTCCACCCTGAAAACACATCAACATGATCTGACAGAACAGTTCGACCTGGGTCATTTCTTTTCTCTCCAAAGCCGACGCCACAAACTAAACCTCAACGTGCGGCCCAGCGGTATAGCTCAGCCGCGACACCGCCAGCACAGCTACCCAAACTCGCACAGCAAACTGCGCGGTGGCGTCGGCTGCAGCGCATCGTTGGGCCGTCTGGATGTGTTGGAGACGGTGACAGCGTTTATGTAATGTTCGGTAGTTTTGGGCATCGGCTATAATGCATCGTTGAGCCAGCCCTAGTTAATCACGGGTTCTCGGTAGATGCTGAAATGATGATACACAAACTCAGACACCAAAAGGCTTCCAGCGACGCCCATTGCTATACGGCCTGCCCCAGTCCGTCTTATTGGAAATGAAAGTAGCAACGCGAGAACTGCTAAGCCGTAGCTAATCATAAAAAAAGGGCTAAGATAAGACCATTCCTGACCAACGCGGAAGTAAGGCGCATCAAGAAAGCCCGGCCCTGGCTTCAACATGAACCTATAGAAACACCAATGAGTAACACAAATTGACACTAGGCTGACAGAGGCAAGCCCAGCAGAGGCGATTGATAAGATGCGCCGTTGAAGCTCTCTCACTACTTCTCCTTATTTTTGATGCCGATAATTTTCCGTTATGCCACAGAGAAGCGTCTCGCCCAGCGGCCTAACGCCATAGCTCACCTGCCCCGGTGCAAACGCTCTATGAAACGCGAGAACCTAACCACCGGCGTCCGGTGCAGCGCCTTGTATGATTGCGGTGTCGGTGGTAGACTGAACGCAAAGCCGTCAGCGCATAC
>CAXTER010000057.1:0-31246 GCA_964243345.1 uncultured Armatimonadales bacterium
CCGCCGGGAATAATAAAAAGCAGAGTGCAGCAAGCTAGGGAGGGCTTCTCGTGATCACACGGTCGGATCTGCGGAAGACGGCGCGGGAGTATTTGCAGTCGGCTGAACTGCTGCAAGCCAGCCGAAAATATGACGTGGCGATTTACCTCTGCGGATACGCCGTCGAGATCGCCCTGAAAGACCGGATTTGCCGGACGCTGAAGTGGCCTGGTTTTCCAGCAACATCCGGCGAGTTCAGCAGCTACCGGAGCTTCCAGACTCACAATTTGGAAACGCTGCTTCATTTAACAGCAATCGAAGGTAGGCTAAAAGCCGCAATCGGTCTTGATTGGTCGATTGTGACTAAATGGACCCCGGAGCAGCGTTATGACCCCAGAGGGATGAACTCAGTGGATGATGCCGACAAAATGATCAGCGCGACAAAAAGCGTGTTAAAGGTAATCTTATGAACTACTTCCAGCAGTTTCAGCAGGCTGAAGAAAACATTGCTAAAGAGCGCGGCGAATTTATGCTTTTCGGCTTGTTCGAGCGCAGTGATTTCCTCGGCAGATATGATGTTGTCGTTTCCGCGAAATGGCTCAAAGATGATCGTGCTTCTCTCGGCCTCATTATTGACCTCGTGACTGCCGCCATTGGAAATCAAAAATGGTGGTTGAAGATCGGGCGATTTGACATTGTGCCGGAGGATGGCCCTTTCTTGGAAGTCGTGCGGGAAGCTCTGCCGGACGGCCTGGTTCAGCACGATCTGAAGCGAATTACCAATATCTACTACGAGGGCAACATGATTCCTAGCGCGATGGTCATTACAGCAGCCCACCCATTAGGCGAAAATGCAGCAAATGAAGGCGCAAAGGCTGAGGCGGTTGCCGCGTAGTAGGTCTACAACATGCGAATCGGAATCACAGGGCATCAGCGTTTAGCGTCGCAGGCAGATTGGGACTGGGTTGAGCAGCAAATGGACGAACTGCTTTCTGTGCCTAGTGAATTGACTGGCTTTACCTCGCTTGCTACGGGTGCAGACCAGCTTTTTGCGGAGAGTGTTTTGAGACGCGGCGGCTCATTTGCAGCTATCATTCCCTTTGCAGGTTACGAGATGAAGTTTGAAGAAGGGGCGAGCAGAGATGCTTACAAGCGGCTGTTGGCCCAAGCGAGTGCCGTTGAAGTCTTAAAAGCTTCTGGTTCCAATCGGGAAGCGTACTTCAAGGCAGGCAAACAAGTTGTGAACAGGTCGGAGATGCTCCTTGCAGTTTGGGACGGCAAATCGGCGGCAAGTTTGGGCGGCACGGCAGATGCCGTCAGCTATGCGCGTCAGTGCGGCAAGCGCATTGTGCATCTTAACCCGGCCAGCCGAACGGTGAACAAAATAAATTATGAGTGATTTGACCCATGTGGACGCGGCGGGCAAGGCGCGGATGGTGGATGTGTCCGGGAAAGACGTGACGCGGCGGGTGGCGACGGCGCAGGCGGTTGTCACGATGCAGCCGGAGACGTTAGAAAAGATACGGCTGAATACACTTGCCAAAGGGGACGCGCTCGGCGTCGCACGGGTCGCCGGGGTGCTGGCGGCGAAGCGGACAGATGAGTTGATCCCCTTGTGCCATTCCCTGCCGCTGTCGGACGTGTCGGTGGACTTTGAGATTGGGGAAAACACGCTGACAATTCATACTTCAGCGACGACATTGGCGCAGACGGGCGTGGAAATGGAAGCGCTGACGGCGGCAACAGTCGCAGCACTGACGGTGTATGACATGGCAAAGGCTGTGGACAAGCGCATGACGATTGAGAGCGTGCATCTGGTCTCAAAGACCGGAGGAAAGAGCGGAGACTTTTTATGGAACTCATCCGAGTAGGCGTTTTGACAATCAGTGATCGGTGCAGCCGGGGCGAGCGCGAAGATTTGTCGGGGCCGGCCATTAAAAACGCGCTGCCGGGCGACAAGTTTGTGGTCGCCCTGGAAGGCGTGGTTCCCGATGACAAAAAGGCAATTGCCGAAACACTCCGGCGCTGGTGCGACGACTACGACTGCGCGGTGATCTTGACCACCGGCGGCACCGGGTTCAGTCCGCGCGATGTGACGCCGGAAGCGACCGAAAAAGTTTTGGAACGTCATGCGCCGAACATCAGCCAATTTCTGCTCTGGGAGGGCCTCAAGCAGACACCGTTCGCGGCCCTGTCACGCGGCGTCGCCGGTGTTCGCGGTACGACTTTGATTGTGAACCTGCCCGGCAGCCCGTCGGGCGCATCCGACGGCACGCGCAGCCTTGTTCCGCTGCTGCCCCACGCGGTAGACGTTCTGCGTGTCCGCGAAACGAGTCATCCGACAAGTTAGAAGCACAAAGGAACACGGGGCTGAACCCCCGTGCTTCAAACGGGCAAACACCCGCCTGCGCGGGCGAAGACAGGGAGCGAAAGTTAGGCTGCGAAAAGTAGCCCTTCGGTTTCGTAAACTTATGGCAGAGCAGATTTCACTGCTACAACTTGTTTGGCATACCCGTTTGGGGAACTCTTGCAAGCAGGCGGTATGATAAGTTGTTTAGGCTGGGGCAGAACGGAATATGAGGAGGAAGCGGCTCAAGTTCTGCTGCTCAAAAAGCCTTCACTTTTGGAAACAGGCCGGATAATGTTGTATGTCTGCCCGGAATGTGGCGATATAGGGTGTGGAGCTATTACAGCTCAGATTGAGGAGAATGCCGAGTATGTTGTATGGCATAGTTTTGGTTATGAGAACGACTATGATCCCTCCGTACTTGACTTAGCAGAGTATCAAGAGTTTGGTCCATATATGTTCAGCAAGTCCAAGTATTTAAATACGCTGAACCACAGGCTGAGTATGCTTACACCCTAACACTGCCCGCACTTTCTTTGCCCGCGCCTCTCTTGCCCGCGCAGGCGGGGACTTGCACTTTTAAAGCCCTGCCGTTCAGGGCAGGGAACTCCTTTATGCTCACCTACGAAGAAGCCCTCGCGCAAATACTCAGCCACACTCAGCCGCTGACGCCGGTCCAAACGCCGATTGGGGAAGCGCTGGGGCAAGTGCTGGCGGAAGACTTAGCTGCGTCCCATGACCTGCCGCCGTTTGACAACAGCAGCATGGACGGGTTTGCCGTCCGCGCTTCCGACATCGCGCAGTTAACAGCGGTGCTGCCCGTGTCGGGAGAGATTGCCGCCGGAGCATTAAATCTCCCAACACTCCTGCCGGGCCATGCCCTGCGGATTATGACCGGAGCGCCGCTGCCGGACGGCGCAGACACGGTTGTTCCTGTAGAAGACACGGAGGCTCGCGCAGGCGGCGTCGCGTTCACCGAACAGGCCGAACGCGGCCAGCATATCCGGCGGCAGGGCGAGGAAGTTTCCAGCGGGACAATCGTTGTGGCAAAGGGAGCGTGCCTGCGGCCGGCCGAGATCGGCATGGCGGCGACAGTCGGACGCGCTCAACTTTTAGCATATCCAAAGCCGCGTGTGGCGATTGTCAGCACCGGCGATGAGCTGGTCGAGCCGGGGACGGCGCTGGAACGCGGCCAAATTTACAACTCCAATGCCTACGCGCTGGCCGCGCAGGTGGAGGAAGCGGGCGGCGTTGTGACCCATCGGCTTCATGCGCGGGATAAGCCGGACGCGCTGCGGGCGGCGTTTGACGCCTGCGCCGGGGCAGATATTTTGATTACCAGCGGCGGCGTCTCAGTCGGCGATTTTGATTACGTCAAGGCCGTTTTTGCCGAGCGAGGCACGGTGGACTTTTGGCGCGTCGCCATTCGGCCCGGCAAGCCGCTGGCGTTCGGGCAGTGGAACGAAACGCTTTTTTTTGGGCTTCCCGGCAACCCTGTGTCGTCAATGGTGACGTTTGAGCTGTTTGTCCGGCCCACGCTCCGCAAGATGGCAGGCCAAACGGCGCTGACACGAGTTCAGAAGACGGCGCGGCTGGCCGAAGAAGCGAGTCATACGCCGGGGCGGCGTTCTTACCAAAGAGCGGTTGTCACCAGCGAAGATGGCGACTCTGTGGTCCACACGACTGGAGCGCAGGGATCAGGAATGCTGCGCTCTATGGTACTTGCGAATGCGCTCCTGATCCTGCCGGCGGAAACAGCCGTTTTCCCCGCCGGCACTGAGGTTTCGGCGCTGATGCTGGACTAGCGGAGTCCGGTCCGCCCCCTGAAGAAATACGTCTCAGCTGCCACAATAAAACGCAGGAGCATGGCGTAATCATGGCGACTGTCACAACTGTAGAAATGGGAGAAATTGCGTCGGAGCGGACTCCTGGCCGCAGGCTGGAAGCCTGCGGACTGGGTGCGTGCGTCGGGCTGTGCCTCTATGAGCCGCTGGCGCAGGCGGCAGTGCTGGTGCATGTAGTCCTGCCACAGACGCTGCCGGCCCTCCCCGGTCGCCCGGCGACTGCACCGCTGCCCGGCAAGTGCGCGGATACGGCGGTCAAGCACGCGCTGGCCGAAATTGTGCGGCTCGGCAGTCAGGTCCGGCTCCTTCGGGCCGCGCTCGTGGGCGGCGCACAGATTTTCACCCCGGCAAACATCGGAACAGGCGATGCGGCTTCTCTTTCACGTTTGGAGATTGGGCAGCGCACGGTGCGGCGGCTTCAGGAAGAGCTGGAGCGGGCGGGCATCCCCGTGTGCGCCGAGGAAACCGGCGGGCATGGCGGGCGCACAGTCACGCTGGAAGCCGGCACCGGCGCAGTTTGGGTGCGCCCGCTGGGCCTGCCGGAGCGGCTTCTTGTTTCGCTGGGCCATCCGCCTATCCTAGCCGACTTTTCCCTGCCTGCCCCGCCTTCCCGGCGCAGCTACCCAGATCGGGCGGGATTGGGGGCTTATGGAAACTGAACGCTTGGAAGCGCTGGTACGCCAGGTATGCGACCTGCCGGCCCTGCCGGAAACAGTCGTGCGGGTGATGCGGCTGACGGATGATCCGAAATTCGGCATTGCGGATGTCGCCAAAGTGCTGGCTCCGGATCAAGCCCTCGCAGCGCGAGTTTTAAAGCTGGCAAATTCAGCGTTCTACGGCTCCAGCCGCCGCATTGCAACGGTCTCCGATGCGGTTGTCATTCTGGGGATGCGGACGACGCGCAACCTGGTGATGGCGGCAAGCTGCGAGGCACTGCTGGAAAATGAAGTGGCGGGGTACTGCCTGCCGCGCGGCGCTCTGCTGCGCCATTCACTCGCCTGTGCATCGGCAGCGCAGGCGCTGGCGCGGCGGACTCAGTACCGGGGCATGGAAGAAGCGTTTGTCGCCGGCCTGCTGCATGACCTCGGCAAAGTAGTGATGAACGCCTACCTGCGAGACCAGTTTATTCAAGTTTTGATGCAGGCAGCCAGCGGCGAGATGACCTACGCCGAGGCCGAGCGCACTGTCTTTCGCTTTGATCATGCCGAGGCGGGGGCCTGCCTGCTGGAGCGCTGGAACCTGCCGGCGTCTTTGGTCGCCGCCGTGCGCTACCACCATACGCCGCTGGAAGCGCCCGGCGATCATCCCCTGCCCTGCCTAGTCCATGTCGCCGATGCCATCTGCATGACGCTGGGCATCGGCTTGGGCTTAGACGGCCTGGCGTATATGCTTCAGCCCGACGCTCTTTCCATCCTGGGGCTGACCTCGGACGACTTTGAAGAAGTCACAAGCCAGCTCTGCGACACGCTGGCCGAAGCTGGGCCGCTGTTTTAGAAGACCTCACCCCAGCGCAAGAGACCTCACCCCAGCGCAAGAGACCTCACCCCAGCGCAAGAGACCTCACCCCAGCGCAAGCGCTGACCCTCTCCTTAACAAGGAGAGGATGGAAACTTGCCCTCCGGGAAGCCAGTGCTGTTTCCGGGTGAGGCTCTCATAACTCCGCCAAAAATTCAAACACAAGGTCAGCCGCGCCCGGTGGGTCTTCATGGCCGAAATCGGGGTAGAGGAGCAGGTCCTTCGGCGCGGCGATTTTATTGTACGCCGCAAACTGCGTGGACGGCGGGCAGACCGTGTCCATGAGGCCGACGACCATCAGCGTCGTTGCCCGGATGCGAGGCGCGAGGAACTGAATGTCCACATAGCTGAGGCGAGTGAATACTTCATCTTCGCGCAAGTGGCGCGGGTCGAACGAGCGGAAGTATTCCCGGATTTCAGCATAGGCCGCGACGGCTAAATCCATTTCCCATACCCGCTTGTAGTCGCACAAAAACGGAAACCAGGGCGCGGCCCGCTTGATACGCGGCTCCAAAGCCGCGCAGGCGAGAGTTAATCCCCCACCCTGCGAGCCGCCGGTCGCGCCGACGCGGCTTGCATCCACTTCCGGCATCCCCATAACAATGCCGGCAAGCTGGGCGCAGTCTAAATACACCTGCCGGAACAGCATCTTTTCGGGGCCGTCGTCAATGCCCCGGATGAAGTGGCCGCTTGCGGTTCGCCCGGTCGTTCCGCCGACATCCTGTGACTGCCCGCCCTGCCCGCGCACATCCAGCGCGGCGACGGAGTAGCCCAGCGCCACATAGCCGAGCTTGTCCGTCCAGTTGCCGCTGCTTGCGCCGTAGCCGTGGAACATCAAGAGCGCCGGATGCGGCCCCGCTTGGTTTTTAGGCCGCAGGTACTTGGCATGAACCCGTGCGCCGCCCATTCCCGTGAAATAGAGGTCAAAGCACTCGGCAAACGGCGCTGGGAGCGCGTGCGGCCTTAGCTTGATCTGCGGGTCCAATGCCTGCATTTCGGCAACCGAGCGGTTCCAAAAATCGTCGAAGTCATCCGGGCGCGGGCTGCGTCCGGTGTAAGCGAGCAGTTGTTCCAGCGGCATGTCTATTTGGGGCATGGGTGGCTCCTTGAAGTGATATAAGATTGCCACGGAATGAATTCCGAGGCTCGGAAAAGCACACCGTCGAAGCGACGTCAAGAAAGAGAAGGCTTTTCTCGTTTGTTTCTCGCGTCCCCTCGACGCTGAGAAGTCAACAGCCTCGGAATTTATTCCGTGGCGCTCTACGCTTGCACTTTAACGCCTAAGTCTACCCACTTCACCTCCCTCCAGGCAAGATACCTGGCATCTTGTATCCTAAAAGCGATTGTGATATAATGCCGCTATGACCAATGCTCCTGATGTCGTGCTGATCGTGAACCCCACGGCTGGGCGCGGCAAGGCCGGACGGCAGGTTCCCGAAATCAAGCGGCTGCTCGGCGACGCGGCGGCGGACTGGACATGGCGCTTTACCGAAAAAAGTGGTGATGCGCGGGCGCTGGCTGAGGCTGCTGTCAAGGCAGGCGCACGGCTGGTCGTAGCGGTCGGCGGCGACGGGACTTTGCATGAAGTAATGAACGGCATTCTTGGCAGCGGAGTCACGGCCGGTCTCGTTCCCTATGGAACAGGAAACGATTTTGCCCGTGCACTTGGACTGTACGGCAGTTTAGAAGCGGCCTGCAAAACGCTGACTTCAGGAGTTATCCGCAACGTGGATGTTGGGGTCATTGAAGGCGAAGGAACCGGCGGGCCGCGCCATTTTCTGGTGCTGGCCGGGACCGGCTACGATGCCCGCACCGCGCAGACGGTCAACAGCGGCATCCGGTTTCTGTCCGGCCCGCTGGCCTATGTTTGGGGCGCAGTTTTGACCCTGTGGCGCTTTACGCCGTTTGCGCTGACGCTGACGCTCGATGCTGCCCCGCCCCGGCGTTTGTCGGCCATGTTTGTGTCGTTTGCCAATGCCGAGACCACCGGCGGCGGCATGAAAATCGCGCCGGGCGCGAAAGTAGATGATGGATGCCTCGACATCTGCCTGGTTGCCGCCGTGTCAAAGCCGACGCTCTTGTACAACCTCACGCAGATTTTTTCGGGAAATCATGTCCGCAGCGCGGCGGTTTCCATGCACAAGGCCAAAAGATTAACCGTAGACGCTGACCCGCCGCAGCCGCTGCTGATTGACGGCGAAGTGTTAGGCACGACGCCTGCAACAATCACGCTGCTGCCTAGCGCATTGCCGTTCCTCGTTCCCGCGCCGTTTTAAGCGCATGAAAAGCATTGTTGTTCCCGCTGGCGGCGAGATCAGTGCCGAGTTTGCCCAGCATATTGGCAGCCCGTACCGCGCTCTGGCCCCCTTTGGCCCGAACCGAATGCCGCTCTTGCAGCATATTGTGACAACGCTCCGAGCCGCTGAACCTGATGCAAAAATAATCTGTGTTGCGCCGCCCGAAGTCAGCCGCGCCGTAGATAGCGTGGACCTCTGGCTGCCAGCGGGGGGGAGCGGCCCGGAGAATATGCGTCTTGGCCTTAGCCACGCCGAAGCCGGTCAGCCTGCGCTGCTTTGCACGTCCGACCTGCCGCTCATCACTGCCGAAAGCGTCCGGGCGTTCGTCGGAGCCTGCCGCGCAGACGCGCAGGTGACGGCAGGATTAGTTCATGCTGAGGCTTACCAAAAGACGTTTCCCGATGCGCCGCCGTCGGAGTTTGTTTCTTTAACAGACATTGGGCCGGTGACGCTGGCCGGGCTGTTCCAAATCCAGCCGGACTTGCTTGATCGCCGGTCTGCGCTGTTTGACACGCTGTTTAATGCCCGCAAATCGCAGGCGCGAATGGCGGGCATTGCCGGCCCGCAACTGCTTTGGCAGCTTGCCACGAAAACGCTGCGCTTATCGTCGATTATGCACCGGGCCGAGCATTTGCTTGGCGGCCCTATCCAAATAATACGAGACGCCGATCCTGTTCTTGCTTACGACACCGACACGCTTGATGATTACACCTACGCCGAGACTCGTTTTGGAACCTGAGCCCACCAAACACCGCCACTTCATGCGCGAGCGCTCCATGCTGACCCGAATTGTCGTCGGTCTGCTGGCGGCAGGCTTATATATCACCCTCAACTTCGCCACGAACGGCCTGCCGTTTGCGCTGGGCGTCGCGCTGTTTTCCGTAGGCGGCACTTTGGAGATGTACCGGGCGGTTAAAAAACAAGGCGGCGAGCCGAGCGAGTTTCTCGGCGTGCTTGCCTGCGTCGCATTCCAGATTATCGCCTGGACCCACAACGGCCGGCAGTTTGGGCCGTACCTGCCGGCGTCTTTGCTGCTGCTGGTGATTGCGACCCTGCTGACGGAGCTGTTCAAGCGCCGCCCAAGACCAATTGTGACAATTGGGACGACGCTGCTCGGTGCGGTCTATGTCGGCTGGCTGTTTTCGTATCTGACCCTGCTCCATGGAATGCAGCCGGGCATGATTCGGTTTTCCGGCGCGAATATCCCGCTGCTCATCCCGCCCATCGCTCACACAACACCCGGCGAGTGGCTGGTCATCTTTGTTTCCGCCTGCACCTGGATGTGCGACACCGGAGCACTGTTCGCCGGCAAAGCCTTTGGGCGTCATAAATTAGCGCCAAACGTCAGCCCCGGCAAGACCTGGGAAGGCTCCATCGGCGGCGTCCTGACTTCTCTTGTCACCGGCGCGGCCCTGGGCTGGTGGCTGCACCTGCCGATGGTCCATGCCCTCGGTTTGGCTGCCCTCTGCGCCGTCGCCGGCCAGGTCGGCGACCTCTGCGAGTCTGCCTTGAAGCGCGACTTAGGCGTCAAAGACTTCGGCACCGTTCTCCCCGGCCACGGCGGCATTTTAGACCGCATTGACTCCATGCTCTTCTCCGCCCCCCTCGCCTACTACTACGTTCTGTTCTTTTTAATGCGCGTGCATTAGTTCCTGTGCCTGCTTGGCTTGCTCTAGCAGGGGCGTTATGATTTCGTCAATCTCTCTGAGCTGCTGATGCGACAACTTATGACCATAGCTTGGTCTTACGTTGAGGCCGATCACCGCAAGCTCACGCAGTATTTCACGACGAGCCTGCTCAGGGGCTAACCCTCGTATAGAGATATTCAGCCGGTTGCTGTACCCTGAATAAATGACAGGCCGCACGAAACGACTGTTACTTGGCATGATTGCGCTCAGATGGATTGTTTGCACATAGCGCAGCCAATCCTTTGGCACGACAGCCAGCAATGTTTTCATCTCAGGGCGCGTCAGGGCATGAGTGGGAGACGCATTGATTTTGTCAATGTTTATCTGCATCGTATCTTCTGTCCATCCAAGAACCATGACATAAATGTCACGGCTAACCAGCGCGGACGCTACGAAGTACCGCTTCGCGGCACTGGGAAAATTTCTTACTCGGAACCCCGCGAAGCGGGTGTTTTGCGGCGTCTGCGCCCAATAGCCGTGCCATTCATGGCATGGTTCCTTGTTATCCCTTAACTTCCATAAACCGCCCAATCCATTCCACCGCCCGCTGCTCCATTTCGTCGGGGTAGACATGGCCGAGGCCGGGATACAGTTCCAAATGCAGGCGCTCCGGCGTATTTGCATAAAGCGGGCGCAGCGCTTTTTCCAGCGCAATGACGCCTTCCACAGAGACGGTTTCGTCCAAGACGCCGTGCTGCATCAAAAGTGGGCGCGGCGGCAGAACAGCAGGGAGCAGCGCGAGCGGGCTGGAAGCAACGGCAAGGTCGTAGAACGGGTTGCCGGGGCCGAGGCCGAACGCCCGCATTGGTGCGGCCCAATCGGGGCTGCCGATGGCGACGGACGCAGCCTCTAGGCGCGGCTCGGTGACAAGCGCGGCGAACGCAATGTAGCCGCCCAGCGAAACGCCGTGGACGGCGGCGCGGTCCGCCCCCAGCGTGTCCAGCAGGCGGGACACGTCGCGGGCCGTGCCTTCCACCATCTCGGACGACGTGCCGAAGAAGTCCGCTTGCAGCCTTGTTTCGCGCTCCTCGGCGTTGGGACGCTCGCCATGCAGTCGGGTGTCAATGGACACGGCCCGGAAACCGGCGCGGGCAAACGCCAGCAGGCCCGGCAGCGTCTTTTCTTTGCGGCTGCCCAGCGGGTGCAGGACGACAACAAGCGGCGCGTCGGCGGGTGCATCGGCGCGGGCAACAGCAAGGCTCGGCAGATCGTCAGCCAGCCGTTCTTCTGAAAGTATGTATTCAGGCATTGGGGTTTCTCCGGGTTCACGGGGCTGAACCCCCATGCTTTGAAGTGCAATTTCCCGCCTGTGCGGGCATCGGACTGTGACTTGAAGCTTTGCCCACGCCCTCCGGGTCTGCCAGTGCAGAAGGTGGGCGCTTGCACTTTTAAAGCCCTGCCGTTCAGGGCAGGGTTCCTACTCAACCGTCAGCGCCAGCAGCAGCAGCAGGACGCGCTGGCCGCGCTGGGTGATCTGGTAGCGGTTACGGCCTTCCTGAGCAATCAGCCCCGCGTGCATCAAATCGCGCAGGTGGTGGTACAGGCTGCCGGTACTGAGCTGGGCCGCCGCGCCGAGCGCCGCCGCGCTTTCCGAGGGGTGGCCGAGCAGGGCGCGGAGCAGGCCGACTTTCTGCGGCGAGGACAGCGCGTAGCCGAGAAGCGCGGCGGCTTCGTCGGTGGCTTTCAGGAGCTGCGCGGCGGAAACAGTGACAGTGCCGGTCTTAAAAGCCGCGTCGCCGTCGCCAAGCGCAGGCCGATGGACACTGTAAGTGACGCCGCCGTCAGATTTAGGCTCAGGCTTGTTCTCCAACTTAACTTCGGGCTTGTGGTCAGATTTTTGCTCTGTCTTTTGGTCAGCAATCAGCGTTTGGAGCTGACGCATCTCCGCCTGCATCTGCTTGAGTGCCTCTTTTGTCTGCTTGTCCATCGCCATTTCTTAGTAGCCTGCTTTTTTGTAATAGTGTAACATAATAATTTGAAGCTGTCAAGCGGGGATAGACAATACCCTAATCCGTGGGTATACTCGGTTTGTACGACGGCACTGGCCTGAAAGAACAAAATGAAACAGTGAATGGGGAGACGCGCATGACGAAAATCCTAGTAGTGGACGACGAAGAGCCAATCGTAGACGCAATTTCCTACAATCTTAAAAAAGAAGGGTTGATGGTAGAAACCGCCAGCGATGCTGATGAGTGCATCAGCCGATTTTTGTCGGGCGCTCCCGATCTTGTCATACTGGATGTCATGCTTCCTTCAGGAAGCGGGCTTGACTTATGCCGCCGCCTGCATCGCCACAACGCCGCCCTGCCAGTGCTTCTTCTCACGGCTCGTGCCGCCGAAGCCGACTGCCTGCGCGGCTTCGATGCCGGAGCCGATGATTATGTTGTCAAGCCGTTTTCCATGCGCGAGCTGATGGCCCGCGTCCATTCCCTCCTGCGCCGCAGCAGCCCCCAGACATTTACCGAGCCGGCTGCCGAGCCGGAAAAAAGCGAGATGCTTCAGATCGCTGGCATGGAAATCCGGGCAGACCGGCGCGAAGTGGTCCGAGAGGGTACGGCAGTTGCGCTCTCCCGTAAAGAATTTGATCTGCTGTATTTGCTGACCGCAAACCGAGGCCGGGTCTTCGACCGTCAGACGCTTTTGTCGAGAGTTTGGGGCGAGGACTGTTACGTGGATGACCGCACGGTGGATGTTCATATCCGCTGGCTGCGTGAAAAACTGGAACCCATTCCGGCCAAGCCGGAAATGCTGCTGACGGTGCGCGGGGTCGGCTACAAATTCAAAGGCTAAAAGTTTAAGGCTAAAAGTTTAAGGATTGCCACCCGTGAGCTTGTTCCCCTGGCAGCGCCGCCCGAAAGAAGAGTCGGACACCGCAGAGGCTATGTCCGGCAGCAGCTCTGCATCCCTTCCTATGCCCGAAGAGGCCGCTGGTGCGCCGCACTGGCAGGCACTTTTAGAAACCACGGAAGATGCCATTCTGCTGGCGGATGCCGAAGGACATATCCGGCAGTCAAACTCTGTGGCATCCGCGCTGTTCGGCATTTCCGGCAGCGGCACTTTGCTTGCCCATACCCTGAGCAGCGAGCTGGAGGACTTGTACCGAACGGCAATCCGGCGGCAGACCGGGGTCGAACGCGAGGTTACTCTTAGCCAGCCGCCGCGGGCGCTTTATGTCCGCATCGCCCCAATCAGCCCGAACGAGTACCTGCTGGTCCTGCGCGATCTGACCGAGCTGCGGCGGCTGGAGCGGGTTCGCCGGGACTTTGTCGCCAACGTCTCCCATGAGCTTCGTACCCCACTGACTTCCATTAAGGCCATGGCGGAAACCCTGCTGGACGGCGCACTTGCCGACGGCGATGTGGCCCCACGCTTCCTGCAAACCATCATTCGAGAGTCCGACCGCCTGGTTCGATTGTCCGCCGACCTCTTGGATTTGTCACGGGTTGAAGCTGTCGGCATTGAAAAGAAGCCGGTGGACCTGACGCCGCTGGTGATTGAAGTCGCTGGGCGGCTGTCGTCGCAGGCCGAAAAAGCGGATGTCAGTCTGGTCAACGCGATCCGCACCCCACTAATTGTTCATGCCGACCGGGACGAAATGGCACAGGTCTTAGTCAATCTGTTAGACAACGCCATCGCTTACACCCCGCGCGGCGGCGTGGTGAGCCTGAGCGCCGCCGAGACTGCCGATACCCTCACCATCGCTGTTGCCGACACCGGCATCGGCATTTTGTCCCACGACATTCCTCGCCTTTTTGAGCGCTTCTACCGCGCTGACAAAGCCCGGAGCCGCGCCTCCGGCGGCACGGGCCTCGGCCTGAGTATCGTCAAGCACATTGTTGAAAACCACGGCGGCAGCGTGGCCGTCGAAAGCGAATACAATAAAGGCAGCGTGTTCTCCTTCACCCTGCCGAAGTCGTAGAAAACCTCACCCCGCCGCAAGCGGCAACCCTCTCCTTAACAAGGAGAGGGTGAAAACTTGTTTTCGGGTGAGGTTTTTATTCCGCTGGCGTTTCGGGGCGGAAGGGGCGGGCGGATGAGATTTTGGCGGAGAACTGGTCAATGCTGAGGGCGACGACGGCGCAGGCGCGGTCAAAGATCGCCTTGAAGCCTTCCGGGTCGGACAGCAGGGACTCGACGCCGAAAGAAATTTGGTTCGGGTTAGTGTCGTCCAGCAGCGTGATTTTGATGGCTTTGAGTGTCCGGTTGACTTCGTTTGCGACCGACAGCGCCTTGTCCCGGCTTGGCACTAAATCGCCGTAGTTCATGTAGCAGTATAAATTGAAATAATTAAGGTCATCGTCCCCAGCGAAGCTTAAGAGAACGCGGCCTTCGCGCTTAAACGCAATCCCGCCCTGCCCATCAGCTTGCGGCACATAGCCTTCCGCTGTCAAAAACGCCATCAGCGGCGCAGTATTGTCTGCCATGTCTTCTCCTCGTCTTATCTTAATACGCAGCTATTTTCCGCGTGTTTGGTTGGTCTTGTTGAAATAAAGGGCGGCGGCGGCGATACCCGGCAAAATCAGCGCTTTGGCCCACAAATTGCGAAACTCATGCGGGCTGCCGACCAGCCACGCCGCGCCCCAGTAACAGGCGTAGGCCACTGCATACAGGCCGAGGCCGCGCAAGAGCATAACGAGCAGGCTTGTTTTAGGCTTCACAGATTTTAGCTTTCACGGAGCCACCGCGCCGCGTCTTTGGCATGATACGTGAGAATCATGTCAGCCCCGGCCCGCTTAATGGACAGCAGGATTTCTAAGGCGGTTGCCCGCTCATCCAGCCAGCCGTTTGCCGCCGCCGCTTTGACCATTGCATATTCGCCCGATACATTGTAGGCAGCGACCGGCAGATGGGTTAGACCCCGGACTTCGCGCACAATGTCTAAATAAGAAAGCGCAGGCTTGACCATAATCATGTCCGCGCCTTCGGCGATGTCCTGTTCCACTTCTTTCAGCGCCTCGCGCCGGTTCGCCGGGTCCATTTGGTAGGTGCGCCGGTCCCCGAACTGCGGGGCGCTGTCGGCGGCTTCCCGGAACGGGCCATAGAACGCCGACGCATACTTGGCGGCATATGACAGCAGCGGCGTGTCTGAAAATCCCTGGCTGTCCAAAGCCTGCCGCAATGCCCCCACCCGCCCGTCCATCATGTCCGACGGCGCAACGACATCAGCTCCGGCGGCGGCATGAGACACGGCGGTCCGGGCCAGCAGATCCAGCGACGGGTCGTTTAAGATGCGCTCGCCTTCCACAATGCCGCAGTGGCCGTGGGACATATACTCGCACAAGCAGACATCGGTAAAGACCAGCAGATTGGGGTTGTCGGCTTTAATCGCCCGCACCGCCGTCTGCACAATACCGGTATCAATCCACGCGCCCGTCGCCGTGTCGTCTTTGGCTTCCGGCAGCCCAAACAGCAGCACCGCCGTCAGGCCGAGCTTTGCGACCCGCTCCGCTTCGTCCCGCAGCGCATCCACCGTTAATTGAAACACGCCTGGCATCGAGCCGATGGCCGTCCGCTCCCGCCCCCGGCCCGGAACCACAAACAGCGGGTCAATAAAATCCGTCACAGCCAGTTCAGTTTCGCGCACCATGCCGCGCAGGGCAGGCGAACCGCGCAGCCGCCGCGCACGGTGAGTCAAAAGTGGAGGTTCCATAGATGGATTATACCCGAACCCACCCCGGCACTTGTGCAGGGTTGGGTTCTACCCCACAATCTCCACAGTCAGCCCCGGTGTCGGCGACGGCAGCAGGATGGCTTCGGCTCCGGCGGATTTGAGCGCGGCGATTGTCCGGTCCGGGTCAAGGGTGAGGGCGAGGATTGTCCCGCCGCCGCCGGCTCCGGCCAGCTTGGCGCTGAGTGCGCCGCCGTCAAGCGCGGCGGCAATCAGGGCTTCGTTGGCGTCCCCGCTGCCGCCTAACTCGCGGACTATTTCGTGGTTGCGGGTCATCGCAGAAGCCAGCTTCTCCCAGCGGCCTTCTAAAAGCGGGCGCTTGGAAGCCCGCGCCAGAGCGGCGATTTCGGTGTACCCATCAATGACGGCACGATCGCCGGCCAGCCAGCGCTCACGGGGCGACGTATGCACGGAGCCGGAATGGTGCCGGACACCAGTATGCGCCAGCACAAACGGCATTCTTGTGCCTTGCGGCACACAGGATGCCAGCGGCTCAATTGTCGGATAAGGCGTATCCCAATTTGTCTGCTCGGCGCTGTCTCGGCCCGCGAAATCCATAAAGTTCAGGCCGCCGAACACGGTCATGTAGTGGTCCTGGAAGCCGCAGACAATGCCGAGAACGTCATACTCGATCCCGCGCACCGTTTCAGCGACCTCGTAAGGGCTGAGGCGCAAACCAAGATGTGCCAGCAGGCAGCCGGTGAGGCAGGCCAAAATCGCGGTGGACCCGGCCAGCCCCGCCTGCATTGGGATTTCGGTAGACGCCGACAAGTGAAACGGAGAAGACGCCGCCGGGTCTATTTCTAAAGCCGACAGCGCCGCACGGGCGACATTGAGATAATCACCGGGCCGCAAAGTCAAATCGTCCACGGAATACAGTGTTTGCGACTGCCCAGACACGGTAATCGTCATCACGTCGGCTTCCATCAGCGTACACTGTGCCCGCTCTTGCGTGGAGAGCGACAGCACCGAGCCGCCGTACATATCGGTCGGGTTTCCCACCAGCCCGCATCGCCCCGGTGCGCTTGCCTGTATCATCATCGCTGCTCCAAAACCCAGTCTACGAAAGACGCCAGCTCAGGAAACACTAAGTCCGGCGCAGGCAGGAAATCGCTGTCTGCATAAGCGCGTATGCCGCCCGACAGCAGCAGCACCGTTCGCCCCACCCCGGCGGCGTGGCCTGCCGCAATGTCCGTCGCCGAGTCCCCGGCAAAAATTGTGTTTGCCAGCGTCAGCCCAAAATCTGCCGCCGCTTCCAGCAGCATTCCAGGGCTAGGCTTCCGGCGGTGCGAGTCCTCGCCTGCCAGCTCGGTGCTGTAATAACAGCCGTTCAAAAACGCCCCTGCCTCAAAGTGCAGCAGCTCCGCCATGCGCTGCTCGATGGCGGCTAAATCGCCCCGCGTCATTAAGCCTTTACCGACCCCCTGTTGATTGGAAATGACAACGACGCGCAACCCGGTATCGTTCAGCCGCCGCACCGCCGCCGCGACACCCGGCAGCAGGGTCACGTCCTCCGCCCGCAGCAGATAGCCGCCCGGAATATGCGGGTTCAGCACCCCATCCCGGTCCAAAAACACAGCCTCAAGTTTCATGGGAGATGTAAGCCAAAGCCTCTGCGACTGATTCTTGAAGCGGACGCACCATTTCCAGCCTGAGTGTCGTGGGCGGCAGGAGCGTAAAGCGGCGCAGGCTTTCTTCGTCTGTCGCCAGGTCAAATTCCATTTGTGACAGGCGGCGGGTCCGCGCCGCCAGCCGCTGATTGCGGACTTCAACGCGGGCATAGCAGAAAATCACTTTGAGCGACCCGCCTGCCGCTTCCGTGATTTCCTGCGCCTGCTCTACCACAGTGGGATACGCCGCTGGGCTGTCGAAGATCACCGACAATTGCTGCTGCACCATGAGGTCCCGGCAGAGGGCAAGCGGCACATAATAGGAGGCCGGGCCAGCCGTGCTTTCCGGCACTCCTTCTTCAAGCAGCGCGACTTTGATTGTATCTTTGTCTAAAACCGGCCAGCCGAGTTCCCGTCCTAACGCCAGCGCGAGGGTTGACTTGCCCGCGCCCGGCATCCCCGCCATCAGCACAAGCGTTGGTTTGGTCGGTTGTTTTGACATAGATGCACCAAGAGTCACGCATTGAAATGCGAGGATGATGAGTTCCCACCGTCGAGGCGACGGAAGACCAACTTCGTTGGATGTAACTTCGTTGGATGTAACTTCTTGTGTCGCCGCGACACTGGGAACTTCCGAGCCTCGCATTTCAATGTGTGGCTTCCTACCCCGATGAGTCGCCCAAAAGGGCGGCTCCGTCGGTGGGGGCGGACCAATTCAGCTTGATGTTTTTTTCGATGCGGCGGACGGCTTCTTCGAGTTTTTCACCGTTTTGGTCGCCGCTGACGGTGAGGGACATGCGGATGTAGCCGTCGCCGTGAGGGCCGTAACCCAGGCCGGGGATGGCGAGTACGTCGGCTTTTTCGAGCAGTTCTTTGGAGAACGTCGCTGACGTGTAGCCGGGCGGGACAGGTGCCCAGATGTAGAACGTGGCTTTGGGCTTTTCCAAAGACCAGCCGAGGCGGTTCAGGCCGTCCACCAGAACGTCGCGGCGCTTTTGGAGCAGGGCCAGGGCTGCGTCGTTCTTGGCGTGGTTTAAGGCCCAGCCGGCGGCAAGGGCAACGGCGGCGAACTGCTTACTATCAACATTGCCTTTAATGGTGTTTAGGGCCCGCAGGGCGTCCGGGCTGCCGACCGCGAAGCCGATGCGCCAGCCGGTCATGTTGAAGGTTTTGGAGAGGGAATGCGTCTCAATGGCGACTTCTTTGGCCCCGTCAATCTGCATGATGCTCGGAGCCTGGTAGCCGTCAAAGCCCGCTTCCGAATAGGCGCAGTCGTGCAGAATCAGCGTGTTTGTTTCGCGGGCGAAGTTGACGGCATCCTGGAAGAACTCTCTGGTCGCCACGGCTCCTGTCGGGTTGTTCGGGTAGTTTAGATAGATCAGCTTGGCCTTTTTCACGACATCACCAGGGATCGCGGTGAAGTCGGGCAGAAAGCCATTTTCAGCAAGCAAGGGGAACTCATAGGGCGTGCCGCCGGCAAGTAGGGTGTTGACCTTAACGACCGTGTACGCCGGGTCTGGGACAAGCGCGATATCGCCGGGATCAATAAACGCCCACGCGGCATGGGCCAGCCCTTCTTTGCTGCCGATCAGTTCCAAAATCTCGCTGGTGGGGTCTAGCTCGACGCCGAACCGATGCTGGAACCAAGTCGCCACATCTTCCAAAAACTCGGCCCGGCCCATGTTGGATTCGTCGTAGCGATGGGTGGTCGGGTCATGGGCATACGCCGCGAGATGGTCAATAATCTCCGGCGGGGTCGGCTGGTCGGGATCGCCGATGCCGAGGTCAATCAAATCGCGCCCCTGGGCAATGGCCTGGGCTTTCAGTTTTGCGATCTCGCCGAACAGATACGGCGGGATCAGCGATAATCGTTTAGCACGCTGCAAGTTAATACTCCTGGTTTCTACGGGTTCACTCTCTTTACTTGAAACTGGGCAGAATGATACCCTTCATGATGACGTTCTGCGTCAGCATGAACACTAATAGGGTCGGCAGGGCCGCCAGTGTCAATGCCGCCATCATCACATACATCGGTGCGCCGCTGGACTGAAGCTCGTACAGCCAGACCATGATCGTCCACATTTTGTGGTCCTGACAGATCGTCATCGCATACAAAAAGCCGCCGTAAGCCGCCGAAAACGCGCCAAGCCCAATGACCGCGAAAATTGGGCGGCTCAGGGGCAGCGTGATGGTCCAAAACATCCGCAGTTCGCCTGCGCCGTCGAGCGTCCCCGCCTCGTACAGCTCGCGCGGCAGGCTGTCAAAAAAGCCCTTCAACAGAAAAATCGAGTAGCCGCTGGCCGCGCCGGGCAAGATCAGCGCGGCGTAAGTGTTCAGCAAATGAAACTGCTTCAAGAGAAGAAAGTTTTGGATCAGCGAGATTTCGCCCGGAAACGACATCGTCGCCAGCAAAAACAGCAGCACGGCGTTTCCGTAGGACAAATTATACCGCGAAAGCGCATACGCACAGAGTGGATTGACCACAAGCGTCGTGAGAATTGCGAGAAAACAGTAGATGACCGTCACTGAGACCGCGCTGCCGTGCAGGAAAACAAACTGCAGGACCAGGCTGTAATTCCGAAACGCATAATCACGTCGCAGCGCCCCCAAATGGCCCTGCACATACGCCCAGTCGGACGCCAGCACCGCTTGGGCAATTGGGGAGCCGTGCCAGCGCGTTTCCGGCGTGTCGGCGGAAAGCGCACTGACGGGAGCGGCCCGCAGGAACGCAATCCAGTCCAGCAGTGGCGGCCCGGCAGCAGGCAGAAGGTCCGGGTCCGGCAGGATGACGGCGCGAAACGACCCGGCATGAGCGCCGTACTGCGTATTGTAACGCGCGATGTCGCCGTGGTACTGCCGCTGCAAAAATGCCTGGTACGCGCCGAGTGCCGACGGGTCAACGCGGATGTCCCGAAACGGAAGCTGGGTGCGGACAAACTGCTCCCAGTCGGAGCGATTTTTCGGATTGCCTTCCGGCGTGGCAGTCAAATGAATGTCCCCGTAAGTGCGGACACGGGTTCCCCAAGCCGCGTTCAAGGTTTTCAAGTCCGGCTCGGCCTGTTGGTGAAGCCAGCGCTGATACAGCGGGTCTGCGCCGACCACGACAAAGTAATGCGCGGGAAGAGTTGCCTTGAACGCTTTCCAGTCCCGGCTTTTAGCCTCGCTGCCGGAAGTCCAGGTGTGGGCGGACGGCTGCTCAAAAGGCGGAAAGACAGTCAAAAAGTCTTCGTCTTCCTGACTGTACGCCGTGTCCAGCGCCTGGATACTGCCGTGGAACCGCGTCCGCAAAAACGTATGGTAGCGGTCTAAAAGCGGGCTGGGGCTGTACGCCGCCGCCGCGCCGCCGAAGCCTGCGCTTTTGTACCGTTCGGGCAGAGCGGCTGCGAACGCATTCCAAGATTGAACAATTTGGGGATCAGTTTGCGCCGGGGGCCGAATGTCTTGCAGCGCCGCGTAGTTCATGCCGTAAGCGGCGTTGATCGCGTCCATATCGCCCCGGTACTTGTCTTCGGCATACTTACCGAGGAGCGCCGTTTCCGAATACAAGTAGCGCGGAACAATCTCCGGGCTGGACTTTTCGTACTGCGATTCGGCGGACGCGCCCAGCATGACGAGGAACGGGTAAACCATCGCAACCGCGCCAAGTGTCAGCGTGAAATATAGTGCCCCGACCAGCACGCGCATTTTCAGGGTTTTGCGACCGACAACGGGAATAAGGGCCATGACGTATTATAGCGGCAAGCGGGTGAGTTTGCAAGAGGAAACAACGGGGAGCCGTGGGTATGAAACCCACGGCATCCATGCCCACGGCTTCTGCTTTGACTCCTCACCACCGCGCGGCATAAATCGAAAAACGGGACGGCAAAGTTTCGGCGGCATCCGCCTTGCGGAACGTGTGGCGGGCATAGTGTTCGGTCTCGGCCAAAATCTCGGCATGGTCGCTGTCGGGAATGGCCCAAAGCTGCGAGTAAGTGCGCCGGGCCAGTGCGTCCAGTGTCAGCGCGGTCGGGATAGTCCGCTTCCAGGCAATCTGCGGCGTTTGGAGAAGCGTGACGCTTGCGCCGAGGCCGCCGTCACGCTCCCGACGGCGCAGGTAGGACAGCGCCGGGGACAGCCCGGCAGTTCCAATGCTTGCGGGCAGAGCACGCCGGATACGGGCGCGTTCTAAGTAGAAGTCTACAAGAACCGAGCGGCCTCCCAGCTCAATGCCCAAAAACAAAACGCCGGATGGGGCGAGAACACGCCGCGCTTCCGCCAGCACCAGCGGCCAGCGCTCGATGAGGTGCAGAATGTGCACCAGCAGGACGCCTTGAAATGACCCGCGCGGAAACGGCAGCCGCTGCAAATCCGCCTGCGCCAGCGGCAGGCGGCTGGGACCGATTTTAGCCGCACTTTGCCGCATCATTGCCAGCGAAATGTCAATGCCAACCACCTGCGCCGGGTGCAGCCGGGCCAGCGGCGCGGCAAACCGGCCCGTCCCTACCCCAGCGTCTAAGAAGAGTCCGCCACGCTCTAAATGCGCCTCGCGCCCCAGCAGCCGGACGATTTCATCCATTGGAGCCGGCGGAATGACCCGCGTCTGATCATAATCGTCGGCCACTTGGTCAAAAGACAGATAGCGCCCCAATGCCGTCATGGCGCGGCCTTCGGCGTGCTGATGGACGGCGCGACGACATACAGAGGGACTAAACTCAGAAAGTCATCGGTGTCACCGTTTTGGAGCCGCCGCGCCGCAATTTGGGTCAGCCCTTCCGGCGGCGTCCAGCGCTGCGTCACCGCCAGTCCATTCCAGTCCGGCAGCGTCCGCGTATCGCCGCACAAAACCCCCTGCATGGTCTTTAGCCGCACCTTTATTTCGTCCAAAGATGCCGCAAACGGTGCCTGTATTTCTTCACCATTTTGGTAGACAGCCGCGTAGACCTCACCCCGGCGCGAGGGCAGCACCGGCATGACAGGCTGTTCCAGCCGTGCCAGCACGGACGCATACGCATCCAATGTGCCGATGCCCACTAACGGCTTACCAGTCACCTGCGCCAGCGTTTTCGCCGTCGTCACGCCGACGCGGACACCCGTAAACGAGCCGGGGCCAAGCCCGACTGCGAACGCCGTCATGCCGTCAAGCGTCAGGCTGTTCCGCGTCAGCAGCGCGTCCACTTCCCCCAGCAGCCGCACCGACAGAGTACGCTTGCTCTCAAACAGGCTGACAGCTCGCACGCAGCCGCCGTCTTCCGCCAGCGCCAGCACGCACACCGCGCCGCTTGTATCCAGTGCCAAAAACGTCATAGTTGCGCCAGCAATTCTTCAGCCCGCGCTCCCTGCGCCGCCATTACGATTTGCCGGACGTTTGGCGCGTCTGGAGTGAGGGTGATGTCCAGGCGATCAGCGGGAAGCGCGTCCATAATCTTGTCGGCCCATTCAATGACCACAATGCCGTCGCCGCTGAGATATTCGTCAAACGCGAGATCGTAGAGGCCGGAGGAGTCGTCCAAACGGTAGACATCAAAATGGTACAGCGGCACTCGCCCGCCGGGATGCTCAGACACCAGCGTAAAGGTCGGCGAATTGACCGGCTCCTCGGCAGGCAGGCCCAAACCAAGCGCCAGTCCCTGCGTCCATGTGGTCTTGCCTGCGCCGAGGTCGCCGACAAGGCAAAGCGTGTCGCCGGGGCGAATCAGCGCTCCAAGACGCGCAGCCAAAGCGCGGGTTTCATCAGCGTTCTGCGTATGGAAAGTGCGTGTCATAGGCAGCCAAGAGAACAAAGCACAAGAAAGCACAAGAAAGAAGAAACGAGGGCGTTCACGCCTTCGGGTTCTGAATCACTCACCTGCAAAATGATTCCAGCCGCTGCCTTCAGCCGTCAGATCGTTCCCGTCGGCGTCTACGAAATGCAGGCCAGCACGGACTACCTCACCAATTGAGGATAAACTCGTTCCTGCGGCGGCGACGGCAGCGGCAACAGCCGGGGCGTCGGCAGGGGCGACGGACAGCAGCAACTCATAATCTTCGCCGCCGCTCAGGGCAAGCTGCCAGGCAGGCTGTCCCATTCCAGCCTCCGCTGCGATCAAATCGACAGGCAGCGGAAGCTTCGATACATCCACCCGTGCGCCTACCTCCGACGCCGCGCAGAGCTTGGGCAGATCAGCGGCAAGGCTGTCGCTCAGGTCCATGCAGCAATGCACAAGGCCGGTTTCGCGCAGGACGCGGGCGGCGACGATACGCGGCTGCGGACGGCGGTGGGCCTGCACCAGAGAGCGGCCCAGCTTTTCAGCGCGAGCCGCGCCGTGCTGCTGAAGCAGGGCGAGGCCTGCCGCCGAGCCGCCGAGTGTCCCCGTTACCATCAGAATGTCACCGGCTTTCGCACCGGTACGCCTGAGCGCCTGCCCCGACGGCACCGTTCCCATCTGCGTGATGTTCAGTGTCAGGCCGCTGAGAGTTCGGTTAGTGTCCCCGCCCGCAAGCTTGGAGCCGTACCGGCTGAGGCAGTCACCGAGGCCGTCGTACAGGCGCTCGACACTTTCCACTGTCTCGTCCGGCGGCAGGGCTAGCGAGACGAATGTAAAGGTCGGGTCTGCGCCCATCGCCGCAAGGTCAGACAAATTGACCGCCGCCGCTTTCCAGCCGATAGAGTATAAATCGCTCCAATCCCGCCGGAAGTGGATACCTTCTACCAGCAGGTCGGTCGTCACCACCACTTGCAGGCCGGCGGGAACATCCAGCACCGCCGCGTCATCCCCAATGCCCAGCGCCAGGCTGCCGCCCGTCGCACCAGCGTAAGTGGCGCGAATGCGCTCAATCAGTCCGGTTTCGCCGCCAACTTCAGAGATACGCATCAGTGCTTCTAGCCGCCCCAATTCCACATAATTGGGTTCTTATCTAAGCGATCGGTGACAGTGCGCCCAATTTCATCAATGGCGTCCAAATCATCTTCGTCTATCTCTACGTCACCGGCACCGGAGTTCTGGGCAGCTTGCTCGGCATTGCGAGCGCCGACAATCGCGCTTGTCATCGGCTGGGCAATCAGCCAGGCCAGCGCAAGCTGCCCGACAGAGATGCCGTACTTGTCGGCCAGTGGGCGCAGCTTATCTAAAGCATTCTGGGCGCGTTCGTAGTTTTCGCCTGAGAACAGCTTGTTGCCTGACCTGTTGTCGCCCTCTTCAAATGTATGTCCGCGCTTGAACTTGCCGGTCAAAAGCCCCTGCGCCAGCGGCGAATAAGCAATGATTGAGATCTTATTATCAATACAGTATTGCCCGGCATCGCCTTCTACTTGACGCCAAAACAAGGAGTACGGCGGCTGAAGGCTGTCCACGCGCCCTACTCCGGCGGCTTCCTGAAGCTGCGCCCGGCTGAAATTGGAGACGCCGATGGCGCGTATCTTGCCCTGCTCTTTGAGCTTCAGCAGCGCTCCCATCGTTTCTTCAATTGGGACAACATCGGTGCCGAAACTGCCCGACGGCCAGTGGATTTGGTACAAGTCCATCCGGTCCGTTCCGAGGTTCTGGAGCGACCGCTCGCAGGCTTCAATTACCTGATCGTGCTTTAAGTGGTCAGCGAACACTTTGGACGCGATCACAATTTGATCCCGCTTGTCGCCGAGTGCCTGCTGAAGTATCCGCTCGCTGTGCCCCTCGCCGTAAGCTTCGGCGGTGTCAAACGTCGTGACGCCGCTGTCAAACGCCGCTTGATGGGCTTTGATTGTTTCGGCATCGTCTACGCCGACCCAGCCGGATTTGCCCGCCTGCCACCCGCCGAAAATAATCGCGCTCATTTCAATCTTGGTGCGCCCAAGCTGTCTGTGCTGCATATAGAAGGTTCCCTTCAGACAAAGATGTCAGTTTTTGTTATGCCCAGAGTGATTTGAGTATAAGCGTTTTCGGAAGATTTTGTCAAGCGGCGGATCGGCAGGGAACGAAACGTGATGCGTTGTCGTAATTGCTTGATAAGCACATCGCGTTCTTACACAGCCCTGTCCACTCACAGAGGAGACACTATGATTTACGCCAACCCCAACACTGACGGCAGCAAAGTCTCGTTTCGGTCCCGCTATGACAACTTCATCGGCGGCGCGTTTGTTCCGCCCGTGGACGGGCGCTATTTCGAGAACCCAAGCCCTGTTAACGGCAAAACATTCTGCGAAGTCGCCCGTTCCAGCGCCAAAGACATTGACGTCGCTTTAGACGCCGCCCACAAAGCAAAAACCGCTTGGGAGCGCACTTCGCCCGCCGAGCGCGGCAATCTGCTGAACAAAATTGCAGATCGCATGGAAGCCAATTTAGAGATGCTGGCCGTGGCCGAGACCTGGGAAAACGGCAAGCCGGTCCGCGAGACTCTAGCCGCCGATATTCCGCTGGCGATTGACCACTTCCGGTACTTTGCGGGCTGCATCCGGGCGCAGGAAGGCACGGCGTCCCCAATTGATGCCAATACGGTCGCCTACCATTATCAGGAGCCGCTGGGCGTCGTCGGTCAGATCATCCCCTGGAACTTTCCAATTCTCATGGCGACTTGGAAGCTGGCTCCGGCACTTGCCGCCGGCAACTGCGTGGTGATCAAGCCCGCCGAGCAGACCCCGGCCACGCTTCTCGTGCTGATGGAGCTGATCGCCGACCTGCTGCCGGCAGGCATCATCAACGTCGTTAACGGCTTTGGCGTCGAGGCCGGCAAGCCGCTGGCTTCCAGCCCGCGCATTGCCAAGATCGCCTTTACCGGCGAGACCACCACCGGGCGGCTGATTATGCAGTACGCCGCCGAGAACATCATTCCGGTGACGCTGGAACTTGGCGGCAAGTCCCCGAACATCTTCTTCGCCGACACGATGGCGCAGCAGGATGATTTCGCGGAGAAGTGCTTGGAGGGCTTCAACATGTTCGCGCTTAATCAGGGCGAAGTCTGCACCTGCCCATCACGCGCATTAATAGAAGCGTCTGTGTATGACCAGTTCCTGCACCACGCTTTGGAGCGCACGCAGCGCATCAAGCAGGGCAACCCGCTGGACACGAAAACCATGCTCGGCGCACAGGCATCCAACGACCAGAAAGAGAAAATCCTGTCGTACTTCGAGATCGGGCGGCAGGAAGGCGCGAGAGTCCTGATCGGCGGCAAAGAAGCGGAAGTCGCCCCGGAGCTGCAAGGCGGCTACTATATCGAGCCGACCGTCTTTGAAGGCAGCAACTCCATGCGGATATTTCAGGAAGAAATCTTCGGGCCGGTGCTGTCCGTTACTAAGTTTGCCGACGAAGCCGAAGCCCTTCAAATCGCGAATGAGACCCTGTACGGCCTCGGCGCGGGCGTCTGGACCCGCGACATGAACACGGCCTACCGGATGGGCCGGGCCATTCAAGCCGGGCGCGTCTGGACAAACTGCTACCATCTTTACCCGGCCCATGCGGCGTTCGGCGGCTACAAGCAAAGCGGCATCGGGCGGGAAAACCACAAGATGATGCTGGACCATTATCAGCAGACCAAGAACGTGCTGGTGTCCTACGATCCCAAGCCGATGGGCTTTTTCTGATAGGAATGCCCCCACCCCCGTCGCTTCTTTCCAGCTTCTTGCCCCTCTCCCACGAAGTGGGGGCAGGGGTCGGAGCGAAGCGACGGGGGTGGGGGCCAATCCACCTCTTCAAACTACCATGTCACTAACCAACAACCAAACCGCCCGCGTCGGCATCACGCCTGAAGCCGACGCCTGGATTGAGACGCTCAAAGTCCAGCATGGTCCTCTGCTGTTCCACCAATCCGGCGGCTGCTGCGATGGCAGCTCGCCGATGTGCTATCCGCTAGGTGAGTTTCGGATTGGGGCAAGCGATGTTCTGCTGGGCGAAGTCGCCGGCTGCCCGTTCTACATCGGCGGGCCGCAATTTGAATACTGGCGGCACACCCATTTGACGGTAGATGTCGTCAAAGGCCGAGGCAGCGGCTTTTCCGTCGAAGCGCCCGAAGGCATCCGCTTTTTGACCCGCTCACGGCTGTTCACGGACGACGAGAATGAAGAACTTATAATTCAGGGCGAACCGAGGCGCGGAGCCGAAGCGGTTTGACCTTGAGACACTCAAGGGGAATAAGAGGCAGCAGATACAGACTTGTCAGGAACTAGAATGCAGAGATTAGCACTTGTCGTTGGCGCGAGCGGGATTGTCGGAAGTACATTGGCGCGGCACCTGGCGGCAAATGCCTGGCAGGTGCATGGCCTCGCCCGGCGGCCTCCCACGGATATCGACGGCGTTGCCCCGGTGGTCGCCGATCTGCTGGACCCATCTTCCCTGCGTGCCGCGCTTGCCGAGCTTCGTCCTACCCACGTTTTCCTGTGTACCTGGATGCGGCAGCCGACAGAGCTGGAAAACATCAAAGTCAACAGTGCATTGGTGCGTAATCTCATGGATGCCGTGTCGCCCGGCGGCTCCGTGCAGCATGTTGGTCTGGTGACCGGCCTCAAACACTATCTTGGGCCGTTTGAAGCGTATGGAAAAGGGGCGCTCCCGGCGACGCCGTTCCGCGAGGAACAGCCGCGCCTGGACATTGACAACTTTTACTACGCCCAGGAAGACGAAGTCTTTGCTGCTGCTAAACGTGACGGCTTTGGGTGGAGCGTGCATCGCCCGCACACGATTGTTGGCTATGCCATCGGCAATGCGATGAATATGGGTGTCACGCTGGCGGTTTACGCGGCGATCTGCCGCGAAACAGGACGCCCCTTCGTCTTTCCCGGCTCTGCGGTGCAGTGGAACGGCCTCACGGATATGACTGATGCAGAGCTGCTGGCACGGCATTTGGTCTGGGCCGGAACGACGGAAGCGGCTCGCAACGAAGCGTTTAATGTTGTCAACGGCGACGTATTCCGCTGGAGCTGGATGTGGCCGCGCATCACGGGCTGGTTTGGACTGGAGGCCGCTCCTTTCCCGGCGGAGACGTTCCCCCTGGAAGTTCAGCTTGCCGATGCCGGTCCGATTTGGGCGGAGATTGCCCGCAAGCATGATCTAATCGAGCCGGACCTCTCGGTCGTGGCGTCGCCCTGGCATACCGACGCGGATTTAGGCCGCCCTATTGAAGTTGTTACGGATATGTCTAAAAGCCGCAAACTTGGGTTCCTAGACTACCAAGCAACCGATGACAGCTTCTTCAGCCTGTTCGCAAAGCTTCAAGATGCCCGAATCATTCCCTGACATACGGGGTTTTAACAGGCTTTGCAGAGGCAGGGATGTCAACTTAATGCCGCCAGCTTGTCTAAGTACGCGCAGGCAGTCGTCACGAACTGCGCGTGGGACCAGGTTAAGGGAGCGACGGACAAAGGTTCTAATGTAAATGGATGGACTTGTTCGGGCAAAACGCCGGTGGTGAGGGCACATTGGGTGGCCCATTCCAGCAGGTCCACCGCGCCTCTTAGGTCGGCAGGCTTCTTAGCGGATGCGATGTACCAGTCCGCCAGCCAGAGGGTGCAGATTACCCACGGGTTGCCGGGGACCAGGTCGAAATCGTCGGAAACCCGGAAGTAGTAATCACGCTCGTACCGGGCCAGTCCGCCTCCGCCGGCTTTGACCCAGAGTTTGCGCCCCATGCGGCCCATTGTCGCGGCCACTTTTGGGTCATCAGCGGGCAGGACGCCGAACGCGAACAGGGCATACGCGGACGCATCGCAGGTTGTGTCCCGCGTCAGGCTGCCGTCGGCGTTGGTCGTGACCATGCGGGCGAAGCACTGCGTGTCGTCGTCCCAGAAGTGCGTCAGCAGCGCAGCTTTAGTTTCCTCCGACGCTAGTTGGTAACGCTCCGCGGCTTTGGCTTCCCCAAGTTCCGATGCAAGTTCCGATGCCGCCTGCAAAGCCCCGATGACGGCGGCAGTCGTGAAAATATGCGTCCCGCGCCGCTCTTCCCACAAATCCCATGACGGCAGGGGCAGATGGTTCGGGGAACGAAACTGAGCCAGAAAATCGGCGGCGGGATACACGAACTTGCGGCAGATTTGGCGAGCGAACTCGGCATCTTGATACTTTGCGAAATGCTGCCGGAACGCCCAGATGACCAGCGCTGTGCCGTCTTCCTGAAACGGCACTTCCGGGCCGCTGCTCTCAATAATCCACGGGTGCCACGACGCGCCGATGGTGCCGTCCGGCCCGTACTTGTGCATCAGCGCCGCCCGGTCTTTGGGCAGAACGCGGGCGCAGAACTCAAAAAACGGGCGCGTAATCTCTGACAGCCCGACTTGGTCCAAAGCCGATGACACCAGCGCCCCGTCACGCGGCCACATATAAGAATAATGCGCCCGCGCCGTTTCCATAATATCTGTGTCGTTGGATGCGAGTATTGCTCCGCGCTTATCGGCCTGCGTCCGAATAAGGAGCAGGCTGCGCGTAAACAGCGCAGCGACTTTGGGCGGCAGACGGTCTAAATCCGTCCGGCGCAGCGCATACGCACCGTCTTGGCCCGCCGTCTCGGTCAGCGCCTCTTCAAAGCCGCGCCGAATGAGCGCGTCCTGCATTGCTCGCACGTCTTCGCGTGTCTCGCCCGCCGCCATCCACGCCCGCAAAGTCGCCTCGCCCCGGCCCGGCATGGTGCAGGTGTAGCTGATGACGCTGTCCACCGATCCCTGCGCGATGGCGTTGCCCGACAGCAAGCCATCTTCCGCGTCTCGCCACGCGCCTTCCGCGCCCCGGAAGCCTTTTTCGCCGCAGGCGTACTCAAAAATCCCCGACGTGTCTTCGGCATTCCCACTGCCGATGCGCCCGCCAAACAAAAAGTAGCGGTCCCGCTTGTAGTGGATCATGGCGTCGGCATACGGATCATAAAATGCCGTGTCGCCGATGTCGCTTTCATCGATCCGCAGGTCATGGGAAAAGAACACCCGCACTTCCCGCGCTTCTTCACGCCGGTTTTCGATCCGAAACCGCTGCAAAAGCACATTGGTATCATGCAGCACGGCATGGCTGACGTGCAGCCGTATTCCTAGACCGCTGTGGGTGGCAGTGCAGCTTGAAACCAGCGTGTCAGCCTCGTAGCCGATGCGCCGCTCCCACCCGCCATCTTCCAGCCAGGCAAAGCCATCAGAAGTCCAGACCCCTACCCGGCACCGATACCCGCCGACATGGTTCGCCCAGCCAACATAAGGATAGTAAATATCACGAATGGAGAGCTGGCTGTCCAGATTAACCAGCATCTCCCCATTGCCGAGAACAAGCGGACGAGGCATTACAAACGCTCCATTTCTGCCCCAAATGCCAGCGAGGCGCAGGGTTCGTCAACGATGCCTCAGTATGTTTCTTTCTTGTCGCCTGGTCATGCGGCGCAAGCGGGAATAAACCGTGACTTCCAAATCTACGCCTAACTCTGCGAGCTGTGCTTGCAGTTCAGCAGGAAGATAAAGGCAGTAAACTCTTGTTGCCAAAGTGCAGTCCAGTATTATCTCCAAGCCGTTCTCTTTAAATTGCTTGATTTCTGCGGAGCGTTCAACAAGTACTCGCAGCCAGTGGTCCAACTGAGCCTTCAAAGGCATCTGTCGCAGCTCTTCAGAAGCCCACAACTTCCAGCCGCCCCATTCGTGAATGCTGTCGAATACGCCGACTGTTCCATCCCGTCTCGTGTATTTTTTATTTTCTCCCTTGCGCCATGCCTGGCTCGGCACAAGGTTAAGTGCCTGCGAGACTTGGTCCGGGTCAAGGTCGTAGCCAAGTATTATCAGCGTTGCGGAGGATGTTGTTTCGTCATTTGCCATTGTTTATGAAACCCTGACAAGAGAGGTTCTCTAACTGAGGTTTTTGATCAGGCGGTCATACACGGCGTGGGAGCCGATCCAGGTCCAAAACATAGCATTGCCGTCTCGCACACCCAATGCCCGATAGCCGATGCCAGCCCGCACGGACCAGACGCTTTCTTTTTTGTTGATCTCTTTGAAGTGCAGGCTGTTGGAGAAAGGGTCTGCCTGCCATAACAGGTAGTCCGCAAGCGCCGTTCAGCGGACTTCTTTGGGAAGCGCCAGATAGCGTTTGCGGAAATCGGGGTCGATGTGAGACTCCAAAAGTCAGGAGCCGATCTTTTTTGTGCGTCCGGCGCTGCGGTGCGCTCGTGCCTGTGCAGCAAGGTGAGCCAATGTGTCCTGCGAAGCGGTAAACTTACTTTCCCAAAGCGCCTCATCCTGTGCGTCGGCATCAGCCGCCAGGGCAATTTTTTCCGCTTCCGAGTTCTGCAAATCATCAGTCTTCGAACTTCTTTGCAGTGCGGGTGCAGGAATGTCTTTTTGTATCAGTGCCATATTCTAGTTCCGAGTTCTGCAAATCATCAGTCTTCGAACTTCTTTGCAGTGCGGGTGCAGGA
>CAXTER010000057.1:31346-34539 GCA_964243345.1 uncultured Armatimonadales bacterium
ATGTCTTTTTGTATCAGTGCCATATTCTAGTTTAGCACAACTGTTGAGCATTGTAAAGAGAATAGGTACAATAACGGCATGGCAAATGACGAGCAAAAAGTAGACGGTGGGGAGCTGGCGCGGGATGTGCGGCTGCTGGGAAATGCGCTGGGCGCGGTGCTGCGGGAGCAGGGCGGCGACGTTTTGTTTGAGCGGGTGGAACGCATTCGGGCATTGACGAAAGAAGCGCGGAGTGTACCGGGGGAAAACGCGGCGGAGGCGGAGCTTGACGCGCTGTTTGGGAGCATGGACTTTGATGCCGCCCTGCCGGTGCTGAAGGCGTTCACGACGTATTTCCAATTGGTTAATTTGGCCGAGCAGAAGGAAATCGTGCGGGTCAACCGGCGTCGGGCCTATGCGGCTGGGGACAAGCCGCGCTCGGAGTCGGTGCGTCAGGCGATCCAGACCCTGAGCAGCGCCGGCACAACGGCGGCGCAGATGCGGAAGTTGATCGAGAGTTTATCTATTCAGCTTGTGTTTACAGCCCATCCGACGGAAGCGAAGCGGCGGACGGTGAACGAGAAGCTGCACCGGCTGTCGGCGTATCTGAGTGCGATGGAGCAGCCACAGATGGCGACAAGCGAGTGTGAGCGGCTGGAGGCGGATGTGGTTGCCGAAACCGAGATTTTGTGGCAGACCGACGAAGTGCGTCAGCGGCGGCTGTCGGTGATCGACGAAGCCAAGAACATTTTGTTCTACTTCGGCGAAACGCTGTTTGAGATCACGCCCCGGCTGTATGAAGATTTGGCGGCGGCGCTGGAAGAGTGCTATCCCGGCGAGACGTTCCAAATCCCGAACTTTCTAGAGTACGGCTCGTGGGTGGGCGGGGACCGGGACGGCAACCCAACTATTACTTTAGACCACACGGCGGAAGTGCTGCGGCTGCACCGGGAGCAAGTGCTGTCGCTGTATGTCCCGGCGGTGCGGGCATTAAGTGATCGCCTGAGCCAGTCCCGGCACTATGTCGGCGTGTCTGAGGAATTAGAGAAATCACTGACTGTTGACGCCAACCTGCTGCCGGAAGTCGCCGCGCAAGCGGCAGGGCGCAGCCCAATGGAGCCGTACCGACGCAAATGCGAGTTTATTTGGGAGCGCCTGCGCCGGACCCAAAACAGCGCCCCTGGTGGCTACAACGCGGCTTCGGAGTTTATCGCCGACTTGGAGATGCTTCAGCGCTCTTTAGAGGCGCATAAAGGCAACTTCGCGGCCCGCCGGGCGCTGGCTCCCCTGCTGTTTCAGGCGCGGCTGTTTGGGTTCCATCTGGCGCGTTTAGACATTCGGGAGCATAAAGAGAAGTATCTGGAAGCGCTGGCGGCAGTGCTGGAAGACCAGGGCATTCCGTGGCAGACGTTCAGTGAGCCCGAAAAAATTGACCTGCTGGAAGAAGAAATCGCCGGACGCCGGCCGCTTGTCCCCGCGCTGCCGGACTTTGACGAGGATGCCGACAAGACGCTTAAGCTGTTCCGGCTGGTGGCTGAGAAGATGGAAACGCTCGGCACCGATGCCTTCGGCTCGTTTATTTTATCGATGGCATCTGATGTTTCCGATGTGCTGGCCGTGCTGCTGCTGGCGAAAGATGCCCATTTAGCCGACTTGAAAGAAGAAAACGGCTGGTCGAAAGTGGATGTCGTGCCGCTCTTTGAGACCATTGAAGATTTGGAAAACGCGCCGCAGATACTCGACACGCTGCTCCGAAACCCGATCTACCGGCGCAATGTCTCGCTGCGGGGCAATGCCCAGGAAGTCATGGTCGGCTACTCGGATTCCAACAAAGACGGCGGCTACTTGACCGCCAACTGGAAGCTGTATGTCGGCCAGGCGCGGGTTGCCGAGATCGCGGCAAAGCACGGCGTCAAGCTGCGGATTTTTCACGGGCGCGGCGGGGCGATCGGGCGCGGCGGCGGGCCTGCCGGCAAAGCGATCCTAGCCCAGCCGCCGGGCAGCGTTCAAGGGCGCTTGAAGATCACCGAGCAGGGCGAAGTTATCTCGTCGCGCTACTTCGACTTGGAAATCGCCTACCGAAACTTAGAGCAGATTGTCCATGCCGTGCTGACAGCAAGCGGCCCCCTCCCCTATTCGACTGGAAGAGGGGAGGCAGAGGAAGAGGGCAAAAATTGGGCGGACGTAATGGACGAGGTCTCGGACACGGCGTTCGCGGCGTACCGGGCACTGGTCTACGGCGACAGCGACTTTGTGCGCTACTTTCAGGAAGCCACTCCTGTCGGTGAGCTGGCCCAGCTTAACATCGGTTCGCGTCCGCCGAAGCGGACGGCGTCGGACCGAATTGAAGATTTGCGGGCCATCCCCTGGGTGTTTTCGTGGATGCAGAGTCGCCACACCCTGCCCGGCTGGTACGGCGTCGGCGCGGCGCTGACGGCCTATGCCGAGCAGTCACCGGCGCATCTGGCACGGCTGCAAGAAATGTACCAGCAGTGGCCGTTCTTTACGACAACCATTGACAACGCGCAGATGTCTCTGGCGAAAGCCGACATGGAGATTGCCGCCCGCTACGCCGCGCTCGTCACGGATGACACCATCAGAGACCGCATCTTCGGCGCAGTCTGCCGCGAATACGAGAAGTCTATAGAAATCATCAGCCGCATCACAGGCTTTGACGCCCTGCTGGATAACCAGCCTGTTTTGCAAAAATCCATCCGCCTGCGGAACCCGTATGTTGACCCATTAAGCTACCTCCAAGTGGAGCTACTAAAGCGCCTACGCGCCCTGCCCTTAGACGATGATTCCGAGGAAATGAAGACCGCCAGGCGCGACCTCCGCGCCGCCGTCCTCTTGTCCATCAACGGCGTCGCCGCCGGCATGAAGAACACGGGGTAAACGCCATGGCTGATATGCCCGCTTCACTCGCGTATTACGGCGACACGGAAAATGCCCAGCGGTATCACACCCAAACCGGGTTTGATCCGGCACGCAAGCAGGAAATGCTTGATGTCACCCTGCGTCTGCTTCGAGAGTTGTCTTCAGCGGGCGCAAGCCTGCTTGAAATCGGCTGCGGTTCGGGTCTTTTCACGCAAAGATTGTCCGCAAGCGGACACTTTAGCACAATCTATGCAGCCGACGGCGCAGGCGCAATGTTGGAGATTGCGCGTTCGCAGCTTGCCCAAGATGTGACATCGGTGACACTGGGGCGGCTTGA
>CAXTER010000058.1:0-34478 GCA_964243345.1 uncultured Armatimonadales bacterium
GGGTCAGCGTCTCGGCGCGTCGCTTTGCGATGAGGGCGCGGTAGGTATCCCAAAAGGATTCTGAAAAACTCCGATTGATTCGGAGCAGCAGATCGGGTTCAGTGAGCGAACGAGCAGGGTCATACTGGCGCACACGGGCTTCTACTGCCTCGCGCATGAGTGCGGACACGTCCAAGCCTTCCGCCTGCGCGACTTCGTGGACGCGAGCTTCAATCTCCGGCGGCAGGTCAACCAAGAGTGTCATCGCGTTCCCTCTCATTTCTCATGCTATAATACTGCTAAACTAAGGCAACGTCAAGGTCAGTGTCAGGAGTAAGCCAGTGACAGTCGCACAGAAAATGCCTGTGGTCCGCAAGGCGATGACGGAAGACGAGTTTATGTGTCTGCCAAAAGACGGGCGCAAGTGGGAGCTTGTAGGCGGGGAGGCCAGGGAAGTGCCGGCAGGACATGAACACGACATCCTTGTGATCAATATCGGCGCGATGCTGAAACCGTTCGCACGCGGGCGGGGCTTTGTGTCCGGCTCGTCGGCGGGCTTTCGCATGGCGTCAGGCAATGTTCGCTCGCCTGATGTCTCCTATATGAGCAAAGAGCGGCTGCCGGAGGGACGGCCCGCAAGAAACTTTGAAGGAGCCGCGCCTGATTTGGCGATTGAGATCATCTCGCCGTCCGAAGAACCCGACGAAATGTTGCAGAAGGTCGCAGAGTATTTCGGCGCAGGCGCACGGCAGGTGTGGCATTTGTTTCCAGCCGTTCAGCAGGTGACAGTCTATTTTTCGTTCTCGGACACGGTAAGCTACGGGCCGGAAGATGAACTGGACGCAGGCGACTTGCTGCCGGGTTTCTCCTGCCGCGTGGAAGAATTGTTCCGCTTGGATTGAATGTGCCGGCTGCCAATTTCTTGGCAATGCCTACTCCAAAGAAACCGGGCGAATGCCCATCTCGGTCATCAGTTCCTGCACGGACTTTCCGCGACGCTCGGAAAGCTCAAGAAGGCATTGAAGACGCTCGGCGTCCCAGTTCTCCATCTGGTCCGACATGCTGATCGCTTCTCAGAAAAACCCCGGTTGATTTCTTCGACAAGCTCTTTTTCCGTCATGGATGCAGGCGCGGCAGGAAACGGATGACTGGCGGCCATCGCTTCGCGCACATAGGCCGCCGTGTCTACCCCTTCCGCCTGCGCGACTTCGTGGACGCGAGTTTCGATTTCCGGCGGCAGGTCAACCAAAAGTGTCATCACGGCGTTCTCCTCGTTTCACGCAGTTTACCAGAAAGCGGTGGGAATGTCTTCCCCGCAAAGGGAGTATCCGTAATTGGTGTAAAGTCTGCAAAAAAGGATATAGTACCTTTGTATCGCTTGCGGCTTAAGGACTGGCGGGAAGGAGAGCAAAATGGATACGGATTCGGTTGTAATAACTAAGGTTTTTGTGGTCTTGTTCGGCGGCCTCATTGGGTTGTGGATACTCAGCGGGTTTCTCGCTGTCCGGCGAAACAATGCCCAGCCGGTTCGAACAGTCTTGGTTCAGATTGTCTCTTTAAACAAAGGATTTTTTCAGGCACCCAGCCCATTTCAAGTAGGACATGATGTCAAATTTCAAGCAGAAGACGGCAAAACTTTCAGCATTTTGGTGACGGACGACACGGCTTATTATCGCATGGTTGAAGGTATGTGTGGAATACTGACATTTCGCGGCTGGACCTATATAAAATTTGTGCGTTCTGACCCGGCAGCCATGCATCCTATTTCTGCCGCCTAATCCAGTCCCGGAGCAGCCTCATCGGTCAAGTCAACGGGAATGTCTTCGGGGGCAATTGTCACGACTTTGCCGTCCTGCCAGACGGCGACCGACTGGCCGAGGCGCTTGTGCTGACGCAGGGCATCACGGACGGCTTCTTTAGCGAGATAGTCTAAGCGCTTACCATCTTGAAAGAGTTCTTGTAACAGGTCCGTGTGAGTGTCATTGCTGCTGTTCATGGCGGGCCTCCGTTTGAACTCGCTTCCATGCTTCCTGCTGCCAGAAGCGGCCTTCCGCAGCTAAAGAGCGCCCGCAAGCCTGCCTTGTAGCGGCGGCGAATGGTCGCTTCCGGGATGTGATGGCCGCCGGTGCGAACTCGCGCCGCCACGCGCTCCACAGCAAGGTCGGCGCTCGGCAGCCACACGAACACCAGTGACACAGTGTACCCGGCTTCCTGCCAGCGCGGAATGCGCGTTGCGAGAGTACGGTTTGCCAGGTTAGTTTCTAAAGCAAAGCTCGTTTTCGCCTGCACCGCTTCGTCTATCCGTGCCAATAGAAGCCGCCCCGCTGCGAGGTCTGCATTTTGTCCGGGCGCAGGAGCCAGAGTACGCGCAATGTTGTCGGCGTTCAGGAATGGAACACCGGGCGGGACAAGCCGCGTCGCCAAAGTAGACTTACCCGCTCCGTTCGGCCCGGGAAGGATGACGATTTGCGGCATTTCCTATTGCCCCGTGCCGGCGGGTGGCAACGCCTGGGCGGGAGCGGACGGGACAGGCACAGAACTTGGCGGCGCCTCAGTACTTGGAACACCGGGCGCGGCCATCGGAGGAGGCGCTGCCGAGGGCGGCTGTGCCGGGGCGCTGAACGGAACACTTTGGGCCGGAACATTCTGCGGCGAAATGTTCTGCGGCGAGATGTTCTGCGGCGGTGCAGAGTTTGGGCCGCTTCCCGGCGGCAGGACGTCCGGGTGGTCGCTTGGGTCGGGCGGGCGGAAGGCCGGGCCGGTCGGGCGGAACATTTGGCCGGGGTGCGCCGGGTCGAACCGACGGCCTTCCGGGCTGTCGCCACTCTCCATCGGACGGCGCAGGTAAACCGGGCCGGACGGCGGCGACGGCCTCAGTACGATGGGCGCAGGCACACTTGGGGCCGGCGCGGAGATCGGCTCGGCGGGCGCGGCCTGACGCCGGGCTTCGTAGGACCGAAAAGCCGCCATGAACAGCAGGCCGAGCGTGACGCAGAACGCCACCGTCACGCCGAACGCCGCCGCGCCGCCGACGGTCCAGGCCCGCTGGACCGCGAAATACTGCGGCACCCCGCCGAGGAACCGCCGCCGTTCCCACGCTGTCCGGTGGCCGGTCATGCCCAAGTAGCAGCACAGGCCGAACACAACAAGCGCCATCAGCTCACTTGGCAGCGCGTAGCCAGCCGGCAGGATGAAAATGTTGAACGCGGCGAGGAATAGGCCCGCAGCAATGACCCCGGCTCCGAGGCCGGGCGCTTTGTGAAAGAAGCACCAGAGCCAGCCGCAGAAGAACGCGCCCCAGTTCCAGTGGAGGTCTTCGATCTCCGGCGGGCCGCCGCGCTCCTCGCCCGAAGAATTGTCAAGCTCTTGCGGCGTAAACTGTGGCCCCGGCAGCGCAACTTCCACTGGAGCAGGAGCGATCTGCGGCCCCACCGCCGGCGGCCAGACGGCGGCGGGAGACCGGGCAAACTCTTCCGCCGCGACCCGGCGGCACCGGGGGCAGTCTTTCTCGAACGCCGTCAAAGCGTACCCGCATTTTTGGCAGTCCATTTTCACTCTCCTCGGCGTTCTGTTTTAGCTTTTTCCTATTTAGCTTTCTTCGGCGTACTTTTCTTTCAGACCGGCGACGACGCTGGGGTCGGCGAGGGTTGTGGTGTCCCCCAAAGCGCGGCCTTCAGCGATGTCGCGGAGGAGGCGGCGCATGATTTTTCCGGAGCGCGTTTTGGGCAGCTCGGCGGAGAACAGAATGTCGTCGGGGCGGGAAATCGCGCCGATCTTTTTGGCGACATGGTCTTTCAACTGACCGGCAAGCTCGGACGTGCCGCCGACGCCGTCTTTGAGGGTCACGAACGCGGCGATGGCCTGACCTTTGATCTCATGGGTGCGCCCGATCACGGCGGCTTCGGCGACGCTTGGATGATCCACTAAGGCCGATTCAACTTCCATGGTGCTGATGTTGTGGCCCGCGACCAGCATGATGTCGTCCACCCGGCCCAGCAGCCAGTAATCGCCTTCCTCGTCACGCCTTGCCCCGTCGCCGGGGAAGTAGTAGCCTTTCTCGGCGAACTTGCTCCAGTAGACGCTTTTGTAGCGCTCGTCGTCACGCCAGAGCGTTCTGAGCATGGACGGCCAGGGCTGGGTAATGACTAAGATGCCGGTCTGGTCCGTGCCGTACGGCAGCGCTTCGCCTGCTTCGTCGACCACTTCGGCGGCGATGCCGGGGAACGGGCGGGATGCCGACGCGGGCTTCGTTTCAGAAATGCCTGGCAGCGGCGAAATCATAATCGCGCCGGTCTCGGTCTGCCACCAAGTATCGACAATCGGGCAGCTTCCCTGCCCGATGTTCTGGTGATACCAAAGCCACGCTTCCGGGTTGATCGGCTCGCCAACAGAGCCTAAAAGACGCAGACTCGAAAGATCGTGCTTTTCCGGCCACTCCGTCCCCCACTTCATAAACGCCCGAATGGCGGTCGGGGCCGTGTACAAAATCGTGATGCCGTACTTTTCAATCAGTGTCCAGAACCGGTCTTTTTGGGGCCAGTCGGGAGCGCCCTCATACAAAAAGACCGTCGCGCCGTTTGCCAGCGGTCCGTAGACGACGTAGGAATGGCCCGTCACCCAGCCGACATCTGCGGTACACCAATAGACATCATCATCTTTGATGTCAAAGATGTATTTAGTCGTCGCCGCCACGCCGGTCAGATAGCCGCCAGACGTGTGCAGGATGCCTTTGGGCTTGCCGGTCGACCCCGACGTATACAAAATATACAGCGGGTCTTCGGCATCCATCGGCTGCGCTTCATGCTTGGCGCTGGCTTCGTCCATCAGCCGGTGCCACCAGAAATCTCGGCCCTGCTTCATAGAAACATGCTTGGCGTCTTCGGTTCTATTGACGACAATGACTTTTTCAATAGTCGTCTCACCTTCCAGCGCCTTATCGGCTAAATCTTTGAGCCGCACCGGAGCGCCGCGCCGCCAGCCGCCGTCCGCCGTAATCAGCAGTTTAGACTGGCTATCGGAAATGCGCTCGGCCAGGCTGTCCGCTGAGAAGCCGCCAAAGACAACCGTATGCACCGCGCCGATGCGGGCGCAGGCCAGCATCGAAATGACGGCTTCCGGCACAGACGGCAGGTAAATCGTAATTCTGTCGCCCTTGACAATGCCCAGCCCTTCCAGCACGTTAGACAGCTTGCAAACTTCCCGATGCAGGTCCCAGTAGGTCAAGACGCGCGTGTCGCCCGGCTCGCCCTCAAAGATAATCGCCGCTTTGTTGCGCCGCCCGTCGGTCAAGTGCCGGTCCAGACAGTTCGCCGCGACATTCAGCTGCCCACCGACAAACCACTTGGCATGGGGCGGGTTCCATTCGCAGACCGTTTCCCAGGGCTTGCTCCAAGTTAAAAGCTCCGCAGCCTGCTTGGCCCACCACCCTTGCGGGTCTGCCGCCGCTTCCTCATAAACCGATGGATTATTGATATTCGCTTGCGCCGTAAATTCAACCGGCGGCGCGAAAGTTTGTTCTGCCACTTTGCATAGTCTCCTGTCTGAAATAGTTAATGGGGGAAAACTGCTTTGATCGGAACGGCAAGGCCAGGCAGGACATCCTCGCCGTCTAGTACGTCTGCAACACCGAGTACGCGAGGTGGCTGCCCAAGCCGATGTATTGTTACAGTTCGCTTGCGGGGTTCTATCACCCAAACCATCCGTACTCCGGCTGCGAGCCAATCTTGCACTTTGTCTGCAACTTCTTTTTTTGTATCGTTTGGGGAGCGTGTTTCAACCGCTAAATCTGGTGCAAGCGGGATGTACCCTTCCTGAAGAGGATAAGACAGCCTGCCAGCCGCAACAAATGAGAAATCAGGAGCCATGACCGAGTCAGGATTACGGTCTACGAGAAATCCTGTTTCTGCTGCAAAAGTGCTTCCAAGCTCTTCTGCATAGACGATCCCGTTGACATAGAACGTAATCCGACTGGTTGCGTCACCATGCGGTCCACCACTCGGTGACATTGGCCGGAGTTCTCCTTTGATCAGCTCATAGCGGAAGCCCTGCGCCGAAAGACGCTCTAAATCTTCCGCTGTCGCAAGCGCTGATTTTGTGGGTGCTGAAACGGTCATATGCTACTCCATTGGGTATTTGAGGCCCCATTGGGACCGGAGCGTGTCCAGTGTCTGCATGATGGCAAGCGTCTCGTCCAGCGGCATCACGGCGCTTTCGGTTTTGCCGGTGCGAAGGCAGCTTTGGACTTCCTGCGCTTCATAGTTGAAGCCTTCGCCCTCAAAGGGAACGTCTATTTCTTCGGTCTTGCCGCCCGCGTTCAGGGTCAATTTGATTGGGTTCCAGAACGGCGCGTGGAGTTTCAATGAGCCGTCTGTGCCGAAGATAGTTGCTTCCGACGGTGTGTTAATGCGTATGCCGGTGACAATGGAGGCAAGCCGGCCCTGTGCATATTTCAGCGTGACGGCAGCCATTTCGTCTACACCCGTTTCGCCGATCTGAGCCAGGCCAACCATGTCCGTGGGCGTGCCGAAGAGCATGGATGCCAGCGAGATGGGATAAACGCCGACATCCATGAGGCCGCCCCCGGCAAGCGCCAAATCAAACAGGCGGCCTTTAGGGTTGACATCCGTGCGGAACCCAAAGTCGGCTTGCAGCATCCGCGCTTCGCCAATTGCACCCGACGCCAGCAGCTCACGCACCCGGACCATGCCGGGAAAGAACCTGGCCCACATGCCTTCCATGAGAAACAAGTCTTTGGTGCGGGCCAAATCAATGACTTCCGCGGCTTCTTTGGCGTTGACCGTGAACGGCTTCTCGCACAGCACGGCTTTTCCGTGGTTTAAACAGAGCAGCATGGCGTCTTTGTGCTGCGGGTGCGGCGTCGCGATGTAGACTGCCTGCACATCCGGGTCTGCCGCCAGCGCCTCGTAGCTGCCGTAGCGCTTCGGGGCATTGTGTTTATCCGCAAACTCGTCGGCCTTTGCCTGAGTGCGGGAGCCGACCGCGTAAAGCTGCGCGTCGGGAACCGACGTGAGGCCCTTCGCAAAGCGGTTTGCGATAGAGCCGGGACCAAGAACGCCCCACTTAACAGTTTCAGAAGTGATTGGAGTCAAAGAATTACCCTCACGGTGTTAATACGCGCTCTTTCGCCGCCGCGTGAGATATTTCCTGCTGCTACGTGGGGCCTTTGTAGTCGGCATCTCCCGGAAATTGCCCGGTGCGGAGGGCGAACTCGGCTTGGCGGCGCAGCAGACCGCCATGCTGCGGCAGCGGCTGATATTCCCGGATAAGCTGCCGCAATGTTTTGTTGCAGTTCGCGGTGTCGCCTGCGTTTTGGTAGCATATTGCGAGAGTCTGTATGTCATCCAGGTGCATGGCGAGAAAACCTTCCCGCGCTTCGTGCGTGCTGCCGGCTGGCGGACGCAGCAAAATTACCTGCTTCTGCCAGTAAACCGCCTGCTCCCGGAACTTCCGCTTTTCTTGTTCGGCTATCTCCGGGTGCGTTTTTTGCACGGCATCGACCTTCTCCCTGTCCAGCATAGTCCCCGTCTGGCTCAAAGTTCCTTCCAGGGTGAGTACGCCCGTTTTGGCGAGTGACGGTGAAACCCGGCATAGAGCCGTGTAGTAGTAGCCGTAGCCCATATAGTAGTAGATTCGGCGCTGCTGGGCCAAAGCGAACTCAAAAGAACGCTCTGGAAAGTGCTGCTGCACTTGGGGCCGAATTTGGCCCGCCGCTTCCAGGTATTGGCGCTGATCGGGCGGCACAAGCGCCAGCAGTGTAGTCGCAGGCTTGGCGGGAAGCGGCAGGTCCCAATGGAAGTTTGCCGTAAACAGGCTTTCGGTAGTGGTCATCGGCACCAGTTGACCATTTCCCTCAATCATGTCCGAGCTTTGCCCCCGCACTTGCGGGGAAGCGGTCAGGTCAAGCGCAAGCGTATCCGGCAGCGCCCGCGGCACAACAAGCGGCATATACGGCAGGTACAGGCTGTCGCCGGGCGGCACGGAGATGTTAGAAGCATAAAGATACTGAAGTGTCTGTGCCCCGCGCTTGGCAGTGGGCGATTTATCAAAGGGCGACGCATCAAGTGTAAACGTCGTAGTCTGCAACAAACGGTTGCCGCCCAGCCAGCCGCGCACGACAATTAGGACATTGCCTTCTTTATCTATACCTGCCGGCTCGACCTGCACTTGAAAACCGTGGCTTTCGGCAATATGGGTGACGGGATTGACAGCCTCTTTCGCCGGCTGCGTGAAGTCCAAGACGGCGTACCCGGCGGGTGCCGGGGCTGAGACAACCTCGTCCGGCAGATCGTCGCCGTAATGCACCTTGAGATACTCGGTGTCGCGGGAAATCTTGGGATTCTCGAAATGAAGCTGGTAAGCTATCGGCAGCCAATCCCGCTTGCTGATTGTATAAAGCTTGTTTTCGTTGATGCCGCTCATGCCCCGATAGTTTTGGTAACGGTACTTTGCTGCGGAGGAGGTCTGTGCATACAGCCGGATGTCACTCGAAAAATTAACCGGAGTTTGACTGTCGCTGACAAGGCACTGGTACGCCGGGTCAGCCTCGAAGTCGGCATCAGCCGTCTCCGGCGTCGCGGCGGCGTTCTTGATGACCAGACCAACGGGCCGGTTTAGCGCGGGGCTTGGCGGGAAGACACGCAGGTGCAGAGTGCCGTCATCCCAGGTCACGGTATCCCCTACCCGTTCATAATACAGAAACGGCTTGCGTCGGCCCCAGATTTCCCAGGGAACACGCTTGCCGTTAATCTGCTTCCAGCCGATGAAGTGCCAGGTGTTGACGCGGCCCAGCGCGGCGGCAATCGCAGCACCGGGGTTCTGCACGTTAGGCCGGCTGGGGTGCAGCGCGGGGTACAAAAAGAGGCTGCCGATCAGCGCGGCGGCAGAGGCAGCAGCATAGGCGCGGCGGCGCGGCGCGGGCAGGCGGAGGGGAGGCGTGGCTGTCTCCGGCGGCACGAGGTCGGCGCGGCGCAGAGTGGTTTGGAACTCCTGCAAAGCCGTCAGCTCGGTCGCGCACTTCGGGCAGGCGGCAAGGTGGCGGCGGATAGTCCAGGAGCGCAGGACGCTGGTTTCATGGTTGGCGAAGTCCAGCAAATAGGGTCGAATGGTATTACAAGACATCTTTTAGCTCCTCTCGCAGGCGAGACATGCCGGTGTGCAGGCGCGATTTGACAGTTCCCAATGGGATTTCAAGAACAGCGGCGATCTCTCGGTACTTGAGTTCCTCAAAGACCGACAGGATGAGCGTGGTTCGCTGCTCGTCCGGCAGGCGTTCCAGTGCCGCCCAGACCAGCGGACGTATTTCGGCCTGCTGTGCAATCAGATGGGGGGAAGGGCGTGGGTCGGCAGCCTCGGCGGCGGTGTCCCAGGGAACGGTGTTCACGGTCAGCCGCTCCCGGTGCCGCAGCACCATATTGACGGCGATGCGGTAAAGCCAGGTATCGCCGGATGCCCCGCGCCGAAAGCGGCTGAACCCGGCAAGCGCCCGCAGGCTGACTTCCTGAGTAAGATCGTCCGCGAGGTCCAAACTGCCCGCAAGGCGGGCGACAAGCCGCCAGACACGGGGACGGTGCGATAGCCAGAACTCCTCGAACCCAGCGGTCTCGGTGGGGCGTTTCAGCACACCCAGCACCTGTGCTGCTCCATAAAGTTCCAATGTATTCTCTCCTTCATGCATATCCCTTTAAAGTGTTAGATACGGCAGGCGGAGTTTTTGTTCGCTGGCGGGAGGATAATCTAAAACAAAGAAAGCTGCAGGGAGCGGTGGCCGGGGGTCCAGACGGCGGAGGGGGAGTCGCGCTTGGCAACGTCAAAGACAACAGGGCAGTTGGTTTCGACCGCAACAGTCGCTTGGGCGTACCCCAGGGCAAGCTTCGGGGTGTTGTTTTCTTTTGAAAGGTGCGCCAGCCAGACCGTATGCGGGCCATGATTAAGCGCGTGTTCGCACAAGAGGCCCACAGCGGCTTCGTTGGACAGATGCCCGTGGTCGCCCAAAATGCGCGATTTCAGGTAGCCGGGGTAATCGCCGCCGGCAAGCCGATGAACATCGTGGTTTGCTTCCAGCACCAAAAGGTGCGCCCCGCGAATGGCCCGGCGCACGGTGTCGGTGACATGGCCCAAATCCGTCAAGTGGCTGACTTTTTGGCCGCTCGGTGCGTGAACGACATTGACACCCACAGGGTCGGCGGCATCATGCGGCACGGAGAACGTCTCAATCTCCAGGTCCCCGATGCACCATCTGTCACCGACCGGCAGGATCAGATGCGGCGTCTGCGTCTTGCGCTTGTAGAACGCCGACAGCGTCTTTTCCGATGAAATCAGCGGAACGCCGTGGCGCTTGGAGAGGGCATGGGCGCTCTGAATGTGGTCCCCATGCTCATGCGTAATCACCGCCCCGCTGAGGTCACTTGGTGCGAGTCCCTGCGCCGACAGCGCCGACACCAGCTTCCGCATCCCCACGCCCGCATCAATCAGCACCGAAATCCCACCCGCCCGAATTAGCGTCGCATTACCGGACGACCCCGAAGCAAGCGCATGGACAGTAAATCCAGAATCCTTAAACGTCGAACCCATGCGCGTATTGTACCCAATGCGTTCAGTTTGCCGGCAAAATGGACTTCTTCTCGGTGACGGGAATAATCACGGTCATTTGATGGTCTTCATCTGTGGTTTCGGTAAGAGGTCCAACGGTGTCGAACTTACCCATGTGCCAAACACGGGTCATGTCGGCTTGCACACTATGAGAGTTGAACAGGTCGCCTGGCTTGGACTCGATTTGCTGCATGATCTCTTCGGTGGGTATTTGAGAGTTGCCTTGAATTTGTATTGTTGCGATATGTGTTTCTTCCAATGGTATCGTGAGAGTTCCTGCTGCCGGATCAATGCGCGTGACGCCTGCGTTCACCAAGAACCCCTGAGTCCAGAAGGGGCCATCTTTGTGGTTCAGCAGCGCGTCTATGTCGTTCGTCAGCAGATGAGCGTTTAGGACCGTGTTCTCTTTTGTCGCCATTTTAGCTTTAAGCAGTGCCGCCGGAATGCTGGGCTGACCATCAGGCGTATTCGCAGTGAACCGAATTTCTTTGATAAAAGGGTTTTCGGTCACAGTGTAGGTCAAGTCCACGCCGCCGCTTGGGTCAGCCGAGGCGCTTTCCGTAACAGCGCCTTGAAAAAGGCCAAGCCTCTCAATAGCCTTTGTGTCCTGCTGCGCCGCTGCCGCATTATACAGCCCGCCGACTTTTTGGGAGAGGGATACCAAAACAACGGCATCGGAAAGGGCAACGGTGCCGCGATGAACCACCGTGATTCGGCTTATCTTGACCCCCAATTCTGGAACAACGGGACGCAGTGACATAGGGCTTTTTACAGGTCTCACCGCAGGCGCGGACAGAGTCATCAATGGTAAAGCAACAACGGCAGCGCAGGAGGCAGCGATGGTTGCCGCCGTAACAGTTTTTATCCACATGGCTTTTAATACCCCTTTCGAGAGCAGCAGAACATTTGCAGTAGAATCAGCAAGCAGGCAGTAAACGACGAACCTATGCGCCCATTGTACCCGTAGCGTCTAATTTTGCTTCGCAGTAGGAGCAGGAGAGGCGTCAGACACGATTTGCTCGGTGAAATTAACCGCATCTACATCAGCTTCGCTAGATATAGTGCCCTCATTTTTTATGGTAATTAAATAAACACCACCCTTTTTAAGAGTAAACTGGGACGTATCATGACTAGGTACCTCTGAAGAATGCAGTCGGTTTACATCCTTAAAAGTGGCAGCCTCTAAATATGAACCCTCCTCACTGGGTGTCAATCGATTACCTTTTTCATCAAAAAGCGGAAAACCTTTGTCATCGGATAGAGTCATGTCTCCATTTAAATCGGTTGATTTGCCGCTTGCCGCGCTGAAATCCAGGCGAGATTGATAGCGGCCTGCCTCTAGAGAAATGAGAAAATAAGCATATCCGTTCTTTTCCAATTGTCCCGTTTTGATCTCACTCAGGGCAATTGCCTTGGGAAGGGTTTCCCCAAAACGCGGCACGGTAAAGGAAGGTGACGCCTCAGAATCACTCACAGCAGATGCGGTGGAAAGAATTGTAAGCCGATATTGGCACTGCTCACCTTGATTTCGAACACCAAGAATTATGGGTATGCTTTTTTTCAGGTTGGACTGGAGAACCTCGCGACCTTCGCCTCCGCTTCCGTCGTTTGACGATACCGTATAATGACCATAAGAATCGGTGTTCCCCTGAAGCCATGCCTCCTTGTCGGTTATAGAGTAGTTAAACATCAAATTGCTTGCCTTGCTTTCTGCCCACCGCGTATCCAAAATAACGAGGGACGCTCCTTTCGGTAATGTTGCGCTGTAATAAGCGTGCTGATTTGTGTCAAGCGTAAATTTCGCCGTGCTGTTTTCCTGAAGTGATACAGGGGGCGGGAGAACTTGCATGATAGCCATGTGCGGGCTGAAGGCATGAACCAGGGAAGGAACTGCGACGCCTGCCAGCAGCAGTCCGGCAGCAAGGGCGGCGTACTTGATTTTGATGAGCTTCATGGTGTGCGAGACTCCTTTCGAGAGCAGCAGGACGTTCGGGCTGAGTGTGCCTGAAATGGCTTGGGTGGTTCCCTGCAAGATCGCTTCGGCGGCGTGGGCGGGAACGGGGTGGACAGCTTCAGCGGTGAGGAAGCCGGTGAGAACTGCGCCGGTGACGGCGGCACCGTGAGACGTTAAGTAGCGGCGCAGCTTGTCGAGGGCGCGGGCGCAGCGCATTCGGGCGGCGTCTTCGGTGATGCCTAAGAAGGCACCGGTTTCGGCCAGCGTATGGCCCTCGAAGAAGCGTAATAGGACGGCGTCGCGCTCGGCGGGTTTGAGGGCGGACAAGGCCGCGTTGAGGTGCGGCTCAATGCTGTCCCATTCGGGCGTCGGCGCGGCTTGGGCGTGAACGGCTTCCTGCATGACGGCCTCTTCCCGGCGGCGGCGACGCGCCTCCTGCTTGCGGACATCGTTGGCGACAAAACGCGCAGTCTGGAACAGCCAGCCGGCAAGGCTTGGGGCGGCGCGGAGAGTTTTGGCTTTTCGGGCCAGCAGCAGGAAGACGACCTGGGCGGCGTCTTCGGCCAGCGTATCGGAGCCAAGCTCGCGGCGGCAGGTGCGGTAGACCAGCGGCAGGTAACGGGCAACGAGATGCGAAAAGGCGGCGTCCGAGTTGTTCTGGGCGTACTGGGTAAGAAGGGCGTTGTCCTGCATTGCTTGTTTCCATGTGGCAGATGCCTAGCGTGCCGGGGTTGTAGAAAACCCCGGCACGCTTCCAATGAGAAAATGGACGGAAGCGCGGAAAAGCGAACAAAAGCGGCGAGAAATTATGGTCGAGAAATTATGGTCGAGAAATTATGGTCGAGAAATTATGATAATGATGGGGAAAATGTGATAGTAAGGGCGAACACAAGGTTCGCCCCTACGGGGCAGGATTTCGGAACGAGGTGTAGGGTGCGAACCTTGTGTTCGCCCTATTCGTTCCCGCTCGTGGCTGCACCTCAGCCGATGATGGATTTAAGCATATCCGGGCTGTTGGTGATGATGCCGTCTACGCGGCAGACTTCGATCATCCGGCGCATGTCTTCAGTCAGGTCCACGGTCCAGGCGTAAACCAAAATGTCGCGGCGGTGCAGGATGTCAACAATTTGGGGCGTGAGCAGGCGGTGATGCCAGGTGACGGCTTCCGTATCCAGCTCCAAAAGAAGCTGTGGCGTGATGCGCGAGGCTTCGTCCATGTCCAGTGTCAGGCTGAGGGGAATGCGCGGGTCGAGGCCGCGCAGGATGCGGCGGCTTGCGTCCCCAGCCCCGGCGACCAGAAGAGACGAAAGGGGAAAGCCAGATTTTCGGATGGCACGGGCAATCAGAACCTCTGTTCCTGGTTCTTTGAAGTCCAGCATCAGGCCGACTTCGGCCTCCATCGCCAGCGCCAAGACTTCTTCCAGTGTCAGAAGCGCTTCGCCCCAATCGCCGCCGTGCTTCTGCCACTGGGAAAAGCTGCGGTCCCGAAGCGGCACTTCCTCGCCGTCCAGCAAATGCACGTTCTCGTGGTCCAGAATCAGGACGTCGTCGCGGGTGCGCCGGACATCCACTTCCAGCATCTGCGCCCCCGCCTCCACGGCGCGTCGCAGGGATGCCAGCGTGTTGCCCGGCGGCTCCAGAAACGGAGCGCCCCGATGACCGACAATGGGAAACGCACGAAGCTCAGAGGCCATAGCTTAAGTGTCGACAGACTAAAAGGGAGAGCTATGCTCTCCCTTTATATGATGGTCAATGCGGATGCCGCCTACCGGACTTGAACCGATGACACCTCAATTTTCAGTCGAGTGCTCTACCAACTGAGCTAAGGCGGCTTACTTTTTAATGTATTCCAAAATACATTTGACCATTTTTGCTGGTGCGCTGTTCGTCTGCGGTGGCAGTTCGCGCACCGAACATCACATTTCGCAATTTCGTCTTCAATTTTCTTCCATGAGTACCCGTTGTACCACATACGGGAAAGATTATGGAGCTTTTTGGCCCTGTCCCGGTGATCAAGCTCCAGCACCAGGGGATCGGCTTCGCCGCAGTCTACGCAGGGATGGAAAGAAAGATACTCATGCAGACGCCGGTGCAGCTCCTCCCGACGAACAGCGGAGTTTCGGACAGCGCGGTTCTTGTAAAGCGCAGAGTGACGCTGATAATGTTCGGCGCAGTAGGATTTGCTGCACGATTTGCACTGCGTATGCCGAAGCGCTTGCGCTTTGTTCTTGTAGCTGAAATCGTCTTCCGGCTTAACTTCACCGCATTGTCGACAACTGAGCAACATCCCTGTTCCTGCCTTGCTTCGTCACCATTATACCAGCCCACTTGCAAAAAATGCAAGATGTAGGCGAGGAGGGATTCGAACCCCCGACCTCTTCCGTGTAAAGGAAGCACTCTAGCCACTGAGTTACTCGCCCAATTTTGCCTATTATACCTATCGCACTTGCGGCTGTCAAGCCGAAACCATGTCTGTTAATGGCCGGCGTCCAGACCGGCGGCTGGTTTTGCAGGCCGGCCTCGGCGCACGAACAGCAGGGCGGCGGGAATGGCGAAAAACGAGATCGCGGCGATGAGCTGAAACGCATCGTCGTATGCCATTGTCAGCGCCTGGTCTTGAACCAGCCCTTCAATCGAGGCTACGGCGGCGTCATGGGCACCGGACAGGCTGTAACCGGCGGCATGGAAAGCGCCCGACAGGCTGCTGATCCGATCGGCGAGGAAGCTGTTGCCGGAATACAAGTTGGAGACCAAATCCGAGCGGTGATGCTGGGCCATGTTTGTGACGTAAGTGTTGACAATCGCAATGCCGAATGAGCCGCCAAGCTGGCGAAACAAATTAGTCAAACCGGCTCCCTGCGCGATTTCCGGGCCGGACAGCGACGACAGAGACGCAACCGTCACCGGCGTCAGCAGGAGGCCGAGGCCCGCGCCCCGGAAAATCAATCCAAGCTGGACATCGTTTGCCCCGCTTTGCGGCGTCAAATGCCCGAGCAGAAACTGAGAGAAGGCAAAGACGGCCAAGCCCATTACCACTAAAATTGGCGGCTTCATCAGCGGCTTTGCTCCGTTTAGCAGTTTCCCGCACAGCATCGTGCCGATAATGGTCGCCACGCCGCCCGGCAAAAACAGCAGGCCGGTTTGCGTTGGCGAGAAGCCGAGAATGCTTTGGACAAACAGCGGCAAAATAAAGACGCTGCCGTAGACGCCGACGCCGCTGACCATCAGCAGAAAGGACCCGGCCGACAAGTCGCGGTGCCGCAGGACGCGCAAATTGACGACAGGCCGGGTGTTTCGGGGGGACAGCTCCCAAAACACAAACGCACTCAAAGCAACAACGGCGGTGATTGTAAGGCGCGTAATCCAGAGATCATCAAACCAGTCGTAGCGCTCTCCTTCTTCCAGGACATATTGCAGCGAGCCGAGGCCCAGCGCAAGCAGCCCGATCCCCTGCCAGTCCAGCCCTTTTGACTTCGCCTGAACCGCGGAGTCGGTCAAAAAGCGCCAAACCAGCGCGGCGGCGACGAACCCAAGCGGCGACTTGGCAAGGAAAATCCACTGCCACGAATAGTTGTCCGTAATCCATCCGCCGAAGGTCGGCCCCAGTGTCGGCCCAATCACAACCACAATGATGTACAGCGACTGAATCATGCCCTGCTGCTCGGCAGGAAAAACCTCGCGCAGGCTGGCCTGAGCCGTAGAAAGCAGCGCCGCACCGCCCGCCCCCTGAACAATGCGCCAAAACACAAGCGCTCCTAAAGAACTCGACAGGCCGCACAAAATAGACGCGAATGTGAATACTAAAATAGACGCCGTCAGATACAAGCGCCGTCCGAACACCGACGATAGCCAGGCCGTCAGCGGCAGCACGACGACGTTTGCGAGGATGTAGCCGGTCGAGACCCAGGCAATTTCATCGGAAGTCGCGCCAAGATTGCCCTGCATCTGCCGCAGAGCGACGTTGACGCTGGTGGTGTCAAGCAGCTCCAAAAACGCGCCGGTCAGCACCGCGATTAGAATGATCCAGCGGTAAGGGTTCAGCGCAGCGGCAGGCGGCGGCAGGCGGATCGGTTCCGGCAGCGAGGCAGGAGCCGTTTCAGAAACGGCTCGTGATGGTCTTTCGAGAATTGCCATGACGTGCATCCTTCAGCAGAAAAAAGCGTGTATCTGCACGTTTTTAATGCCTATAAAAGCCAACAGGTTCCCGCCAACGCTTTATTTTTGGGTCAGCGCAATTAAAGCGGCGGCATGGGAAAGAAGCATCTGCTGACGGTCCGCACCGAGTCGTTCACAAAGGGCAGCTTCGGCCTCGCGCCAGAGGGGAACAGCCTGAGCAAGCTTTTCCTGGCCGAAGCGGGTCAGCGTGATCTCCCGAATGCGCTTGTCCTGTCCCGGCGCGACTTCAACGAGGCCGTCGCGCTGCATCAGCTGCAAGTTGCGGGTCAGCGTCGTCCGGTCCACCGCTAAAGACTCTGCGAGGTGCGTCATTGTCGTTGAGCCGGCTTTTGAGATGTGGCTTAAAATGCCGAACTGGCCCGTGTGCAGCCCAAGCGGGGCCAAATAACTTTCCAGAAACTGCGACGCAGCGCGGGCCGCTTTGCGTAAGTTCAGGCTGGTGCAGGTAACAACAATGTCCGCGGCTTGCGCTTGTTCAGGTGCCATAAAAAGTTAAACAAAGCGATAGGTCAAGCAAGTTCCCCAACAACTAAACCGTCCAAAGAAAGAGCCGCTCATCGAACCGTCTGGCCGACAGACTTAGGCTGTTTTCGCGGATAAGAGTAGCGGGCGACAGGGCGCGATTTGTGGCCCGCTCGCCCTGGCGGCTCCGCTTCCGGGCGGCGCAGGCTCATTCCCCAAAGCGCGAGGCCGTACAAGCCGAAGGCCCACAGCCACGGAAATATGTGCTTTGGAAGAGCGGCGACACGGCGGTTTGTCCTCGGCGCAGAGGGAAGCGGAAAAAGCGAAGCTTCCTGCGTTTCCGGGGAAGAAGGTCCCATCCACGGCGCGGCGTAATGCCGGGCCAGGCTGTGAACCAGGGCCGTGTACATGCCTTCGCGCCGCTCGAAGTCGGCTCGGTCTGCGGGCAAGCCGGAGTGGGTTTCCACCAGCAGGCTTGGGATGTTTTGGCGCGTAAACCAGCGGTGGGCTAAATGCGGGTTGCTGTCGCCGCCCCAGGCGGTGGGATGCACGGCGTAGCCGCAGGCGGCAAGGTCGCGCAGAGCCTGCTGCTGCATGGCATGAGCCGCGCGTCCCTGCGAAGTTTCCATCTCGCGCGGGATTTCAATGCAGTCGGCGTTGTATTCATCACTGCCGTCCCAGTTGTGTGCGTCCACAATCAGCGCCGGGCGAATAAGCTGCGCCGCGCGGGCCACCGCCCGCGTTTCCGGCTGCGAAAATATGCCCCAGTCGCGGTTGAGGTCTGCCCCTAACCCATTGTCACGGGTTCCGGCCCCGGCCCCGTCCGGGTTCACCATTGGAACGATGTAAAGCGTGACATGGGAAAGCGCCGAGCGCAGGGCCGGGTCACCGCCGGATGCGAGACTTTGAATGAGGCGAAGCAGAGCCTCAGTGGAAGCCGGCTCGTCGCCATGCTGCCGGCACAAAATAAAAAGGCGCAGGGTCTGCTTGGGGTCGGTCTTAGGGTCAGCCAGCCGGACCAGCCAGAGAGTGCGCCTGCCGGTCGCCGAGTGACCGAGCGCCGACACGCGAACCAGCGGCGAGTGCGCGGCTTCGGCATGAAGCTGCGCGGTCATCTGGGCATAGGTCGTGACAGGCGCAGGAGCAGCAGCCTGAGCAGACACAGAAGCGGAGGCCAGCAGGAGCCAGATTGTCCAAAGAAAGCGCATTACGAAGGCTGCTCATTAAACTGGTCAACGAAAACGCGCGGCAGGCGGGCGCTTGCCATCAAGCGCCGGATAGGGATTGTGACGGCATCGCCCGCAGCAACTCCCGGAATGTCCGTCACATCTATGATGCAGGTTTGCATAGCGACCCGCCCAACCACCGGAGCGCGTTGGCCGCGCACCGTCACCGTCACCGGCGCGGGCCGCAGCCAGGTTTTCAGGCCGCGCCAGCCTCGCGCCGCGCTGGCAGGGGACACCGTGAAGCCGTCCGCGTAGCCCACCGGCAGCACAGCCAGTACAGATGCCCGGCGGGTCCGAAACTCGCCGCCGTAGCCGACGGCGCTGCCGGCCGGGACTTTCCGCACACTGACAATCCGCGCCTGCATCCGCCAAGTCTCCTGCAAAGTCAGCGAACGTGGCACGGCAGCCGATGGGTACTGCCCGTACAAAATCGTGCCGGGCCGGACGGCGTCTAGACGCATTTCCGCGAACCGCACCATCGCCGCCGAGTTCGCGCAGTGCCGCAGGCCGGGGTTGATTTTCGCCTGCGCCAAGTCTGCCAGCACTTTTTGGAACAGGGCAAACTGCGCTTGTGTTGCCGCTTCATCTTTTTCTAAAGCGCAGGCAAAATGCGTGTAAATGCCAGCAAAGCGCAGGCTTGGATTACCCGCAATCAGACGCGCTAGGGCAAGCGCGTCGCCCGGCAGGCCGCCAAGCCGGCCCATGCCCGTATCCACTTTGAGATGCACAGCGGCGGGCGTCCCTGCCTGCCGCGCTGCTTCCGCAATGGCCGCGATGCTGTCGCTGTCGCAGACAGTCAGGTCACAGTCTGCTTGAAGCAGCGCTTCTATTTGATCCGAAAGCGGCGGCAGGAACACCAGAATGCGGCCGGTAATCCCGGCTTGGCGCAGTTCCAGCGCTTCATCAGGCGTTGTGACGGCAAAGAAATTCGCGCCGGCATCTTGAAACGCTTGCGCTGTTTCCCCCGCCCCATGCCCAAACGCATTAGCTTTGACAACTGCGATTACAGTCACATCAGGACCGACAAGCGCCTGCACCGCGCCGAAGTTATGCTGAAGCGCATTGCGGCTGACCGAAATCCAGGCATCATGGATCAAATCGTCATGTAACGGCAGACTCACTCGGAACCTTTCGAGGGCGTCACCGGCGCAGGCGGTCCCACCGGCAGCGTGTTAGGGCCACCGGCAGCGCAGCGCAGCACGGCATTCATAAACGCTTCCTGCGCGGCGGCACGTTGGGTGACGGTGCGCCCGCTTTGCGTAAGACGGCTGGTTTCAAACAAAATCGTCGGCACTCCGAGTTTGATGGCGGCGAAACGGTGCGCGAGGCGGGCCGGATGCGTGTCGGTAATGACATGGCTTACGATTGGGAATCCCTCCGCCGCCATGTCTGCTGATACGGCTGCCTGCGCGTCAAGACACGCCGCAATCACGCTTGGCGCGGCCCCGCTGCCGGCGGCGACAACTTCCGTGAAGTCTGAGCGCGTGTCGTTCGGGTACAGCTCATGCTGGTCCGTCATCAAATCCGGGTGCAGCTTGACAATCTCGGCATACAAGGCCCGCGTTTCCGGCTGCGTGCGCTTCAGCCAGTCTCGGTTCAAATCTGCATCATGGGCATTGTGCCGCAGAAACGCTTCAGAGCCGTCTGGGTTCGCCATCGGCACGATAGACACCGTAACGCTCTTTAAATAACTTGCGGGCGGCGTGTCGGCATCCGCTTCCACGAGTTTTTTCATAAATGCCAATGCGCCTTCGGTAGATGCCGGCTCATGCCCGTGCTGGCGGCACAGATAAAAGACGCGCTTCGGTGCGCCCGTTCCTAGCGTCACCATCCACAGGGAGCGGCCTTGAACCGACTTGCCAATGCTGGTCAAGCTCATGCGCTTCCCGTGAGACTGATCGTAGCGCAGCAGGCTGTTCAGCTTGCTCACCATTGCCGCGTAGCGAGTCGTTCCCGGCGGGCGCACCAGGTTTTTTTCAGCCTGGGCCGGAGCGAGTGTTAGAGCAGCGAGAGCGAGAAGAGACAGGCCATACAGACAGGAGCCACGGAATAAATTCCGAGACTGGAAAGTGCTCGCCGTTGAAGCGACGTTAAGATAATCATGATAGGCATTTGTCTTGTGTCGCCGCGACACTGGGCACTTATCAGCCTCGGAATTTATTCCGTGGCGTGTGCTGGGACGCTCTCGCCGGAACATCGCTGGATGAGGCAAAACGTTCTTCCTCATTTATAGTCTTTCCTTAATATCGGGAGAAACCCCGCAAGTTTGCAGAGGCATCAGCGCGGCTTTAAGCGCCGCACTAATTTTTGGGCGGCGGGCTTACCCTGCGTGTAGAGCCAGTAGGCCGGCTTGTTGTAAACTAAATCAAACTCGCCAATATACTCGACGTAGCGTGTGCCGAAGCCTTCCTTGAACCGGTTGAGGCCCTGCAAATGGTCTTCTTTCTCTAAATCCGCCGCCGCTTCGCCTTCCGTGCGCCGGCGCGGGCTGACGCCCCGGAAATCGTACCACGAGCAGCCGACCTCTCTAGCCCAGCGGATCATCGCCCACTGCATCGCGTAGTTCGGCATGACGTTCCGCTGCTCATTGGACGACGCGCCGTAAACATACCAGGCTTTATCGCCGATGACAAAACACAATGCGCCGGACAGCGTTTGGCCTTCATACCGGGTCAAAAACAGCTTTGCCAAGCCGGCAGGAACCAGATTATCCCACAGGGTCTGAAAGTACGACAGCGGGCGCGGGCGGAAGCCGTCCCGCTCTCCCGTCACCTTCATCAAGTCATTGAACACGCTGAGATCGGCACGGGTCAAGTCACTGACGACTTCGACGCCGTGCTTTTCGGCAGACAGCTTGATGTTGCGCCGGGCTTGCGGCTTGAACGACGCTAATAGGTCCGCCTCAGAACGGCCTGCGAGGTCAAGCTGCATGACGCAGCGCGGCTGTGTCCCGCCGAAGCCCTGGGCATCAAAGCTTGGCGGCGGCGCGAAGCCGTGCTTTTGGAGCAGCGCAGCGGCTTGGGCGTTTTCAATGGGAACCGCCGGGTCAATCTTCAGAAACGCCGCGCCGTCGGCAGCCGCGCGTTTTTTGACCGCATCCAGCAGCGCCGCAAGCGCGTCTTCATCAGACCAATCCGCCAGCAACGGGCCGCGCGGGGCGTAATAGAAAGGTCCGACCAGCGGCAGCTTTCGGCGCAGGATCGCCGCGCCGCCGGTGAGAATATCGTTCTGGAACACGCCAAAGCGCAGAGGAAACCAATCGGGACTTTTGACGCCGCCCCATTCCCACGCTTGCAGAACATCGCCTTCCGGGACACATCCGACAAAGGCATTCCAGAGGGCATGGTCGCTAGGGCTGGAAAGCTCGCGAACAGTCAAAGAGGAGATGGGAGAGGACGGGGAGGTCATAAGGCAAGTATGGCATGGAGAGGCGCGGGTGTCAATCGGGAGCCATCAATCAGGGGCCGTAGGTTTCGTACCCACGGCTCCCGATTGACGGCTACTCTGCGTCTTGTCATTCTTCCCTCAGCTTCACCTGCGCCTGAACAATTGCCAGAAAGTTTTGCAGAACCGGCGAAGGGTCATCGGAGCATGAAACAACCGTAAGCTCCGTGCGCGGGGCAGGCTCTTCCAAAGGCCGGTACACGACGCCGTCCCGGTGCAGATGCCGGACACTTGCGGGCAGCAGCGCCACGCCGAAGCCAGCGGCGACAAGGCTCAAGGCCGTCTGCATTTCGCGCACTTCCTGGACCACGCGGGGCGTGAACCCGGCGCTTTCGCAGGCCAAGCGGATCGCCTCGGCATAGCTTGGCTTCGGCAGCTCCGGAAACGAAATGAACGGCTCATCGGCCAGGGCGGACAAGCGCACAGGCTGTTCTGCGGCCATTGAGTGCGCCTGCGGAAATGCAGCAAGAAACGGTTCCCGCTGAACCGCGCTCACGGCGGCGTCCGGGTGCGGCGCGTAAGGCCGGGCAAAGCCGACATGAATGGTCTTAGCGTCCAGCGCCGCCGCCTGCTCCGCCGCGTTGAGTTCTTGCAGAGACAGCGCGACTTCCGGGTAAAGTGCCCGAAAATCATGCAGGACGGCAGGCAGCAAATCATAAGTCGCCGATGCTGCGAAGCCGATGCCCAGCCAGCCCGTGTCTCCGCGTGCCGCCCGCTGCGCTGCGCCTGCCGCGTGTGTCACGCCCACTAAAATTTGGCGGGCTTCTATTAGGAACGCTTCCCCGGCAGGCGTGAGCTGCACCCGGCGGGAAGTGCGGGCAAACAAAGAAACGCCAAGCTCGCGCTCAAGCTGCTGGATTTGCTGACTTAAGGGCGGCTGAGCGATAAACAGCCGCTCAGCAGCCCGCCCAAAATGCAGCTCTTCCGCCACCGCCACAAAGTAACGTAAATGTCGCAGTTCCATAGTCTCTGCCTATCAATCGTGCAACAAAGATATATTGGACACGCACCCAATTCTAGCACATAATAGGTGCATGAAAGCAAACATTCCAGCACGGTCTGCAAAAGAGCAGTTTGATAAGCAGGCGACTGAATACAACGCCCAGTGGAACACCTGGAGCGAAGGAGCGCTGGACGCCATGCGGGCTGCCGCCCAGCCGAAGCCGACCGACACCGTGCTGGATGTGGCGACGGGAACGGGCTTCACCGCGCTGGCCTTTGCGCCGCTGGTTCACTCCGTGGTTGGGCTGGACGTTTCGCCGGGAATGCTGGCACAGGCCCAAAAGCATACTTTAGAGCGCGGCATCACTAATGCACAGTTTGAAGAAGGCGCGGCAGAGAGCCTGCCGTTCGGCGATGCGGCGTTTGACCTCGTGACCTGCCGGATTGCGCCGCATCACTTTTTAGATGTGTCCAAGTTTCTTTTGGAGACGGCCCGCGTCCTAAAACCCGGCGGGCGGTTTGTTCTCGCCGATACGACTGTCCCGGACAACGCGCCGGAAGCGGCACAGTGGCAGAATGCCGTGGAAGTCCTGCGCGACCCGTCACATGTCCAAAACTATACGCCTTCGCAGTGGCGGCAGATGACGGAGGCGGCAGGGCTTACCGTCACCGAATGCCACACAGAGGGCGACGGCATCACTATCCCTCTCTCCGACTGGCTGCACAAGGCCGGCTGCACTGCCGGCCAATCTGACGCCGTGCGTCACGCCTTTGCTGATGCACCGGAAGCCGCCAAGCAGGCGTTCCAGATTGTGACGGACGCCAATGGCGAGACGATATTCACCTGGCAGCGCGTCCTGCTGAAGGCCGTCAAATAACCCTTGACTTTGCGCTATACTACTATTTTAGGAGACAATTTTATGCCCGAAACAATGCCACGCACCATGTTTGAGAAAATCTGGGATGCCCACATCGTCCGCGAAGAAGCCGGGCAGCCGGCGCTGCTGTATGTAGACCTGCACTTAGTCCATGAAGTCACATCCCCGCAGGCGTTTGAAGGACTGCGCCTCACCGGGCGCAAAGTTCGGCGACCTGACTTGACCATCGCGACAATGGACCACAATGTGCCGACCACAAACCGCTCACTGCCGATTGTGGACCAAATCTCGCAGAAGCAGATGTCGGCGCTGGCCCAGAACTGCGCGGACTTCGGCGTCACGCTCTACGACATTCATTCCAAGCGCCAGGGCATTGTCCATGTCATTGGCCCAGAGCTTGGAGCAACCCAGCCCGGCATGACTATCTGCTGCGGCGACAGCCACACATCCACCCACGGCGCGTTTGGGGCTTTAGCATTCGGTATCGGCACGTCGGAAGTGGAACATATTCTGGCGACCCAGTGCCTGCCCCAATCTAAGCCCAAGACAATGGAGATTCGGGTCAATGGACAGTTGGGCCACGGAGTCACGGCGAAAGACATTATCTTAGCCATCATCGGCAAGATCGGCACCGACGGCGCGACGGGCTACGCCGTGGAATATACCGGCGAAGCGATGAGAGCGCTGTCAATGGAAGGCCGCATGACCGTCTGTAACATGTCCATTGAAGCGGGCGCACGGGCCGGCATGATCGCGCCCGACGAGAAGACATTCGCCTACATTCAAGGCAAGCCGTTCGCCCCCGAAGGCGAAGACTGGGATGCCGCCGTTGCCGCCTGGCGTCAGCTTCCGACCGATCCCGGCGCAGCCTACGACACGCTGGTGGAACTCGACGCCGCCGCAATCGCCCCGCATGTTTCCTGGGGAACGTCGCCGGGCATGGTGGTCCCCATCACACAGGCCATCCCCTCCCCCGATAACTACGCCGATCCCGGCGACCGCCGCGCCGCCGAGCGTGCGTTGGAGTATATGGGTCTGACTGCAAATGTCCTGCTGCAAGACGTGCCACTCGACACCGTCTTCATCGGCTCTTGCACCAACGGGCGCATTGAAGATTTACGCGCCGCCGCCGCTATCCTCAAAGGCAACAAAATCAGCCCCGGCCTGCGGGCGCTGGCTGTTCCCGGCTCCGCCCAGGTGAAAGTCCAGGCCGAAGCTGAGGGCTTAGACCAGGTCTTTAAAGACGCCGGTTTTGACTGGCGCGAAGCCGGCTGCTCCATGTGTTTAGGCATGAACCCGGACATCCTGCAGCCCGGCGAGCGCTGCGCGTCAACGTCCAACCGAAATTTTGAGGGGCGGCAAGGCAAAGGCGGACGCACTCACTTAGTCAGCCCCCAAATGGCCGCCGCCGCCGCCATCGCCGGGCATTTAGTAGACATTCGAGAGTGGTCAAAAAACTAGGGTAAACCACAAAAAATCGGAGGAGGCGCGGCAAATGGCAATTGCAGAACCGAAAGCGGACGTGCCGGGCATTACGCGCCCGATGACTTATGAAGAGTATGTCAGTGGGCCGGAGGAGATGGCCCGGTACGACATTCTGGACGGCTGGAAGGTCTACCGATTGTATGGAGACAATCTTGTGCCAAGCCCGACACGCAGACATCAGCGCATCTTAGGCCGGCTTCTGCGCTGCCTTCAGGATTATGAAACGCAGACGAGCCGGGGGGAAGCCATTGCCGCGCCGTGCGATGTCGAAATCACTTATCAGCCTCTTAAATGCCGTCAGCCCGATTTGCTGTTTATCAGCCGGGAGCGCTTAGACCAAAACGCGCCGCCAGAGGAATATGACCCTCTCGCCCCTGCTCCAGAACTCATTGTCGAGATTGTCTCGGCCTCTGATACGCCTTCAGTGCTTGGCGCAAAGATTAGCGACTACCAATCTGTGCAAGTGCAGGAAGTTTGGGTGGTGCGGCCCGAAGCGCAGACGGTGGAAGTCTTGACGCTTGCTGATGGCGGCAGCCGGGTTTTTAGAGGCGGCGCGGCGGCGGTGTCGCAAATCTTTGACGGTCTAAGCGTCCTCGTGGACGCCGTTTTTGAGGAATGACTTCTGATGACGAGTTCCGCGCTGCCGAAAAGAAAAAATCGTGAGCGCTCGGCGGAGGATATGCCGGGTGTGACTCGGCCCATGACATACGAAGAGTACCTTGAGTCCCCGCCCGAAATGACACGCCTGGATATTGTTGATGGATGGAAGGAATACCGCCGGTATGGGGAAAAACAGTTGACGAACCCAACGCGGGACCATCAGGATATACAAGGCAACCTTTATACCGCGTTCCGTGCTTATGCGTTAAGGACCAAGAAGGCAAAAGCAATTCAAGCCCCTTGTGATGTCCGCATCACGACCCGCCCTTTGCGGAAGCGGCAGCCTGACGTACTGCTCATCAGCCGGGAGCGGCTGGCATTAAATCCTCCGGCCAATAATCCTGCGCCGCTTTCGCCTGCTCCAGAACTCGTTGTCGAGATTGTCTCACCTTCAGACAGACCCTCGGCTCTGGCAGCAAAGATTGCCGATTATCGTGCGGTGAATGTCAAGGAAGTTTGGATTGTGCGGGATGGGCCGCAGACCGTGGAACTCCTGCGCCTCACGGTGGAGGAAATCGAGTCCGTCGGAACATACAAGCTGGATGAGGCCGTGACGTCTTTTTCTTTCAGTGGATTGACGATGGCCGTTCAGGACATTTTTTTTGAGGAGTAACTTATGGAACCATTTACGAAGCTCACGGGGCTTGCGGCCCCGCTGGACCGGGTGAACGCGGATACGGACCAGATTATTCCGAAGCAGTTCTTGAAGCGCATCGAGCGCACGGGCTTTGGGCAGTTTTTGTTTTTTGACTGGCGCTACGAAGCCGACGGCAGGACGCCGAACCCGGAATTTGTGCTGAACCAGCCGCAGTATCAAGGCGCATCCATTTTAATTGCCGGCAGAAATTTTGGCTGCGGGTCGTCCCGCGAACACGCCCCCTGGGCGCTGGAAGATTACGGGTTCAAGGCGATTTTGGCTCCGTCGTATGCCGATATTTTCTACAACAACTGCTTCAAGAACGGAATGCTGCCCCTGACACTGCCGGAGGAAACGATCAACCTGCTGCTGGAACGGGCCAAAACGCCGGGCTATACAATGACGGTGGATTTGGAGAACCAAACGGTGACAGACACGCAGGGGTTCTCGGCAGCGTTTGAGGTAGACCCGTTTCGCCGTCACTGCCTTTTGAACGGCCTGGACGACATCGGGCTGACCTTGCAGCATGAGCCGGACATCACAACCTATGAAGCTTCGCGCCCAGTGTGGAAGCGCGGCGCGGCGACAGTTTAGCCGTGGCTGCTGAGACCTGGACAAGCCGGGAGCATACGGAAGCAGATTTCGGGGAGCGTGATTTGTCCGAAATCACACTTTCCCGCTGCCGCTTCGTGCGCTGCCGCTTCCGAAACGCCCGCCTGAGTGAAGCGCAGGTTTCGGACTGCACGTTTGAGGAGTGCGATTTCGTAGGCGCACGTTTCAATGCCGCCGACTGCCGCGCATCGTCATTCACGAGCTGCGTCTTTACGGGCGCAAACTTCTTTGCCGCGAAGTTTGATGACTGCCGCTTGTTTGGGTCCTCGTTTGCAGAAGCTGATCTTAGCGGCCTTTCCATTGCCGGCGGCGATTGGTCCTGGGTCAATCTGCGTCACCAAGCGCTGGCGGGACAAGACTTGCGCGGCATCAAGTTTGTCGGCGCAGACTTTTACGGCGCGGACTTAACGAAAAGCGACCTGCGGAACTCTAATCTCTCCGAAGCAAATTTCGATGGGGCAAAACTGGCCGGAGCCGACCTGCGCGGGGCGAGCCTGGAAAAAATAGACTTCGCGGGGCTGGACCTTAAAGGGGTGCGCATGGACGTGGCGCAGACAATTCTGCTTGCCCAGTGCTACGGCGTGAAAGTAGGCTAGAATGAGTGTTGCTGTGTCGCCAGTCCTGCCGGGTGCGCCGCGCAAACGCCGTGTTCAGCGCATTTTGCGGCGTGCTGCCGGAGTGCTGCTCTGCCTGATTCTGCTTGCGTTCGCCGTGCATTTTCTGCTTGTTCGTCAAATGCGCCTGCCGCGCCTGACGCTTACCCAAGAAGGCAGCGTCACGGCAGTCGCAGTCACGCCGGACGGACGCGCGGTCTTTTCCGGCAGCGATCCCACGGAGGATGCGCTCCACACAACGCGGAATATGCCGGCAGATGTTTTGGCTTGGGATGCCGGAACGGGCCGTCTCCTGCGCCGTCTGCCGGGATTTTACTGGCGCTCATCCGGCGTTTTTGCCTCGCCGGACGGCAGCAGCGTCGCAGCCTGCGGATATGTGCATCCAAATGTTCCTGATGGCAGCCGGTCCCAAATGGCTATGTGGGACTGGCGCACCGGCCAGAAGCTCCGGCAGGTTCCAGGGGATTTGCCGCTGGCTTTTTCGCCGGACGGAAGATTTATCGGGCGCGAGAACGGTGTTTACAATGCTGTCACCGGCAGGCGGGTTTGCCAAATCTCAACACGCGAAAGTATCGCCGAAGACGGGCAATGTGCGTTCACACCCGACGGCAAATGGTACGGCATCATTGGTAGTACTACCAATGACTTTAATGCACGGAACGTGGATGATGGCGGCAAGCTGTTCTACTCGACTACCCGGCTGCATTTTTGGCGCACGGACACCGGGCAAGAAGCCAAAGATTACCCTTTCACACGGGTTCGGGCCTTTGACATCGCCCGTGATGGTCATTGGCTCGTGATGGCAAGCGACACCGGCAATCCCGGCGGCTCCGATGGGTCGATTGTGCGGTGCGTGGACATCAGTACCGGCAAAGTGCTGTGGACGCGGGAGCGCAGCATGAACGGGCCTGACGCAGACTCTGAGAGCGTGATTAACTCCCTTGCCATATCGCCAAGCGGCAAGTACGCTGTCCTCCTGAGCATCGACAGCCATTTGATCGTGCTGGATGCTGGCACTGGACGCGAGCTGTTTCGCCCGCTTGTTTTTCCCAGCCTTAACCCGCCGGATTGGGCCATTCCCGGCGGCCTGGCGTTCTCGGCGGACGGCCAAACGCTGGTCAGCCGCTGCGGCCGGCGAGTTCTTGTTTGGGACGCATCCAGTCTTCAGTAGCGGCGTCTTTTTCCCGGTCGTCATAGGCGGCGCGGGCGTCTAGGATCGCATTGCGGTTGCTTTCCGACCATTCTGCAAGCGCAGACAGCGGCCCGATTAGCGTGCATCCGAGGGCAGTCAGCTCGTACTCGACGCGCACGGGAACTGACGGGTAGACCGTGCGGCTGATCAGGCCGTCGCGCTCTAACTGCCGCAGGGTCTGCGTCAGCATCCGCTGGGAGATGCCTTCAATAGAGCGGCGCAGGCCGCTGAAGCGCATCCGGCCGTCTTTAAGCAGAATGACCACCAGCACGCTCCACTTGTCCCCTACCCGGTCCAGAATGTCCCGCAGCGGGCATTCGCTCCTGCCTTCCGCTGGCGCGGCGGGCGTGATGCAAGGCACTGTGACGCCGGGTGCCAGTGCGGCTTTTCGGTTCTTGTTCCGTGTGATCATTCTTAAATCTCCCCTTAAACCTCTCCGGTTACTTGGAAGTAACCAGATAATTAAAAAGTGCCGTCTTGACAGTTTTTCTCCCAAAGTGTACCCTAGTAACTGGAAGTAACCTACTTCTTTATCGGAACTTTTTGAGACGAGGAGAAAAATCATGATTGCTGTCACTGGGGCCACAGGAAAACTGGGCCGTTTCGTTGTTGCCGGGCTGCTGGAAAAAGTTTCGGCAGCAGAAATTATCGCCGCCGTGCGAACGCCGGAGAAGGCCGCAGATTTGGCTGCGCTTGGCGTTCAGGTCCGCGAAGCCGATTACGACAAGCCCGGTACGCTGGAGGCGGCGCTGGCCGGCGCAGAAAAAGCGCTGCTGATCTCCGGCAACGACCTGAGCGGAGACCGGGTCGCGCAGCACCAGGCTGTGATTGACGCGGCGAAAAATGCAGGCGTCACGCTGCTGGCGTACACAAGCATTCTTCACGCAGATACGTCGCCACTGAAGCTGGCCGGCGTGCATAAAAAGACGGAGGAAAACATTAAGGAGTCGGGCCTGCCGTTTGTGTTTTTACGCAACGGCTGGTACTTTGAGAACCAGACAGGGGCGCTTGGGCCGGCGGTCCAGCATGGAGCGATCCTCGGCACGGCAGGCGAGGGACGGTTTGCGTCGGCAGCCATCGCCGACTACGCCGCAGCGGCGGTTGCCGTCTTAACTCAGCCCAATCAGGAAAACAAAATCTACGAGCTGGCGGGGGACTTTCCCTACACGCTGGCGGAGCTGGCGGCGGAAGTCACAAAGCAGGCGGGCAAGCCCGTTGCGTATCACGCTCTTGCGCCGGACGCTTATCAAGCTGCGCTGGTGGGATTCGGCCTGCCTGCGTTCCTGGCGGAGCTGTTGGCTGACGCCGAACTGGGCGCAGCGCAGGGCAAGCTGAATGACACGTCCGGCGATCTTCACGCGCTGATCGGGCGTCCGACAATGACGCTTGCGGACGCAGTGGCGGCGGTGATCTAAGCATGGTTAAGAGGAAAGAGAACCTCACCCCGGAACTGCGTTCCAACCCTCTCCTTAACAAGGAGAGGGTGCCAACTTGTTGGCGGGTGAGGTTTTCTCTACTTCAGCGCTTCTTCGGTTTCCAGCTCGCGCAGGAGCGGCTCGGCATGGGTGACAAGCTCGTCTTTGCGTTGGCGCAGCGTGTCGCGGGTCTCGCAGTAGACGGCAAGCGCTTCGAGCGGGCTGAGGGCTTCGGTCAAGAGCTTGGAGCGGACAGCATCAGTGTCGCGCACCACGTCTTTTGATAAAGAGACGGTTAGGAATGCGGCCCCTAAAGCTGCCCGGATGTCGGCGTCGCGGATGGCAGCCTGCTGCTCGGAGTTGATCTTGTAGGAGACTTTGACAATTGCATTGTCAATGTTTTCCCTGCGAATGGCGGCAATGATCGCTTCCGTCGGCTTGTCGCCTGCGTCGGTGACGTTGACGTTGATTTCGGCGAACGGGCGCGTTTTGACGACAACGTGCTTGACTTCCGCTGCCCCTTTCACTAAATCCACCAGCGCAAAGCCCTTGTCTTCGGACCGCTCCCCGAAGTCAATCCGCTCGACCGAGCCGCAGTAAACAACGGGCGGCTGTTTGCCTTTGTTCAAGTCCTGGTAGCGGTGGATGTGGCCGAGCGCGACATAGTCAAACGGCGCTTGGGTCAGCGCCGACAGCGGCACTTCCGGCTCATTGGTCAGGTAGCCGACCTGGTTGGCACTGAGTTTGGCGTTCGTGACCGAAAAATGGCCCATCAGAATGGTCGGCAGATCGGGGTCGCATTGGGCAGCCAGGGCGTCAATGCCCTGCGTGTAGCGGTCCACGATAAGCTGAGTCGTTTCCTGAACCCCTTTGTCTTTGTTTTCCTCGCGGGACAGCACCAGGCTTTTAATCAAATACGGCATGGCGGCGATTTGAACGAGGCTGCCGCGCTTTGTTGTGACAACTTCCAGGCCCGGACGGTCAAAGACCCGCAGGTTGTTCCCCGCCAATGCGCCGAAGATTTCGATGGCATTGGCACGGCCTTTGGTGTTTGGGATGTCGTGGTTCCCGGCCAGCAGAACCACCGGCACGTCCGCACCGGTAAGCTTGGCGAGGCACTGGGCGAACTCGCGCTGATGGGTCTGGTTCGGGTCGCGCGTTTTGTAGGCATCACCGGAGAAGACGGCCAGCTCAACGCCGGCTTCCAGAGCGATCTCAATGGCCTGCAAAAGCGCGTTGCGAAAGTCAATGAGGCGCGACGGCAGGCCGGTTTGCGGGTCAAAGCGGCCATAGTTTTCGACGCCGAAGTGGACGTCGCCAAAGTGCATAACGCGAATAGGCTGAGGCATGATAGGAGATTATACCTGCCGAAGCCACTGTTTCAGAGACTGTTTTTCAGAAGCCGTCTTTCAGGCAGCCAGCAGAGGCGGGCGGGCGAGCGGCGCAGGCGGCACCTCTTCCGGCGGCCTTTCTTGTTCCAGAAGACTGAGGAACATGGCAACAACATTTGGGTCAAAATGGGTTCCGGCGAGACTGCGGAGATGATCCATCACGCGCTCACGGGGCCAGGCCCGCCGGTACGGGCGGTCGGAAGTCAGCGCGTCCCAGACATCAACCAGCGCAAACAGGCGGGCCGCCAGAGGAATCTCTTCGCCGCGCAGTCCCTGCGGGTAGCCGGTGCCGTTCCATTTCTCGTGGTGGCAGTAGGGAATGTCCAGCGCCGGATGCAGGAACTTTGCCGGTGCCAGCATTTCCCGCGCCAGGCCGGGGTGACGGCGCATGATCGCCCATTCGTCGTCGTCCAACGGCCCCGGCTTGAGCAGAATGCGGTCCGGGACACCCATTTTACCGATGTCATGCAGCAGCGCACCGCGCCGAACATGGATGATCTGGTCTTCCGGGATGCCGGCGGCGCGGGCCAAGCGAAGGGTCATTTCGGTCACGCGCCGGGAATGCCCTTCAGTCTCATGGTCGCGCAAATCCAGCGCCCGTGACCAGCCTTCAATCGTCGCATCGTAGGCATGAATCAGCTCGCTGTTCAGTGCAATAATGCTTTTTCCGGCTCTTTTGCGCTCGGTCACATCTTGAAACGTGACAACTGCGCCTACGAGACAACCATCTTCAACGAGAGGAGTGCTGATATATTCCACATCGAAAGACGTGCCATCTTTACACCAAAAGACTTCATCGTCCACGCGGCGTACTTGCCCGTCCGAGAGACACTTGTAGATAGGGCAGTCTTCACTGGGATAGGACGCTCCGTCGGCATGGGTGTGGTGCAGAAGCGTGTGCATGGGCTGTCCAATCAGCTCGGAAACTTCGTATCCCAGCAGACCGGCCGCAGTCGGGTTTGCGAACAATGTCTTGCCGTCTATATCAATGCCGTAAACACCTTCCCCCGCAGCATTGAGCAGCAGCTCATTTTGACGCTGCATTTTGGCGAGCGCCTGGGTCCGCTGCGTGACACGAGTTTCCAGAAGCTCATGCGATTGCAGCAGAATTCCCTCTGCGACCTCAAGCTGGGCCTGACGCAGACTAATTTGCTGCATCTCATAGAGACTTTGGCGGCAGGAGACCAAAAGGAAAATGTCCTCGAACGCAACCCAGCCGATATGCTCCGCTGTCAGCCCAGGCAGCGCTGCCGCCAAGCCATAAATCGACTTCGGCCAGAAAGCCCCCTGCACCAGATGGTCAGTGGCCGTCACCACTGTTGCGGTCACCAGGACGCGCCAGTCGCGGTAAAATGCCAGAAACGCTAGTGACCCAAAGATATGAAAGTGCGTGGTTTCCTGCCCTCCTGTCAGGTGGATCAGCAGAGACGACATGAGAAGCTGAGACACGGCAATAACCTGCCGGGTGATCCCTTGACCGGGGCAGGCCAGCGCCAGGCAGATTGGGAAAATGCTGATCAGGCCGCCGACAAAGACTGCTGCTAGAATGTGAGGATGTACCTGGCTTTCGGTTCCAGCCCAGGTACGCGGGGAAAGGAAACACGCGGCCAGGACTGCGCCGGCCCATTGCAGGGCCATCAGCAGCGCAAAAAGCCGGTCGGTCCGGCCGTAGATGGCCTGCCGCTGCGTGTCAAAGATGCTTCGCGCTTGGTTTTTGACTTCCTCTGTTTGAAGCGAGGGAGCTACGGGAGCCATGCATTTTCCCCCGACGCCTTTGCTTCCAATACTTTCGCATGGCGGTCTGCCGTGAGAGGACAGCCGTATACCGGTTCCGTCACCGGCTCGTTTCTCGCCGCGTCGGGCTGTGAGCTTGGGGTTTCCCCATGAAGCAAATCAACGAGTGCCGACAAGCCGGTGTTGTCTCCTTCGTGTCCCCGCTCTCCGGTCAGCCCGCCCTGGTACAGAAGCCGCCCATTCGGTGCGTACAAAACAGCGTCTCCCGAAGTCGCCGCGCCGAAGCGCCGGGCTATTTCTCCCTGCTCATCCACGCGCACGCAAACGCCGGGGATTGCCGAGGCGGAGCGCCACAAATCTGTCTTTGTCCAGGCGAGAGAGCAGCCCGCCGGCTTGAGGAACAGCACTGTAATTGCAGATTGATTGGGGCAAAGCGCGGCAAGGCGATCCAGTTCGTAGAGGCTGGCCCGGCTGCAAGGGCATTGCGGGTGCATCAGCACAATCAGTGTCGGCTTTTCCTTATCTAGTGCGATTGAAGCCGACTGCCACTGCGCCGGCGGATGCCCGGCTGCGCCGGCGGTTCTCTCAAGCTTGCCGAGGCAGGCGAAGCTGAACACGGCGCAGCCAAGCCACAGCAGGGCTATAAATTTCAGCAGCAAGGGGATAGAAGGTTTTCGTGGCATTAAGCAGTGCTTTTTCTAAACATCGGTAAATCGGCGGGAGAGGGAAAGCAGAAGCCTTGTACCGTGTTATCGGCACAATGTTAGCAATTATAGATACTCAATGCGTATGCTAAGGTCGTCACTGCGCCGCGCCCACGTTGACAGGCTTGGTAGGAATGGGCTATACTGTCGGCAGAAAGGGGCCATTTCCTCATGGTTCTTACCTGGGATCAGGACCCGCGCGAGCTGTACGCGGGCATTAAGATTGGAGACAGCGTCCAAAGGCTATTGGACGGCGAGCTGACTGTGCACACCGACGAGGCTCGCGCCCACGAAGGCGAGTTCCCGGAGCGAAATGTCCGCGCCCTCGCCGAGCGCGGCCTGCTCGGCATGAAACTCCCGACCGA
>CAXTER010000059.1:0-33618 GCA_964243345.1 uncultured Armatimonadales bacterium
CACTCGTAGCTCAGTGGATAGAGCATCTGTCTTCGGAACAGAGGGCCAGCGGTTCGAATCCGTTCGGGTGCATCTTAAAATGACCGTTTATGCGACCTTGCCGGCATCGGCTCAGGTCGCTTTTCTTTGCCGGGGGAACCCACCCCGGCACAAGTGCCTTCCCCTCCCGAAACGGGAAGGGTAGGAGATAGCGACGAGGGGGCGCGGCAAGCAACGCCCCTGCACCGTTCCGAACCTCTGGCCCTTCCCGTTCCGGGAGGGGAAGGCACTTGTGCCGGGGTGGGTCTCTATCTCGGGGTGGGTTCTCAAGAATAATTACTTATGGCTGTTTTACTAAGCTGCGCGGCGCTGACCAAATCTTATGGCTCCCGGCCACTTTTCCAGGACATTTCGCTTGGCGTCAGTGACAACGAAAAGATGGGGCTGATTGGGCCGAATGGAGCCGGCAAGTCTACCCTGCTGCGGATTTTTGCGGGGCTGGAAAAGCCGGATCGCGGCACGGTGTCGGCGCGGCGCGGGCTGCGAACGGCGTACATCGCCCAGGAAGATGTGTTTCCCGAAGGCGCGACGGTGGAAACCGTGCTGACGGACGCCTTGAGTAGTGAGCATCTGGACGAGATTGAGCGGGACGTGCGGATTGAAGTCGCGCTTGGCAGAGTCGGGTTTGAGCGTCGGGACCAAGCCGTGGACACGCTTTCCGGCGGCTGGAAAAAGCGGCTGTCTTTAGCCCGCGCTTTAGTGCAGGATGCCGAGCTGCTGTTTATTGACGAGCCGACAAACCACTTGGATTTAGAAGGCGTCCTGTGGCTCGAAGGGCTGCTCAGAGACGCGCCGTTCGCGTTTGTGCTGATTAGCCATGACCGGGTGTTTTTAGAGAACGTCACTAACCGTGTGGTTGAGCTGCATCCGGCGTATGCCGAAGGCTATCTGAGTGTCAACGGGACATACAGCGATTTTCTAGTCCAGCGGCAAGACTATCTGGCGGCCCAGGCGCACCGGGAAGACGCGCTGCAAACCCAGGTCAAGCGGGAGATCGAGTGGCTGCAGCGCGGGGCGCAGGCGCGGTCCACAAAGGCGCAGGGGCGCATTCAGCAGGCCGGGCAAATGATCGAGGAGCTGGCCGAGCTGAAATACCGCAATTCCCAGGGCAGGACTGCTGGGGTAGACTTTACGGCGTCGGGCCGGCAGACCCGCGATTTAATCGTTGCCAAAGAGTTAAGCGAGACGCTCGGCGGGCGGACGCTGTTTTCCCACTTAGACTTGACGCTTGCGCCGGGAACCCGTTTGGGACTCATCGGGCCAAATGGCAGCGGCAAAACAACTCTCCTCAAGCTGCTGACGGGAGAGCTGACCCCGGACAGCGGCACAATCAAGCGGGCCGAGGGCCTGCGCGTCGTGCTGTTTGATCAGGCCCGGCAGCAATTAGACAAAACGCTGTCCCTGCGCGATGCCCTCAGCCCAAACAGCGACACCGTAACCTACCGGGGAAACCCAATGCATGTTTCCGGCTGGGCCAAGCGGTTTTTGTTCAAGACCGACCAGCTCAATACGCCAATCCGGGTGCTGTCCGGCGGCGAGCAGGCTCGCATCCTCATTGCTAATCTCATGCTTCAGCCCGCCGACGTGCTGATTTTAGATGAGCCGACAAACGATCTGGACATTCCAACGCTGGAAGTTTTGGAAGACAGCCTTTTGTCGTTTCCCGGCGCACTGGTGCTGGTGACGCATGACCGCTACCTGCTGGACCGGGTTTCCACCGACCTGCTGGCTTTGGACGGGCGCGGCGGCACGGCCCACTTTATGGGGCTGGACCAGTGGGAAGCCGCCCAGAAGCCTGCGCCAGCCGCCCCTGTTCCTGTTGCCGCTGCGCGTCCAAAAGCCGCCGCGCCCCCGCAGGGCCGCCTGTCAACGTCGGAGCGGCGCGAGCTGGGCCAAATGGAAGCCAAAATCGAAGCCGCCGAAGAGGCCGTCGCCGCCTTAGAGCGCCGGCTTGAAGACCCGTCGGTGGCGTCCGACGCCGTCCGTTTACAGGAAGTCTGGAATGCGCTGCCGGTGGCCCGTGACCAAGTTTCCGCGCTGTACGCACGCTGGGAAGAACTGGAAGCGAAGAAGGGGTAAACAGGAACACGGGCGAATAAATTCGCGGCAACGAATACACAAAGTCCGCCTTCGCGGACTAGGACTTTCCAAACCTGCGAAGGCAGGTTTCGCGCCTTTGTTGCCGTGAATTTATTCGCCCGCAAAGACTTCTGCTGGTAAACTCCTATGCCTGGAACCCTTTATATTATCGCAACGCCTATCGGCAACCTGGAAGACATCACGCTGCGGGCGCTGCGCCTCTTAAAAGAAGCGGATGTCGTCGCGGCGGAAGACACGCGGCACACGCGGATGCTTCTCTCGCATTTCGGCGTTGACACGCCGCTGATTGCTTACCATCAGCATTCCGAAGCGGGGCGCACCGAAAACTTAGTGCGCCGGATGGCCGAGGAAGGCCAGGCCGTTGCCCTCGTCACGGATGCCGGCACACCCGGCGTGTCCGACCCCGGCGTCGAGCTGGTTCGGGCGGCGCTGGCGGCAAAAGTCAGCGTCGTTCCCATTCCCGGCGCAAGTGCGGCCCTGTGCGCTCTGGTCGGCAGCGGTCTGCCGCCGGCCCGGTTTGCGTTTGAAGGGTTTCTGCCGCGCACGAAATCGTCCCGCCGGGCCAAGCTGGCCGCGCTGGCATCTACTGAAACGCGCACGCTGATTTTTTACGAGTCGCCCCAGCGCATCGCCGAGACGCTCTCCGAAATGGCGGCGGCATTTGGGCCGGAGCGTCCGGCGGCAGTCGGGCGCGAGCTGACCAAGAAGTTTGAGGAGTTCGTGCGCGGCACTTTGGCTGAAGTCTCCGCACATTTCGCGGCTCAGGCCGCGCGGGGCGAGATCACGGTAGTTGTGCAGGGTCTGGGAGGCGATACCGATGACGAAGCGGCTGCTGCCGAAGCCGTTCCCGCCGAGCCTCTGTCCGTGCCGGAAGCGTTAGCCGCCGCGCTGGCATCGGGCCTTTCAGAGCGCGACGCCGTGCGTCAGGTTTCCGCCGATCTGAAGCTGTCCCGGCGCGATGTCTACGCCGCGATGCTGGCTGCCAAACCCTCGGCTTAATTGGGACGCTGAACCTTCACTGCTCAGGGCGCGTCCTTCTGTTCTTAGAATGGAGCAAGAAATGACTGAGCAAGACAAAACTGCTGACAAAGTGCGGGTGCTTTACATTGCGGGAATGCCGCGCAGCGGCAGCACGATTTTAGGACGCCTGCTGGGAGAACTGCCGGGCGCGGTCCATGTCGGTGAGCTGGGGCTGTTTACGACGCCGCAGTTTCAGTCTATCGCTGGGTGCGAGTGCCGGCAGTCCGTTGCCGACTGCGGTTTTTGGCAGGCCGTATTTGAGCGAGTCGGCGGTGACTCTTTAGATTTAGACGCGCTTCAGCAGACGCGAAGCGAGTACCGCTTGCGGACACTGCCGCGCCTGCTTCTGCCGCGAACGCCGGGGCAGAAACGCCGCCTGCACGAATACCTAAGCGTCCTGGGCCGCCTCTACGCGGCGGTGTGGGAGGTGTCCGGCGCGAAAGTCATTATAGACGGCACGAAAGACCCGCTGTATGGCTACCTTCTCAGCCTTATCCCAACTGTAGACCTGCAAGTGGTGCATCTGGTCCGTGACAGCCGGGCCGTGGCGTTCTCGCATCAGCGTTTTAAAAAGTATTCGCCCCACCGGGCCGACTCCGGCCATCTGCCCCGGTCCGCGCCCTGGCAGACGGCGCTGGCCTGGAACGCCACCACGCTGCTGATGAGGTCATCCCTCCTGCCTGCTGCGCGTCTGCTGTGCTACGAGGACTTTGTGGCCGACCCGGCGGCGGCAGTTCAAGGCCTGTGGGAGATGATTGGGGAGCCGCTGCCGCCGCTGGACTTTCTGCGTGAGCCGGTGCTGCGCCTCAATCAAGGCCACACGGTTGCCGGCAACCCGGACCGTTTCCAGTCCGAAGTCACGCTGAGACCCGATTTGGAATGGCAGGCAAAAATGCGTCCGGCAGACCGCCGCCTGGTCACTGCCCTCACCTGGCCTCTGCTGCTGCGCCTGGGCTACCTCAAGCCGTCCCCGGACTCCCAAAACCAAATTCAGCCCGTTCGTGTGCTATAATAAAAACAAATCTAGTTACTTGAAGCGCACGAGGAGAAACCCAACGGCATGGAGCGAACGCTGCACGAGGAACCGCATTTTGATTTAGAGACGCTGCGCCAGAAGTGCGAAGCGTGGAAGGCGCACGACGCCGCGAAAGTCATCCTGGAATGGAGTACCGGCACAGGGCCGAACGTGTTTTACTTTCCGGCAGGCGAGCGCGGCCTCGGCGTCAAATGGACCGTGGCCGTGGAAACCTACAATTACAACGAAATGTACGCGGATTTTGTGGAACACACGCTGCTGCCGCGTCTCAAGGAAGCCATTGGGGAAGCCGGCCTGACGCCCATTGTCATGTGCGTGGATTTGCAGCCGCTTCAAATCCAGCGCCAGCGCCGCCGCCAGATTGAGCGGGCGCAAACCGCCGCAACCGGGGACCATGCCAGCGGCCATCATTAATCGCTTCGTCAAGCAAATAAACGCGCCTCCGCACATTCTGTGCGGGGGTGCGTTTTTTTGTGCGGGCGCAACATATCTTTGCGCCTGACTGCCGAAATAGAAAGTGGAGGAGCGTCCCACGCCGTCTCAAACTGTCATCCGCCCTACGGAACGTATTGACGGGAGCATTTTGCCCCATATTTGGGGCCGCAACGCTTTTATCAGCCATATCTAGCGCTTGCTGGCGCAAAAAATACCCGCAACATTCGCGCAAAAAAGCCGAAATGCTACTTGACAAAGTGCGCTGTGATGCCGTATAGTTGTAGTCAAGTGGAGGCAAGTAGTAACTTAGTGGAGAAAGCGTGATCTTTCAGGGCGAATTTGATCATAGCGTGGATGAGAAAGGCCGGGTTATCATCCCCACAAAATTCCGGTCGTCGCTGGGAGAGCGCTTTTACATGACCAAAGGCATGGGTGGCTGCCTTTTTATTTACACAGAGTCTGCCTACAAAGACCTGAGCGAGACGCTTTCGCGGCAAAAGCCGCTCGACGAGCACACTATGCGCCTGCAGCGGTTCTTTACGTCGTCCGAGCTGTACCCGGATACGCAGGGGCGCATCTCTATTCCTGCCAAGCTGCGCGAATACGCCAAAATCACTGTGATGGAGGATGTCGTGATTGTCGGAACCGGCAGCCGGATTGAGATTTGGAGCAGCCGTTCCTGGGCTGCGTATAACGAAGACTTGACCGCCGAAATGATTACGGAATCAGCCCGCGAGCTAGGCATCGCATGAAACACCCCCCCGCCCCCAATGATGGGGGAGCCGGACTGGGAAAGCTGCCTTCTCTTATTCCCCCATTATTGGGGGCGGGGGGGCAGCCCTATCACATCCCCGTCATGCTGGCGGAAACATTGGAAGCTTTGCAGCCGCAGCCGGGCGGCGTCTTTTTAGATTGTACCCTGGGCGGGGGCGGCCATGCACAGGCGATTTTGGAAAAGATTTCGCCGGGCGGCAGGCTGATCGGCATTGACCAGGATTTGGACGCTTTAGACGCCGCCGGGGTGCGTTTGGCGCAGTTCGGCGACGCGGTTATTCTGAGGCAGTCGCGCTTTGACGACTTGGCTGCCGTGCTGGACAGCCTCGGCATTGAAGGCGTAGACGGCGTTTTGTTTGATCTCGGCGTTTCGTCGCATCAGCTTGATACGCCGGAGCGTGGGTTTTCGTTTAAAGACCCGGACGCGCTTTTAGATATGCGAATGAACCCGGCGGCGGGTGGATTAACAGCAGCGGACCTGCTGAACACGCTCGGCGAACGGGAGCTGTCGACGCTGATTCGGGAAAACTCCGACGAGCATTGGGCAGCCCGGATTGCGCGGTTCGCCGTGGAGCGGCGTCAAAAAGTCCCGTTCCGCACCGTAGGACAGCTCATTGAAACCGTTCACGCGGCAATCCCCGTGAAGGCGAGGCCGGAAGACAAGCACGCGGCGACCCGGACATTCCAGGCCCTGCGGATTGCCGTCAACGACGAGCTGGCTATTCTCGGACATGCACTGGAAAGCGCCGCCCTTCGCCTCGCAAAAGGCGGCACCTTAGCGGTGATTTCCTACCATTCGCTGGAAGATCGAATCGTCAAGCAGCAGTTCGCGCATTTGTCCGGGCGCGGCCCCGGCGAAGGCATTTATGGGACGCCGCCGCCGGCAACAGTGACGCTTTTGACCCGCAAGCCGGTTGAGCCGGAGCCGGTGGAAATCGCCGCCAACCCGCGTGCGCGTTCCGCCCGCCTGCGTGCAGTGCGAAAGTTGTAGGGGCAGACCCCCGTGTCTGCCCTTTAGAATTATTTTGCCCTTTGAGGCATTTGCCCATTTCGCGCACACAGGACGCACACACAAGATTAAGAAGGGCAGACACGGGGGTCTGCCCCTACCTGGTTGAGACTGACCAAAGGAAACGCGATGCTGGATACGAGAATGCCGCCGATCTCCACCCGGCCCCGCCGATCCTCTGCTTCGGCGCGGCCTGAACCGCGTTCCGAGCGCCCGCGTGTCCGGTCCGGTTCGGCCTTGCGGGAGCCGGCGATGGAACCCGTCCGGCGGACACTGCCGTCGGCGCGAACCAGCCGGCTGGCCCGATCCGAAATGCGGCTGATGGGGCTGGCAACGGCCTGCACGGCGATTGTCTGCGCCCTGCTGCTGCTCTACCTCGCCGCTTACGCGCATGTGACTCAGCTGGGGATTGACCAGGCGCAGGCACGGACACAGCTCCGGCAGAACCAGCTTCGCAATGCACTCTTGCAGACCGAGCGCAATTCCCTGGAAAGCCCGCAGCGCATCGCCGCCGCCGCCGCCAGGCAAAAGATGGTTCCGCGCGGCGCAACGCCCGTAAACTATGTAGCGGCCCGAAAAGAAATAGGACAGCCTGGGCGCAAGATCGCGGCGGGCTGGGAGCAGGGGAGGGACGGTGGCACGACAGAAGACAGCGGCTCAGCAGCATTTGGGGATCATTAAGCCGCGTGCAACACTGCTGTTTGTTTTTGTCGCTGTGCTGTATCTGCTGCTGGCTGGGCGTCTGGTGTACCTCCAGGCGGCCCAGCACACCTATTTCCAAAAGCAGGCGGACGCTTACCGAGTTTCCAGAAGTCTGCTGCCGGCCCAGCGCGGCCTGATTTTGGACCGGGATGGCATAGTGCTTGCCGCCAATGTCCCTGCTGCCGCCGTGTACGCCGACCCCCAGGAGGTTTCCGACCCTGCTGCCGCTGCCGCCCTCCTTGCGCCTTTGCTCCATGACGATCCTGTCCATCTTCAAAAGCTGCTCACACCTCGCAAAACCACTGTCCATTATATGCTGCTGCGTCGGCATCTCGCCGTGCCAAACACGCTGACGCCGCCGGTTACGGTGCTGACGGATGCGATCAAAAAGACGGGTCTTGCAGGCATCTATGTCGTTCCCGATACCTGCCGCTCGTATCCCGACAACTCCCTTGCCGCGACCGTCCTGGGTTTTACTAACTTGGCCGGCGTCGGCGCGGCGGGCCTGGAGCATAGCCAGGAAGACGTGCTGCGCGGCCATGACGGCACCATTGTCGCCGAGATAGACAACAACGGCCGCTTCCTGCCCGGCACGACCCGGCGGCTGGTGGAAGCCGAAAACGGCGCGGACGTGGTTACGACGCTGGACCAGCGCATTCAGCAGGTGACGGACACGGAGCTTGCCAAAGCTGTGGCCGCGCACGGAGCCGCACATGGGGTTGCGCTGGTGCTGGACCCCAGCACCGGCGGGATTTTGGCCCTGTCCGAAGCACCGTCGTACAACCCGAACCAGCCGCGTCCGGCAGGGAAACTCTCGCAGGCTGAGGCGCTTCAATACGCCGCCCGCTGGCGCGACGGGGCCGTTTCCGACTTGTACGAGCCGGGATCCACGCTCAAAACCATCACGGCGTCGGCGGTCTTGTCGGAGCAGGGCCTGGGTAAAATGAACGACTACGTGTATTGCAGTCCGACCCTTCAAATCGGCAAGCACACAATCCACGAGGCCGCCGACGCGCTGACCAATAACTTAGGCTCTCAGAACCTGCGCGGAATTTTGCGCGTGTCGTCGAATGTCGGCATGGCCCAGTTCGGCTTGCGCCTCGGTGCACCGCGCCTTTATAAGTACGAGCAGAAGTTTGGCTTTTTAGACTACCCCGGCAGCGGCCTCCCCGGCGAGCAGAAATCTCATTTGCTGGCCCCGGACGCGCCCAACCGCTTCACCGGCGGCATCGGCTGGTCGCAAATCCAGCTTGCGAACATCTCGTTCGGTCAGGGCATTTCACTGACGCCTTTGCAGCTGGCGTCGGCCTACAGCGCGATTGCAAACGGCGGGACACTGATGCGCCCGCACATCATCCGGGCGATCCGCAGAGACGGCATCACAACGCCTGTTCCGCCGGAGCCGGTGCGCCGCGTAGTCAGCCCCGAAGTCGCTGCCGCCGTGCGCTCCATGCTGGGAACGGTCGTCGCTGACGGCACTGGCAAGTCCGCTCAAATCGCCGACTTCACGGTGGGGGGCAAGACCGGCTCGGCTCAGGTTGCCGGCCCGCACGGCTACGAAGCCGGCCATTTTGTGGCGTCGTTCTGCGGCCTGTATCCCTTGTCCCATCCGCGCCTGGTGATTTTGTGTGCCATCTTTGAGCCGCAGGGCATTCACTGGGGCGCAGCCGTCGCCGCCCCGGTTGTGCATAACATCGCTCGCGCCGCCATGCTGGAGCTTCAAATTCCCCCGGACGCGCCGGGGCGTGCAGACTGGGATGACCACTTAAAGCTGGCGGACCGCAGCAGGCAGCGGGCTGGGCAGGAAATGGTTCCAAACAGTCCGGCGGATTTCTCGCAGGCGAGGCAGTAGGACGAAAGAGACCTCACCCCGCCTCGTACCTCGGCGACCCTCTCCTTCCGAAAGGAGAGGGTAGGAGCGAACAAAGGCAAGAAAGGTCAGTGACCAATGCCTTTTCTCTCATCTATCTTCACCCTCTCCTTTCGGAAGGAGAGGGTCGCCGAGGTACGAGGCGGGGTGAGGTTCTGTCCGGGTACACTCTCTACCATGAAACTCAGCGAACTTGTCCAAATCATCCCCGGCGCACAGCGGCAGGGAGACGACGTTGAAGTCACGGAGCTTGCTTATGACTCGCGCTCGGTCACGCCCGGCGCACTCTTCATTGCCCTGCGCGGCGCACACTCCGACGGCCATGACTACATTGCCCAGGCCTTAAACAAAGGCGCGGCAGCGCTGATGATCCATGCCGATCGGGCAGGCTGGTACGGCGCACATGGGCTGCCGACTGTCATTGTCCCTAATACTCGCGTCATTCTGGCCCATCTGGCGGCGGAGTTCTACGGAAATCCTTCTCATTCGCTGGATTTGATCGGCGTCACCGGGACGAACGGCAAAACAACGACGGCGTTTATGATTGAAAGCATCTTTCGGACCCTGGGTGAGCGGACTGGATTGATTGGCACAATCGGGGCAATGATTAACGGCAAGAATGTTCCCCTGGAGCGCACGACCCCGGAAGCGCCGGACTTGCAGCGCTTGTTTGCCGATATGGTTCAAGCGAATGTGCGTCGGTGCGTCATGGAAGTCTCCTCGCAGGGCATCTTGATGGAGCGAACATCCGAGTGCGCGTTTGACACCGGCGTTTTTACCAATCTAACCCAGGACCATTTGGACGCCCACGGCACAATGGAAGCCTATTTTGCCGAAAAGCTGCGCCTCTTTACCGAGTACCCATCTGCGTTTCCGCAGAAGACGTTCACGGCAGTCGTCAATGCCGACGACCCCTATGGGCTTCGAACCGTGGAAGCGCTGGAAGCATCGGGGCGAACCGTCCTGCGCTATGCCCTGAATAATCCCGCCGCGCCCCTGCGGGCGACTGTTGACGAAGCGCGGCCTGATGGAACACGCTTTACGGTGACTTACCAGCCGCCGCAGGGCAGCGCAATTGCGTTCACGATTAACCTCAAGATGGGCGGGCTGTTCCAGGTGACGAACGCTCTCGCAGCCATCGGCGTCGCCCTGCTCCGCCGCGTCCCGCCAACCGCGATTGTCAATGGCCTGGAGGCTTTGACCGGCGTGCCGGGCCGCTTCGAGCTGGTGCCGACGCCGGGCCGCAGCTTCACCGTGATTGTGGACTACGCGCACAGCCCTGACGGCCTGGAGAACGTCTTAAAGTCAGCCCGCGCATTGGACCCAAAGCGCCTGGTGTGCGTCTTCGGCTGCGGCGGGGACCGCGACCCGCTGAAGCGCCCGTTGATGGGACGCATCTCCTCGGAGCTTGCCGATTTGACCATTTTGACCAGCGACAACCCGCGCTCGGAAAACCCGGACGCAATTGTGTCAGACATTCTGGCAGGCATTGACCCAATCCGAAGCGCAAGCGTTTTGCCCGAAGTTGACCGCGCCGCCGCCATCAAGCTCGCCCTCTGCACCCTGGCCCAACCCGGCGATTTGATCGTGATCGCCGGCAAAGGCCATGAGACCGGCCAAACCGCCGGGGGCAAGACGATACCCTTTGATGACCGCCAAGTCGCGCAGGAGGCGCTTGCCGAATGTTCGTAAGTGATCTGCGGGCGATTGAAATCGCGGCAACAAGTACACAAAACCTGCCTCCGCAGGTTGGCACGGATGTCCGACCTCTGAGTCCGCGCAGGCGGACTTTGCGTACTTGTTGCCGCGATTTCAATCGCCTGTTATCAGCGCCGGGAGACTTTGCGTGAACAACTCCCCTCTGCGTCTAACCTTGCGTGATGTTTACGCCGCTTTAGATTACGGCTTGATAGGCGGTGAGAGCGTTGTCTTCACGGGCGTTTCCACCGACACGCGGACCTTGCAGCCCGGCGACTTGTTCCTTGCCTTGATGGGGCCGCAGACCGACGGGCATCAGCACATTGCGGCGGCGCTGCGGGCAGGCGCGGCAGGATTAATTGTCTCGCAAGTGGTCGCCTCGCCCGGCATTCCCGTTTTGCGTGTCCCCGACACACAGGTTGCCTATGGCCTGCTGGCGCGTTTTTGGCGCGATCACTTTGACATTCCCGTTGTCGGCGTCACCGGCAGTGTCGGCAAAACTACTGTGAAAGAGATGCTTGCCGTTGCCCTGTCCCCGCTTGGCCCGATCTTAAAGACCGCCGCCAGCCAGAACAACGAAACCGGCGTCCCGAAGGCGCTTTTGCAGCTCACACCGGATCATAAAGCGGCAGTGGTCGAAATGGGAATGCGCGGCTCCGGTCAGATTGCGTACCTCTGCGGCATCGCTCGCCCAACTGTCGGTGTCGTAACAGTCATCGCCGATAACCATTTGGAGCTACTCGGCTCAAGGGATGCCATCGCCGACGCCAAAGGCGAGCTTTTAGAGAGCCTTCCTGAAGACGGCCTCGCCGTGCTGAATGCGGCTGACCCGTATCTGCCGCGCCTGCAAGCAAAGACGGCGGCGCGAGTTGTCACCTATGGCATTGCGGAAGACGCCGTGCAGACTGAGGCCGGCTGGCGGCTCACCGTTCGTGGCGTTCCCGTTGCCATTAACAGCCTGTCGCGCCACGACATCGGCAATGCGCTTGCCGCGCTTGCTGTCGCCGACGCGCTCGGCGTTCCCCTAGATGCGGCAGCCGCCGCGCTCAAAAACTATGTGCCGCCGCCGATGCGAATGACTGTCACCAAAACAGAGTGGGGCGGGACGATTCTAAACGACGCCTACAACGCCGGGCCGGCGTCGGTTGCCAGCGCACTGCAAACGCTGGCCGCTCACGAGGGCGGGCGTAAAATTGCATTTCTCGGCGACATGCGCGAATTAGGAGCGCGGGCGGAAGACGCGCACCGGGAACTTGGCCCGATCATTGACGCGCTCGGCGGCTTGGACGCGCTTTACACGGTCGGTGACTTGGCGGCGCTTGTCCCAAACGCAGCGCAGCGGTTTACCGATAGCGAAGACGCGGCCCGGTTTGCACGGGAGGCTTTGTCGCTGACGGCAGGCGATGTCATCTTAGTCAAAGGCTCGCGGGCAATGGCGATGGAAAAGATCGCCGCTGCGCTGGAAGAACCTCACCCCACGACAAGTCGTGACCCTCTCCTTGTTAAGGAGAGGGTGGGGAGCCTGAGCGAGCCGGGTGAGGTCGGTTCGGACGGGGGGGCGGGTTCTTGACCCATTTGAACCCGTATGCGCTGGGCGGCTTTTTGGCTGCGTTCTCAATCGCCGTCCTGCTGGGGCCGCGCACGATTGACTTTTTGCGGGTGCTGAAGTTCGGCCAGAACATCAATGAGCATGTGCCGGGCCATGCCGCGAAGCAGGGGACACCGACAATGGGCGGCCTTTTAATCGCCCTCAGTTTGCTGCTGACGCTCGGCCTCGGCCTGCTGACCGTGCCGGGACTGCGCCCGGTCAGCCCGCAGCTTGCCGCCGTGGTGCTGGTGTTTACAGCCCATGCCGGCCTCGGCTTTTTGGACGATTTTCTCAAAGCCCGGCGCGGCAAGTCGCTTGGTTTGCTGGCACGTCAGAAGCTGGCGGGCCAAGTCGTGATCGCTCTGCTGTTTGTCGGCTGGCTGTATTTGACTGCCCAGCCCGACTTCACAACGCAGGTCTGGTTCTGGCGCGACCAGCATCTTGACTTCGGCCCTGCGTATTATGTGCTGGCGTTCTTCCTGCTGATTGGGATGTCCAATGCTGCGAATCTGACCGACGGCTTGGATGGCCTCGCGGGTGGCCTGTCCATTTTCACCCTGCTGGGGCTGGCGCTGACGACGCACCCAAACTTCGGCCAATTGCCGCAGTTCGCCTGGACACTGGCCGGGGCGTGTCTCGGCTTTTTGTGGTACAACGCGCACCCGGCGAAAGTCTTTATGGGCGACACCGGCTCACTTGCGCTCGGCTCCAGCTTTGCCGCTCTCGCGCTCATCGGCAAACAAGAAGTTCTCCTGCTGCTGTTCGCCATTGTCTTTTTGATGGAAACCGGCAGTGTAATGATCCAAGTCGCCGTGTTCAAATTAACGGGCGGCAAGCCGAACGGCAAAAGAGTGTTCAAGATGACGCCGATCCATCATCATTTCGAGCTGTCCGGCTGGAAGGAAACGCAGGTCGTCGCCCGCTTCTGGATTTTAGGCATTCTTGCGCTGGTGCTGGGGCTTGTGCTGGCCCCGCTGATGTATGTGTGGCTGTAAAGAAGACCGCCCGGCCCCCAATAATGGGCGAACACGAATACTCAGGGCGAACACGAATACTCAGGGCGAACACGAATACGCAGGGCGAACACGAATACGCAGGGCGAACACGAATACGCAGGGCGAACACGAGGTTCGCCCCTACGGGGTTCATTCGGATGGTGTAGGGCGCGAACCTTGTGTTCGCCCTTCCTGACCGGCCCTTGACAACTGAACATGGACACCGAATTCAACAACAAAACCATCGCCGTCATTGGCCTAGCTCGGAGCGGCCTGGCCTGCTGTGATGTGCTGACACAGCTTGGCGCACACGTCATTCCTTATGACGGCAAGCCTGCCGCCGCGCTGACCGACGCCATCTCACACTTGTCAACGCTCGGTCTCACGCCCCTGACCGGCGGCGCGGCGCTAGATTACAGCCAATTGGATTATGTCATCACCAGCCCCGGTGTCCGCAAAAACGCCGCCGTCTTGCTGGACGCCGTTGCCGTAGGTGTCCCGGTGCTGGGCGAGATTGAAGCGGCGTATCGGATCGCCCGTGCGCCGATTTTAGCAATCACCGGCACGAACGGCAAGACGACGACAACCCTGCTGCTGGGTGAGATGCTACGCGCTGCCGGGATTGAAACCTACATCGCCGGCAACATCGCGGCGGGCGACATCGCCCTGCCGCTTATTCAAGCGGCCTTTGATGCCCCGCCCGAAGCCGCCATTGTCGCCGAGATTTCGTCGTTTCAATTGGAGTGGATTTCCACGTTCCGCCCCAAAGTCGCGGCTCTTTTAAACATCTCGCCCGACCACGGCGACCGTCAGACCTGGGAAGAATACGTCGCCGCCAAGTGGCGCATCTTTGAGAACCAGACGGAAGATGATGTTGCGGTAGTCCAGGATATAGAAAAGCATGACTTGTTTCAGGAGGCTGACAAGCACAAAATGCCGCGCCGTACACACAGTTTCGGCTTGTGGGGCAAAGTTGGAGACTCTAGCATCAAAGTTGAGCATGGTGCTTGGAAGCCGGAGAGAATACACCTGATTTGCACGGCGGCTGAGGTTAAGTTGCCTGGCAAACACAATATGCTCAATATCTCGGCGGCGGCGGAAATGGCTCATGCTTTTGGTGTCGCCGATGAACCCATTCGCCAAGTGGCGACGACGTTTACCGGGGTGGTGCATCGGCTGGAATATGTGGACACGATTGGCGGGGTCAAATACGTCAATAACTCCATGTGTACGAACGCCGATGCGTTTGAAAAGTCGCTTCAAGCCCTGCCGGAGCCGAAAGTGGTCATCGCGGGCGGCGTCTTCAAAGGCGGGGACGTGGCGACTTTGGCGGACGCCGTCGTCAAGAACAACGTCAAAGCGCTGGTGCTGATTGGACGCTCGGCCCCACAAATCGAAGACGCGGCGCGGGCGGCGGGGTATGGCGCAGTCTATTTGGCTGGAACATTGCAGGAAGCAGTGACGACGGCGGCGAGTTTGGCGTCGGCGGGAGACACGGTGCTGCTGGCCCCGGCGTGCGCGTCGTTTGATATGTTCGCGGACTTTGAGGACCGGGGCGATCAGTTCAAGGCGGCGGTGGAGATAAGAGCGAGGGAATAAATTCCTCTCGCTGAATAGCATCCTTCGGATGAGAAGAAAAGCCGTCGTTCGTAAGTCTGTCGTCCGAAGGACGTTATTCAGCGAGAGGAATTTATCCCCTCGCTCTTGCCGCCATCAACAAATACCGATTTGCGATAACCAACTATGAGCCTAACTAAACCACCGCTATCATACGCTTCGCAGTCCCAGTCCACCAAAGCAAAGGCGGCACTGGCAGCCTCGTACCGGCAGCCGATGGATAAGCTGCTGCTGTGGCTGACGTTCCTGCTGCTCGGCATCGGGATTGTCTCGGTCTACGATGCGTCGTATGCTCTGGCGATTGAAAAGCTGCACGGGGAGTCGTTCCACTTTGTCGAAGCGCAGATGAAGTGGGCCGCCGCCGGGCTGGTCGTACTTTGGGCGGCGACACGCTTTCCGTACTGGGAGTGGAAGAAGTTTGGGGTGATTGGGCTGGCGCTTGCCATCTTTTTCCTGCTGGCCGTGCTGATTCCCCATGTCGGCATTGCGGTCAACGGAGCGAGGCGCTGGCTTGGACACGGCGGGTTCCGCGTGCAGCCGTCGGAGTTTGCCAAGCTGGCGATGGTGCTGTATTTGGCGCGGGTGCTGGCGGGGAGCCTCAAGATCAAGACGCGGCCTAAAGAGGGTCTCGTTCCGCCGCTCCTTGTCATTGGCCTGCTGGCGGCGCTGATTGCCAAAGAGCCTGACCTCGGCACGGCGATGGTGCTGGCGCTGACCGGTCTGATTATGCTGTTTTTGGCCGGGGCGCGTCCGGCTCACATCGGCGGCATTTTTGGCTCGGCGGCGGCACTCATTGCGGTCTTTGTGGCGCTAGAGCCGTACCGGGCGCGTCGGATCACGTCTTTCCTAAATCCGAGAGCCGATCAGTATCATACGGGCTACCAAGTTTGGCACGCACTGATTGCGCTGGGATCGGGCGGCGTCACCGGAATGGGACTTGGGGAAGGCCGCGAAAAGCTGTTCATCCCGGAGCCGCGCACGGACTTTATTTTTCCGGTCATTGCCGAAGAATGGGGCCTGATTGGGACTTTGGCACTCGTTTTGCTGTTTGTCTTTGTCGCCGCACGGGGGTTTGCGATTGCGTATACGACGCGGGACCCGTTCGGCGCACTGCTTGCGGCAGGCATCACGTCGCTGATTAGCGTGCAGGCACTCATCAATATGGCGGTTGCAACAGCGTCCATTCCCGACACGGGTGTGCCGCTGCCGTTCATTTCCTACGGCGGCTCGTCGCTGGTGCTGATGCTGCTCGGCATCGGCATTCTTCTGAACATTTCCAGCCATCCCGACGGCCCGGAAGGGCCGCAGAAAGATGAAACGCTGCCCAATGAAGATGACTGGAACCGCAGACGGGACCGGGCCGCTGCTGGGGCAGCGCCTGCGATCGTGCCGCGCCCGTCATCATCCCTGCGCCGCTTGGATCGCTCCCGTTTGGATAAATCGCGCTATGATCGAGGCGCGTTTAAGGAGTAGGGCGGGGCCGGGGGTGGGGGCCTCTGCGTTATGCGAACCATCAAAATCCTGGTCACGGGCGGCGGAACAGGCGGTCATGTCAGCCCGGCGCTGGCGACGATTCAGGCCGTGCAGGCGCTGGCAGTCGGGGCGGACTGGACACCGAAGTTCCGGTATGTCGGCAGCCGGAACGGCGTGGAGCAGGGCTTAGTGGAAGCGGCAGGCATTCCATTTGTCGGCGTTCAAAGCGGCAAGCTGCGCCGGGCATCGTCGGTGCGCGGGCTGCTGACGCTCAAAAACTTAGGGGATGCCCTGCGCGTACCCATCGGCATCGGGCAGGCCATCGGCGAGGTGCGGCGGTTCAGGCCGGACGCCGTGCTGGCAACCGGCGGCTATGTATCCGTGCCGCCGGTCATCGCCGCCGGGCTGCTGCGGCGTCCGGTGCTGATCCACGAACAGACCGTGCAGATTGGGCTTGCCAACAGGATCGCGGCCCGATTTGCGACGCGCATCGCGCTGACGTTTGAGGGCGCGGCGTCGGAACTGCCGCCCAGCCTGCGTCCCAAGACATTCGTGACGGGAAACCCGGTGCGGCAGGCAATCTTCGGCGGCAGCCGGGAACGTGCTGTCCAACGCTTTGGCTTTGATTCGTCGGAACATCTGCCGACAATCTATGTCACCGGCGGGGCATTGGGAGCGAAAAGCATTAATGCGGCTTTAGAGGCTGTCCTGCCGGAGCTGCTCTCGGCGTGCCGGGTCATCCACCAATGCGGACGCGCGGACGGCGAGCATTGCGCGTCCGTGCGGGCGGGTCTGCCCCCCAACTTGCAGCGGCATTATTTTGTTGTGCCGTTTGTTGGAAGTGAAATCGCGGATATTTTCGCGCTCTGCAATTTGATTGTCGGGCGCAGCGGCGCGGGAACGGTGACGGAAGCGGCGGCGGTCGGCCTGCCTGCCCTGTTTATCCCGCTGGTTCCGACGGGAGGCGACGAGCAGACCCGCAACGCCAAACGCTCGGCGGACGCCGGTGCGGCAAAAGTTCTGCCAAGTGCGGAGCTGTCCGGCCCGCGCCTGCTGGCTGAAATTCAAGCGCTGCTGTCGGAACCGGCGCATTTGAAGGCAATGGGAAATGCGGCGCTGACATTGGCGACGCCAAACGCGGCCTCGGATTTGGCATCGGCACTTCTGGCGCTGGCAGGCGTCTTGGGGTACAATGTTTGAATGTACGATGGCGTACAAAAATTCAGGGAGTGTGGGAATATCGTGAGCGAGTCTATTCATTTTGTTGGAATCGGAGGCGCGGGGATGAGCGGCCTGGCGCGGGTGCTGGCGCGGCAAGGAACGCATGTCACCGGGTCGGATTTGCGGGAGTCGCCGACGCTGGCGGCGCTGCGGCGGGAATCGGGCATCCGGGCGGAGGCGGGACATGCTGCCGCCAACCTCAATGGGGCCACGCTCGTGGTTGCGTCTGCCGCTGTTAAAAAAGACAACCCGGAGATGGCGGCGGCACGGGAACGCGGCATTCCAGTCATTTCCCGTGCCGAGATGCTGGGCCGTCTGATGGCGCGTTATCCGCGCTCGGTGGCGATTACTGGAACGCACGGCAAGACGACAACAACGGGCATGACCGCGATGGTGCTGGAAGCCGGCAATTTAGACCCAACAGTGCTGATTGGCGGCGATCTGCCCGCCTACGGTGGCAACGCCCGGCTGGGCGGCAGCGACGTGTTTCTGGCGGAAGCCTGCGAAGCCTACGACTCGTTTTTAGATTTAGACCCGAAAATCGCTGTCGTCACCAACATTGAAGCCGACCATTTGGATTACTATGGGGATTTACCCAATGTCCTGCGCTCGTTCCGCAAGTTCTTGTCCCAGGTGACAGGAACGGCGATTTTGGCAGGCTCCGACCCTAACATCCATGCGGTTTTAGAGGAAATGCGCGGAACTCAGTCAATGCCGAAGATCGTGACGTATGCTGCGGACGGCGGCAGCGACGCCATGCTGTCGGCCCAAGAAATCGTCTTGGACAGCGCGACGCCAAGCTACACGGCGCTCTGGCGCGGAGCGCCTTTGGGCCAGGTTCAGCTCGCAGTGCCGGGGCTGCACAATGTCGCAAACTCGCTGGCGGCAGTCGGCGTCGGCTTGACGCTGGACGTGCCGTTCATCCAGATTGCATCTGGACTGGCTGCGTTCACAGGAACGGGCCGGCGCTTTGAGCGTCTGGGCGTGACGGCCTCCGATGTGCTGGTGGTCGACGACTACGCACATCACCCGACCGAAATCCGGGCGATCCTTGCCGCCGCCCGCCGCGCTTACGGCGCGGACCGCCGAATTGTCGCCGTCTTCCAGCCGCATTTGCCGTCCCGGACACGCGACTTCAAGACCGAGTTTGCCGAAAGCTTCGCCGCCGCCGACCATGTCGTGCTGACCGACATCTTTCTGGCCCGCGAGCTGCCCATAGACGGCGTCACCGGCGCAGGACTGGCCGCGCTGACCGCCGACCGGCGCGGGGCCGACTGCGTCACTTACGTCGCCGATAAATCCCAACTGCCCGCCCGCCTTGCTGAGATTGTCCGCCCCGGTGATTTAGTGCTGACGCTCGGCGCAGGCGACATCCGCTCGGCGGGAGAAGGACTACTGGCGTTATGACCCGCATCAAAGTAGCCGTGCTGATGGGCGGCACCAGCGCCGAACGGGAAGTCTCGCTGTCCACAGGCCGCCAGATACTCAACGCGCTTGACCCGGAAAAGTACACGGTCTACGCTTTAGATACGGCATCAGGGCAGAAGTCCCTGCCGGCGGGTATCACGCAGCCCCTCGCCCAGCTTCATGCGGCGGATGGGACAACAGAAATTGCGGCCCTGCCGCAGCTTCCACTTGCGTCAGCGTCGGAAAAGCCCGATGTCGTTTTCATCGCCCTGCACGGGCGCGGCGGCGAGGACGGCACGGTCCAGGGAATGCTGGAAGTGCTGGGTGTGCGCTACACCGGCAGTGGGGTTCTGGCGAGTGCATTAGCGATGGACAAAGCCATGGCCAAGCGCGTCTTGTCCGGCGTCGGCGTCCGAATGCCCCAGGATGTGACCCTCCGGCGCGGGGAAGTCCTGCCGCCAAACGCCCTGCCGCTGATTGTCAAGCCGAACGCCCAGGGTTCTACCATTGGCATGACGGTGGTGCATCAGCCGGGCGACATGACCGCCGCGCTGGCGACGGCATTTGAACATGACGATACGGTGCTGGTCGAACAGTTCATCACGGGGACGGAAATTACGGTTCCTGTTCTCGGCAACGAAATGCTTGAAGTCCTGCCGATTGTAGAGATTGTCCCAAACAGCGGCTTTTACGACTATAAAGCCAAGTACACGGCAGGCGAGACCGATGAGATTGTCCCGGCCCGCATCTCCGAAACTGTCGCTGCCGAAGCGCGGCGCATTGCAGTTTTGTGCCACCAAACGCTCGGATGCCGGGGCATGTCCCGCACAGATATGATTGTTACTGCCGAGGGCGAGATTTACACGCTGGAAGTCAACACCATTCCCGGCATGACGCCCACAAGCCTGCTCCCGCGCTCGGCGGAAGCGGCGGGCTACAGCTTTTCGCAGCTTTTGGACATGCTGATTGGGCTGGCTTTAGAGCCTAAACCATGACATAAATGTCACGGTTCTTTACTTTCGCTTTCAACCTGGGACAACTTTCATGCACAAACGCACCCATCTTCAAATCACTGAAAGCCAGGCATACCCGGCGGCCAAGCACCATCGCCGCCGGCAGAAGACCAACCGGCGCAAGCGCAATTGGAACCGGACACTTCAGGTCTTCGCTGTGTTTCTGGCACTCGGCGACCTCGCGGCCCTCGTGTTTGCGCCGGGCCTGCATGTCACGAAGGTGCGCGTGGAAGGGACGCAGACCCTGACGCCGCAGCAGGTGTTTGACGAAGCGCAGGTGCCAAGCCGCACGAATATCTTTTGGATGCTGCGTCAGCCGCTGACCCGGAGGCTGATGGCGGACCCGGTCATCGCTCATGCCGAGCGCTCGGTGCGCCTGCCGGATACGCTTGTGCTGACAATTACTGAGCGTCAGCCGTTTGCCGTTCTCGCCGCCACGCAGGACGGGACAAAACAGTTCTGGCTGCTGGATCCAAACGGCGTTCCATACCGCCAAATCGAGCGTCCGCTGCCGCCGCTGCCAGTCATTGAAGCCGCCGCTGCTGCCCTGCCGGACCCGGTTATGCTGGGCCGGCCAACCGGCGCAGTCTGGCTGCCGGACGCTTACCGCCTGCTGGCGCTGACTGAGGCTGACCGTCAACTGAGCGGCGCAAAAATAGCAGTTGACCAAAACCTAAATTTGTGCTTAAATAGAAAAGGTATGCCGCAGATTCGCTTGGGGCAATCCGACTCGCTGCCCTGGAAAATGGCCCTGACTGAGGCCGCGCTGTCCGCCTACGGCGGGGCGCTTTCCCTGCGGGCGGCGTACATTGACGTGAGCTGCCCGCAGCAGCCCGTTTGGCGTCCCCGTATGACGCCGAATGTGCGCGTAAAGAGCGAGGGAGTGAACTCCTCTCGCTAAATAGCATCCTTCGGATGTAGGAGTGGTGAGCGTCGGGTTTCTCTTCGTCCGAAGGACGTTAATTCAGCGAGAGGAGTTCACTCTCTCGCTCCGTGACCCTGTGTAAGAAACAACCGAGGCCGAAAAATGGCGCTGAACATAGACCGCAACCTAAACCTGACTTCTGAGCCTGTCAATGCCGCGCCGCCGCAGGACCGCCGGGCCTGGTGGCTGACGCTGTTCCTGCTGTGCGGCATTCTCGGCGCAATGCTGGCCCTGTCGGTGCGAACCCAGCAGGTCGTCCAGCACACGGTCGCCGTCACCAGTGCAGACATCCTGCAGAAGCAGCTGGACGACCAGCAGCGCACAATCAAGGCCCAGCAAGTTCAGATTGCCAAGTATGAGAATGGCGCACTGTCACACTCGGCAGAAACGCAGGCATTAAGCGCCGACCTGAAGTCCTACAAGTTTCAGGCGGGATTAACAACTGTGCAGGGGCCTGGGGTCATCGTAACGCTGAACGACAGCAAGAACCCATATCCTGCCGGTCTGAACGGTCTTCCGGCGGCTGCGGGGCCGCCGCCGAACATCATTCACGACGGCGATATTGACCAAGTTGTGAATGAGCTGAAGGCAGCAGGCGCGGAAGCCATCTCTGTCAATGATCAGCGTTTAGTCGCGACTAGCCCCATCCGATGCGCCGGGCCGACAGTCTTTATCAACAATGTTGCCCAGACACCGCCGTATTCCATCAAAGCGATTGGAGAGCCGAGAACGCTGGAAACGGCACTGAACATCCCCGGAGGAATTTCCACTCTGCTTAAAGGCTTTGATGCGGCGATGTTCAGTGTTCGGCCTGCCAAGCACATAGTGGTGCCAGCATACAGCGGCGTTACTTCGCCGAAGTATGCCGTGCCGGTGAAAGATGCGTCCGATAAAGTGGCGGCGGGAGCGTAACGTACTTTCATGGCTTGGTTTGCACTGCTGGCGGGCGCACTTGGGTTTGCGCTGGTTTATCTGTCGGGCGCGGCGTTCCCCACCCAGTACGCCCAGTATTTATCGCTGGCGGCGCTGGCCGGGCTGGACTCGCTGATTGGCGGCATCCGGGCCGGAACTGAAGGCAAGTTCAAGAGCGATGTGTTTATTTCGGGGTTTTTGACGAACACCCTGCTGGCGGCGTTCTTAGCATACTTAGGCGAGCTGATGGGCCAGCCGCTGGGGCTTGCGGCGGTGGTTGCGCTGGGCGGGCGCATCTTTGTCAACTTGTCAATTATCCGGCGGCACTGGATGGAAGGCCGCGAAGGTCAGGGGAAGCGGCAGCAGGTTTAGCGGCACTGGAGAATGTACCTCACCCGGCAGCAAGCTGCCACCCTCTCTTTAAGCAAGGAGAGGGTCGCCATTGATGGCGGGGTGAGGTCTTTGAACATATTATCAACTGAACAGTAGGATGAGGGGAGCATAGGAGGTGGCGAGGGACTGCGTTGTCGGACTGGACATTGGGACGACAAAGGTTTGCACCGTTGTCGCGGAAATTGAAGAGCCGGGCCGCATCAGCATTGTGGGGGTTGGCAATAGTCTGTCTCACGGCATCCGCAAAGGCGTTGTCATTGACATTGACAGCGCGGCTCAGGCGATTATTGACAGCGTGGACAAAGCCCGCGCCATGTCCGGCTACGAAATCCACCGGGTCATTGTCGGCGTCACCGGTGAGCATGTCGCATCGCTGAACTCGCGCGGCGTCATCGCCATTACCCATGCCAACCGCGAAATCACTCAAGACGATGTCGAGCGGGTGCAGGATCAAAGCCGGGTTATTGTGCTGCCGCCGGACCGCGAAATCATCCACGCCATCCCGCGCTCCTACTCTATTGACGGTCAAAATGGCATTCGTTACCCGGTCGGCATGTCCGGCACACGGCTGGAAGTGGAAACCCACATTGTCACCGGAGCCGTGACGTTTCTCCAAAACGTCGCCAAATGTGTCCACAAAGCGGGCCTGACCATTGAAGCCACGGTGCTGGAGCCGATTGCCACCGCCGAGGCGGTTTTGTTGCAGGACGAAAAGAACTTAGGCGTCTGCATTGCCGACATCGGCGGCGGGACGACCGACATTGCGATTTTTGTGGATGGCGATATTTACTACTCGTCGGCGATCCCGGTCGGCGGCAACCATGTCACTCACGATATTTCCGTCGGCCTCCGGGCCTCATTTGACGAGTCCGAGCGGGTCAAGCGCGAGCAGGCTGCCGCGACTGCCGACATGATGGCCCCTGACGACTTGTTTGAAGTCCTCAGCCTCGGCAGCGACGAGCCGCGCCTGCTGCCCCGGCGCATCTTGGCTGAGATTGTCGAGCCGCGAATGCACGAGCTGTTTTTGATGGTTCGCCAGGAAATCCTCAAGTCCGGCTACTTTAACTCGCTTCCGGCGGGCATTGTTTTGTCCGGCGGCGGCTCCCAGCTTCTTGGCTCCGCCGCGCTCTGCCAGGAAGTCACCGGAATGCCGACCCGGATCGGCAGCCCCCGCGACGTCGGCGGCATCTCCGGCGACCTGCGCTCTCCCGTCTACGCCACCGCCATCGGCCTCGTTCAGTACGGCGCTCGCCATCACCACCAGAGCCGTCCGCTCCCCGAAAATACGCTTCTAGGCAAATTCCACCGCTTCTTTTCCCGCATCATGTCCCGCGCCATCGGTGGGTAAACGGCAAGGGATAGAACAGGAGTAAATGCATGGAGGCTTGGGAAAGACGGTGGAATATGGCGCAAGGTTCATTGGCAGCGGCGCAGCTTCTCGCAAAAGAGGGAGAAGTACGTTCAAGCGCCAGCCGCGCCTACTACGCTGCATTCCAAGCAGTGACGGCATTGCTGCTGTATCATGGAATGACGCCGCCGGAGGATCGCGAAGCCTGGAGCCACGAGGCAACGCCAGACTTAATTCGGCGGCTGGCGTCGACGACGATCAAGCAAGATGTCCGCAGGGACATTGCACAGCGGCTTGCCGCCTGTTATGAACTGCGAGTAGTCGCTGATTATGTCGGTATTGCGGAAGTCACAGCATTTGAGTTGAAGGGGGCATTGAAGGATGCTTCTTTTATTGCGAGAGTGGCAGAGGGTATTCTATCGTGAGGTTATACTATGTCCTTAACACTTGAACGTTCTACTACTCCGACAGCAAGTTACCAAGAAGTTTACGACTGGCTCTATGCTCAGGCAGAAAAACTCGGTTTGCAGATTTTTGTGCTATCTGAAGACGAAAAAATGCAAAGTGGACTGCTGACTCTGCCGGTGTATGTTGAAGGTGCTTTGAGCATTTATGATAGCGTACTGAAGCTGCAAAAACTTGAAGATACTTGGAACGACCTTGAGCCGCGGCCGCAGCCGTCGCTGTTTCTCGTCTCGGTAAAAAACCCGGTGCAAAGGGCGATTTGGAATAGAGTTGACAAAGCGGTAGAGCGGAAGATGAAAGCCGCCAATGCCCTGGCTGACGCAGTAGATGAAGCCGAAGAGAGGCGAGCGCTGGCGGAGTTGCGGGCAGCACGGTTGGAGGAAAAGCAGGCCGAAGCAGAAAACGAAGCGCTGAGTTCACGAGAATCTGTGGCCCAAGAATTGGCTTAGATTTGCACTTGCGCCTAATTTGCGGTATCATAAGCAGTTGCACTTATAAAACCAAATATAAACCAATTTTTTGGGACGATTTCAAGGAGACGATTTTACCATGGCTGTTGCCTACCGCGAGGATTTGACGCCGTTCGCCAAGATTAAAGTCATCGGCTGCGGCGGGGGCGGCACAAACGCCGTCAACCGCATGATTGATGCCGGCCTCACCGGGGTCGAATTCATTGCCATGAACACCGACATTCAGGTGCTGGACATCTCGGCTGCCGATTACAAATTGCAGCTTGGCGAGAACCTGACGCGCGGCCTCGGTGCAGGCGGCAACCCGGAAGTGGGCCGCAATGCTGCTGAAGAGTCCAAAAGCGACATCAAAAAGTCGCTGGAAGGCGCGGACATGGTCTTTATCACCGCCGGCATGGGCGGCGGCACCGGCACAGGGTCTGCGCCGGTCATCGCTGAAATCGCCAAAGACTTAGGCATTCTGACGGTTGCCGTGGTCACTAAGCCGTTCAAGTTTGAAGGCCCGCGCCGCTCGCGCCTCGCCGACGAGGGTGTAGACAATTTGAAGGACAAAGTGGACACGGTCATTATTATCCCCAATGACCGGCTGCTCGGCGTGGTCGAGAAGCGGGCGACGCTTGTGGAGGCTTTCAAAGAAGCCGATGACGTTCTGCGCCAGGGCGTCCAGGGCATCTCGGACATTATCACCATCCCCGGCATCATCAACGTCGACTTTGCCGATGTCCGGGCTATCATGCTGAACGCTGGGACTGCACTGATGGGCATCGGAGTCGCGTCCGGCGATCACCGGGCCGTGGACGCCGCTCAGGCCGCCATTGCGTCGCCGCTTTTGGAGACTAGCATTGAAGGCGCTCGCGCCGCGCTCATCAACATCACCGGTGGGCCGGACATGACGCTGGCCGAAGTCCACGAAGCCACCGAGCTGATCCAGCAGGCCACGGACGCTGAAGACGCCAACATTATTTTCGGCATTGTCCAGGACCCGAACATGAAGGACGAAGTGCGGATCACCGTTTTGGCAACGGGGTTTGACCAGCAGCGTCCGGCAGCGCCCGCCCGCGCCGCCATCGCCGCCGGAACCCGCGAAAGCAGCGCCGGCAGCAGCGCCGCCGCGGCCCAGCCCGCTCCGGAGCCTGCTCCTCAGCGCCCGCCCGTAGACAACGACGTAGACATCCCCGCCTTCCTGCGCCGCCGCTAGGACACAGCTATGAACATTAGTCTTCGTGAGATTATCGGCGATCCTCAGCGCCTCGATGCCGATCTGCAAAAGTTTCGCAAAGCCGCCAAGCGTTTGTCCTCTCAGCGAACGGACCTTCTGACCAGGTATCCTAACCGCTGGGTCGGTTTTTACGATGGGTACGTTCGCGCAGACGCGCCGACTCTGGAACAACTGCTTGTCAGGCTGGACGAGCTGCAGATTCCTCGTAAAGAAGCCGTAGTTCGTTATGTTGATCAGAACTTACGCGAAATGATCTTATAAATGATTGAAGGGCGTTTCGAGGACACTTCCGGCCGCCCTATAATTGAAGCGAAGATCATCCTGCCGAGGTTAGGCATGGAGGACAACATCTCGCTTCTCGGCCGGGATGTTCTGGACCGCTGGCGGATCATCTACGATCCGCGGGGTACTAGGCTGCGGGCCAAGCCGCGTTCTGCCGACATCACGATTGACCTGGCGAAAAGCACTGAGGCTCAATAATTCTAAAATGGGTTTGGCACCTTCCTGCGCCGCCGCTAGAATTAGATGCTAAACGGCCCCGGCGTGTGATATGCCGGGGCTTTCTCGTGTCAAAAGAACAGGATGAATGACAAGCAAGGAACTGCAGTGGTCACGGATGCTTTGGGCGTGCAGCCGAGTGCTGTAATCCACCAGGCGTTCGGGCATAACAGCGTCACTTATGAAGCTGTAATTAACGAAGCCATGCTGCCGGAGCGCGGCGTGATTGTCCGCATGAACGCCGATGCCTCGGTGTTCGCCGCAACGGAGCGAAATATCGTGGTGCTTGCTGATTTGGGTCTGCCTGTTCCGGTTGTCCTGGCCTCGGACCTCTCCAAAACCCGCTATCCTTTCGCGTATCTGCTTCTTGAAAAAATCCCTGGGCACGATTTGCGCTATGAACTTGCCGATATGACGGCCGTGCAGATGACGCGGCTGGCGGAGCAGATCACCGGTTTTCAGCGCCGCGTGATGACGCTGCCGCTGGGAACGGGATACGGCTATGTCGGTATCGGCGAGACTGGCCCCTATGCTTCCTGGCGGGAGCTTGTTTGTGCTGAACAGGTTCAGGCGTCTCGCTTTGAGACTTACTTCCGGCAAGTGCCTCCAGTCTGCTTTCTGGACGACATCACGGTCAAAAACGTCATTGTCCAAAACGGAGAGCTGCAAGGGCTGGTTGACTTTGACTGCGTCTGCTACGGCGATCCGCTGTACTGGCTGGCGCTGACGGCTGTGGGCGTAGTTTCCGACGTTGGAGCAGCGGGGCAGTTTTATGTGGAGGAGCTAAAGCGTCTGTGGAGATTGACTTCTGAGCAGGAGCAAGTGCTGGCGTTCTACTGTGCATTTATGGCGCAGGGCTTTGTGCGAAGAGCCGCAGCGCAAGAAACGTGGGAGTGGAACAACAGAATGCAGAACGCTACTGAGGATTGGCTTGCGCTGTGTGCTGAATAAGCGCAGCTTCTTCGGTGTGCAAAATGCCCTTGCAGATGGCATCTGCACTCATTCCCGTGTGGCTTCTTTGAGTGTCAACAATCAGTATTAGTTCAGCATTAACAGGTTTGTGCGAGAACCGCTGGGTGCTGACCCGGTAGCGTTTGTACTGCTGGGTGACGAACTCGGTATGGCCGCGTCTTAGGCACGCCTCGACGAGCATCAGCAAGGGGATCATGCCGTCGGTGCTGTAGCTGGTGAGTATGTACCGAGCGTCCAATAATTGCACGAGCGTATTATAAGCCTCGGCGGCTGCGCCCTTGTGGTTATAGGGGCTGCGGCGCTCGGTGCGCCAGTCTTCGCGGATGGCGGCTTTGTTGCGGCCTTCAATTTGTTCCGTCAGGGGCGGGTGATCCCAAAGCGTGAGCGTGTTCAGGACATGGTAATTGCTGCCGTAAGGGTGCTGGTTGTAGGGCGGATCCAAGTAAGCAATGTCTACCGTTGTGCCATCCTCTCGCAGTTTTTGGGCGAGATGGGCGGCATCCATCTTTGTGACCAAGTTCTCCTGCCCATTGTCGTGAAAGACGGCAGGCTTGAGCTGGAACTGGGACAAAATGCGGTACAGCGCGGTTTTGGTCTGGCCGCCCCAGCCGTTGTGAAAACCCTTGAAGACGCCGCTAGTGTTGCTGGTGTAGCAGGCTTGGTAAAGCATCGGCGCGAGCAGGCAGGAGAGTTCCAAGTCGGACAGCAGGCCGTCTGCCTGCCAGCATTCCAACTGCATCCGCATGGCATCAATTTTCATGCCGTTGGCGCGGGTGTAGAAAAGCCGCTCTTTGCTGCTGTCGTAATGGGCATCGTCAGCCGGACAAAGATGCTTCGTCACCCAATCCTCACAGGGAATTACAGCGTTGAGCGTCGCTATGGCGCTGTTGTAGCCGCCGAGAGCCTCAAACGCCGGCGCAGAGTTGCACCCAATGTAGCACTGGTTGATTTCTCTCGCATAAGGCTCCCAGTCGTTGGAAATCACCCGGAAGCCCTGTTTTTTCGCCGTGCGGGAAACAACGCCGCTTCCTGCGAAGAGGTCTAAAAACGTGCCGCTTGGAGAAATGTCCGTTTTGGCAATGGCCTGATTAATGAGACCGAGCAGCTTGCGCTTGTTGCCAATATAGGGAATGAGTTGATGGAAAACGTACTCGCTCGTTCGATAAGCCGCATGACCGCCTCGCCCGTACTCATACTCGGTGCTGCTCATACAATCACTGGCTCTGCCCGTTTCGGAGTGTCTGCCCCATCTCTGCCGTCCCGCTCGTGCCGGAAACGGCGGACTTCGTTTCCAGGCGGTTGACGCGGCCTTCCAGACGTTCCAGGGCGGCGTCAAACGAGATGTCAAACTGATGCCCCGTGCTTTGCATCTCCGCCATCTGCTGCCGCAATGCTTTCAATTCTGCGGCAACGCTGCTGTCGGGCAGCGAGGACCGGGCTTCCTGGGGCTGAGTGAGCCGCATGTCCAGCTTGCGGTGTTCCAGCTTTGCCTTCGCTGATGCCCAGATGACGAGGGCAATCCCGCCGAAGACCGCAAGAGGTTCCAGAATATCGCCAATCATTGCTTCCATAATCTTCTCCTAGCCCAATCTGTTACGTTGCACTGGCTCTTCCTGAGTGTAATCTTGTGGGGCCGCGTACCCCGGCTGACCGGCGGTTTTGCTTTCAACGCGGCTCAATCGCTCTTCTAAGCGCTGCACGATTTGGTCGTTCGTCATGTCGTACTGCGTGGTCGTGTCCCGCAAGGCGGCAATTTCGACTCGGAGTGCTTCAATCTGCTTGGTGACATCGCCGCTTTGGCCCTTTTGCAATTTCAGGCGCAGCTCCATCCGCCGCTCCTGGGACTTCAAGATACTTTGCACGATGCCGCTGCCGACTCCCAGCACAATGGCGCTAATCGGAATCATCAATGCAAGGGCTGCAATGTCCATAAAATACCTCCAAATTTTACAAGCGTGCGAAGTTGCGGAGAATCGCCAGGCCGACCGGGCCGGACTTTTCAGGATGGAACTGGGTGGCCCAAATGCTGCCCCGGTGCAGGGCGGAGCAGAACGGCAGGCCGTAATCGGTTGTTGCGGCGGAGTCGGCGGGGTCGTCGGGAACGCAGTAGAAAGAGTTCAGAAAGTAGGCCATCGGCAACGTGCCGGGCAAACCGACGCCAAGCGGCGAGTTCGGGACAAAGTCGAGCGTGTTCCAGCCGATTTGGGGGACTTTGATGCCGGCATTCGCCGGAAAGCGCCGGACACGGCCCGGTACGAGGTTCAGCCCCAAAACGCCCGGCTCGCCTTCCTCGCTGCTTGTCAGAAGCACCTGCATCCCAACGCAGATGCCGAGAAACGGGCGGCCAGACGCCGCAAATTCCAGCACGACTTGGTCCGTGCCGGAGCGCCGGAGCGAGTGCATGGTCTGGTCAAACGTCCCGTCGCCCGGCAGCACGGCCTTGTCGGCGCTTGCCACTTCGCCTGGGTTGTCCGTCACGAACGCGCCGTCCATGCCGGCCTTGTGGAAGGCTTTTTCGACGCTCCGCAAGTTGCCCATACCAAAATCAATAATCGCGACTTTCATGTTACCTCACCCACTGCCGCTTCAGGGGATACTCGGCTTTTGCCGTTGACAGCCGCAGCCCTGACCGCCGAATGGCTTCTTCCGCGATGGCTTCCTGGGCTGCTGTGGACACTAATGACAGCCAGACCAGCTCGTGATCGGTCGCGCCGTGGATCGAATACGCCCGGCTCTGGTCCAGACGCCGCACTTGGTCCCAGGAAACGTCGCGCCGCCCTAAAATAGATCGCTGATGCAGTCCTGCCTCATCAACAATCAGCTGGAACGTCCACGTCAGCAGCAGGGCGGCGAAGAAGACCACAAACGGCAGGGCCAGTGCAAGCAGTGACTGAGTTTGATGGCGGCCGGCGGCAATTCCAAATCCGATTACGCCGACGAGGCTAAATAGAACTGCGCCTAAGCGGTACGAAATATCCGCAGCAAACGTGCGCGGGAATTCAATAGTAGTCATAGTCTATAAGAGGCCGGGGGTGAAGAAATACAGCCCAATCTCTGTCCGAAGGACATTTCTTTGCCGAGGGTTTTTACTAATCGATGGACTGGCCCGGCACATCATAACACGCCTTTGGTGCTGGGAATGCCGATAACCCGGCTGTCCTGACGCTTTGCCATGTCTAATGCCCGCCCGAATGCCTTAAACGCGGCTTCGGCAATGTGATGCGAGTTTGTGCCGCGCCGCTGCTCAAAATGGAGGGTCAGGCCGGCGTTCGCGGCGGCGGCGCGGAAGAACTCCGGCACCAGCTCGGTGTCAAACGTACCGATTTTGGGCGACGGGAACACAAAATCCGAGACCAGCAGCCCGCGCCCGCTCCAGTCCAAAGCGCAGGAAACTAACGCCTCGTCCATCGGCACACTCGAAAAGCCGTAGCGCGTGATGCCTGCTTTATCTCCGGCCGCCTCGCGCAAGGCTTGACCGAGCGCAATGCCGATGTCTTCCACCGTGTGATGGTCGTCAATGTGCAGGTCGCCGCTGGCGTGAATGCTTAAATGCAGCAGGCCATGACGCGCGATATGGGTCAGCATGTGGTCAAAAAAGCCTACGCCCGTCACGATTTCGCTGCCGCCGTCGCCGTCAAGCGCTACCGAAAGCGTAATGTTTGTTTCCGAAGTCTGCCGCGTGAGCGCCGCTTCGCGTGTTTGTGTCATATTGGACATATTGTACCAAAGATACACGCCTGCCTGCAAGAGTCCCCCTAGCCCCCAATAATGGGGGAACCGGAGCAGGAAGCAGAAGGCCTGGCCTAGTCTTCTCGTGTTCCCCCATTATTGGGGGCTAGGGGGACTCTTACCCGTTGATCCAGTCCAAAGCCTCGTTGACATCGGCGGCGATGACATCCGCGCCGGAAGTGCGGAACAGGCGCTCGTTGGCGCTGCCTTCGGGGCCGCTCAGGACTTGAATGGACAAAAAGCGGGCTGCGCCGACAGGGGCGTTGTTGAAACGCTGCACGGTGCGAAGATCGTCCCAGGTGTCGCCGAGATAGACGGCATTAGAAAAGCCCATGCGCTGCGCTAGTGCCGTCAGCCCGCCGGGGTGGGGCTTCTTGAAGCCGTCACTTTGGGTCACGATGTTTGCAGATGGAATGCGGTCCAATAAACCGCACAATTCTAAGCCAAACCGGGCTTCTTCTAGCGTGCGTCCAGTCTGAACGCCAAGTATCTTGTCTGTCGGCAGATGCGCTAAATCCAGCAGCGGCACGTCTTGGTTGATGTAGCCGGGGCCGGTATAGAGGGTCGGCGTGAAGCCGTAGATGCGCGGGGAATGCTCGCCCGCGAACATCTCCAAAAATACCTGCTTGATCAGATGCTTGCGATAGTCGGTCTCGACGGCCAGCTTGTCGTCGCGGGTTAGATGCTCAAACACAATGTTTTCGGCGGCTTTGACCCCGCCGCCGCGCTCTTTGACACGGGCGGCGAAGCGGTTCAAGTTCGGCTGAAAGACGTTCAAAGTTTCCGGGGCTGCGGACGGATGTTCCCGGCCTTTGGCGACATAAAACAGCACCAGGGCGTTGGTGAGGTCCAAGTCATCGTTGAAGCCGCCGGCGTTCTTGAACAGCTCAATGTCGGCGGACGTTAAGAGATCGTCAGGCGCAGGCCAGCCTAAAACAGTCCGCAGGAAGTAGGGGACCGCCAGACAGTTGACGACCCGAATGCTGCGGCTGATGTCAATGAGAACGCCGTCCATGTCAAAAATGACGGCGTCAATGTTGGGACGCCGGATTTGAGCGTCGGGAGTGGCGTAGAGCATAATGTTTTTACGAAAAGGAGGCGAGGAAGCGAGGGAATGAATTCCTCTCGCTGAATGGCATCCTTCGGATGTAAGAATTGATGTTTATGTGCATTTCCTTTGTCCGAAGGACGCTATTCAGCGAGAGGAATTCATTCCCTCGCCCCTGCCTATACCTCTGTCCTTCCTCTGAGCCTTGCCGCCTGGGCGTGGCCGTCAAAGCCTTCCGCTTCGGCGAACCGGGCGACATCTTCGGCGGCATCTGCCGCGGCTTTCTGCGAGTAATACACAACGCTCGTGCGCTTCAGGAACGTGTTGACCGACAGCGGCGACGAGAACCGGGCCGCGCCGGCAGTCGGCAGCGTGTGGGACGGCCCCGCCCAGTAGTCGCCGACGGACGCCGACGTATGCTCGCCCAGCAGCACCGCCCCGGCGTTTTTCACTAAGGGCAAGGCGGCCAGCGGCTCGCGCACCATCAGCTCCAAATGCTCCGGGGCGAAGATGTTGGACAGCGCCAGCGACTCTTCTAAAGAGTTCGTTTTGACAAAAATCAGATTGAGTGCCGTTGCATCCAAGATTTCTTTGCGGGATAATTCCGCCCGCTGACGGGACAGTTCGTTTTTGCAATTTTCGAGTACGTCCAGCGAATGACAGAACAAAACTCCTCTGTTGTCGTGTCCATGCTCTGTTTGGGCCAGAATATCAGCAGCGACTAACTCCGGCTTGGCATACTCATCGGCAATGACTGCCACTTCCGACGGCCCCGCCAGCATGTCAATGGCGCACTCTCCGTAGACCAGCTTCTTGGCGATGTTGACGTACTGATTGCCCGGCCCGACAATCACATCGCACTTCGGCACGGTTTCGGTTCCGTAAGCCATCGCCGCAATTGCCTGCGCCCCGCCAATCTTGAACAGGCGGCTGGACCAGCGGGACGCGGCTAGGCCCAGCAGAGGAAGAATGTTCCCTGTGCTGTCTGGTGGTGTACAGACAATGATTTCCTCAACGCCCGCGATTGAGGCGGGAATAGCTGCCATCAAGACCGTGCTGGGATAAGCCGCCTTGCCGCCAGGAACATAAACGCCAGCTCGCTTGACCGGCTGAAGCATTTGACCCATGATCGTTGCCGGGCCACATATGGAAGGGTGCATCCAGGACTGCAAATGCCCACGCTCGGCTTTGTGGAACTCCATGATGTTGGTCATGGCTCCATCAAGAATCTCCCAGTCCGTTTCAGAAACAGGCCCCGCTTTGTCAGGACTTCCCTCAAACTGCTTGGCAAGTTGTGACTGGGTCATTAACAGCTTATCAGTTGTCGCGTCGGGCCAGTCGAAGCGGCGGGTGTAGTCCAGAACGGCGGCGTCGCCGCGTGCTTTTACGTCGTCTAAAATGGCCCGGACGACGGCTTCGATCTGGGCGTTCTTGGCATGGTCGCGGGCGGTCAGGGCGGCGTGGATGGCTTCGGGCGTGTCGCGGGCGGTGTCGAATTGGCGCATGATGGGAGGATTATACCTGATGGGGGCGAGTGAAGGCGCGGGAGAGGCGCGTGGGGAGCGCGAGGGAATAAATTCCTCTCGCTGAATAGCGTCCTTCGGACGACAGATGAGTAGACGATGGCGTTCCTTCATCCGAA
>CAXTER010000060.1:0-30467 GCA_964243345.1 uncultured Armatimonadales bacterium
CCGCACGACAATTCTGACCATGATGGAGCGCCTGCGCCAGAAGAACTATCTGACGCGGTTCAAAGATCAGGGCGCGTTCCAATACCAGCCCGTAGTCGCCAAAACCGAGCTGATGCAAAATTTGGTGCGCGACTTTGTTGAAAAGTCGCTGGGCGGCTCGCTTTCGCCGTTTGTGGCTTATCTGAGCGAGTCGAAGCTGTCCGAGCGCGAGCTGGCGGACTTGCGGCAGCTTGTTGAGGCGACAGACATCGACAGGAGCTAAACGCGATGGAGCCGACCCTGTGGCTGCTGAAATTAGGCCATGCCTGCCTGTGGGGCAGCGTGGCTGTCGCTGCCGTCGGCGCAGCCTGCCGCTGTCTTCCGCGCCTGCCGGCGGCGGTTCGCGCCTGGCTTTGGTGGCTGACCTGCGCCAAGATGCTGCTTGGCCTGTGGGCTATCGCCCCGATTAACCTGCCCCTACTGCCTGCGCCTGCTCCGGCCACTCGTTCTGCGCCAGCAGTCACCGCCGCTGTGAGGCCGCAGGCCAGCCTGCCGGCGGCGCGGAGTGTTCCGACGCCGATGTCGGCTACCGTAACCGGGGCGACGGCAGACACGGACTCATCTGCGCCGCGCTGGCCGCTGCTTCTTTTTGCTGTCTGGCTTCTTGGCATGGTGGTTTCTGCCTGGCCCGCATTGCGTCAAGGCTTCACCGCGAGGCGGCTTGGGCGCGGCGCGTTTCCTGCCGTCCTGCCGGAGATTGACTTGAACGCGCTGGCCCGGCAGATCGGGCTGCGCTCGACGCCGGGTGTACTGACTGGGCCACATATTCAAACGCCTTGCGTTTTCGGCTGGCGTCAGCCGTCCATTTTGCTGCCGCCGGGCCTGAGCGAGACGCTGACACCGACCGAGCTGCGCCTGGTTCTGGCACATGAGATGGCGCACTTGAAGCGCTTTGATCTGCCGCTGGCGCTGGTGCCGCTGCTGGCGCGTGCCGTGTTCTTCTTTAATCCCTTTGCCTGGTGGGCGGCTGCCGAGTGGGCGGCAGCGCGGGAAGAAGCGTGCGATGCACAGGCTCTTTCTGCCACGCTGACTCCCTCAGCCGATTACGGGCGGCTGCTGCTGAAACTGGCTGCGCCGGCGGCGACGCCGCCGGCGCTCGGCTTCTCGCCCGGCTACCATGCGCTGCGCCGCCGCCTGATCAGCCTTTCTTCTGCCCGAATAGCGCCGCGCCGACTGCGTCTTCTGGTGTTTGCCCTGCCGCTGCTGCTGCCCTGGCGGCTTTCGGCAGCTCTGCCGTCTGCCGAGGCACGTTTCATTCCTGTACCAACACGCTACTCGGTCATTGCGCTTGCAGGTGACGCAGGCAGCGAAGTTGCCGCGCTGAACAATGCGGGGCAAGTTGCGCTGTCGATCCGTACCGAGGACGGCGCACAGGGCTACGCAGGCGGCGCGGATGCGCTTGCCGCGCTGAATGCTTTGCCGAAGCACCATGCGAGCCTTGCCTATGGCCTCAACGACGCCGGGCAGGCGGCGGGGACGTCTTTTAATATTCCCGGCCATGCGCGGGCGTTTTTGTGGGACGGCGCGACCCATAGAGTTGGCTCCCTGCCGGGCTACCCATACAGCGAGGCACGGGGCATCAGCAGTGCAGGCGACATCGCCGGCTTTTCCGAAACAGGCCGCGCCGACCGCCGGCGTGCCTGGGTAACACGCGCTTTTCTTCGCCGACCCGGAGAAGCGCTTACGGACTTAGGCACGCTCGGTGGCCCGTACAGCGCAGCCTATGGCGTCAACGCGCTTGGAACCGTCGCCGGCAAGGCCGACACAGATACTATTGGCGCGACCCATGCCTTTGCTTGGGCAGACGGCCAAATGACCGACCTCGGCACGCTCGGCGGGGCAAACAGCGTCGCTTACGCCGTCAGTGACACCGGCAGCATTGCCGGAGCATCTGAAACGGATGCCGCCGGAACCCGTCATGCGTTTCTGTATGCAAACAGCCAGATGCAGGACCTCACCCCGCTGCCCGGCATGACGGACAGCTCGGCGTATGCCCTGAACGCGGGCGGCCAAGTCGTCGGCACGTCGCAGACTTCAGCGCTTAAACGCGCCACGCTTTGGCAAAACGGCCAGCCGGCTGACCTCAACGCCCTGCTCCCCGCAAACTCAGGCTGGACACTGACTGAAGCCCGCGCCATCAACGACCACGGCCAAATCGCCGGCGTCGGTCTCTTTCAAGGCCGCCACCGCGCTTTTTTGCTGACGCCGCGCTAAACAGAAAGCTTTGATGACACCAATGAGCCGATTGGCATTGACAGGATTAACTACAATTGTAATTTCACTCGCGCTAGTTTCTTGCACCGCTTCTGCCCAGGCACAAACGCAGTACCAAATCACTGATTTAGGCAGCATCAGCAGGTTAGATTATCGTGACGGGCCAATGGCACTTAACGAACAGGGGCAGGTTGTCGGTGGATACAGCAGTCATGCTTTCCTATGGGATAATGGCAAGCAAACTGACTTAGGCGCACTGCCGGTGCGGGATGGGGACGGACTGGATGACACTCTCAGTGTTGCCTACGGCATCAACAATCGCGGCGTGGTGGTGGGAAGTTCCGGCAGTTTTGGCCCAATTTTTATGAGTGGCCTGCAAGTGGCACGCGGATTTATCACGGGGAAAAGTGGGATGCATCAGCTCACTAACGACGTATCTGTTTTCCCTTATGCCATTAACGACGCGGGCCAGATTGTCGGGCTGAATGCGTATCGGGGCTTCTTCTACACGCAGGGCCAAATGATTCCGATTGGCACTCTCAGCCATGTACCGAACGGTAATCGCAGCACCGCCCGCAACCTCAATTCACGCGGGCAAGTTATAGGCTGGTCTACCGTCGGCACCCTGCACGTAGCCAGATATGACCAGCTTGCGACCCACGCTTTTCTATGGCAGCGGCACGGCAAGTCAGGGCAAATGCGTGACCTCGGCACACTGCCGGGCTGGGTCAACAGCTATGCCTACGGCATTAACCATCAAGGCGAGATTACCGGCTCAGTCAGCGACGCGGGCGGGGACACAGGTGGATTTGAGCGGGCTAGCCGCACGGCAGCGTTTCTCTGGCGCAGCGGCAAGATGATCAGTCTTGGGACACTGTCAGGCAGCAGAAACAGCGCGGCGTTTGGGATTAACGACAGCACGGCCATTGTCGGAGCCTCGGATAATCGGGCGTTCTTCTGGGAGCAGGGCAGAATGCTTGACCTGAACGCTGCTCTGCCGGCGGCTTCTGGCTGGACGTTGGAGGCGGCACGGGCTATCAACAACCGGGGCCAGATTATCGGCAGCGGCACACTCAATGGACAGGCGCACATGTTTCTGCTGACGCCCAGCGCCCGCTCTTAGGCTTTAAGGCAGGAGTTCCGCGCAGGAGCGGCGAATAAAAGGCGATGCCCACGGAACCCCACCCCCAAGAACCTCAGCCCCAAACAGAGCCGAAGCCTGCCGGACGCCTGGAATCGCTGGACATCTGCCGGGGAATTGCTATTCTGGCTGTCCTGTTTATCCATGTGTCCGGCCACTTTTTGACGATCCTGCACCCGGCATCCCGCACACCGCCCCACTCAACTTGGTACGCGCTGGCCGTGCCGAATCTGGACGCGCAGTGGGCTGTCCCCTGCTTTTTGATGCTGAGTGCGTTTGCCAATGCCCTGAGCCTAGCGCGAACCCCGGACATCTCCCGCTACGCCAAACGCCGGCTGCAAACCGCCGTGATGCCGTATGTGCTGTGGAGTGGCGTTTACATTGCCGTCAACTTTGCGCTGGGGACACTGCATCATCTGAGCATCGGCCATATCGCGAAGCTCCTGCTGACCGGGACCGCCGATTTCCATTTGTACTTTTTCGTTTTAGTGATTGAGCTGTATGTCCTGCTGCCTCTGCTGCTGCCTCTGTTTCAGCGCCGCCCGGCATTCTGGGCCGTCGCGCTCGGTGCGATTGTCTCGCAGGCTGTTGTTTACAGCCTCAACCGCTTTGTCTTCAAGCACCATTTTCAGACAACAATTTTGTGGGATATTCTGCCGGCTGCGCTGGGGCTATGGCTTTGGAGCCAGCTTGGGCGCTGGCCGGACATATTTCGGCGGGGATTGTGGCCGGCTTTGGCTGTGACGCTGGCCGCGCTGGCAGTCTATACGCCGCTGGGCCTAAAAACTCTGCTGCCGCCCGCGCACCTCAACACGGCGATCTACCAGGGAGGGCAGTGGATATTTACGGCGGGCATGAGCTTTCTGGTGCTGGCTGGGGCAGAGGCTTTAGTGAGACGCCGAGCGGCACGGCTGCTGTCTTACCTGGGGGCGGAGTCGCTGGCGATTTATGTCATGCATCCGCTGGCGATTATTGGGCTGGACCACCTGGGGGCGAAAGCGCTGGGCACAGGCGCGGGCATGATTGTTTACTACGCCCTCTGCCTCGGCCTGCCGCTGGCGGCAGTGCGGGTCTGGCATCTTCGCAAAGCGCCGCTGGGGGGATTGGAAGGATCAAGTGCGCCAAAATGACTGGTCGGGCGCGTCCATTGACGGCAAAGAACGCGCGGCGCTTCCCACAAGAACCGGCTCACGCGGGACACGCGGCTCCCGAACTCCACAGGCCGCTGCGCCTGGCTCGTCACCTTCTGCGCTACCTCCGGCAGCTATTCTATAGCCTTCTGCGAGATGTGACGCAAGCTGTTCCAGCACAAAGGCAGAAATGGAAGAGCGCCCCTGCTCTCGCCACGGTTCTGCGTCACAGCGCAAAGCCTCTTCCTGAAGCACACGAAAGCGCCATTCTTCCAGCGGCGTTACCCCTGCGCTTCGGCAGCCCAGCAAGTAGCACATATAGTCAGCATAATTATCCACTGCCCCACCCTCCTGCGGCTTTACTGGCAAGCAATTGAAGCCATTATAACAGATTGAGGGCAGCACGTCAAGCCGCTTTGCTATGTCCGGTAACTTGCGGCGAGGGAGCCGGCGATGGCGTGCCAGCCGTCGGCGAGGATGAAGACCAGGACCTTGGCGGGCAGCGAGATGACTGTCGGCGGCAGCATCATCATACCCATGCTCATCAGTAGAGACGACACAACAAGGTCAATAATAATAAACGGGATGTAGATGATGAAGCCGAAGATGAAGCCCGTTTTGAGTTCCGAGATCACAAATGCCGGAATGACCACCTGCATCGGCAGCACATCGGCGGGATGGGCGGGGTCGATAATCTTTGGAACCGGTGTCCGGCTCATCTGCAAAAACAGCCGCAGGTCAGCTTTATAGGTCTGGGCGACCATGAACCGGCGCAGGGGGATTTCGCCGCGCTCGACAGCGGTGTTGAAGTCCATTTTGGAAGAAAGATACGGCTGAATGGCATCACTGTTCATTTGGCTGAACGTCGGGGACATCACAAAGAATGTCAGGAAAATCGACAGACCGAGCATCACTTGGGTGGGCGGAATGCTTTGCGTTCCAAGCGCCGAGCGCAGAAACGACAGCACAATCACGATGCGCGTAAACGCTGTGGTCATAATCAGCAGCGCCGGTGCGAGGGTCAGCACCGTCAGCAGCGCCAAGATTTGCAGGGTGTTTGCCACCTGCTGCGGGCTTTTGGCGGGGCCGCTGCCGGGGATAGTCGGCAGGGAAAGCCCCGGAAACGCCGTGTGGGGCGCAGCCTGGGCGTGCGCTCCGGCGACACTTATCGTCAGCAGGAAAATGAGGCAAAGAGTGCGGATAAGGCGGCGTGAAGTCAAGACGGTTCCTCCGGCTGCGAAGAAGACAGCAGCGAGCGCAGGCGGGCATTGGCGGCGGCTATGCCGGACGCAGAAGCGGGATTGGCACGAGTGAGATAGTCTTCAAATCCCTCGTCATTGTCGGCAGAGGGGGCCGTTTCTGCGGCGCTCCATTCGGCAACATTGGTGACGCTCTGCGCGGTGGCGGCCAGCAGCAGATTTCTGTCGCCGACGCGCACCACATGAAGCATGGCTCCGCCCGGCAGGGTTTGAGAGGAAACCACAGCAACATCTGCGCTTCCTGAACTTGGCGGACGCCCAAAACTGGGAACGGTAATTCGGGCCAGCCTGCCATTTGCGCCGGGCTTCACCAGGTCAAACCGCTTCAGCAGATACACCACGCCGACCACGCCCGCCAGCACCACGACCAGGGCTTCCAGCGCTCGTCCGGCCTGCGCCGCCGGATTCGGCGCGGCATCCCCCGCCGCAGCCAGCGGCGCACTTTCGCGCCCGCCGTAGTCCGGCGCAGAAGCTTGGGGCGCGGCTTGGACTGTGCCTGCCGCCATAAACGCCAGAAGCAGCACGGCAGCGCCGAGTTTGCTGAGGGTGAAATTACGCAGCACGGGCATGATCTTTCTCAGACGCCCGGCGGTCCTGAGCCGTGATGATTTCCGTCACCCGCACCCCGAAATTGTCATCAATGACAACCACTTCGCCGCGGGCGAACAGCATTCCATTGGCGAACAAATCAACAGGTTCCCCCGCGATTTTGTCCAGCTCAACAATCGAGCCTGCTGACAAGTCCATGATGTCGCGAATGAGCAGGCGTGTCCGGCCAAGCTCGACAGTCACTTCCAGCGGAATGTCGCGCACCCGACCCAGGCCGTCCGAGGCCTCCGAAAATCGCGGCGGCGCAGGCGCGGCAGGCGCAAAGCTTGGCAAGTCTACCAAGCCGCTCCGCCCCGGCGCTGTGACCGGCGGCTCCGGCACCGCGTCGTCTTCGGTCTCGCGGTCTTCGGCACTGAAGCTATCCTCGGCACCAAAGCTGTCTCCACTGCTTTGTCCGGCGGCAGCGATCAAAGCATCTAAATCGGCTTGCGAAAGCATTCCGCTGTCTTCTGTGTCTGCCATTGCAGCGATGTCTCCTCAAGAATTAAAAGAATAAACTAAAAAATAAATTGAAAAAGCAAATCAAGCGCGGTTACTGCTCGCGGTGCGCGACCAGCTCTGTCGGGGGTTCTACGACATGCTCAATCTGCACGGCGAGCATCCGGCCGCGCAGGCCGGTCCGGCCCCGAAACTTGACCTGATCGCCAATCAGCAAATCTACAGTGCCAAGTTTGTCTTTAGGCGCGTGCGGGTCGTCAGACGACGGGCAGACCTGCATCGGCAGCACCTGGCCGACGGCAAGCGCTGCGAGATCGGCCACCGTCAGCGCTGCTTGCCCTAACCGGGCGACGCACGGAACCGCAGTCGTGTTGAGACGCTTTGCAAGCTGCTCGGAGTGCGAGCGGGCTGCTTTCTTGCGGTCTGAAACAAACCAGCGCTGGGTGCTGAGTTTGCCTAAAATCGGCTTAATCAGCAGGTAAGGAATGCACAGGCTCATCGCGCCTTGCCATTCGCCGATGCGAATCTCAAACAGCACCAGGACAATGGTATCGTTGCCGGGGACAATTTGGACAAACTGCGATGAGGTTTCCATGGAGGCCACCTGGAAATCCAGCGGCAGCACCGTTTCCCAGGCGGTCTTGAGGTCGCTCAGGCCCATTTCCACAATGTTGCCGGCCAGCACCTTTTCGATGTCCGTCAGGTCGCGGGCGACTTTGCCTGCCGCGCCTTTGCCGCCGAGCAGACGATCAATCATGGAAAACAAAATTCCAAAATCCATCTCAAAAATCGCCTGCCCGGAAAGCGTATCCACATTTAAGATGTTCAGCAGCGAGGTCGAAATCGTCTTCATGTATTCGTCATACGGCACCTGCTCCACCGACACCAGATCGATTTCCACTTGGGTTCGCAGGTATCCCGCCAAAGACGACATAAAGAACCCGGCGAAGTTTTCATGCAGCAGCTGGAGGGCGCGGACATGGTCTTTAGAGAGCTTATCGGGCCGCCGGAAGTCATACGTCTCATACGCCGCCGGGGCCGGCGGGACACGCCGGTGCTGCGCGGCCAGCAGGGCCACTTCGGCGGCGGCCCGGCGGCGCTTGTGCAGCGGCAGAAAGACCCGCCCTTCGGCAGCGTGGACCTGCGGCGCAGCGGTCGCCACCGCTCCCAGCGCCGCCCGGCGCTGCTCCACGGCCTCGCCCGGCCCGGTCTCCTCGTCCGTGCCGGACATGGAGGCCAGCAGCGCTTCAATTTCGCTTTGGGATAAAACTTCAGCCATGAGATAAAAGTTTAAGTAAAAATACGGGGTTATGGAAACAAAAAAACACCGGAAGCCTCACGCTTCCGGTGTTCTTATTCCATACTGCCCGCCAATGTTCACAAGATTGTTTTCGGCGCTTCTTACTGCGTGACGAAGTTAGTAAAGTAGACGTTTTTCACGTCGTCTTCGCCGAGGGCTTCGTTGACGCTCTTTTTGATCTGCGCTTTGAGCTTCTCGCGCCCGGCTTCCGGGGCAACCATGTCACGGGTCTGGCTGGAAAGGGACGACAGGATCGCGTCCCGAATTTCAGGAGTGGTTTCTTTGAGGGACTCGGCGGTCTTGCCTTTGGACTTGTCCAGCTCCAGGCTCACCGTGACTTTGAGGAAATGGTCGGAGCCGGGATCAGACAAATTGACCAAAAACTCGTCGAGTGTCATTACCGGGCCTTTTTCCACCTTTTTGACTTCCGTGCCGCTCTTCTGCTTGGCGCTGGCCTTCTGCACCATCATGAAGGCCGCACCGAGGACAACCACGGCGAACACGGCCATAATAATCATGAGCGGCGGCCCTTTTTTCGCGGGTGCAGCGTCTTTCTTTTCTTCTGATTTGTCTGCCATGCTTCGTTTCTCTCCGTACCGATTGTGCGAGTTTAGCCGCCCGCTTGGTGGCGAGCGTACTGTCATTATCGGCAGGCAGGGGCGGGAACTTTACTGGCCCTGAACCGGAACCGGGCCGGCGGGAGGCGCAAAGCGGCGGAGCAGGACAATCTCGACGCGGCGGTTCTGGGCGCGATGCGCTTCGGTATCGTTTGCGGCCAGCGGGCGCTGGTCGGCGTAGCCGGACGCTTCCAGGCGTCTTGCCGCGACGCCGCGCGACTCAAAGTAGCGCAGCACGGTCGTCGCCCGTGTCACCGATAACTCCCAGTTAGATGGGAACCGCTCCGTGTGAATAGGCAGGCTGTCGGTGTGGCCTTCGACGCGGACTGGGTTCTGCGGGACGGCACTGGCAGCCCCGGCCACCATGTTCAATAGGCCCAGCTCTTCGGGACGCAGAGAGGCATCGCCCCGCGCGAACAGCATTTTGTCGGTCATCACCGTGACAACCACGCCGCGCTCGTTCCTCGCGACCTGCATCATGCCCTGCAAGTGGTTCTTCTGGATGTAGGCTTTGACTGCCGCGTAAGCTTTGTCCAAACCGTCGGCGTCCTGCTGGGCTTTCGCGTTTTTGATAAATTCTTCGCTGGACGTCTGCCCCGGCTTGCTGGAATTCATAATGGACGGCGTCGCGTTTAGGCCGCCGCCCCGGCTGAAGATGGTTGGGACACCGTTCATGGAGCTTTCTCCGAAGCCGGAGCGGACTGAGATGGCGAGCTGCTGAAACTTCGCCTGGTTCATCACGGACATTGAGTACAGCATGATAAAGAAGGCGACCAGCAGCGTAATCATATCGGCGTAGGTCAATAGCCAGCGCTCGGAGTTCTCGTGTTCGCCTTCCCCGCCTTTTTTCTTTTTGCCTGCCATGGCGTATTACTCCTTCAGGGTAGGCCCCCACCCCCGTCGCCTCGCTCCGCCCCCTGCCCCCACTTCGTGGGAGAGGGATGAAGATAAGTTAGGACAAGAGGCAAAGGGCTGACTTTTATCTGCTCCTACCCCTCTCCCGATTGCGGGGGCAAGGGGCGGAGCAAGGCGACGGGGGTGGGGGCAATCTTCTATACCGCCGCCGCTTCCGCTTCAATGGCGCGGCGGATTTTCGGCGACAGGAAGGCTTTCAGCTTTTCTTCCACAATGCGCGGATTGTCGCCGGCTTGAATGGCGAGAATGCCTTCCATGATGACCTCGCGCACCAGCACTTCCTCATGCGAGATGGCTTTGAGCTTGTTGCCGAGCGGCAAAAACAGCAGGTTCGCCGAGCAGACCCCGTACAGGGTCGCAATAAACGCTGCCGCGATGCTTGGCCCCATGCTGCCCGGATCGGACAGGTTGGCAAGCATGTGGACTAAGCCCGACACTGTGCCGATGACGCCGAGCGTCGGCGCGAAGCCGCCCATTGTGCCGAACAAGTTCGCGCCCTCATGGTGGCGGGAGCCGAGAAACGAAATGTCAGTTTCCATGATCTCGCGCACGAGCTGCGGGTCGGTGCCGTCAATGGCAAGCTGGATGCCCTTCTTTAAGAATGGGTCATCCATCTTTTGGACTTCATCTTCCAGCGCCAGGAGGCCCTCGCGCCGCGCTTTTTCGGCGTAGCCGACCAGCGTTTTAATCAAGTGCCCGACATCTTCTTTTTTCGTCAAAAAGGCGTTCTTGACAATGCCCGGCAGGCTGGTGACGGTAGACAGCGGAAAGCAGATCATGGATGCGCCCAGCGTGCCGCCGAAGACCAGCAGCGCGGCGGAGGGATTGATGAGCGCCGACAGATCGCCGCCTTCAATAAGAATAGAGCCGAGGAACGCGCCCCAGGCGAGAACCAGTCCGATCAGTGTTGCTAAATCCATTTGCTATGCCTCCGGCTCATGTGCCTCTGGTCCTTATTCATTCTTCATCCGCGCTGTTTGCATCGATGCCTGCCATCGGCGGGCGCGGAAAGATGCCCGCCCGCCGGCGGAACTCAACCACGCGGGCGATGACTTCCTCAGTGGTCTGCTTGACCAAAATCTTTTTGCCGGTCACGAGGGTAATGTGCGTGTCCGGGAGCGCTTCCACGGTCTCAATAAGGTCCGCGTTCAGAATAAAATCGCTGTGGTCGAAGCGAGTGACTGTAATCATAATGTGTTTCCTGGCACCGGGTTATCAGGCAGGTGAGCCTGATATGAGGACGTGAATGTCCTCGCTGAAAGGTACTCAGAAGTACCATCTGTCCAGGGGATAGAAAAGCCAGACACGCTCTCTTATCTTGCTGTTCCCTGGACAGGTGGTACTTCTGAGTACCTTTCAGCGAGTGAGTTTACTCACTTGTCACTCCGGGTGCCTTCTACTGCTTGATCTGGATGACATCGTTCAGAAGCTGGTCCACGGTGGTGACGATCTTGGTATTGGCCTGGAAGCCGCGCTGGGCGACAATCAAGTTGGTGAACTCGCTGGACAGGTCGACATTGGACTGCTCCAAGTAGCCGGTGCTGATTTTGCCGAGGCTGCTCGACTGGGCCGTGCCGATGTTCGGCAGGCCGGAGTTGATGCTGGTCGTGAAGTCATTATCGCCGGCACGGGTCAGGCCGGCGTCGTTCGGGAAGTCCGCGAGAGCCATTTGTCCTAAAACGCGGGTCAGGCCGTTGTTGAAGATGCCGGAAATCGCACCGGTGTCGTCCACGCTGAATGACTGCAATGTTCCCGGCGCGTAGCCGTTCTGCGATGTCGGTGAGGCGCTGGAGTCGCCGGCAATTTGTGTCACTGTGCTGAAGTCCGGCGCGATAGCCTGACTTGTACCAGCACCATCAGTTGGAGTGAGTGTCACTGTGCCGGTTGCCCCGGTCTGCTTGCCGGTCGAGTCAAAAGTAATTGTTCCCGATCCGGTTGCGCCGGCATCCCCAGACGCGCTCCAGTTCCAGGAATTAGTGGCGGATGCACGGGTGAAGCTTAAAGTCACGTTCGCCGGATTGCCGAGGCTGTCGTAGACTTTGATGGTCCGGGTATAGGGAGCCGTGCCGCTGGCCGGGGTTGGCGGGGTGGCCGTGGGATCGGCAGCGACATATGGAGTGGCATCTGCGCTTAAGTTGCCGCCGAAGGCAATGTTGGAAGTCGGCTGCACGGCAGTAAGACCGCCGACAGGGATAGACAGCTTGGATGCAGATGTAATCTGCTGAGTCGGGTCAATGCTGCCGTTGGCATCCGCCTTCCAGCCCAGCACATACGCGCCGTTTGAGCTGTTGACCAAGTTGCCGTTGCTGTCTAGGCTGAACGAGCCGTCACGGGTATACGAAACGCCGGTGCCGCTGGTGTCGCCGAGCATGAAGTAGCCGTTGCCCTGGATTGCCATGTCTGTGGGCTTGGCGGTGCTTTGCAGGCCGCCCTGAGCCATCACAGTGTCAATGGAGGAAACGCGGACGCCGAGGCCGACCTGCTGCGGGTTTGTGCCGCCGACGTTCGCTGTGGGCGTGCTGGCACCTTGAATAGTCTGAGAGAGCTGGTCTTCAAACGTGACCCGTCCGGCTTTGTAGGCAGTCGTGTTGACGTTGGCAATGTTGTTGCCGATGACGTCCAAACTGGTCTGCTGGGATTCGATGGCAGAAATGCCGCTGTACATGGCTTGTAGCATAGAAAAGTTCCTCCTAAGTGTAAGCGAAATTCGGCACGCAGTCTGTCGCGCCGAGGGCAAATTGCAGCGTCCTCAAGAGGTCCGGCTGCGTTCGTGAACTATAAAATCGGAGTTCTACAAAATCATCGCACTGTCAATGTTCGTAAAGATGTTGTCTTTCAGCGCGTCTGAGGCGACCGCTGTAATGACGGTCCGGTTGGCGACGGACACGACAAACGCTGTTTTGTCCATCAGCATGAGCGAGTCTTTAGCTCCTTTTGAGGCGGCTTTGGTCATCGCCTGGCCCAAACGCGCGACATCGTAATCCGACAGCGTGATCTGCCGCGATTGCAGCCGGGTCTGAGCATGGCCGGAGAACTTAATCCCGGCGCGGGCGGCCGATGCGTTGAGCGTGTTTTGAGCGCCTTGCAGCACCTGGTCAAAGCTCGGTCCACTTGTCTTGGACTGAGTGCCTGCCGCCGGTTTGCCCATACCGAGGGCCGGCGCGGCTTGTATTCGTTCCTGTATTCGGTTTTCGAGTTCCAGCGTGGACATAGTCTCATCCTTGATTTAGAGAAAGCGGGCTACTGAATACTGGTCACTGCCGAAGCGTCCACGTTCTGCCCGTTGACTTGCAGGTATGTTGTGCCGTTGGAAAGCGAGACCGACGAAACGACGCCGGAAACGCCGGCATCCGAGCTGGTCGCTGTGGAAACGGTTTTTCCAATCAGCGTCGCGCTTTGGGCCACGTTTGTGAAGCCTTGATTGGCGGTCAAAGTCTGGTTCAGGGTGGACGTTTCCTGAAGCTGAGAGAACTGGGCGAGCTGGGACAACGTCTGCGTTTCATCAACAGGCGTTGTCGGGTCTTGGTTTTGCAGCTCATTCACCAGAAGCGTCAGGAACTGGTTTTGGTCTACCGATGCGGCACTGGAAGTGGCGCTGACTGTGCCGTCGGCATTGACATTAGACGCTGTGCCGTTGACGTTGGTTGGAATAGTCGAAGTAGCGTCGTGTGCAATTCTCATTGTTTCTCCTTTTCTGCGAAGTCTATCAAGCGAGCGTATCAATTCTGCTTAAAATCGGGCGTATCGGCAGGCGCTCGATAACGATCTCATCCGGCTCTGGCGGCGCGGCTATTGAAGCAGGCGCGGGCGGCGTCTGCCCCTGCCGTCCGTCCTGGCTGCCGCCGCCGGAGGCCATGCTTCCGAATGCAGACGCCCCGGACGGCTGCCCAGTCTGCGGGCCGGCCTGCGGCTGGCTGCCGCCTGCGCCGGCCGGCCCCTGCTCTGACGGGAACCCGCCGGACGCGCTTTGCGAGGCCGCCTTGACTGTTTCGGAGGCCGGCTTGACTGAAACTGTCAGATGCTCTAAGTTCAGGCCGGACGCGCGAAGGGCCTGGTGCAGCGCCGGCATCTGGCTTTGCAGCGCAGCTTTGACCTGCGGCGTTTCCGCGACAATGTGCGCGGTCACTGTTTTTGCCGCTGGATCCGGCCCTGCTGTCACGGAGACCGACACTTGCAGGCTGCCCCAATCTTTCGGATGAAGCTGCAAGCTCATTTGCTGAACCGCGCCGGGCTTTGCCGGCAGCGGCATGGTCCCTACTCCGTCCGCGACCTGACGAACCATTGCGGCGTGGTCGGCTAAGGAAAGCGGCTTGAGGCTTGGCCCTGCCGCCGACGTTTCAGGCACTATTTGGGTTCCCACCGGCGCGGCTTGAGTTTTCAGGGCCGCATCAGGCTGCTCTATCTTTTTAACGTCAAGCGTCACTGACCCCGACGCTTCCTGCGGGGCCGCCGACTTTTCGGCGATGGGTGCGGGCGCTGCGGTCTGCCCACTGACTATTGCTGTGGACCGCGCTGTTTGGACGGGAAGCGTCCTGGTAATAGTATCGGCATTTTCCGCCGCCGGCTTAAGGGAAGCAAGGACAGATTTCTCAGCGGATTTCGGCAGCGTCGGCGTAGGCAGCGTGGGATCACCAGCCGCAGGTAAAACAACAGGCGCAGCAAGAACACTTAACACCGCCGCTGGAGCAGCGCCTAAGACGTCAGCCGGAGCCAAGACAGCCGACAGACGCAGAAGGGGCAGCGCATCCTGCGGTGCAGCCAAGCCTTTTGGCGGCGTAAGACCGGACTGAGCAAGGTCGAGATTGGGACGATTGGCGCGGGTCTGCTCCACCAATCGGGCCAGACTAATTAATTGCGGCACTCCCTGAGTGGAAACAGACAAAAGCTTGACCGAAAGCGGAGCCGGAGTGCTAGCTTCCGCCTGTGCCGCAGGCAGCGCCGCGCTTGCCAACTCAGTGGTTAAGGGGGCCTGAACCGGCGGCAGAGCTGATGACCCCGCTTGCGGCGGATTGGACACCACAGATGACAGCGTCCCGGCACGCGGCATCAGAGGCGCAGGGCTGCCAGGGAGCGCGGACTGCATTGGTGCAAGCGGTTGTAGATTTGGCGTGATTAGTTTCGGCAGCGCCGCGGTGGCGGCCACTCCCTGCGGATTAGAGGTTGTCCCCTGCGGCATGGAGATCGTCCCCTGCGGCATTGGGGCAGAGGCAGGCACCAGAGAAGGCGCAGCGGCGGCCAGCATCATTGGCGGCGCGGCAGCCACCGCAGCAGGCATTGGGGCAACCACAGCAGGCCTTGGGGCAGGCGACAAGGCCACAGCGGCAACGACGGGCGCGGCAATTGCCGAGGCAAGGCCGGGCGCACTTACGGGGACACCGGGCAGGCTTGCCACGGTATCATCCGCCGCTGTTTTATGCACTTGTTCAGTCGGAACCAGTGCGGGATCAGGAAGCGATTCACTTGCTTTGGCTTTTGCTGCGTCTTTAGAATGCAGCAAGAGCTTCGGCGAAGTGTCCATTGTCTTCAAGTTTTTCAAATCAGGCCGCGCTGCATTCAGCACCAGCTTTGCATTCAGGATCACCTTCGCACTTAAGATCGGTGCGGATCTCGCGGCGTTGCCGGGCGGTGCCGGCAGACGGCTTTGGGTCAGCAGCGATGCGAACAGGTTAGCATCAAGGACGCCGCCGTCGGCGGGCGGCTGTGCAGGCTTGACGCCAGCGGCTGCACCCGGCGGCGATCCGGCGAGGGCCATGAGTCCGGCAGAGGTGTTTGGGGGCATCGTGTCCTCCTTAGTTCTTCGTATCCCTAGTATTGTTGGCAGGAAACAGCAAAAACAAGAGGACAGCAGAAACAAGAGGACAGCAGAAACAAGAGGACAGCAGAAACAAGAAGGCAAAAGAAAGCCGCCCGGCGCTGAGTGCGCCGGACGGCTGGGGTTTGTCAAAGTACGCGGAACTAGACTGTGGCTTTGTCTTCAATGGACTGGCCGGAATCCTGCTTGGACTGACCGGCTTTCATGGACTTCTCATAATCGTCATTAAAGCGTTTGATACCGATGTCGGTCAATGGATGCTTGAACAGCATTTCCATTGTCTTAAACGGAATGGTCGCGATGTGCGCCCCGGCTTTGATGCTTTCAGTCACTTGCAGCGGGCTTCGGATAGAGGCCACTAAGATTTCCGGGTCTTTTGGGAAATCATAAGTTTCCACCATGTTGACCGCTTCCACAATGCTCAGCGGCGCTTCCAGGCTGCCCATGTCATCAATGCGCCCGACAAAGAACGAAATGAACGACCCGCCGGCTTTGGCGGCAATCAGCGCCTGCGGCAGCGAGAAAATCAGCGTGACATTGAAATTGATGCCCGTTGGGGCCAGCTCGCTCACCACTTCCATCGAATTCTCGTTCATCGGCACTTTGACAAAGATGTTGGGCGACCAGGACGCAATATCTTTGGCTTCCTTCATCAGCTTGTCAACGTCGGTTTCAACGCACTCAGCGGAAACGGGCATCTCAGTTCCGACAATGTCAATAATCTCCATCACCCGCTGCTTATGCGGGATGCCTTCTTTGGCAATCAGCGACGGGTTCGTCGTCACCCCATCTAAAATGCCCCAGGCTTTGGCCTGCTTGATCTCATCCACATTCGCCGTATCAATAAAAAACTTCATTTCTCGTGTGCCTCCTCAGCAATAGCCCGCTTTAGCAGGACTATTATCAGCGTCTACTTTATGTCGTAATAAAGTCTATATACCCTTATTAGCTGCGCCTGTCTGCAAGTTTTCAGCAGTTCTTTACCTGCGCTCACTTTGTCACATGTTATGTGAAGGCGGGTCACCTTCTTCGTCGTCATTTTGGATCAAACTGTTTATGTATGTGGCATAGTATTCAATAAACTCTGTCAATGTTTCGAACTCTTCTTCTTTCGAAAAGCTAGCATTGCTAGCATCTCCCATACAAAACTTCCCGTTTGCCCACCGAATTGTATAAAAATCCCGCTGCCCTAACCATAATTCTTTCTCGTGCCACCACTCAAAGAGGATCAAGTCATCACAGCTATGAAACTGGATGACCATTTCGTAACTGTAAGCGTTAGCAACTTCATAAAATTCAACAAGCTGTTTAGTCACTGAGTCATCTAAACCATGACTGAACGCACGCTGCGTAAAAACATCAATTTGCTGCTTTGCTGCCGGCTCGATTTGATACTTGCCGCTGTCTGGCAAGCTCGTCAGAAGGGCCACCATCTTTTCCTGGTTAGAGTTCATGGACCAGTTCTCTTTAAAGCATTCGTCACTCTTCCGGCAGCCGGTCATACACGGCGTTCTTTGCGGCGGTACGCAGCGCCCAGCCGGAGTCGCCGTAGGACCAGTGCCACCATTCACCGACGTAGTTGGTGAGGCCGGTCTTGCCGAGCGTGTCAAACAAAAGGCGGCGATTGGTTTGCGCTTCTTCCGACAAGCCTTTGGTGTCGCTTGGGGCGGAAGTCTCGTCCATCTCAAATGGGGAGGTCATGTCCAGCCATTCCCGCGACGGCACTTTTATCAGCGAGAAGTCGACAGCCCCGCCGGTGGTGTGGGGCGGCGGGCAAGGGTCATCCGGCGGAGCGGACATGGTGTTGGTGATGCGAATGAGCGTCGCTTTATTCCATTCCGGGTGCTTTTCGGCGAACTCTTTTTTGATTTCTTCATACATGAACTGCTGCTGTGCCATTGGCCGGAAGCCTTCAATAATCACGATGTCGGTCCCATGCGGCAGGGCTTCGGCGGCTTCAGCCAGCATTTGGGCGACGCGCCGGCGGACTTTGGGAGTCCGCTTCATGTCCTCAAATTTCGGGTGCTTTTCGGCAAAGTGGATGCGCCCCGACAGTGTGCGCGGGTCAACGAGCGGCTCACCGTTGTCTTCAATCGGCACGGCGCGGAGCTTAGTCAAAGGCTCGCCAAAAGATCGGGCCATAGGTATAGCTTTCTAGGTGAAGCCGGGGGTGTGGAAACCCCCGGCAGGGAATGTCCTGCGGACACTGAGGAACCCAGCATTTGCTGTCCTCATCTTCGTCCGAAGGACGCTGTTTTGCCGGGGTTTCTATACCCCCGGCATTGTGATATTTTTTGCAAACGCCAGCATTCGATCATACCAGCCGATGACCTGTTCGCGGTCGCCGCTGCCGTGGCCGGCGTCGAACCAGATCACCTCAATGTCTTTTCCAAGCTCGTGCATCTTAGCTTCATAGACTTCCATCTGGCGCGGCGGGCAGCGGGTATCATTCTTGCCTTGAATTACCAGCAAAGGGACGCAGACATCTTCGGCGTAAGTAATCGGCGATGCGGCGCGGTACAAGTCCGGCTTCTCAGACGGCGTCCCGCCGAAGCTTGCGGTCGTGATGCCTTGCAGCAGGCCCGACGAGTCTTCCCAGGTCAGCGTCTGGTCGGCAATGGCGACTAAGGCCATCCCGCCGGCCCACAGTTCAGGACGCCTGCCGAGGCCGAAAAGCGTCATGTAGCCGCCGTAAGAGCCGCCGGTCAGCAGGATTTTGTCGGGGACAGCGATGTTCTCCCGAACTAAATAGTCACGGGCGGCAACCATATCTTCGAGTTCCCAGTGGCCGGCATCGCCCCAGATTTTCTGCAAAAACTCGCGCCCAAAAGTTGTTGACCCACGGTAGTTGACCGACAGCCAGGCAAAGCCGTTTTCGGCCCAGAAAGAACCCATGCCGAACGTCTCAGTGACCGCAGTGTGCGGCCCGCCGTGCGTCTCTAAAATAGCCGCAAACGGCCCGTCGCCGTCAGGCAGGCAAAGCCAGGCTTGCACCATCACGCCGTCGGACGACGGAAACTGCACGGACTTCACGGGCCGGCCCGGCGGCAGATCGGCGGGCGGCAGCACGTCTCGCCGGTACTCGCCTGTGTCGCCGTCGAAAGCCACTAAATGCGACGGCGTCTGGGCGTTCCCCCACTGCGCCCAAATCTCGCGTCCATCCGGCCCGAAGCCTGCCCCCAGCGTACCGAAAATAGGAAATGAGCCATTGGAATGGTTCAGGCGCTTAACGGTCATGGACTCCAGATTAAATAAGTAAAGCCGCTGGGCGGCTTGAAACGTCTGGCACAGGAGCAGGCGCGAACCGTCCGGCGACCAGTTCACCGGAACAACGTCGCCGTCCACGCCCGGCAGCGGCAAGTCGGTGACTTCGCCCGTGGCCACGTCCCACAGCAGAGGACGCCGGACTCCAGTGCGGTCCGAGCTTGCTGCGACGCGGGTATCACCAGACACCGGACGGAACGCAATCGGCTCCAAGCTGCTTTCCGGGCCGTCTTCCCGCGTGTTTAGCAGCTTGCCATTCGTGTCAAACGCGAACAAATGGTACTGCTGCTTGCCGGTGCGCTCACTGGCCGCGACAACGACAATCTGCCCGTCTTCCGACAAAACGGGCGTCCGAAACAAGCGCTTACTCGTATACAGCAAATTCGGCGCTCCTAAAGTTCCGTCAGGCGCAATGCTCAAATAGCACAAATTGTAGCCATTTACGTCGTTGAAGCGAAACGTGAACGCATTGCCGGACGCGCTGAAACCCAGACTTGGCTGCGGGAACGGGGTCGCCGACGCGCTGTACGGCGGCAAGTCTGGGGTGACGGCTTCCGGCGCACCGCCATCAAACGGAACCCGAACATACTGTCCGATTTCGCTGCCTTTCGTGTCGTCTAGGTAATAGACAGAGGCTCCGTCCGGCGACAGCAGGCCGAACGAGACGCCGCTTGGCTTATCGGTGAGGGGCAGGAACTCGCCCTTTAGAATATCCCACGCATGAAGCTGAGGCATTCCGTTGTGGCTTTTCGTGACCAAGCCGCGCTCTGGATTCAGCGGCGCAATTTGTGTACCGCCGGTTGCGGGCGCACGGAACCGTTCTTTCCACTGGTCCGAAGACTGGTCAGAGGATGGGGAGGAGTGGGACATAGAATATGCTTTCATAAGTTCGTTGCCCGGCACTGGAAGTGCCGGGCTACTGATGAGTGAAAGTCCCTGCGGGACTAGATGCCGAAGCCAACGGCCTTATCTTAATCTTCAGTCGCGGAGCGACTTTCATTATGAGTAGCCCGGCACTTCCAGTGCCGGGAACTTGCGCGTTTTATGAGATTGCCGAAACCGCTGCGAATTGTTCTTTCAGCGCTGGATACAGCGCTTGGTAGACGCCGTAGTATTTCTGATACAGCGCATTGGCGGCTTGGTTTGGCTCCGTCACGCCAGCCGTTTTGATGGCGGCGCGGCAGGCATCGGCTACAGATGAGTACGCGCCCGTGCCGACGGCTGCCAGCAAAGCCGCGCCGAGGGCAGGGCCTTCGTCCACGGATAGGGTTGAGTGAGGCTGACCGGTGATGTCGGCCTGGATTTGACGCCATAGGGCCGACTTCGATCCCCCGCCCCCCGCCCGGACTTCTGCAATGGGAACACCCAGCTCGCCGAAAATCTGGAACGAGTCGTTGAGCGCGAACGCGACGCCTTCCATGACCGCCCGCGTGAAGTGCTGGCGCTGATGCCGCAGCGTAATCCCGAAGAACGTCCCCCGCGCATCGGCGTCCGGGTACGGCGTCCGCTCGCCCGTCAGATACGGCAGGAAAATCAACCCTTCCGCGCCTGCCGGGACCTGCTCCGCCCCCTGAGCCATCAGCGCGTAGCGGTCAGTGCCGGTCGTTCGGCCCACGACGCCTTCGGGCTGAAAGAACGTGTCCGCCAGCCAGCGCAGGCTGCCGCCCGCCGACAGCGAGACGCCCATCAAATGCCATTTGCCGGGAACAGCGTGGCAAAATGTATGCACGCGCAGTTTGGGGTCAGTCGCCGGCGTGTCCGAGTAAGCGAACACAACCCCGGATGTGCCGATGGTACTGGACACGAGGCCGGTTTCCACGACGCCGCTGCCGACTGCCCCCGCCGCGTTGTCGCTGCCGCCGCCCGCCACCGGCGTTCCCGCGGCAAGCCCCGTCAGCGCCGCCGCTTCCGCATGGACTTTACCCGTCACTTCAATGCTTTCCGCGCACTCCGGCATGAACGAGTACGGGATTTCGGCGGCGTCCAGCACTTCCCGCGACCATTTCCGGTTCACCACATCCAGCAGCGCCGTTCCCGACGCATCGGACACTTCCGTGGCGTGAACCCCAGTCAGCTTGAAGCGAATATAGTCCTTCGGCAGCAGCACTTTGACCACTTTGTCATAGTTTTCCCGCTCATGGTTTCGCAGCCAAACAATCTTTGGGGCCGTGAACCCCGTCAGCACCGGATTAGAAATATACTTGACAAGATTATCCTGCCCCACTCGCCCGGTGATCCAGTCACATTCGGCTTGTGTCCGCTGATCGCACCACAGCAGCGCCGGTCTGAGTACGTTGTTGTCTTTGTCCAGAAACACCGACCCGTGCATCTGCCCGGACAGTCCAATCCCGGCAATCTCTTCCCCGCGAACCCCCGCCTTCGCCAAAACATTCTGCGTCGCCTTGACAGTCCCCTGCCACCAGTCTTCCGGGTCTTGCTCCGCCCACTGCGGCCGGGGCGTCGACAGCGGATACCCCTGCGTATCCGCCGCCACCACCTGCCCCGTTTCGGTGACAAGAAGCACCTTCGTCCCGCTCGTCCCAACATCTAACCCCAAGTAATAAGCCATTGTGTTCCTCTAATCATCTGCGTTTATCTGAATCTTATACAAGTGTCAGCGATTATTCTTAATGTGACCTTGTTTCACCGCTTTCCATGACTTTTCCTGCGTCACAAAAAAGCCATGCCTTCTGCGTTATTCGCAGAAGGCATGGCTGAAGGAGTGCTGTTTATGGAAAGCGGCTAAACGGACGTGTCTAAATCCTGACCCAAGTTGGCGGGGAGTGGGACACCGGTTTTGAGCATGATGTATTCCATGACCTGCGGCGGGGCGAAGCCCATAAGCGAGTCCACATAGCCGACATCGGCAGGAGTCAGGGTAGGCACAGGGTGGCGCTCCGGCGGGCGCGGCGCAGGGTCAGGTGCCTGAGCAGCCGGCGGCTTGGCGGCGGCTTCTGACGGCGCAGGGACGGCCGGGATTGGAGCAGCGGGAAGCGCTGGGATTGTGCTGGACATCACGGTTCCATTCTCGTGGGACGCGCACGGACTACGCGGTTGTGTTGACGTTCTGGCCGAGATGCGGCTGCAAGCTTGCCAGCAGCGTGTTGACTTGTTCGGCCTGGCTGCTGACAGCCGCGAGAAGAGGCGCGGTGTCGGTGTCGCCGCTGGTCAGGCCGGATAAAATGGCACTGCCGATGCTTTGTTTGGCAACGGCGACGCCGACCACCGGGTTTGACGCGGCAACAGAGCTGACGGTATCTGAAATGGACATAAAGTTTTCCCTCTGTCCATCTTCGGCATCCCTGCCTTCCTGCTTTGCTGTTAATTCTGCGGGTTGTTTGGCAGCGTTTATTGACTTCCCCACTAGGCGTGTGCTAAAATCAAGGCATAAAACCCGTCCGCTTTTCGGCGGCGCGGGTCTTTTTTGTTGGTTTTTGGTAAGTTTAGAACTGGGAGAACGGGATTATGCTGCTTGGCGGCCAGCGCGTCAACGCGCAAGGGCATTTGGAAATCGGCGGGTGCGATGCGCTTGATCTGGCGCGGGAGTTCGGGACGCCGCTGTATGTGATGGATGAAGGGGTCATCCGGGACAACTGCCGCCGGTACAAGGCTGCGTTTGAGGCGCGTTACCCGAAGAACGACATCTCGTTTGCGTCCAAAGCCTACCTCAACATGGCGATCTGCAAGGTGATCGAGTCCGAAGGGCTAAGTTTAGATGTCGCGTCGGCGGGCGAGCTGTATACGGCGGTTAAAGCCGGCTTCCCAATGAACCGCGTTTTGCTGCACGGCAATAATAAGTCGCAGGCCGAGCTGGCGTTGGCGCTTGACTACGGAATCGGCTGCGTTGTTGTGGACAATGTCCCGGAGCTTCGGCAGCTTGCAGCGCTGGCGAAGGCGCAGGGCAAATCTCAGCGCATCTTGATTCGCGTGACGCCCGGTATTGACCCACATACCCACCGGCGCATCCGCACGGGGCAGGAAGACACAAAGTTCGGCCTGTCGGTCGCAAGTGGCGCAGCGCTGGACGCCGTCACCGAAGCGCTCGGCGCGGCCCCACATCTTGAAATACTTGGCCTGCACTGCCATATCGGGTCGCAGCTTTTGGACGCGCACACGCATGAGCAGGCTTTGGACATTATGGTCGGCTTCATAAGAAAAGTCGCCGACACAACCGGCTGGATGCCGGGCGTTTTGGACATCGGCGGCGGCCTCGGCATCCGCTACACCGAAGAGCAGCAGCCGCCTACTTACGACGAGTTCGCGGAAACAATGATTACTGCCTTGAAAGCCGCTTTAGAAAAGTACAGTGTCCCGGAGCCGATGCTCTGGCAGGAGCCGGGCCGAACTTTGGTCGGCGAAGCAGGAACGACGCTTTACACCGTCGGGGTCATCAAGAAAGTCTCGGTTCCTGATGCGCCCAGCGGAACGCGCACCTACGCCGCGATTGACGGCGGCATGTCCGACAACCCGCGTCCGCAGCTTTATGATGCTGTCTATGAAGTCCTCAGCGCAACCCATGCCGGGGAGCCGAAGACCCAAACTGTCGCCGTGGCGGGAAAGCACTGCGAGACCGACATTCTAATCCAAGCCGCTCAAACGCAGCCGCTGGAAACCGGCGACATCCTTGCCGTGCAGTCTACCGGCGCGTACAATTATGCGATGGCGTCCAACTACAACCGGTTTACCAAGCCCGCCTGCGTCTTTGTGCAAGACGGTCACGCCGATTTAGTGTCTAGGCGCGAGACGCTGGACGATGTCGTGCGTCTGGACCTCATCCCGGAACGGCTGGCCTAAATCTCGCTTTGTAGAAACAAATCATGCCTGACACTTGGGACTTTTCTCAGCCGAAGCAGCGGCAGGCGGACCCGCTGGCGCAGGTGCCGATCCTGACCTATCTGCTGGTTGCGCTGTCGGTCATTATTACCGGCGCGTCGATGCTCGGCGGCCATTCCGGCACGCTGCTGTCGGCTATCGGCAACTTTGGCTACGCCGCCCCGGAACAAATCTGGAACGGCCACCTGTGGGGTCTGATCACGACGGTCTTCATTCACGGCGGCGTCGTGCATCTGCTGTTTGACATGCTCTGGCTGGTACAGCTTGGGCGCATCTTAGAGCGGACGCTGCCGCCGCTGGTTTATTTGGGGTTTCTTGCCGCCGCTGCCGCCGTCGGCTCGGCAACGGAGCTGCTGGTTTCCGGCCAAACAGGGATTGGGATGTCGGGGGTCGTGTACGCCATGTTCGGCCTGATGTGGGCCGGGCGGGGCAGTAATACCGAGTGGAGGTCGATTGCGACACGCGAGAACCTGCGGGTCTTTATTCTCTGGGGCTTGTTTTGCGTCGCGGCAACGTACCTGCATTTTCTCAGCATTGCAAACGGCGCTCACGGCGGCGGGTTTTTGTTCGGCTTGTGCATCGGCTTTTTACGTTACTCGCCCAGACGCCGGTATGTCTGGGCCGCGCCGCTGGCGCTTCTCCTGACCGCCTGTGTCCTCGCCTGCACCTGGCAGCCCTGGTCAGGCGACTGGACCTTCTGGAAAGGCAATCGCGCGTTTGACCGCAAGCAGTACGCGCAGGCGATCCGCTGGTATCAGGCCAGCCTGCGCCGCGGCGAAGATCCGCACGACCTTTGGACCAACATCAGCTATGCTTGGAACAACATCGCCGCAGACGATGCGGACCGAAAAGATGCAGCCGGCGAAGCCGACGCGCTTTCCAAGTCTCAGCAAGCGGCAGAGAAGGCGGGGCCAGGAGAATAGGAATGTTTCCGAGATTGTACCGGCACTGGAAGTGCCGGTCTACTCGTGAATGAAAGTCGCTCCGCGACTGAGAATTGACTTCCGTGATGCTGTCTTGCTCCGTAGTCGCGGAGCGACTTTCACCCGATAGTAGACCGGCAGTGCCGGTGCCAAACTGCAACCAACAATCACTATGGCGAAAAAACGATTACTTTCAGGAATGCAGCCGACCGGCGGGGGACGGCTGCATTTGGGCAATTTGGAAGGCGCACTGCGCCCCTGGATCAAGCTGCAAGACGAATACGAGATGTTCTGCTTTATTGCCGACTGGCACGCGCTGACCACTGTGGCTGAAAAGCGCTTTGATATTGCAGAAGCCTGCCGCCAAACTGCCATTGACTATCTCGCGGCAGGACTGGACCCGGCAAAATGCGCGATCTTCCGGCAGTCCGATGTCCCCGAACACGCCGAGCTTCACCTGCTGCTGTCAATGGTGACGCCGGTAGGCTGGCTGGAACGGGTTCCGACGTACAAAGACAAGCGCGAGTTGGTCAAAGAAAACGACACGCAGGTCTCTTACGGTCTTTTGGGATACCCCGTGCTGCAAACCGCCGACATTGTCATTTACCGCGCCCATGCCGTTCCGGTCGGACGCGACCAGGCCGCCCATATTGAGATTTCGCGGGAGATTGCCCGGCGTTTTAACCATCTTGTCGGCGAAGATGTTTTTCCCGAACCGGATGCCGTGATCAGTGAAGGCAGCGGCGAGCTGCCCGGTATGGACGGGCGCAAGATGAGCAAGTCCTACGACAATGCCATTTACTTGTCGGACACGCCCAAGCAGATCCAGAAAAAGATTAATTCGGCGTTCACGACGCCGACCAAAATCCACTTAACCGACCCCGGCATTCCGGAAGGCTGCGTCGCCTGCAAGCTGCGGCGTGTCTACGACCCTGCAAACTACCAAGCACAATGGGACGAATGCCGGGCGGGAGAGCGCGGCTGCGGGCAGTCTAAAAAAGAGCTGGCTGAGATTGTCAACGAAAACTTGGCCCCGCTTCGCGCCCGCCGCGCCGAACTCGAAACCGATCCCGCGTATGTCGTTAGCGTTCTTAGAGAGGGCGCGGAAACAGCCCGCGCCGCCGCGTCGGACACGCTGACAATCGTGCGTAAGGCGCTGCTGCTGACGTAGAGAAGACGGCCCCCCAGCCCCCAATAATGGGGGAGCATGAGAGGAACAGGAACGAGAGGGCGCAGCAAGCAGCGCCCCTACAAATTCTTCTCATGCTCCCCCATTATTGGGGGCTGGGGGGACTCTTTTGTAGACTGTTCCCAAAAGCATTGCCACCGGGTACAATACAGCGAACCTTGAAACAAACTTAAACTCAAAGGACTTTTCTGTTCCGGCAGGGCGAAAGCGGCAGGCCGGAAGCGCAGCGTGCAGCGCAGATGCAGGCACTACTATGGAACCTCCCTCACAACACGCGCACGATCTTTTCATGCTGGCGCTGACTTTGGCGCTGGTAGCCTGCAACGGCTTTTTTGTCGCCGCTGAGTTTGCGCTGATTCGCGTTCGCCAAACACGCATCGCTGAATTAGTCGAAGAAGGCAGCGTCCCGGCCCATGCTGTTCAGGACCTGCTGAAGCGCCTGGACACCTACCTTTCAGGAACGCAGCTTGGGGTGACGCTGGCGTCGCTGGCGCTCGGCGCAATCGGCGAGCCTGCCGTCGCCCATCTTCTGCGCGGCCTCTTTCAGATTCTCGGCGTGGCTTCGTCGTCCGCATCTGCCCACGTCATCGCCATCGGCTTCGGCTTTGTGCTGATTACGTTTTTCCATATCATCTTTGGCGAGCTGCTGCCGAAATGGTGGGTCATCGCGCACACCGAAGAAACGGCGCTGGCCGTATCCCGCCCGATGAAGCTGTTCCTGCTGCTGGGCTATCCCCTGATTATCATTCTGGAAAGCGCGGCCAAAGCAATCGCGAAGCCGCTGCACATTGCGCCGGGTGACGGCCACGAGCAGGCGCATTCGGAAGATGAAATCTTGGCGATCATGGCCCATTCCCATAGTCAGGGGGAGCTGAGGCCATCGGAGATCGAAATCGCTGAAAATGTCTTTGACTTTGCCCACACGCAGGCCAAAGAAATCATGGTTCCCCGCGTGGACATGGTCTATTTGTCAACCACTTGGACAATCGGGCGCAACATTGAAGTGGCGACGGAAAACGGCTTCACGCGCTATCCCCTTTGCGACGGCGACCGGGACCATGTGGTCGGCATGGTGCATATCAAAGACTTGCTGGCGATTGCGGGCAATCCGCATGCCGATATTCTGAGCATCAAGCGGGAGATTATTGGTATCCCGGAAACGAAGCCGATTGATGAGCTTCTCAAAGAGCTGCAAAAAAGCCACACCCATCAGGCCGTTGTCGTGGACGAATACGGCGGCACGGCAGGGCTAGTCACGCTGGAAGACATCATTGAAGAGCTGATCGGCGAGATTCAAGATGAGCATGACCAGCCTCCGCCTCTGCTGCCTCTCGATGATACAGGCCGGGCCTACTCTGTCGCCGGCACGGTCGCTTTGGACGAAGTCTCGGAAACTCTGGGCGTTCCGATTGACAACCCCGCCGACTACGACACCATCGGCGGCTACGCCCTCCATGAATTGCGTCTGCCCCCGCGCCATGGGGCAACTGTCCGTTTAGACGGCTTTGATGTCGCCGTCGCCGAAGTCACCGGACGCCGCATTCGCCGCCTGCTGTTTACGCGCCACGCGCAGGAAAATCTTCCCGTTCCCGCGAACATTGCAGACATTTAGCGCCGTATGTGACAGCAGAATGCAAAGTGGAGTTTATCCATGCTCAGACAAGAAGCCGACCAGCCATCTCAAACTCTTTCGGGTCAATCTCCTTCCCGTTCTTCCGGTGCGCCGCGTGTCACGCCGGAAGAGCTGAACGTCGCCCTGGCCGCCATTGAAGCCCGCCGTCAGGCCGAAGCCAAAACGATCCCAATTGACCAAGCCGTGTCTGAGCTGCATCTTGACTCAACCTCCGATGAGATTTGGGCCGAGGTGAAGGCCCAGCGAACCGCCGCCGCTGCCGGGCGCAAAAAGCGCAAGCAGCAACGTTTGGCCGAAGAAGCGCAGAAAGCCGCACTGCCTCGTCCCCGCAAACGATTGGGTTTTACCGGATTAGCGCTCATCGCTCTGAGCATCGTTGGGTTCATGCGGCTGGATCACCTAAATACCCTGCCGCACTCCGGAGGCCAGGCTGCTCCCATTTTGCACCCTCTGGCCCAGGAACCTGAAAGCGTGATCTTGTATGCCGATGACGCCGCTTTAATTCAATTGTCCAAAGGGGTGCCAGCCTCAAAGGTTTTCGTGAGCGAGAACGCTGCCGGCAACCAGTGGCAGCTTATTAAGCTGGATGGTCATGTCTATCTGCAAGGGTACATTGCTCGCACGGACGCTTTGCAGTCTCTTCAAGGCAAGGCGTTCAACGTCTACAACGACAGCGATTCCGGCGATCTGCATCGGGTGCCCACCTCTGATATTAGGCTGCGGGTAGATAAAACGCCGCTGCTGAAATCCGGGGGCGACAGCGACTATTCAAAAGTCACGATCCCAAACTTCCAGCCCGACCCGCTGACCACGCTGAGTGACGGGCGCTAGGAACCTACCCCGCCGCAAGCGGCGCCCCTCCCGGTGCGGGAAGGTGAGGAGTTAGAAGCGTTGCTTGCTGCGCTTATTTGACTTTGTTTGCACCCGACACTCTCTTGTCTGTACCTCTTCCCGTTCCGGGAGGGGCGCCGCTTGCGGCGGGGTAGGTTCCTAAACTATGCTGAAACACGAAGATAACCCACAAACTCAGCCTCCGCCCGCCGCCCAGGTGCGCGTGACGCCGGAAGAGCTTGCGGCGGCGGTGACGGCGCTGCAAATCCGCAAAGAAGGCCAGCCGGGAACAATCGCCATCGGCGATGCTGTTGATGAACTGGGCTTGGACGTGACGCCCGAAGAAGTTTTGGCCGAAGTGCAGGCGCGGCGTAAGGCCACGCCTAAAGAAGAGCGCCGGCCACGTGGTCAGCGATTTGTTTTGGCGCTTGGCATTGCCGGTATCCTGCTAGGCGTTGGCATCAACAGCGGCATTTTGACACAAGCGCAAAGCAGTCAACTGGTTCCAGGAACAGAGCCGTACCATCTAGAGCCGCGCACCCTGGCGCTTGCTCCAGTCTCTTCAAAACCTGTGATAATGACACTTGCGGAAGCCCCCGACGGGAAGACAGTGTATTGCAGCCCTCATGCAATCTATGTTGCAGCAATGAGCAGAAATACTCAAGAGACACAGCCGGAAATCCGCGGACCAGTTACAGAGATGAACTGGCCGGTGGTAAAGTACGGTAAGGAACTCTATGTGCGCGGCTGGATACGGTCGCCGCTTTCTAAAGCGGCGGCAAAACTATTGGAAGTAGAGGTTTTCAACAAACCAAGCGTACTTCAGCTTGGCGCGACACCGCAGCAGATTACGCTCAAGCTAGATTTGCAAACATCTGGTGTAGGCTTGGGGTATCAAAGGCTGAACCCGGACGGCGCTGGTGAGCTTGTCTTCCACGAGCCACGGTTGACTGCCCGCGCTTATGAAAAATGGTAACAATGGCTTCTGAAGTAGTGGTAATCGGCGGCGGGGCGGCGGGGATGCTGGCGGCGCGGCGGGCGGCGGAGTGCGGCGCGAAAGTCACGCTGCTGGAAAAGAACGACCGGCTGGGGATGAAGATACTCATTTCCGGCGGCGGCAAGTGCAACCTGACGCATGACGGGCCGATGGAAGACGTGCGGGCGCAGTTTCGGCCCAATGAAGCGCGGTTCCTGAAGCCGTCGTTCTATAAGTCCACGAACGAAGATTTCCTACGCATCCTGCATGAGCGGGGCATGGAAACGTATGTCCGGCCCGACGGGCGCGTCTTTCCGGTAGAGCCTGCCAATGCCAAAGATGTGGTTGCGCTGCTGACACGTTATGTGGAAGACGCAGGTGTCTGCGTTCGCTACGGCGCGTCGGTGTCGGGCCTTGCCGCCGAAGACGGGTGCATCACGGGCGCGGAAGTGGGCGGCAGAATGCTGACGGCATCGCGGGTGATTGTGTGTACGGGCGGGTCGTCGTACCCGGCGACGGGGACAACCGGCGACGGCTGGCCCTGGCTGTCTGGGCTGGGCCATTCGCTGGTGCCGCTCACTGCGGCTTTGGCTCCGATGTACCTGGACAACGCCGAGACAGACTGGTCGGGGGTTGCTCTGCGGGACACGACCCTGCGGGCAAGGGCTGGGGCGGGCGGCAAGGAATTCGCCCGCTGGTCTGGCGATTTATTGTTCACGCATAAAGGTGTTTCCGGGCCGACAGCGCTTGGCGTCTCCCGCGAAGTCGCCGAGCGCGAGGCAGCAGGGACCGCCCTGGAAGCCGACCTTGCGCCAAGCGTCACCTGGGAAGAATTGCAGTCTGATTTGCGGAAGCAGGCGCTGGAAAACCCGCGCAAAACCGTGGCGGCGCTGGCCGCGCCCTTTGTACCGTCGCGCCTTCTCACCCCGCTGCTGGCGTCGGCAGGCATTCCAAGCGACACGCGGGGGGCGTACCTCAAAGCCAAATCGCTCAACAAATTAGTGACGACCATCAAAGGCTGGCCGCTCGGCTCTGTTCGTCACGTTCCCTTAGAGCGCGGCGAAGTGGTCGCAGGCGGGGTTTCGCTTGACGAAGTGGACCCGCAAACCATGCAGTCTAAGACCGTGCGCGGCTTATTCCTGTGCGGCGAAGTGCTGGACATCGCCGGCCCGGTCGGCGGCTACAATCTGCAGGCCGCATGGAGTACCGGCTGGGTTGCAGGGGAGTCGGCGGCGCAAATATCCCTGTAGGGGCGAACCTTGTGTTCGCCCTTCTGCTCCCGCCTGCTGTTCTGCTCCCGCCTGCTGTTCTGCTCCCGCCTGCTGTTCTGCTCCCGCCTGCTGT
>CAXTER010000060.1:30567-32733 GCA_964243345.1 uncultured Armatimonadales bacterium
TCTGCTCCCGCCTGCCCTGACATAGATTGGGCGAACACAAGGTTCGCCCCTACGCACCTCTTCTAAATCCTCTCAGGTTCAGCAACGGTCAAAGCCCCGCTGGCATTGCCGGTGTTGATAGTGGCGGCAGGCTCAAACAGCAGCACCCACACTTCGTCGTCCGCGCTGGGGCGATGCTCGACACTGCGCGGCACAATCAAGAACTCGCCTTCCTCTAAAGCAATCTCCCGATCCCGCAGCTCCATCCGAAAGCGGCCTTTGACGACCAAAAACAGCTCGTCTTCGTCCGCGTGATGATGCCAGACAAACGGCCCCTGAAACTTCACCAGCTTGACGTGCTGACCATTCAGCTCTCCGACAATCTTCGGCTGCCAATAACCGCTGAACTGCGAAAACTTCTCTGCAAGATTTACTTTTTTCAATGGCTTTGCTTTCAGGTGACTAGTCAAACGGGATGAGCGGCGGGGGCAGCAGCAGGCCGGCCCGATGACAGGCCGCGAGGTAATTACAAGTTGCTGCCCGTGTTTCGCCGCCGCAGTTGTACGGCGGAAACAGGCCCGCATTTACTTCCATTGGCACCGGCGTCTCGCAGCCGAGCGCAGCCATTAGCCCGACAATCCACTGCCGTTCCTCGTCATCAGGAAGCACAATCTTCTGCAAGTGTGTGAAGTCCAGCCCATAATGCACCAGCACTTCTAAGCTTGGGTAGCGGTGCGCCTCATCGTGGACGCGCAGCATTTCGGCCTTCTCAGCGGCGTCTGTGATGGGAACATACGCGGCTTTAGAATGCCAGGCTTTTGTGTTGTACGGCAGCAGCGCGACTTCAGGAAGTTCCAGCACAGCGGCGCGGTCAAAGACAAAGAGGACATGAGGGTAGCCCCGCGCCAGCTTGTCTTTGAGAAGCGGCGTACCGGAGCGCGTGGACAAATGCACCCAATCCGTCAGCCCCAGCATGGTGTCCCGCCGCACGGCGCTTTGGCGTGGCCTAATCCCCTGCCCCGCCGTGACGCTTTTAGCATACAGCGCCCCGCTTTGGAGAATATGTGGCAGGTAATGCAGCGGCGTTGCATGGTAGAGTCTAGGGTTCATGGAAGGGCAATGCGATAGGAACCATGCCATAATGCGATAGGAACCATGCCATAAATGGCACGGCTAGTCAGCCTTCGGCTACGAAGTACCGCTTCGCGGCACTCGGAAAGATTGTTTGGATGAACTTTCTAACCCCGCGAAGCGGTGTTTTGTAGCGTCTGCGCTGACTAGCCGTGCGTTTCAACGCATGGTTCCTATCGTCTTCCTGTCACTCCCCCGGCTCACTCGGCGGCGGGGGCCAAACTCCTGGCTGTTCACCCGCCGTTTCTTGTGCTAAAATTTCCTTTAGCTGAGCCAGTAGTCTTTGTCGGTGAGCGGCAAACTGCCAGGCTATGAGAGATATACCAAGCATAAAAAGTGCTGGCGGCAATTCTACGATAAGCTGCACCCAGCGAACCGGGTTTGACGCATGGTGCATCTCCCACGTACTGACACCAAAAGCTACTAAGACAACCGCGCCTCCCAGAAAAATCCATGCAACAGCCGTGTGAACCCTTGTTTGAACTTCGACTGCGCGAATGACTTTTTCTTTCGAAGACAGGCTTTCAGTATCCATCAGCCTCACCAGTTCCCACTCTTGACGCGCTCCGGTAGGGGGTGCGCTTCCAAATACTCGTCGTAGGTGCCCCGGAAGTCGAGCAGGCCGGCCTCAGACATGGACCAGATGCGGGTTGCCATTTCAGAGATTAAATCGCGGTCATGCGAGACGACGAATGCGGTTCCGGCGAACTGGGATAAGCCCTCGGCGAGAGCCGAAACGGCTTCCAAATCCAAGTGGTTTGTTGGCTCGTCGAAGATGAGGACCGGGTGGCGCTGAAGCATCAGCTTTGCCATCAGGAGACGCGCGGCTTCGCCGCCGGACAGGGCTTCGGTTAGCTTCAGGCTTTCATCGCCTTTGAAGAGCATCTGACCCAAGAGGCCGCGTACATACTGCTGGCCTTGCGCTTCTTCGTCAAAGCTCATAACCCAGTCTAAAGCGGAAATGCCGGCGGGGATCTCCGCCCGGTAGTCTTGGGCGTAGTAGCCCCAGGTCATGCCCCCGCCCCATTTAATGGTGCCGCTGTCGGGAGTCAAGTC
>CAXTER010000061.1:0-32253 GCA_964243345.1 uncultured Armatimonadales bacterium
AGTTCGTGAAGAATTCTTCGACAGTGCATCGCTTAGTAGACGAACTAGCTGAGTATGAGCTGTTCCATCCCGTCCTGGATAGCTGGATCGACACTCTGGACAATAGCTGGATCGACACTCTGGACAATGGAAGCACTGGCGGCTCAGGCTGGTGGGTAGAGATCGCTTACCACGCACGCTCGTGGTACATCACCCACCGCCCTGGAAGAAAAGAAAATGCTTGCCAGCAGCATATTCTGCATCGCTTACTGGCTCTGCAAGATTATCCTGATCACCTGCGTCGAACAAGAGACTACGTTCGTAGCCTGGGCTTCAGGGAATACTACCAGCGGATAGGTATTATCATCAGCACATAAGGTTTTGCCCTGCGCTTTTTAAGTATCTCCGGGATGCGCCTGGCGAAATATTCCTGAAAGTGGAATCAAAATGACAAGGGCCGATGTTGCCCGAGTGCGCGGCTGCTGAAACTGTCCTCCAGGACATAAAGGGTTACTTGCTTTGACGACGCACAAAGGCAGTGAACTGCCGCCTCAATGGGAACTGGAATGGCGCGTCGTTGCCATCGCCGCCGAGCAGTGTGACCTCGACCCTGCCACCATCTCACCAGAATCTCGGCTGCTTGAAGACCTGGGCATCGATAGCCTGGAAGTCGTTGAGCTGATCATGACTCTGGAGGAAAAGTTCGGCGTGACCATTCCTGACGATGCCGCAGGGGCGATATTCACCAAGTCGCCTGTCACCCTGCGCTCCGTGGCTTCCCTCGTTGAAGAGCGATGGGGAACGGGCGCTCCCGCTCGGAAAAACTGGCGGCGGGAACGGCCTCCTGCTCCCGCCGCAGAAGAAGTACCCTTTACGCAGCGGGGCGGACGGATGCGCCCAGGGGAATGGACAGACGGACCGCTGTACGAGGCGTTGGGGCCAACTCGAGAGGGGCAAGCGCAGTACCTGCGGCAGACCGATGGCATGCGATGCGTTCTGATCCCAGCGGCAGAAATTTGGATCGGCAATGATGCATGCGGTGTGGCCGATCAGCAGCCCGCGCACCGCGTTTGCCTGAGTGCGTTCTTGATGGATGCCGAGCCTGTCTCGAATACGGCCTTCTCGCGCTTCCTGAACTCGGTGGGCAATGTCCCTAAGAGCAGGTTTCAAAACCTCTCGGGTGTGCCAGAAACTCAAGACGCAAAACGTCTGACGCTTCACAAAAATGGCTTCCGCTGCCGTACACTTGTTCGTGTCAGCAGAGGTTTTGAAACCTGCTCTAAGTCCACCCTGGACCTTTGGTGCGGGGTCGGCACGGACGATAAGCGCAGGCACCAGTTCCCGCTTCGGCAAACCAGGCGGGGCTGGGAACCGCTCCCTGGAACGGACCGCCAGCCAATGATCCTGGTGTCCTGGTATGGGGCTAGCGCTTACTCGCTATGGGCTCACCGCCGCGACTGGCGCTTTTACCTGGGCAATGGAAACATATCCGATGACCTCAAAGATGCGGCTGATCTAAAGATTTCGGCTGATCTAAAGATTTCGGCTATGTCCGTGCTCGCTCCACTTGCCGACTGGGGCTACAGCCATCTGCCCTCAGAAGCCCAATGGGAATATGCGGCACGGGGCGATGAAAGGCCGCCCGTGCCGTCTGTAGATTCCGAGGCGCCAGGGATCACGGCGCAGGTGGCGCAGCACAAGGCGGGTGCAATTTATCAAGCCAGCATGCTCCCTGCCGCCTCCGTCTCCGAGCGGCTTGGCATGTCGTTGTTCGGACTTCACCACATGGCGGGGAACGTCTGGCAGTGGTGCCGCGACTGGTACGCTCCTGATTTCTATGAGCGCCCTGACGCTCTTCTTTTTGACCCGCAGAATGCGGTGCCGACGGGGATTCGCAGCGAGCGCGGCGGGAGCTGGGTGGGTCCACCCGAATTAGCGGAGCCATGGTATCGACGGGGACGGCCCCCCGAGGCGAGAGGCAGGTGCCTTGGATTTCGGTGTATCGGGGTTCCAGACGGACGCTCCGCCTTATGAGACGTAAACGCCGCATTACCTTGACAATTCTTTCAGCCATTTCTGTTTTGCCCGCCCTCTTTTTCTTAGGGGTCATATTCGCGCGTGCCGATTCGCCTGAAGAAACCGCTGTCCGAAATTACTCGCTAGGCATCGGGCTACTCCTTTTGGTATTATCAATTGGATCGGGCGTTGGGGCAGTTTTCTGTGAACTCCCGCTTGATCCTGCCAAGAAGTTTCAGCCGAAAAGGTTTGGCTGCCTTGTCGTTGCGGGCTTGTTGATTGGATTCGTTGCGCTCGCGATCATCGGGAGAATAGCATCTACTGATCACTGAGATATGTCGCCATCTTCGATTGAATGCCCCGCTATATTTGAGTGAATGCCCCGCTATATTCGAGCGAGCGCCCCGATGATGTTCAGACCATACTGAAGATTTTTGGATGACTAACTCAAAACTCCAAAGCGAGGTCTCGGCTTTGTTAATGTCCCGTCCGACTGAGACCAGCGAATATCGACCAGCGAATATCGATCTGAGCATAAAGACCAGAAAGCGGTAAAAACCTATGACTGAAATACGTGTGCCTGTCGAAGTCAAAGGCGTATTTTACTTCAAGGATGATCAGCAAGCTGAATGGTTCTACCTTCAATTCGCGGATGAAGCCAAGCGGGATATTCGCATCTTCATCGGGCAATTTGAGGCATGGGCAATTCAGCTTGGCCTGGAAGACAAGCCGCTTGAGCGTCCCTTAACCTATGACACGATGATTAACTGTCTGGCAGTGGCAGGCGCGACGGTGGAAGAGGCTTACATTCATGAGTTGCGCGCGGAAATCTTTTATGCCGTGGTAAGCCTGCGGGTAGGCGATCAAGTACACCAGATCGATATGCGCCCCAGCGATGCGGTCAATCTCGCCATTCGCATGAAATGCCCGCTTTTTATCAATGAGGAAGTCATCCAAGCTTGGCTTTCCAGGCAGAGCTCCATGGAATGACATGCGCTGATTGAACGTGCTCAGTCTCTTCCTCTGAAAAAGAAACACATGCGCATCTTCCAAAATCTTCGCCGTACTCTCTTCGATTTCTCGGCTTCTGACAAAGAGCATCAAGAGCTGGAGCAAGTTCTTCGTACAGCTTTGTCGGAGGCTGAAACAGATGCGGAGATCGAGACGAGCATTCGCCGTCAGTTCGACCATGGGGATAAGCAGCAAGCCCAGATGCGCTGGGCCATGCTGGGAAAGCTGCTGGCGGAATACCGTCAGGCGAATGAGTTTTCGGTGGGTTCACGTATCTTGATCGAGCGATTTTTAGCGGACATGCCGAAGCGATATGCGCCTAAGTGAAATTTGAACCAGCTGACTCTCGATAAACTTTTCCAGGAATTGCAGCGCGTTATTTTGGGAGAATACGCACCTGTGGCACCTCGGGCATAATGTACATTCTGCTGGCTGGCAGGTCAATCAGGACGCGATACCCCGCCATCACGTCCATGCCCAGTTTACTCGACACGCTGCCTTTGGGCCCGCCGTTGACCGAGGCGGCCTTGTCTTTGCTAGGAAAAACCACTGAAACCCCATGCAGGGCGAGGTCACCAATTCTCACGGTCTCGACAGGGGCATTTTCCGTTTGCTCGGAGCCTAATACCCCAGACGTCGTCGAAGAATGAATAGGTTCCAAGTCAAGAGCCAGGGCTAAGTCCCGGGGGATCGTCGTCACGTTGCTGCCTGTATCGACCAGTAACGTCACCTGGCGAGAGGCGCCATTGTTTTCTAATGTCACTGGAAGCGTGACTAAAGAGGAACTCCCCACCTGGGGCGGTAACACAACTACCGAGGCGGCTGACGCGGGAAAGCCCAGTTGCTCCCGCTCTTTTGCCGTGAGTTTCCCGCCAACGATAAACGTACCTTCTCTCCTCGGCCCGTCGAAGATGGCCGCCGACCCACTCAGCAGTGCTGTGCCAAAAATGCCGTCAGCGCCGATGAAACCGATGTGCTTCGCGGGGATGACGTTCGCCGCGCCGCTGATCGTGAGATTTTCCTCGGACTTTGTGTTGGAGAGCGGGAACGACAACGCAGAGAGCTTGATCACACAATCTGGCACCTTCACTTCTTTGACTGGCTTGCCATCTACGACCAGCGATTTGTCCGTAAACTGAGACGCCTCTGGCGAAAGGCCCAATTTTTGGGCGAGATCGTCACTGATGCTGAGGCCACTGGAGCCAGTATCTACAATGAACGCAGCTTGCTGGCCGTTCGCAAACGTCCCTGTGAAAGCAGGGTAGGGGAAGTGGGAGTATCCTAAATCCGTGTATTTGAAGTTCAGCGTGTCGCGTTGCGGAATGAAGAGTGAGCTACCTGGTTTTGCTGGCGCAGAGGCATCAGCTCTGTCCACGGCGGTAACTGGGTTGTTCAAGTTGGTCACTGGATTCGGACTCTGCGCGTGGGCCTGCGCGGAGAGTAAAATCAGGGGTAAAACAATCAGGGGTAAATTGAGCGGTATCCTGCGGGGCGATAACATAATAATTTCCTGAACACGATAATTTCCTATAGGTTTGTTTTCAACTGTACGCGAAGCTTTATGCGGTTTGTTTCTGCGGACACGCCGTCAAGCGAACTTGACACCCATGAGAGTGATTATGAGAGTGATTGGGAACCGCGACGAGGTCTTCAAGCCAGGCGGAAATGTATGAGATGGGCGCTCTGTTCTTCAACCCTCTAGGCATGTAGCAGCTTGAACCCATGTGAGTTGACAAGTGAAGTATAGTTGATACCATGAATATGCTCCTCCACATCTGCCGCCGCTCAGCCTGGGACGATGCCCAAACAAAAGGCGACTACCGCGCGGCCAGCCTTGGCACCGAAGGCTTCATTCACTGCTCTACGCCTGAACAAGTTGTCGGCACCGCCAACCTGCTGTTTCGAGGGCAGCAGGACTTGGTGCTGCTGGTGATTGACGGCGAGAAGGTGACCGCGCCGACCAGATATGAGGATGCGGGGAACGGCCAATCCTTCCCACACGTCTACGGTCCGATCAACCTAGAGGCAGTTGTGGGCGTGCGGGATTTCGCATCTGAGGCCGACGGCTTGTTTCGGCAGCCTGAATTGGATTGACGGGAAGTGCGGGGGCAAGCAACAATACGGTGATATGAACGAGAAAAGCCCCCAAAGAAGCGCGGTGCTGTGTCATGGGGAATACTCAAGACCAACACTGTCGGCGAAATGGGAAATCGTCTGCTGAAGACTTTCAAAAAACACTTTCCCAAAGGTATGAAGCGTCATCCCTCTATCCCGCGAAGACACGGAGCGGTGCGAGTTAGCTGCCTACACGTTTCTCTAAAACCGTTGAACGAAACAACGGTGCGGCCGGAGATTTCTGGTCGCGCCCGTTCTTTCCGCCTCTGGTCACTCTCATAGAGAACAATCAACCGCCCAAAGCTCTTCGCGCTTCTTCCATCTTCCGAGACTCGTTTCGCGGCCTTCTGCTGGTCGCTGTTTCCCTTTGACGTTCCGAAGCTGCCTGATTGTGGTCTTTGAGAATGCTGCCGTTCAGCGTGAGCTGGGCTGCTTCTTGTTCAATTGCAGCCCGCCCTTCCGCCGTTTCCATGTAGATGGCTCTGGCTTGCTGATACAGTTCATCAGGCCCAAAATGTTTTGCGAAGTTGCGAAGGGCGCTGATTAACTCCCCAAGCTCCCGCAATCGTGTATCTTCTTCCTGAAGGTCCTTCGGTGAAAGCTCGCGAAATTCTTCTGCCGAGAGTCCTCTGCCATCACCAGGACTGTACTGCCTGTCTGTCTTGGTCTTTAGGTCGCTGGTTCTCATAAATGATCCTACAAACAATCCTCTCGATTTTGTATCTGTAACAATACTACCCGCTCCGTCGTCGTAACCAGCAATAAGTGAAACCCGAAATTGCTAATCTACCATGCTCCTGCTATGCAAGAAAGCATCAGCGCTAATGAGGGCAGCGACAGTTTTAGGCGACGTTGTTGATCTCGGGGAGATGTCTGGAGGCGTATACGTCTATCCAGTTTAGATCGCCATCGTGAGGGCCATGAGTGCGGCAGCCAAAGACTATCGGGTTGGTGACTGGTTCTCCGAAAACGGAGTAACATGCTCCCATTCTGCGATCACTGTTGCCAATCCGCTACCTGCAGTTTCGTGGATCGTGTGCGCCCTACGCATGGGGAGGCTACCTGCCGATGTCGCCTTGGTGTTCCCGTGATGGCATAAACTGATAGCCGAGGTGTGTACACATACTCCTAGAAGTTACCTTGACAAAATCTTGATCTGTGGCACTTCAGGCATGATGTACATTCTGCTGGCTGGCAGGTCGATCAGCACGCGATACCCCGCCAAAACGTCCATGCCTAATCGTGCTGTCACGCCACCTTTGGGGCCGATAGCTTGCGATGCTGCGTTGTCTTTACTGGGGAACGACGCGGAAACACCATGAATGGCAAGGTTACCAATCATGAGTGTCTCGACAGGTGCGTTTTCGAACTGTCGTGTTCCTGCGGCCCCCGTTGAAATTGTGGCACGAACAGATATTAAACCGAGAGCCAAGGCGTCGTCACGGGGAATCGAAGTGTCAAAGCTGCCAGTATCGACGATCAGTGTTACCTGGCGAGAAGCAGCCTTGTTTTCCAAGGTAACTGGGATCGTGACCAAAGACGAGCCGCCGACCCTCGGCGGCGATGCAACCACAGAGGCGGCTGACGCGGGAAAGCCGAGCTGCTCCCGCTCTTTTTGCGTGAGTTTCCCTCCAACGATAAAAGTGGCTTCCTGCTTAGGTCCATCGAATATCGCTGCATAACTGGTTAAGAAAGTCGTGCCAAGAACGCCGTCAGCACCAGTAGAACTCACATGCTTCTCGGGGAGGACATCCGCTGTGCCGTTGAACGTGAGATTTGCCAGCGGCTTTGCGTTGAAGAGCGGGTACGACAGCGCAGAAAGCTTGATCACGAAATCTGGTAAAGTCACTTGTTTGGCTGGTTTGCCGTCTACAACGAGTGGTGTGTTTCCGCGTTGAGACGCCTCTGGCGAGAGCCCCAATTTTATGGCAAGTTCGTCACTGATGACGAGTACATCTGAGCCCGTGTCTATGATAAACTGAGCCTGTTGGCCTTTGGGAAACGTCCCTGTGACAGCAGGAGAAGAGAGATGGGCGTTATAGTAATAAAGATTTGTGTATTTGAAAGTCATTGTGGTGCGTTGCGAAACAGGAAGCGCACTCCCTGTTCCTGCTGTCACAGGGACACCAGCTTTGTCGGAGGTGCTCCCTGGCTGTGGTTTCTGAGTGTGGGCACGCGAGGAGAGAAAAAGCAGAGGCAAAACAAGCAGCATTCTGCGGAGCGATAACATAGTGATTTCCCGTTCCATGTCTTTTGTTCTTAACTTTACCTGAACTTTTATCCGTTTTGTTTCCGCTGACAAGCCCTCATGAGGGCTCTTCCTGCCGACAGGAGGAAAAGCATCGTCGTCAGGTGAAGATACCGCGCAGAAAGTATGTGTGTTTGCTAATGACAGACACTGACGGCGTTGAAGGACGGCAGCAGCGGCGACGGCCTCAACCAGAAAGAAGGGATCAGTCAAATGAGTCGCCATGAACTTTGGACGGGGAACACCCCGCAAGAACCGCGCCTTGGCATCAGCCTGTTCCGTGGTAAGTCGGGGGCAGGTTCGCTCCTTCAGCCCGAACAAGATCGCCAGCCAGCGCTGCCCCAACGCTCGCCGCTCGGTATCCCGCCGCAGCGCCCACCGCTGCAAAGCCAGCCCGTCACCAATAAAGCTCTTGCTGGCACCTTCCTTGGCGTGAGCCTCGTTCTCGGCATCCTTTGGCTTCTTAGCCAGTCTACAGGCCAGAGCACGTACTGGGACCACAATATGCGTGGGAACGCCGACTACGGCCAAGGCAACTATGCGGCGGCAGTGTCTGAATATGGTCAGATGATCCAGATCAACCCGCAGCGGCAGGACGGCTATTCTCTGCAAGCCATGGCCTACTTTAAGCAAGAACAGTACCGTCTCGCTGCTCAGGATGATCGGGACGCCATAGCACGCACTCCGCCTGACCCGATCCTTTTCGAGAATTTAGCTTACAGCGAGGATTACTACGGTGACCACCGCCAGGCCATCCGTGACTTTACCCAGTCCATTGCGCTTCACCCGACAATCCCCGACGAACCAGGCTTGACGGCGGACGCTCATGATGATACAGGGGGGGCTCTGAAGGGCAGGCTGTGGGCCTACTTCGACAGCGGCCAGTATATGCTGGCCCTGAGGGACTGCAACACCCTGATCGCGGTTCATCCATATCCCGCCAGCGTCGCCGTGCGCGGCAAAATCTACCGCAGGATGGGTGATGATAAGAGCGCGATGGCAGACTTCCGCACGGCGCTTGGGGAGAACCCACATCTGACGTTCGCCGATGATCAGCTTGAGCAGGTGCTTGGCGAGCAGGGACAGTTCATTGCTGCCGCTGATGTTGCCGCTGCCGCGACGAAGGCGAATCCTTCGGACGCCGACGCGAAGGGAGAACTGGGTTGGTGGCAATACCGCGCGGGGCAGATCGCGCAGGCCGTAGATACCGATAAAGAGGCTCTGGTGATGAACAATTCCCAAAACTGGGTGTACTACAACTTAGGTCTTATTTATGCGACAACAGGGGACTGGAACAAGGCTCAGGCCGCCTACGGTGCGGCTTTGCGAAGTGGGACTAAGACAGAACGGCTCGGCGGAATCCAAGACCTTCAGCGAGCTTTGCAGCAGCAGCCTCAGTCCACGTCTCTGCGACAAGCTTTGAGACTGCTGGTTGCAGCTAAGAGAACAGCGCATCTCGTGCCAAAGGGTTGAGAAGTTTCTGCTCTCCTGGGCATCCTCGCCTCCGACGCCTGAAGCAGCAAGAAGCGACGGCAGGTTCATTGCGTCCTGGATTGCCGTTCAGGAAAGCGCGAAGGGTGTCCTGGCAGAGGGGGTGTCAATGACCGCAACAGCGGTATGGCCAAAGGTGGACAATGGGGCTTAGTCATGACGAGCGCGTGAACGTCTGTATCTCGCTAGCGCGGCGCTTGCCGACGGCGTCGGCGGCACTTTCGGATGGTCTCGATGACATGCTCGACCGTGCCCAGGAGTGGTTCGGGCCCCGCGACCAAGCCTGCATTGTCACGAGCATCTGGTTCGGTGGCGACCATCCGAAAGTCTCATACCCACAGCGCCCCGCTAAGTACGCGCAGGTACGTCTGAGTGAGGGGGCGCTTAGGGAGGCCAGTCGTGGAGACCTGCACTATGCGTTCTGGCAACTGGCCCACGAGACGATCCACCTGCTTTCCCCGACTCCAGGGCACAGGGTCAATGTCCTGGAGGAAGGAATGGCCTGCTGCTTTCAAGACGAGTATATGCGTGGCTACACTGATTACGCGGTGCCGAAGCAGCACCTGCCCAGCTTCGTCGAGGCCGAGGCGCTGGTGCGAGGGCTACTCGATCTGGATGACTATGTCATCAAGAAGGCTCGGCAGGTACAGCCCATCATCTCCTGCATCAGCGCCGATACTTTATCTGCCGCCTGCCCCGCGTTCCCAGAGGAGGGAGCACGGGCGCTGACGGAACGCTTCCTCCGAGACAGACACCCGCCATCTGAGCAGCCTAGCTGATCGTGGACAAGAACACACGCCCACTTGGACTGATTTCGTCGCCTACAACATCGCCAGCCTCACGGCGGACGATGCCCTCTGGGACTGGGAGTTTACTCCGCACGCCAGCGCGAAGAGGTCGTCACCCTTTTCGGGAAGCTGTTGACCTATGCGTTTCGCTTTGGCCTGTGTCACAGCGACCTGAAGCCGCGCAACACAGTTGTAGGGCTGGCGGGCGGGGTGAGCCTGCTCGACTGGGGCAGCGCTGCGGTCCACATCGTTCCGCACATGGACCTTGCGGAGATACTGCGCTGGCAGGACCCCGAGGGCCAGAATGTCCGCGCCTTCCTGGAAGGATACGGCCTTTCATGGGAAGAGTTCACAGCCCTGCTGCCGCAGGTGGAGGCTATCCAGGTGATCGGGGCCTTTGACCTGGTGCGCTGGGCGATTGACCGCAGGCCAGACCGTCTGGCGGCGTGTGCGGCACGCGCCAAGCGCCTTATGGAGCGGGTGCTGAGCGGAACGCCCTGGGAGGCAGATCAGGAGAAGTGGGACTCGGAGCAGGCAGAGCTGTGACCGAGGGCATGATCGTCGTCTTATGCCAAGAGACAGCTTTTGGAGTTCCAACGGCTGGATAAGCGGCAAATCCTGGAACTGGTTCATGGCGAGCTGGGGGCAATCTTGCTTTCCCTTGTTGTGCTGAGGAAATGTGCGGCAGAAATCCAGGAAAGGCAATAAGCCATGACTAGCGCCGATTATTGGCTGGGTAGCATTCTAGTTGTTGTCTGCTTCCTTGTCACTTGGTACAACAAGGCAAAAGTGAGAATAGCCACACGCTGGCTCTGCCTTTGGATCGGAGCGGCTCGCCTCGGCTTCCTCACATGGCAAGGATATGTCCATTTTCTGGGGACTGCGGCGTATCGCCTCAATCTCGGCAAGCAGGAAGAAGACTGGGTGATGGTATTAGTCCTTTGTTCCGCAGGCGTCATTTTCTTGACCGTGGCACCTATCGTCTGGTTTTATCGAGAATGGCGCGATGAATGTGTTGCTTCTCAGGCTAGGAGACAAGTTACTTGATCGCGCGTTTTCCAGGCGAAGAACGAGGTAGAGCGAAGATGACAGAGGAAACGGACAGCATTAGCAAGCAGGAAGGGCGACGCTTTTTCTCCAGCGGCTAGACAAGTTACTAAAACAACCACTATGTCATATTCTTTGCCCATTACTTTTCAAGGCATTATCTTCGACATGGATGGCCTGATGCTAGACACAGAACCGATTTACTGGGCCTCCATGCAGCAAGCCGCCTCAGAACTCGGCCATCGCTTTAATGACGAGATGCGACCCGCTTTCATCGGTCGCAGCATTCCTGCCTGGCAGGACATCTTGATGAAGTCCTTCGGAGCGGATTACCCGCAGTTCAGGAGCCGCCGCCGTCAGCTCTGGGAGCAACACGTTCAAGAAATCGGTGCCTTGCCAAAAGCTGGCCTTGACGGCCTGCTCAATCAATTAGATGAGGACGGATTACTCAAAGCCGTCGCAACTTCCTCATCGAGGCCCGATGCCATGCTTTGTTTAGGACGTTTAGCCCGCCGATTTGATGGCATCGTGACGGGAGACGAGGTGAAGCGGGGCAAACCTGCACCCGATATTTTCCTCCTAGCCGCTGAGCGCCTGGCACTTTCGCCCGAACACTGCCTGGTTCTGGAGGATTCTGAAGCTGGCGCTCTCGCAGCTCTGGCTGCGGGCATGGGCGTAATTATTGTCCCCGATCTAAAACAGCCCTCTGACGAACTCTCGGCACGAGTTTATCGGGTCTGTTCTTCGTTACACGAAGTCAGAGAGTTGCTCCAGCGGTCATAATATTCGGGTTGAACAGTGAGAGCCTAAACCAGCGAGAACCGAGACTCAAACAATGATTTTATACCACCAAGACCAGCTCACCGTGTTCCAGAGCGCACTCTTCCAAACGAACTCCGCCATCATCGAGGGCGACGGCTTCGTCCTGGTGGTTGACCCGACCTGGCTGCCGCAGGAAGTGGAGGACATCGCGGCGCACGTCCGCGAAATCCGCGCCAGCCGCGACCTCTACCTGCTCTTCACGCACTCGGACTTCGACCATATTCTCGGCGCCGGTGCGTTTCCTGACGCGATTACCATCGCAAGCCAGAATTTCGTCGACAACCCGAACAAAGAGCGCAGCGTGCAAGCCGTCCGTGCCTGGGACAGCGAATACTATATCCAGCGGCCTTACACTGCTTCTTATCCCGAGATCAATATCGTCGCGGCAAGTGATGGACAAGAGCTGGTCATTGGCGAAACGCGCCTCACTTTTTATGCAGCGCCTGGTCACAATCCTGATGGTCTATTCACCGTTGTCGAGCCGCATGGCATCTTAGTTACGGGCGATTACCTCTCAGACATCGAGTTTCCGTACATCTATCAAAGCAGCACTGCTTATGAGGAGACGCTGGGGAAACTGGACGGCATCCTGGAGCGGCACGCCGTCCGAGTCTTAGTTCCAGGACATGGGCAAGTCGCGACAGACCCAGGGCAGATGCGGGAGCGCCAATGGCAGTCCTTTAAGTATATTGCGGTGTTGAGGGGTTTGCTCGCTCAAGAAAATCACGCCGCCATTGATGAGATGCTTGCGGGCTGTGCATTTCCGCTGGGGATGAAGAGCTTCCACGAAGGTAATCAGAGGCTGATGCGCCAAGAGCTGTCGGAGATGAGAGCGAAAATACTATGAACTTGATCATTTTATTTGGCCCGCCTGCTGTCGGCAAGATGACTGTCGGACAGGAGATCGCAAAGCTCACGGGCTACAAACTGCTTCATAATCACATGACAATTGACTTGGTCACCGAGTTTTTTGACTTTGGCTCGCCCCAGTTTAGCCGCCTCGTGCCTGCCTTCCGCCAAATGCTCGTGGCCGAAGCCGCTGCAAGTGATCTGGTCGGGCTGATCTTTACGTTCGTCTGGGCTTTTGATAACGAAGATGATAAGCAGTTTCTGGACGGCCTGCGGGCCTCGGTGACTGAGCATGGCGGCACCACATACTACGCAGAGCTTTCGGCAGGCTTGGACGAGCGTCTGGTCCGCAATAGGACAGAAAACAGGCTGCGGCACAAGAAGAAGGCGGACTTCGACAAGACCGAGAGGGCGATGCTGCGTCTGGAGGCTCGTCAGATGAACTCGCGCAATGATTTTTCTTACCCTGAGCATCACGTCAAGATCGCCAATACGTACCTGAGCGCGAGGGACGCCGCAGAGCAGATCGTTCAAGCCTTCGGGCTGCCACGAGACAAAGGCATCGGAGCATGATTCGCGCCTGCGCCGCTTTGATCCGCAAGGATGCGATACCGCTGCTCCAGCATATCACATGCCGCTGTATCGCCGCTCCATCAGCACCGCTTCATTGCCTCCACGTCCTTGCCTCCACGTCCTTGCCTCCAACAAAGCCCATCTTCTGGTTGAGGGCAGCCATGGGCACGTTCGTGCTGTCCACGTAGGTAACGATGCGGGCGTACCCGCTGTCTCGTGCCAACTGGATGCCGCGTGCCTTCAGCGCCGTCGCCACTCCCTGGTATCGCCAGTCTGCCCTGACCCCCGTGATCGCCTGATTGAGCTCAAGTACGTCGACATTGCTGCAGCTCAGGCAACTTAGCCCGATGTACTCGTCGCCGCGCCTAGCGATCAGGAAGCCGTCCGTCCAGGCGCTCTCCGTTTCCCGCACAAAGTCCTCAAAGCTGAGGACAGGGTACGGCTCGGCGGCAGGGAAGTACCATCAGCCTCGGCAGGGAAGTATCATCTGCCTCGGCAGGGAAGTATCATCTGCCTGTGTCCACACGGAGCGCGGCGTGTGTCCTGCCAGCTTCTTATACCACCGGGGCAAGTAGTGGCAGTGTTCGTACTGCTCGGGCGCGTTCACGAGCGCCACCCGCCGATCTGCTAGGGCATCAAAGGGTGCCCCATATTGCGGCGGCGTTATCATCCAGCCTCGATAGACGCCGATCTCGCCGTCTTCCGGTGCAGGGGCAACACGTCGCACAGCAGCTTCTGCATCATCAGCAAGCCCTTCGAAGTTGATCAGGGAGTAGTCAATTCCCAGGCGCTCAGCGGCGGCGAATTCCTGGGCGTAGGCGGAGTCTGGCTGGCGTGGGTTAAGCGGATCCGCGCAGAAGATTAGTCTCATCATGGGTAGTCTCCGGGATCATCAATGCTCTATTATGGCATAAATGAAAACTGTGAGTGGGAGGTCAAAGAGGGCAGCACGTGCTGGGCAGATTCAAGATGGACCGCCTTGTACATAACTGATGCCTGCATCATGATGCTTCCCCCGATTTCCAATCTGGGAGACGATTTCGGCAAACGCTTGGGCCGAGCGAGGCGTGAGTGGAACCCTTTGCCACTTTGAGGCAGGCATCGATTTCTGAGTATTGACGATTTCACCGGTACAGTAGGCGACATGTTTTCGATACGTCACCTCAACGAGAGCATTATTTGCGGTTGCCGTCCGAAAATACAGCCTCACGAAGTTGTGTCCCTCATAGCTGTCCCATTGGTATTCGGAATGAGAAAATCTGAGGCTGGAAACAAGTGCGGCCAGCAATGCTTTATTCTGAACGCTGATCAGGGTGTTGAAGTCTAACCCTGTTCTCTTTTTCCAGTCTGCCCCCATTCCTTCGAGCATGACTGATTTTGTGTGATGGGCTAGGATATTCAATCTTTCTTTGACTTGGGGAGATGGAGAAGAATGTTTTTGGGGTACTCCGAGACACAAAGCGGGCAATCCCGCCAAAAGGCAGACAATACCAACGGTTGACATTCTACGCTTCATTCCGCATCTAACTGTAGGCAATGCTACATCTAACTGTAGGCAATACCATAACGCTCGGACCTCTCGCATCACCGCCCGATCCGCCGCCAAGCGGCTGGACGTCCTGCCTGTGTCCAAAGCCGCGCCGAGTTCGGCAGCGTCTCCGTCGGAAGCGCAGGCTGATCTCTTTCAGGAGAGCCGCCGAATTCCACTCGCACTTCGCCGCCACGAATATCCTGATACAGCTTCCGGGCCTCCCTCCACCGACGAAGAAAATACGTATCCGCCGCGAAAGTAATGAGGGGAACGTGGATCAAGCCCAACCAGTTTGCCGCCTTTGGAACACCGCCTGTTGTGAAGGCGAGAACCACGATTATCAAGAGCCAAGACGTCATCACTGATGCCGCGATAAACGCACCAAGCCAGTGCCGACGTGTGTCTCGTTTCAGTTCAGCCCGTTCCCGGTCCGAGAGGCGGCGACGGTGTTCTGCACCATCAAAAGTTTGGGGTCCAGAAGTCAGCGCACTGTTTGTATGAAGCCAGGGACTGGCTGCCTCTGGTGCATTAGTTACTTCTTTCCAGATCGCTTCCATCCACGGCACTGTTGCCTCTCCATTGACCCGCCATACCCGCCGACTGAGAGTCAACACCTCGATTGTTTGGGGTTCCGGGCTGCCCAACGTCAGCAGCCCGAGCGCAATCAAGCTGCTCTGCGTGGCGTCCGTCGCCTCTTCCGTCTTGAGCAGGTCCGCGTCCGTCAGTTCGCCCTCGAACACCCGGACATACCCACGATGCAGATCACGGAAAGTGAGAATTCCTCGCTGGGTCCAGCCCTCCCGCGCGAAGAGCGTGGCAGGCAGGGAGAGAAGCAAGGCAATAAAGACTACGGTAATGACCACCAGGCTGCCGTTCCAGTATTTATCCAGTTCTGCTGCGCCTGCGATCAGGCCGATGCCAAGAACTGCAACGCCGAAGAACGCGCCGATGCCCTGCCAAAGCAAGCGCCAGGCGGCCTGCCGAAGCTGCTCCTGCTCCAAACGCTCAAGACGACGCTCGCCGACGAGCGGCAGTCCCGCGCACCAGAGCAGTCCGTTTCGTCGCTTGCTGTCTCTCTCTTTCAGCATTCTTGTCTGTCTGCCCTTTCTTGATGGATAAACTTTGATGGCTACGCTGAAGTGAACAGCCTGAACATTCCCCGATCATCTGCGCCGTTTCGATCATCTGCGCCGTTTCGAGCCGCCTGATGCGACTTCTCGGCATCGTGACCAAACTCAATCAAGTAGCTATACAAGAAGTCCAGCACATATTTGGTCGAGGCCGCCGTGTCAGGATCACCTTCGGCCCCTATGTAGGCTGACGCGCCGCCTGAAATGAACGCTTCGGCCATGGCAGGAGTGCCGCCCCTGCATGCATGGCTGATGACGATGCTGCCATCGAGGGCCAGGAACCGGGCAAAGTCGGCAGGGCGGATGACCTCGAAATAGGGATACAGGCTGCGGCATTCCTCGGCGAGAGCAGGCATAAGCATTCCCTGGTCATCCCCATGAAATGAGAGAATAATCAGATCGTGGGGCGGACGGCTTGACAAACACTCGACAACTTGCGAGGAGTTTCCTATCCAAGTAACGGAGACAATCGCCCCGTAATGCTCTGCGGCGGCCCGGACGACGTGGGGCTGCAGACCGGTATCGGCGGCGAGGATATGTATGGTGATGGGCTTGTTCATTGAATCGTCTTTTTCATGAGTAGTATATCAGAAATTGTCATGGCTGACAAGAAAATCCCGTTCTGTGAGCCAGTATGTTTCTCGCTGGTTTGATTCTTCTGTTCTCGCGAAATACTCGCCCACTTGACGCAAGTGTCTACCATATGCTATCCTGTCTTCAGGCAGCAAACATTTGTTTGTATCGCGTCCAGACAGGAAACATTTCAGACATGACGTCCCCTCATGCTCGCACAATTCTTTTTGCTCGCCTGCCAGGGCTGCTGTCTCAATCTGCCCGCGCTGGCCGTGCTGACGCCAATGGACTTTGCCCGCTGATCGTTGCCGAAGGCCGCCTCGTCCGGGATGCTTGTCCACTCGCCCTGGCTCAGGGCGTGCGTGTAGGCATAAGTGTCGTGCAGGCTCGCCGCCTGTGCCCGACGCTTCTGGCTGTGCCGCTGGAACAAGTGGACGCCACCCTCCTGCGGCGGCGCTTCCTGGATGCTCTCGCCGACTTATCCCCCGTCGTTGAACCGGACGGCCTGGACGCAGCTTATGTGGACATGACAGGCGATCCATCAGCAGGTTTGCCCCAGCAAGTAAAGGGCAAGCTGCGCTCGGCGTATTGCCCTGCGCCCATCATTGGCCTCGGCATCTCCCGCCTCGCCGCCCGCGCCTGCGCTGAATCGGGCGTTCTCAGCCTTCAGGATGCCTCCATTGATTTCCTGTGGCCTGACGATCCCGCCGTGACTGCCCGGATGAAGCGCCTCGGTCTCTGCACGTTCGGCGCGGTGGCCCAGGTCAGTGAAGAGAGCCTGCGCCTGCATTTCGGCAAAATCGCGCCGCTGCTGCATCGCCGCGCCCACGGCGAAGACCTCTCTCCCGTTCGCGCTTTGTATCCACCGCCGATCGTGGAAGTGCGGCAGCGGTTCGACGAGGCAGTTGACGATAGGACATGGCTCGATGCCATCCTAACCCAGATGAGCCAGAAGGCAGAAATCCAGCTTCGGCGGCTCGGCGGTCATGGAAAACGGGTGACCCTTTCTCTGAGAACTGAGCGAGGCGAGCATCCCCAGGAATGGGTGGTGCCATCACCAGTGTCCACAGCAGAAGATGTGCGGCTTGCAGCGGGGCGCTTGCTGGCGCAGATGCGGCTGACGGCTCCGATCACATTCATCGGCATTGATGTCGCCGATGTTTCGCCGCCCACCGCCCGGACGCCTGACTTGTTCTGCGCGGGACCCGGTGCTGATCCCGTGGCTTTAGAAGCAGTGCGGCGAAGGCTCGCGGCACGCTTCGGTCTGACGACGCTGACGACACCCTCGCAGTGGCCGCGCAGTGCTCGGCAAAAGCGGCGCACTGCCCTGAGCGAGCAGTGGCAAAGGATAAGAGTATGAAGGAACTAAAAGGATGAGTCGTCTGGATGGACGCTATGCCGATGTTCAGACGGATGCCCTGGGCAGACCGATCCAGTTTATCGCCAGCGGCAGCCGCCAGGAAGTCACCGTTCACGGCTGGGCTTCTCATCACCGGGAGTGGATCGGCGTGCTGGACGGCGAAGCGCAGCGGGATGTCTGGCTCATCGCAACAAACCGGGGCGTCTGCGAACTGCATCGCCTGAGCCGCCCAAAGGCCGATGATGACGACGGAGACTGCGAATGGGTGCTGTTTCGGAAAGAAGACTGATGCTTAACTTTTATCAGATGCTTGACTTTTCCCATCTTCATGCTCACTCAGCCTTCAGCTTCCTGGACTCCTCTGCTTCTGTTCAAGACCTCGTTCTTCGCGCCGCCGAGCAGGGACAGCCTGCGCTTGCCCTCACCGACGTGAGCAGCGTTACGGGCATCCCAAGCCTCGTGAAGCTGTGCGCGAAAGCTGGCATCAAGCCTATTGGAGGCTGCGAGATCGATCTAGACGGTCATCGCCTGACGCTGCTGGCGGATGGACAGGCGGGCTGGACGTCTCTGTGCCAAATCCTGACGGCGGCCAGCTTGCGGGACGTGAAGCGGCAGGGGCCTGTGGTGCAGTGGGAGGACCTAGAAGCCTATCACCATGGCCTCGTCTGCCTGTCCGGGTGCAGCCTGCGCGGGAGAACTGCCGCGCTGATCCGGGCGAAACGCTACTCTCAGGCGGAAGACTATGCCCGCCGCTGCCTTACCCTGTTTGGCAGGGGCAACTTCTTCATCGAGGTGACGCGGACACTGTCCGAAGGCGAACACGAAGTTTCGTGCCGCCTGCTGGAACTGGCCGAGCATCTGGGCGTCTCTTCGATTGCCACGAACCCAGTGCATCATGCCGGCAAGCTGGGCGTGGCGGCCTGGGAAATTTTGTGCCGCGTCCGCCTCGGAATTGCGCCTGAAGACGAGCATCCCGAACTGCCCTTCAACGGCGAGCAATACGTCAAAAGCAGCGGTGCCATATACCGCCTATTCGCCGACCGCCCCGATGTCCTCCAAAACGCTGCGGCGCTGGCCGAGCGGCTTGCGCCGCCGTTGACGCTTGGCACGCGGCACCTGCCTAAGTTCCCGCATATCCCGCCAGGGGAAAGCGCCTTCTCTTTTCTCGCGGCTCGTGCCTGGGGTGGGGCGGAGAAGCGTTACAAGGAAGAGAAGCAGTACAAGAGTATGAGCGGCGAAGTTCAGGCTCGCCTCGTCCATGAACTCGAAACGATCCGAGACCTCGGCTTTTGCGACTATTTCCTTGTCTGCGCGGACATCTGCAACGAAGCGCGGCGGCGCGGGATCGGGCATGCCATGCGCGGCTCGGCGGTGGGTTCTGCCGTCTGCTATGTACTCGGCATGAGCGAGCATGACCCGATTGCTCGAAATGTCTCATTCGACCGTTTTCTCTCGAAAGGCCGCGCTAAGCCGCCCGACATCGACATTGACTTTCAGCACGACCTCCGGGACGACATGATGACCTATGTCCGGGACACTTACGGCCATGACAAAGTCGCGAACGTCAGCAACTACGTCACGTTCCGCGCCCGGTCACTTCTGCGGGACCTTGGCAAAGCGATGGGCTTTGACACGAGCGAGATCGACCGCCTGCGCGAACTGCTCGGCTACAGCCGCGGCGATGAACCGGCAGAAGAAATCGAGCGTAAGCCTGAACTGCGGGAGATTGGCATTGACGCCGCCCAGTATGCGGACTTGTTTGCTTTGTGCGCCCAGCTTTCAGGGCTGCCCCGTCACCTCGGCACGCATTCTTCAGGGATCGTCGTGTCAGACATTCCGCTTGCCGAAGTCATCCCTTTGTATTGGGCGGCCAAAGGCGTCACCGTTGTGGCTGCGGACAAGGACGACGCAGAAGACATTGGCCTCCTAAAGATCGATCAGCTTTCCCTTCGTGCGCTCACGGCAATCCAGATCGCTACAGAAAGTCTTTCCGATCGCCCTGGCTTTGACTATGCGGGCCGTGATCGCGAGGACCCAGAAACGCTTGCGATGATCCGGGCGGCTCAGACAGTCACTGGCTTTCAACTGGAATCGCCTGCTCAAATTTCGCTTCAGTGGCGGCTTCGCGCTAGTAAATTTGACGACCTCGTAGCGAGCGTTGCCCTCATCCGCCCCGGTCCACTGCTAGGAAAGACTGTGCAGCACTACATCGCTCGGCGGCACGGCCAGGAGCCTGTGACGTATCCGCTCCCGGAACTCGAACCCGTGCTTTCTGAGACCTACGGGCGTATCCTTTTCCAGGATCAAGTTCTTGATGTTGTGCGGATCGTCGGCGGTCTTAACCCCGACGAAGCGGACAAGTTCCAGAAGGCGATTACACACGCCCGAAACAAAGAGGAGATGGCTCGGCTTGGCTTGGATCTCTACGAAAAAGTGAAGGCACGCGGCATGACGAAGAAGGCATTCGCCAGCATCTGGAAGCAGATCGTGGGCTTCGCCTCTTACGGCTTTTGCCAAGGGCACGCGCTGGCGTTTGCCGATCACGCGCAGGGGACGTCCTGGCTTTTGTGCCATCATCCCGCCGAGTTTCTTGCGGCTGTGCTTTCGGTGGAGCCGTGCGGCTTCTGGCCCGTGAACACGGTCGTGTCCGAAGCCAAGCGGCGCGGCGTGACAGTCTACGGCCCGTGCGTCAACCGGTCTGAGTGGCAGCGCTGGGCGCTGGAAGAGACTGGACTGGAAGAGACTGGACTGGAAGACGGCGGCGCGGCCATCCGCTGCTCGCTGTCGTATGTCCAGGAACTCGCCAGGGCAGGAGCCGCCGTCTTGGAAGAGCGGCGGCTGAGGGGCGTGTTCACATCGCTGGCGGATTTCTGCTCCCGGTGCCATTTCCTGACCCGAGAACAGATCGAGTGGCTGACGCTGGCTGGGGCTTTAGATTGCCTCACCCCAAATCGCCGGCAGACGCTTTGGGGCTTGCCTCTCCTGCACCGGGAAAGCCGCCGCGAGCGGCGCGGCGTCAATGAGCGAGATGCCGACGGCCAGGCTGCACTGGACGTGCCGATTCCGGTAACACTTTCGGACAGCTTAACGGACTTTGACTTCCATGAGAGGTACTGGAAAGAATGGGCGGCGCTCGGCTTCTCCCCGCTCGGCCATCCGGTGCAGTTCGTCCGGGATGCGCTGGCGGAGCAGGGCGTAATGCCATGCGCGTCACTTCAGGATGCCAAAGCAGGCGAGAAAGTGACGCTGGCGGGGCTGATCATTCGTGTCCACAAGCCGCCCACGGCGGGTGGGTGTGTTTTCTTCTCGCTGGAGGACGAAACGGCTTTGATTCACGTCACCGTTCTGCCCGACGCCTATCAGCGGATTGGCGCTGCGGTTTATGGAGCGGGAATGGTGGTCGTGACAGGCCAAGCCGACAAGCGCGGCGAGGGTACGGGTTTGCTGGCGCAGACAGTCAGGTTGGTCCAGTAATCACGGCCATCTCAATCATGGCACGCGCTTGTAAATCTTCACGAGAGACTGGTCCACGACGTAGGCCGTCTCCGAAGCATCCACCGCAACGGCGTCCGCATAGTTCAGTGATGCCAGCGGGCTGGCCGCGCCGCCTCCCTGTCGCCCCGCCACCTGGCCCAGATAGTCGCCCTTTTCGCTAAACACCTGGAGCCGACCGCCTTCCAAAACGAAGACGTGCCCCGCTTTCGTGCAGGCCAGAGCCGTGATGGTTGTGAACTGACCGGGTTTATCGCCTTGACTGCCAAAGGCCGAGATAAACGTGCCGTCTGTACGGTATACCATCACCCGACTGCCATCCCCAACGAACAGCAATGTCTTCTCTGCATTGATGGCAAGGCAGGAGGGGCTAGAAAGTTGTCCGGTACCACTTCCTGGGCCGCCGAAGGATTTCCCTAACGTGATGGTCCCATCGAAGAGGGTAATGCACTTCTGGCTGGCGTTGAGGACAAAAAGTGTAGGAGATGACTTTCCGGTCGGTCCTGGCGTAGTCCCTTTTCCTTCGGCGAAGCCGAGGAACTTCGAGAAGCTGCCGCCACTCGTCGGGATTTGGAAATACGCCGCAAGTCCTTGCCCGGTGAAGACCTGAAACCAATTTGTCAGGACGTCAATGGTTGAAACCTGCCCCGCTGCATTGACGGCGACAGGGCGGGGATCGAAGAGGTGGCCTGCGATGGAGAGCGTCTTCGCATCGGGCATAACGACAAACGGCTTGCCATCTGCGCTGCGAAGGTAGGCACGCTGACTGAGCGGCATATCCTCGCCCGTCTCCGGGTTGCCGTTTTGGTCTACGCCGTCTCGCTCTTCCTCGGGCGCGGGGTACCCGAACGAAAAGTGGTACTTCCTCTGGGCGTCGAACTCGACGATGCCCTCACCTTTGGCCGTGAGATAGACTTGTCCGCCATCGTCAACGGCAATTCCCTGGGCGCGAAAACCGTCGCCGTCCTTGGGTGAAAACTGTGTGGGGAAGGACTCGGAAAACGCATAACGAAGTGGAGCAGGGGCATCTTGGGCTGACGACCGTGCGGGGCAAAGCAGAGGTGTGCAGAACAGTCCGAAGACCAAGATAGGCGAGATTCTCATAATCGGCTCGGTTTCCCTCGTAATCCAGTGTTCAGAACATTTGGCATACTCACACATTTAGGCATACCCGCAACATTTAGGCATACAGTAGAGGGATGATACCCGAACGGCCTGCCTCTCTCTACAACCGAGCCAGATTCTACAACCGAGCCAGAACTTACGACCGTGACAGTCGGCACGCCGCTGCGAATATCTAATTTACCATGTTCCGGGCATGAGGCAAGCCTTAGCGGGGTGCAGAATGAGCAATCGGCATAAATGCCGTGATGTCTGCGCCCTCTGTTCTCACGGGGCTATTCGCCCTCAAGCTATACCCCTGGGGCAAAGTCCAGCGAACCATATAATCAGAGCGTGCCGATCTTAGCGTTCCTTGCTTCGTTGCCTGCGTGAAAATGCTCCCTTTGTTGCCATTCGCTTCATAGTTCAGTGTCTTGCCTGCAAACCTAAAGCGGTTGTTCTCCAGGACCATTAAGTAGTTTTTTCCGGGATAAAGGACACTCTGGAAGCGTCCTGCTTTGTCTGTAAACGAAGAAGGCCAGACACTGCCGACTGTAATCTTCTTAGGCGACTGAGAGAAGATCACGAATGTGCCTCTGAGCGGCTTCATGGTCCGCCTGTCGTAGGCTTGACCTTGGATCGGTATTTTCTGACGGGACTCAGGATTGACCGGAGCGAACCACCCTGTCGTGTCTTGCGGCTGTGTCAAATATGTCAAATTGCCCGAACTGTCAACCACAGGAGGATTTAATTTCGCGAAAAGCAGTGGCGTGTCTTCTGCTCTCAGGAATTTTGTATGCCCATCCGCGAAAAGGAAATCGCTGCCACCGGAGTGGCGTCCTGGGTGCGGTACAGATTGACCACCATCACTGGCATTCCGCACACCGCCGCTGCTTTCAAAGACGGCCACGATCTGGGCTGGCGAGTCGATCTGGTAGAGCGATAAACTGGAAAGCGCGTGATTGAAAGAATAACTCCAAAGCTGGTCTGGGGGAGACGCAGGATCATGGAAGATGGCGGTGATGCGCTGCTGCCGTTCCGTACCCTTGATCTGGGCGGGAACGAGATAGGGAATGATCTGGTCCATCCAGTGCGCGGCATCGGGGAAGCGTTCGTGGTGATCTGCGACGTACTTCACGAGGGCCAGTCCAATAAGCCGCAAGTTAGAAAGCGAAGCCTCCCGGTCACTTCTGTCTTTCTGCGTTGGAGCCAACGGGTTGGTTGATGCCGCCGATGTAATTGGCTGAAGCGCGACATTGCGAAATACCACGGGCTGCGAGGGGCGATAAGTCAGACGGAACTCTTTGATCCGGTCCAGTGGCAGCTTTGAGGCTTGAAAGGCGTAGCGAACTATCGCACTTTTTCCTTGAAAAACCGTATAGCTCTGGCTGACTCCCGGAATAGGAAGCGGCAGTCCTTCTTTGTCAATCGCGGCAATCTTGTACTCACTTTCGTTGCGGACAAAGCGGGACGGAAGGCTGAACTGTACTTGGGCCAAGGAAGAGTTAGAAACCAATTTGGCTTTGGTCAGATCAATCATTTCCCCGGTCGCGAGACGTCTTGTGCCGCCTAACAGGGGCGAGCCGCTAACTAGAACAGTCTCGGATCCCATCGCGAGGCTGGCAACGAGCGACGTTTTCTGCTGCGCGGGCGGGAAGACACACTGGAACCCGAAATTAATGAAACGACGGCTGCCGATGTACCCACCATTCCTCTCGAACGCCGCTAAGTCAGTGCCATAACTCGGACCTGTCTCGGTACTGCCGAACGCAACGCGGGTCTGGCGGCGAACAGCGTCGGAAGGAAACACAAGGACCACGTCCACATTGCAGAAAGTCGAGTGGAAATGCTTGTAGAACGGTAGGCTCCCCCCGCCGCCATCAGACAGAAGGGTACCGTCCGGTGTCCAGGTCTTTTCGGCGTTTGCGCCGTTGAGCGCCCAGAGTGACGTGAGGTAAACGCAGGTTCCGTTGGGAAGTGTTGCCTTCCACGGCGAAGTATGAGAAGCCAGCAAGGTCCGCCGCCACTGGTTGATCCGCTGCCAATCGCTGATCTGCTTGGGACTGCGGGTGTCTCCCGGAACCGTGATGACTTGCGGAGAGGGAATGGCATCCGTCTGAGGCTGTGCCGTTTTCGTTTCTGCTTTATCTGCTGCCCCAGCCGCCGCCATTGGACGCACCATTGCCAGCGGCAGCACAACCACCAGCGCCGCAAACATCGCCACAGCCAAGCCTCGGCCAGTGGCTGCACTTCGGTTCTTCGACGTTGCCAGGATCGTCTTGATCCGCGCCGTGATGTCCTGCTTGCAGGCCATGGTCACCACAGCACGCGTTGAACTGCGCCGCGCTGTCAACCCGCGCACGACTTCCAGAAGATGATCCGCGTACTCCGCAGGCTTGACGCCGCTGGTCAAGACGAGGTCGTCACATGCCTGCTCACTTTCCGCTCGCAACTGGCGGGCCGCCAGCCAGACGAGTGGATGAAACCAGTACAAAGCGCAGGTGACTTCTGCCAGCATCGCCGTCACCCAGTCACGCCGCTTGATGTGGCCTATCTCATGAAGCATCACTGCCTGAAGCCGCTCGGCAGGCCATCCCTGTGCGCCTTCTGGCACGAGAACGATGGGGCGCAAGATGCCGAACGTCATGGGTACGGCGACAAGAGAGCCATCCCGAAGCGAAGGCCGTGTTCTCAGACCCAGCTTGCGCCGCGCCTCTTCCGCAGCTTCAGCAAGAGGCCCGGAGGCCACCGCGACAGAGCGACGAACGAGCCGCGCCGCTCCGAGCAGCCCGAGTGTGATGCGGCTCAGCCCCAAGGTCATGCCGATCAGCCAGATGGCGAGGAGCCACTCCGCGCCCGTCAGTTTTGGTACAGCAGAAAGGGCTGGCTTTGCCTCGGAGAGAGAAGGCATAGGTCGAGTTTGAGTTGAGGCTGCTGGCGCTGTTTTGCCTTCACTGGCGTTGATCTGCTGGGACAAAATACGCGCCGAAACGCTGTTTGCGGCGGCATTGTCATCGGCAGGGAGCCTTGATGCCGCTGGCGCTGGCACAAAGTTCGCTTCGGTTGAAGGCGTGGCCGCAGACCGCGACGGGCTGATGATACTCGCTTGCACCTGCGGGACATGATCTGCCACCCCAGCCCGGTGTTGAAGCGGCGCGGGAAGAACAGGTACAGGAAGAACAGGCGCTGCGAGCGGCGGAAGGAGGACGCAGAACACGGGCAGGCAGAGCAGGCTCACAAGCGTTACCGCCCAGAGCAGATGCCGAGACGCGGCGGAGGCTGGGCGCAACGCGAGATAAGCCAGACCTGCGGCGAGGAAGATCGGCACGGTCTTGAGGGAAACGCTGAGCAAGAAGGTGGCTGCGTGTGCCGCAAAGGAAGTGAGTTCCATCACAAAGTCTCCTTCAGGCGTTCTGCGCCTGATCTTCGTCGGCTGTCTTATCTTGGTCGGCTGTTTTTGGCAGCTTCGTCTGATCAATGAGCGTCTTCAAGTGCTCCAGGTCTGCCTCGGATAACTCGCCTGCCTTTGCTGAGAGCAGAGTGGACATGACGCCTTCGACAGAGTCATTGAAGAAGTTATGGAGGAGGCCCAAGAGCGCCGACCGAGCGGCAGTCGAATGGGGCTTGGTCGGCAGGTAGATGAACTTGCCGTTCTCCTCAACGTGCTTGAGGTGTCCACGTTCTTCCAGAGTACGCAGATGAGCACGCACGGCGGGGTTGCTGAGCGGATCGGGAAGGTCTTCCAGGACGGCGGCGACATCGGCCTGACCGCGCCGATAGATGATGTCCATGATCTGCTGCTGACGCCTGGCGAGATACTCACCGGGTTTTTTGTGTTCGCCTTGTTTCTTTGGCACGGTACGCCTCCTGTGGGTTGAACTGCCTCTGTTGATGTTGGTATTCTAACACTTAGGCGGGGCTTTGTCAATGGATTTATGTTGGTTTTCCAACATTTATTTTCGCGGCTCATCCTGGAAGTTCATCCTGCCGGGAAAAGCCTTTCCCGTCAGGATAACACTCTCCGTTCAAGCAGGAAAAGAAGCCGCGGTAAGCGAACAGGCTTTTACGTCAATATCATGTTTTTACGTCAACATCATGAACGGACCAAGTAAAACGCGGAAGCGGGGACACCAAATGCAAATGACCCACGTGCGAACTTCTCCGCGGCTCCTAGCCTCACTGAGCACCCTGGCAACACTCCTTCTCAGTATTCCCGCTGTCAGTGCTGCACCCTCCGGTCAGCCTCCGCTTCCGCACGCCGTCCGCATCATCAGCCTCGGCCCCGACAATTCCACCCGCGTGGCTGGCAAGATCGGCGGCGTCATGCAGCCCTGGCTCTCCGACCATGAAGTGCTGCACTTTCGCCACGCTCAGCTTTATCGTTACGACACAGCGACTAAGATGGACATGCTTCTGGCAGGGCTGACGCACCAGGTGAAGTCGTCGCCCTGCTTTCTCTACTTCCTGGAAGCATCCCCGGACGGCCAGCAGGTAGTTTGGGGAAGGTCTGCCAACAACCCGCTTTTCGTCGCTGACATAAATGGATTGCGGCGCGAGCAGTGGGATGGTGACGGCGGCATGACAGACCCGATTTGGTGCGCCGACGGCAAGCATTGGCTGCAGTTCCACTTTGGCGGCAGCCCCACGGCGCTCCACTTCACAAAGATTGAGATGCACAGCCTGGAGGCTCCGCAGACTTCTAAAACATTTGCTGCCCCGCCGCCTGGTCTGAACGGCCTCGACATCCTGGCCGCGCCGTCGGCGGATAAGGTTATCGCCCGCACGCCTGACGTGGTGAAGTTCGAGACGTCCAAGCCGTCGAAAGGCGTCAAGCAGTCCGATGGCTCTATGGCATTCACTTTCACGGACACGCCGACATTGCGGAGGGCGCAGACAATCTCGGTTTGGAGCCTGCATGAGGCCCAGCCGCTTCATCGTTATGCCATTGACCTGCCTGGCAAGGTATATGAGGTCACAGTATCTCCTGATGGAGAACGTGCTGCCTGGCTCCTTCAGGGTGGCACTGGAAAGATTGGTGCTATGGCGCTGTGGGTGAGCAAACTGGATGGCAGCGGGCTGCATAAAGTGGGGAACTTTGGGGCAGGTGGGAAGATGGGTCACGGATCAGGGATGGATTTTCCTGTGCAGGTGGTTTGGGTGCCAGGCGGCAAACGGGTGAGTTTTTTGTATGGCGGGGCACTGTGGACGGTGCCTGCGGATCAAAACGCTGCAGTCTGAAAGGGCCACCTCGTATGCAGCATTTCATCATCTTCGAGCGAGATTTAGGCCACTGCGTAACCCATCTGATCCGCGCCACTTCGTTACAGGAGGCACTAACCAAGTTTGCCGTCAAGCAATGCGGAGCAAAGCTGAGAACTGATGGGAATGTGATCTTGTGGGATGATGTAACTTATTTCCATCCGCTGGCGTTCATCGAGTCAGAGTACAAATCGCATGACAAGTTTGATGAACTTCAATGGGATACGAAGAACGACAAACTTCTGAACGGTGCTTGCTGGGAAATCCGTGCATTGCCCGCTGAAGCCTGGGAAGCCGAAACCGCCGAAGTGTTTTGCAGTGCCGAGCCGTGGAGCCTCGGCGAGTACATTGATCTTTGCCGCGCTGAACTGCGGAAGAAACATCCACGCTCTCGCGCTCGTGCCTTTGTCTGGTATCTGAACGACGGTCCATTGGTCACATTTCACCGCCGCCAGAACCGGGCACGTCCCCAGCCTATTGAAGTAGTAGGGCGTTACATCATTCCCTGGCAGCGGCAGCATTGGCCGAACCCGTTTTCTTTGACCGCAGAGATGGTGCAGGAGTGGCACGGCTCTTACGATGACATCCTCAGTCAGATGCGGATCAATTATCCATTCTGATTTTGGCGGGAATGGAGCGTCGGGTACGGCAAAAGGCTTTTTGCCAGACCCGACGCCTAGCAATAAACATGACAGACACCACCGAGAACAGTGCCGTGCAATCCACCGATGAATGGGCGCAAAACTGGAGCGAAATGCTCCAGCACGCTCATACTCGCCCAAGGTTATTCATCGGTCCTCAAGAGACGGCTCATCGCCGAGTCACGACCTTTCCCTTTCGATTGATGTGGCAGGCAAATCTTTTTCGTCACCCCCAAAAGGCACGTATTGATCTCTCGCCCCATCACTGCGTCATCCGCCTTGATGCTGGTTCGCTAATCCGTCCAGTCCAGGAAACGCTCAGTTTCCCTGGTGAGCGCGTCCCAGGCGATGCTTGGCGAGAAAAAAGCCGCGCCGAAGCCTCACGCTTTCATGCAGATGAGGAAGCGCGTGGATTGCCCTTTGATGATGTCAAGTACAAATGCAGTTGGCGTTACGCATTCTCAGGTCCTACCGGGCCGCGTCTCGAATGGGTAGCACAGGACGCTGTCCTTGCTCATAGCCTCACCTGGGGTGTGAGAACAGACCAAGGCTTGTGGTGCCAAGCATATGCAAACGGCTGGCCTTCCGGGGCACCATTCTTGATCGAGACGGATTCTCCTGTGGGCCTCATCGTTTTGATCGATCTGGACCCACACTGGTGGATTGGTTTGCCGTACAGCGCGATGGATGTGGCACAGCTTGTAGCAGCATCGCATAAGGCACAAGGGTTGGACGATCAATGGAAACCCGAGCCACCCTGGAGCACGGGCAAGATCGAAGCCGTCTGGCACGAAGCGGATGATCTGGTGACGGAAAAGTCGCTGACGGCAGAAGGAGTCCGGGAATGGTTGCAGGCAGATAATGCAGTGGTTTAGGCATTGGAGAAAGCGCAGGAAGGGCAAACTAATCCTGGCACCTCCTGAACAAATCATCCACTCCCTGGCTGTGTTCCGACGTGCCTTCCTCATTATCCGTGCTTATGGCGGAACCCAGGATCGGGCGGGACAACTATTCGGCGGCTGGCTGGCGAACACGCTGCACAATGTCCCGTCGAGCCTCTGCTATCATAGAACCAAAGGCTGGGTGGATAGCCGTCCCACTGTGTTTCCGCGGTATGTGCGGCGATATGCGCCTGAGCCGATTGCTGCAAACTGTGCTTGGATTTTCTCTTCTGAAAATGATCCCGCGGAGTTGGGACTACAGGCCGACATGAGCGGCCTGGACCTTGCTCCCCCGGAGAAACTGCGCCAGTATCTGAGCATTTTCTACTACGCTTGCCTAACGATGCGCCTGATGCAAAATCATGGAACCGGTCGTGCCTTCTGGCAAGACGTCGAGACGAAATGGAGCGCGAGAGCCGACGACTACGGAGCCTACTGCGCCGTACTCGCTGATGTACTCCACGACGTTCCAACGGCACTTGTGCATTGGAGCCGTTTTGACGAGCGCGAGTTCTGGCGGCAGGCACGCAGGGCAGAGCGCGGTGTGTCGGGACGTTTGCGAGATGCGCCGCGGGCAACCCTCAGACCAAGAAATCTTCTATGAAAATAGAGTGAAGACGGCTCAATGGAAAACACGGATAGCGGGGCGCAGGTGAGGGCAGCAGCGATTTATCTCTGAGCCTAGAAATGTTGTGACTTACGTTGTAATCTGTTTGGGGACGGTGTGTGGGCATTGATGTCGGCTATTCTGTTGGCGATTTTGGTCTGCCCGGACTTTGCCCGCGCAGGAGTTCAGTTTGAATCGAAAGAGGCCATGTCGCTGAACTGCTGGCCGCAACCTTTTCCGGGTTCCGGTGTCTTAATTGGTAGAAAGTCGTTTCTGCACACAAGATAGAACCGTTGCGACAACGCGACAAATAGGCGCAGTGCTCGTGGAGGACTGAGATGAGTGAACGAGAAGAAGTAGCACAAAATGAATTGATCGCCGCCGCCAAAGTGGGGGACTTAGAAAAGGCCCGGTTGCTGCTTGATACCGGATGTGCCCCAGACTGGCGTAATGCTGAGGACGAGACACCATTGATGTTCGCCGCGCAAGAAGCACGCCCAGATTTGGTCAGCCTGCTGCTCGAACGCGGCGCAGACCCACACGCCCGTTCTAAGTCAGGGCGAAACGCGCTGTGGACGAGCATCAAAGGCGGCAGCGTGGAGGTGGTACGCCTGCTGATCGAATACGGCGTGGATGTCAATGCGCCTGGTCCACCGGAGCAGTTCCCACTTCAGCGGGCTGTTGTCCAGGGAAAGCGAGAGATTGCAGCACTGCTTTTGAAAGCGGGGGCGGATGTGCGGGCTAAAAGCAAAGGCGACCTCACGCCGATGCGGTGGGCGGCAAGTGTCGGAAACACGGAAATGGTCCATCTTCTCTTGAAATACGGCGCAAATGTCAACGCCGCCGAGAAGAACGGCCACACGCCTCTCACCCTCGCTGCCATGAAAGGGTTTATCGATACCGCGCAGGCACTGCTGGACGCTGGTGCTGATGTCAACGGAGACCCGAGTGATGGCATTACGCCGCTTGGTTACGCCACAGCCATGGGCGATGTGAAGATGGTCAAACTGCTCATTGAGCACGGAGCCAAGCCCAACGGGACGCCAGGCGGCATCTCTGCGACCACAATGGCGGGTACCCGTCCCGACATCCTAGCCATCCTCAAGCGGGCCGAAGGCACTGATCTGCACGATGCTGCTCGGGCAGGGGACCACGCAAATGTTCTGGCTCTCCTGACCGATGGTGCAGACATTTCAGCGGAGAATAATTTCGGAAACTCCGCCCTGGCCGTCGCTGCCGATACCGGGCAAATTGACATTGTACGGCTGCTTCTCGAACGCGAAGCCGATCCCAATGCCAAAAATAACTGGCAGCGTACCCCGCTAATGGCCGCCGCTGCTAAAGGCCATGTTGACATCGCGAGCCTCCTACTCAAAGCAGGTGCAGAGGTAGACGCGCTCAACAAGTGGGGACAGACGGCTCTCGTGACTGCGGCAACAAACGGACACGGCGATTTTGCTTCACTTCTCGTGCAGACGGGAGCAAAAGTGGGGCTTGCCGAGGCTGCGCTGCTGGGAGAGACGGAGGACGTCTCGCAGATGCTAAGCTGGGGCCGTGACATCAACATCCAGAACGCCAGTGGCATGACGGCGCTCATGGCAGCATCGATTACCGGGCAGTTTGATTTGTGTACTTATCTTCTGGACCGCAGTGCAGACTTATCCCTGCGCGATACGATGGGAAGAACGGCACTCAGCTTGGCCGTGGTCAAAAAGCGACCTGATATTGCCGCGCTACTGCTGGATAGGGGGGCGGATGTCAACCACGCCGACGACGATTGGCAGACCCCGCTTGCTGCCGCGGCTGCAAGCCAAGACGTGACGGTGATGCGACTGCTGCAGGAGCGCGGTGGAGATGTCAGGCTTCCTGACAAACGGGGCTGGACTGCAATACACCGAGCAGCACTCACGGCGAATGCCGAAGTCATTGACCTGCTCTTGGGATGGGGCGGAGACATCGACGCCAGAGATAAGAAAGATCAAACGCCATTACATCTGGCTGTTTCGCTCGGCAAAATTCAGGGTGTTCGCCTCTTAATCGAGCGGGGTGCCGACTTTGACCTTTTGGACAGCGAAGGCAGGACGCCTTTGCGTCTTGCTGTGGATCAGAAGCATTCAGAGATTGAGGCAGTCCTGCGGGAAGCGGGGGCCACGAACATGGGGCAGACGCGCCTCGACAAGTCCCTGCACGAGATCACCGAAAAGATTCAGCAGCAACAGGAGGAAGTGAACGGGGACCTGCACCGAGCGGCGCGAAATGGGGATACGGATGAGGTACGCCGCCTTCTGGACGCAGGGGGGAACCTGGATGTGTATGACAACGGCAGAACCCCGTTGATGTGGGCGGCTCAGGAGGGATACGCGGAGACTGTGACACTGCTTCTGGATCGGGGCGCGGCTCTCGATGCAAAGACGGAAAAGGGCGGAAAGGTGGAGAGCGGCTGGACGGCTTTAATGCTTGCCCTCAACCATGCTCATGCAGATGCAGCCCGTCTGCTTTTGGCTCGGAGCGCCGATGTCAACGCGGAGAGCGAAGGCGGACACACGGCCCTGACTTTGCTGGCCGAAAGGCCGCAGACGAAGCCGCTCTCTCCTGCGAAGGCAAGGGCGGCTAAGGCTGAGTTGGCGGACCACATTCTGGGGCGGGACCAGGTTTTGACTGATGAAGACCGAGCAGACC
>CAXTER010000062.1:0-31558 GCA_964243345.1 uncultured Armatimonadales bacterium
GACGACAGATGAGTAGACGATGGCGTTCCTTCATCCGAAGGATGTCATTCAGCGAGAGGAATTTATTCCCTCGCGCTCCCCACGCGCCTCCCCCTCCGCGCTTGCCCTTATGCTGAGTTCTCTTACGCTAGGTTCCTACTTGCCAACCCGCCCCTTGCCCCGGTATAATCTTCACGCAATTCTTTGTGAAGTTGTTAATTTTATTCTCAAGCAAAAGTGAACACTGCCGGGCAGCGGCAGGGAAACAAAGGGGAGCGGCAATGCGGGAAAAAACCGAAATCAAGCTGTTTGCGGGAACAGGGAACCCTAAGCTGGGGCAGGAGATCGCCGGCTGGCTCAAAATGCCGCTCGGCGACGTGCGGATTACGCGCTTTTCGGACGGCGAAACGTATGTGCAGTATGAGGAAAGTGTGCGCGGCGCGGATGCATTTATTATCCAGCCGACCTGCCCGCCCGTAGACACGAACTTGGTTGAGCTGTTAATCTTAATAGATGCCATGCGCCGGGCAAGCGCCGACCGAATTACGGCGGTGCTGCCGTACTTCGGCTATGCCCGGCAGGAAAAAAAAGACCGGCCCCGCGAGGCGATTACGGCAAAGCTGATCGCGGACGTGCTGACGGCGGCAGGCGCAGACCGAATTATCACGATGGACCTGCACGCCGACGCCATTCAAGGCTTCTTTAATATCCCGCTGGACCATTTGACTGCGCGGGGCATGTTCGCCGACTATTTCCAGCACAAGGGTCTGGAAAATGTCGTCATTGTCTCGCCCGACGAAGGCCGGGTTAAGCAGGCGCGTAAATTAGTGCGCCAACTCAACGCCCCGCTTGCGGTCGGCTATAAGTTCCACGAAGGCCACGGCCACACCGAGATTTCCGATTTGGCCGGCGATGTCCGGGGCAAAACGCCGATTATCTTAGAAGACATGATCACCACCGGCGGCTCCATTATTGAGTGCGTCAAGACTTTGGTAGACCACGGCTGCAACCCGGAAATCTACATTGCCGCCACCCACGGCGTTTTGACCAACAATGCCGTAGACCGCCTGAACGACCACCCGGCAATCGCCGAAATCGTCATCACCGACAGCATTCCTTTAGACGAAAGCAAAGAGCGCCCGAAAATCACCCAGTTATCCGTCGCCGCCATGTTCGGCGAGGCCATCCACCGCGTCAACCAGGACATGAGCGTTTCCAGCTTGTTTGACTAGATGAGTCAGTGAATGAGTAGATTTACAAAAGACATCCAGCAAATTATCGCCGCAGACTTCCCGGAACTGGTCGCCGAAGCCCAAGCGAATTTAAAGCCATGTCCTGCTGACATCGCTGATGTTGTCCTGCGTATTCTGCAAACAGGCATTGTTGAAGCGCGTTCGGCAGGCTGGTCGGGAGACGCCAATTTGTGTACGGATCAGGCTAACCATCTTCACAATCTGCCGGACCTTCTGCGCCGCTATTCGCCGCGCAAGCTAAAGTATTATTGGCATACGGAACGGAATCTATTTATCCAGCAAATGGGCGGTCAGCCGATGGTCTTTGAAGAGCTATGGGCCGAACTGGAACCAATGGTGCCGAATGCTGAGGCAGCCGCATGATTATCTGCCTGGAAGGCCCAAGCGCAGTCGGCAAAACGACAACGTGTGCCGCACTTGTCGCACAGAAGAGTGCGTATGTTGTTCCAGAGGTGAACGCGCTTTTCGAGCGTCCGGCAAATGCATCGCCAGATTGGTATTTGGAGCGTCAAGTAGAACGCTGGAAGATTGCCCACACGCACTCAGGAGATGATCGGCTTGTCGTTCTCGACGGCGACGTGTTTCAGCCGTTTTGGTATAACTGGTCGTTCGGCTTCGCAGAGTATCAGCCTCTGGAAGTCCTGTCCGCGTTTTATAGGCGGCGCATTGAGGCGGGCGTCATCGGTTTTCCTAACCTTTACATACATCTGTTCGTTGACGAGAACGAACTCCGGCTCCGAAAAGAAGCCGATGAAACTCGGACGCGGTGCGGCTTCGATTCGCATTTGCGGCTGCTGCAAACTCAGCCGCGCTATTTTGAGATGCTGTCTCGCCTCATGCCCAGCAGGGTTCATAGCGTTGAAGCAAAAAGCGTCGAAACGAACCTACGGCGTATTTCCGAGTGTCCAGCGATGCCTGCGCTTACTGCGATGACATCTTTGGAAATACTTGATAACATCATTGAATGGCTGCAAACCAACAAAGCATGAGTGACGCCTGCGTCATCTGTGACCTGGCGGCGGGGCGCATTCCGCGCTGGGTGGTTCACGAAACGGAAAACGTGATTTGCTTTTTGCCATTGGAGTTAAATGCTTACGGCCACACCATCATTGCGCCGAAGGCGCACTTTGCAGACTTGTACGACATTCCCGAAGAACTTTTGCAGGAACTCACTGTCACCGCGCAGCACCTCGCCGGCCATTACAAACTGTCATTGGGCGCAGCGGGAGTGAACCTGCTTCATGCCAGCGGCGCGGACGCCGGGCAGTCGGTTCCGCATTTTCACCTGCATCTGCTGCCCCGTTTTGGCGGCGACGGTTTGAATGCCTGGCCGGAGCTGCCGTCTGTACCCGTGGATAAAGACGCGCTGCTGGTCCGTCTGCGCCTGTGACACACAGTGTGACACTGTGACATAAGCATATTTTGTGACATAGAATGTGACACAAGGAAGCGCTTTGCATCGGCTCTTCTGCCCGCGCAGGCGGGAACTTACACTTTAAAGCACGGGGGTTCAGCCCCGTGTCCGAGACTTAATTATGCCATTGTACGATTTTCATACTCACTCATTCTTCTCCGACGGCGCTCTCCTGCCGATGGAATTAATCCGTCGCGCTCAAGTGAATGGCTACTCGGCGATGGCGATTACCGACCACGCCTCGGCGTCCAACATTGAAGAGCTGGTGGAGAAAGTCACCCGCGACTGTGATTTGGCCTGGGAAGAATGGGGATTTCGCGTCCTGCCCGGCGTCGAGCTGACCCACTGCCCGCCGCGCTCCATTGCATCACTCGCGGCGCGGGCCAAGCGGGCGGGGGCAAAAATCGTGGTCATTCACGGCGAGACTTTAGTGGAACCCGTGCCGCCGGGGACGAACCGGGCGAGTGTTGAATGCCCCGATGTAGATGTGCTGGGCCATCCGGGCCTCCTGACCGAGGCCGAAGCCGCGCTTGCCGCCGCAAACGGCGTGTTTTTAGAGATTACGTCCCGTCGGGGCCACTGTCTCGGCAACGGCAATACGGTTGTTCTGGGCCGGGCGGCAGGGGCAAAGTTTCTGGTCAATTCCGACACGCACTCCCCCAGCGACCTGCACACCGAAGCCTTCGCCCGCACCGTCGCCCTCGGCGCAGGGCTGACCGCAGGTGAGGCGGACACAGCACTGTACGAGAACCCGAAAGCCCTGCTGGCGCGGGTGGAAACACGAGTGATATGAGGATAGATCACTTTATCTGGCTCGACAACATTGTTGAAAAACTGGCATATAAACATCAAGTAGAAACTCAGGAAGTCGAAGAAGCCTTGCGGAACCGTCCAAAATTTCGCTTCATTGAAAAAGGGGATCGTGACGGTGAAGATGTTTATATGGCATTGTCTCGCACTGAAGAAGGCCGGTATCTGACAATGCTTTTTATTTACAAGCCGGCATTAAAAGACAAGGGTGCAGAAGCATTGATCTTGAGCGCAAGAGACATGGCTGGCAAGGAAAGGAAACTCTATGGAAGAAAATAGCGCTGTTCTGCCTCATTTTGAGACTCTTGACAGACTTGTTGATTTTTTCGACACGCATGATATGGGAGATTATGTGGCCCAAATGCCGGAAGTGCATTTTGAGGTTGCGCCTAAGCATGAACCTCGGCTGGACCGCTCCGGCATTGAACAAAAAGTCCGGGAATTGCTACAGGAAGAGTATCAGGCCCTACTCCCTAAGAAGCGTCTTGCCATAGGCACGAAGTCTAATGGTGAGAAGCGATATCATGAATTTGATGGCGTCTCACCGGATCAGAAAATTGTCTTCGAGGTGAAATCTAACAAAATTGCGGCGACAAAAGCGAAACCTGCGGGCCGATATTTTAGCGCTATTAAATGGGCGCTTCTCGGAGACGTATATCTAATGTCCCGCATTCCTGCTCAGACTAGGCTTCTTGTACTGACAGACAAAACTTTGTTTGACATCTGCCGAGAAGACATGGACGGCTTGTTGCCGGAAAACACGCAGGTCATCTACCGGAACCCCGGCGCTTCTGAGTGAACACCTTGAAGTAAACCATGACTGAAAACTTGCTGCAAATTGAGAACTTGGAAACGGCGTTTGGACGCGAAGGGCGCGGGCCGGTCGCTAAAGCGGTGCGCGGGGTGTCGTTTGGGGTCAGGCGGGGCGAGACGCTGGGGATTGTGGGGGAGTCGGGGTCGGGCAAAAGTGTCACGGCGCTGTCTATCCTGCGGCTGATTGCGTCGCCGGGGCGCATTACGGGCGGGCGGATTTTCTTCGACGGCCAGGATTTGCTCTCGCTGCCGGAGAAGCAGATGCGCGGGGTGCGCGGGGCGAGGATTGCGATGGTCTTTCAGGACCCGATGACGGCGCTGAACCCGACGCTGACGGTCGGCGACCAGATTGCGGAGACAATCTCCGCCCACCAGAAGGTCTCGCCGCGCGAGGCGCGGACGCTCGCTTTAGACTGGCTGACGCGGGTACGGGTGTCTCTGCCGGAGCGGCGGATGCGGCAGTACCCGCATGAGCTGTCGGGCGGGATGCGCCAGCGGGTGATGATTGCCATTGCGTTCTCCTGCCGCCCGGCCCTGCTGCTGGCCGATGAGCCGACAACCGCGCTTGACGTGACCGTGCAGGCCCAGATCCTAGATTTAATGGACGAGCTGAAAGCCGAGCTTGGCACGGCGATTGTGCTGATCACGCACGATTTGGGCGTGGTGCGCGAGCGCTGCGACGCTGTTGCAGTCATGTATGCCGGGCAGATTGTGGAATATGCGTCTGCCGAAGACTTGTTCACGTCCCCCAAGCACCCGTATACGCAGTCGCTTCTGGCGTCCTTGCCGGACTGGCGGCGGCCCAGCACCGGGCAGCCTTTGCCGTCGCTGCCGGGACAGCCGCCGCCGCTGACCGCCATTCCGCCCGGCTGTCCGTTCGCCCCGCGCTGCCCGAAGCGCTTCGCGCTGTGTTCCACAGTCATTCCCGCCAACACACAGTTAGAGAATAATCGTACCGTGCGCTGCCTGCTCTACGAAGAAGCGTTTGAAGATGGCAGCGAAAAGCCTGCTTGACGCTCTCGTATGGTGCACTCGTTTAGAACCTATTTCAAGACGCCCCCCGGCCCCCAATAATGGGGGAGCATGAAGCAGTTTTTTTCGTCCGGTTCCCCCATGATTGGGGGCTAGGGGGACTCTTTCGGAGTTTTGAAATACATTCTTAATGATCAGTGTCAAAACAAAAGCGCATATTGGGCCGGGCGGAACTTTGACCGTGGCTGTTCCGATGCCGCTGTCTGAGACCGACGCTGAAGTAATGCTGGTTTTCCTGCCGACGCCAAAAGAGCGCGGCTGGCCGCTTGGCTTTTTTGAGCGAACTTTCGGCTCCCTGAAAGGCGGCCGGTATGACGAGTAGTTGAAAACTACGCGCTGCTGTTCAATATGTCCCTGCTTTTGTTCAATATGTCCCTGCTTTTGGCGGATTGGGAGACATAACTACTGGGTCTTAGGAAACATTCGTCTTGACTTATTTCCAGTAGCCGTGTTATAATCTGGGACGTCAGGAGAATAACCCTGGCTTGTCTGAAGCACTTCCGCAGACAGAACTTCCGCCGCAGAGCATTCTAGGAGGCAAAAGGGCACGACCATGTTAAACGGGAAAGTCAAATGGTTCAGCGATGCGAAAGGCTACGGCTTTATTGAAGTCGCCGGACGCAAGGATTTATTCGTTCATTTTTCAGCAATCCAAAAGGAAGGCTACAAAAGCCTCGCCGAAGGCGAAGATGTGACTTTTGAGATCGAGCAGGGAGACAAAGGGCCGCAGGCGGCGCAGGTGACGCCCAGCGAAAAGGCTGCCGCCGACAGCCTAGCCGGTGAGCCGGTTGCCGCATAACGCAATTTTATTTTTGTCGCCGCCCCGCCTGCGCCGATCCTCACACTGATCGGACAGTACGGGGCTTTTCCCATTTTTGGGTAAGCACATTTTATGCCATCTTCTCCGCGAAACCTCGCTCCCCAGAACTCAGTTCGACGAACTGCCGTCATTAACCCTGACGCTGACCGGCGGCTGGGACGCATTGCGCTAACCTACGGCGTAATTGTGTTTGTTCTCTTGATGCTGACGACGTTCGGCATGCCTTACGTCAACGCCCGGTTCCCGCATCTGCCGCTCATGCCAAAAGCTCTCCTCAACGGACTCAGCCTGCTGGTGGTGCTGGTCCCGTTCTACTTTGGGATTTACCGTTTATTTCAGGCGCGGCTTGAGATCGGGCGCGAGCGGGTGCAGGCACGGGTCTGGCCGGAAGCAGTCGCCGCTTTAGAGCCGTTTTCCGCCCCCATGCAGCGTTTTTTGGACCACACCGGCGAAGCGCATTATTTGCTGGGCCAAGCGTATGCGGGAGCCGGCGACAAGGTCCGGGCCGAACGCGCCCGCGCCTTTGTGCGCCGCAAAAAGAACAGTCCGTGGGCGGACAAGCTGGCCCCCAATCAGGGGCCAAGTATTTCCCGGTCCCGCGCGAAAGCCTACGACGCGCAGGAGCAACCCGGCGGGCAGGAGAAACGTCCTGCGCCGCCGAAGACTAAGCCGCGGCGACGGTTTTAAGCAAACGGTTTTAAGAGGGGGAATGATGGACATTACCGAACGCTACACGACGCAGGCTGGGCGGCAGTTTTTGATCCGGCTCTCCTACAACGAGCGCATCAGAGATGCCGACCCGAACACGGCCTTTATCCGGGCGCTGGAAGTCACCGACACCGAGACAAAAGAGCCGGTGATGGTTCCCGCCAATGCGTCTAAGTTTTCCACCTATGAAAACTTTACAAACTTCGGCGGCTACACGGCCATCAACTACTTCGGCTCCCGCGACACGGCGATTGAAGGTCTACGGACAAAAGTTTTAACGCGCGTGGAAGATTATTTAGAAAGAATGGACTGACAATGTCCGATACTAAGGACGCAGAGCCGTCTCTGCAAGCGCAGACCATCGAGCTGGGCAAGACTCTGAAAGCCATTTCTGACCGCGACCCGTCGGGGACGCCGACCCCGCAGGCTGCCGCCGTCTTCAGAAGCTGGCTCGCCGCCGCCGGCCCGACGTCCCGCGAGCCGGCCTATTTGGCTGATGTCGCCGACAACTACGACGTGTTCCTGAACACCAACAAAGACCTCTTTGAGCTGTTCGACATTCTGGACAACTACATCGAAGTAGACGAAGACGACGCACCGCCGGAGCCGCGCACCTACATCGGCCTGCCCATGAGTTCGTAGAGGGCGCTGCCAAGTCAACGGCGCGAGGGGGTAAACTCCTCTATGCCTGCGGCATTACTGCGTATCTGCTGTGCAGCGCTGCCCTTCGGACGAGAACATCGGAGATGCAGTCTGTCCTAACTCTTTCGTCCAAAGGACGGTAACATGCAGCGAGCGGAGTTTACTCCCTCGCTTCTCTTTTTGCAAGGATATTTTTTTGGCTTCCATTCCCGTATTCGAGCAAAAAAAAGTGGTTTCGCTGTTTGTGGTGCTGGCCTATTTGGGGCTGGCGCTGCTGGCGCTTGTGGTCGGGTATGCCCTGCGGGACTTGTTTCCGCCGTTTCTGGTGGCGACGATTATCGCCATGACGCTGACGCCGGAAGTGGACCGGCTGGAGCGGCAGGGGATGTTTGGCCGCCGGTTCTCGCGCGGCCTTGCCATTGGCGTGATATATGCGCTGTTCCTCGGCATCTGCGTCTTAATTGTCAAAGGGCTGACGCTGGTGAGCGGGCAGATGACGGATTTGATTACGCGCTTTGTTCCGAGGCAGCTTTATGGATCGCCGCATGATGTCGCGCTGTTTGCCGCAACCTGGATGCAGGCACATCAAGTGCCGGCAGCGCTGCGTCCGCCGGTGCTGAATCAGGCCCGCCATGTGCCGGAGCTGCTGGGAAACGGGCTGAAGTGGTTTGGGGACAATCTGCCGGGGCTGGCGGGGAACTTAGTTTGGGTCGTGATTGTCCCGATTATCACGTTTTTTATCCTGCTGGATTTCAACAAGATTCTGGGCAAGTCGCTTCTCTTAGTCGCCAAAGAAAAGCGCGAGGGAATACTGGCGACGGTGACGGACATTATCGCCGTGTTCGGCAGCTATGTCCGGGGCGTTTTGACCGTCATGGCGCTGGACATCTGCGTCATTTTCGCTGTTCTTTGGTTTGCCGGCCTGCATGATTACGCGCTGACTTTGGCGATCACGGCGGGCCTGCTGTATACTATCCCTTACTTCGGCGCTCTTGTCTCGACAATCCTCATTGGGCTTGTTACGCTGGCGACTCATGGGCTGACTACGGCAATCATTGTCGTTTTGATAATGATCTTCATTCACCAGATTGTCTTTGACAACATTGTCGCCCCGCGCGTCATCGGTGGCAGCGTCAACCTCCACCCGCTGCTGACCCTGATCGCGCTGATGGCCGGCGGGACACTGTTCGGCATCGGCGGCACACTGCTGGCGGTTCCGATTGCCGCTGCGCTGCAGGTCGTTTTGATCCGCCTGTTCCCGCAATTTAAGACGGATGTGGTAGCCGTGCGCCGCGCCGCAAAAGTCGTTCAAAAGACAATCGCCAAAGACACGGAAGCCGCCGCCCCGTCCGCCCGCAAAGAGGACAATGCTTCTGCGCTTCAGCAGGAGCAGGACACCGCCCGCGCCGACGCCAAAGAAGCCCAGGTGTTGCCGGGGTGAAGAACCGGTAAAGTAAAGAACCACATAATGATGAGACCTCACCCCGGAACTCTGTTCCGACCCTCTCCTTGTCAAGGAGAGGGTGACAGCTTGCTGTCGGGTGAGGTCTTTTTTGCCGATCTTAGTTGGCTGCTTTCCCCGCCTTGCGGCATTTGTCGCTGCAATAGATCACACTCGCCCAGTCCCGCTCCCATTTTTTGCGCCAAGTGAACGGCTTGCCGCAGGCCGGGCAGACTTTGGACGGCAGGTTATGGGGATTACGAAATGTCTCTTTCGGCACTTGCTCCTAGCAGTCTAATCTTTAGTTTCTAATCTTTAGTTTCTAATCTTCAGTTTCTAATCTTTAGTTTCCTAGTTCTCAGGCTCGCCGATGGGCGACAGCGACGCGGAAGTGTCCGACGCATGAGGCGTGGACACCCAAAGCTGCGGGTCGGCATCAAAAGTCAGCTTGCTGGTAAGGTCCGCGAAGTGGTAATGCTTCCCGGCATAGAAGCTCTGGTGCGGTGATGTTCGCGGGTCCACTTGCTGATGCGTCACCGGGTCCACCCAAACGTCATGCTCTGCGTCGCTGTATTGCATCATCTTTTGCCTAGAACCGAGCGCCGACCTGGATGTTGAAGCCGCTGAAGCGGGTATGGTCCAGGCTTTCTGGATCAGTGTAGTTCAGCTCAAACAGGTACGCGCGGTTGAACTCGACCCCTGCGTTCAGGCGGTAGCCGAAGTTTGTTTTGTTCGACGTGCTGCCAAAGCTGGACGCATGGAGAAAGTACGCGCCGATGCCTGCTCCGACATAGGGCGTGAGTGTGCCGCCGGGCTGAGAAAGGTAGTAGCGGACGCCGGGACCAATGCCAACGTAGTCGGCATTGACGCCGTGGCGGTTGCTGAGGGAGTAATCCAGGTAGGCCAGCGGAACGAGCGCCGACGCGCCGGCTTGGGCTGTCTTAGGTGCTGGGGCATATTCCAGCCCGGCGCTGAACCAGGAGTTGCTGGTGGCGTTCTTGAGGTAGGAGGCGCTGGGCAGGAACGCGCCGAGCTTGATGGTGATGGGCTTTGCCGGCGGGGCATCGGTCTGAGCCGAAGCGCCCGGTGCGGCGAGGCCGCTTAAAGCTGCGCCGAGGGAAAGAGCCAGCGCGACAGTCGTTGTCTTTGTCATTGTGTGTTTTTCTCCGTGGGCCGTCAGAAATAACTTTCAGAAATAACTTTCAGAAGTGACTTTCAGAAATAAGGGCGAAAATCAGCAAACTGCCGCTATTTTAGCACATTTTGCATTCTAGCACGTCACGCCCCCTGCGGTCAACTCTTTGCCTGACGCCGTGATGCTGCACAGGGCGGATGCCCAGGATTAAAATCCTGGGCTGAAGGGCGCTCTGCGCCGATTGTCCTGCGGACAAAAAAGCGGGAACAAGAGAAATTCTTCTGTCCGCAGGACAGCCAGCCGAAGGCTCTTCAGCCCAGGATTTTAATCCTGGGCTTATCTCTTGCCGGACTTACGGCGCGGGAATGCTGAGGGTCGCATTCTGAGAAGCGTAGAGCCAGTAGCCGGCGTAAGGCTGGAGCGAGTCTGTGGCCGCGCTCACGGTCACATACTGCGCCGATGGCATATCGTAGCGGTACAAGGTCCCGGAAACATCAGTGCTTACGGCGAGGGCCGTTCCGTTGATCGTAATCGAAGACAGCGCCACAGCGGCAGGAAACGGGTCGCCGATCAAGTTCCAGCCCTGAGAGACTGGCAGCGAGAATGGCGTGGTTGCTGGAACCAATGCGCCGTCGTAATGCGGATATGCGGCAGCCGGAAACTGCACCCAGTAGCCGACGCCCGGTGTCAAAGTGTTCGCCGGAGCTGTCGGATAGAATACATAGCTGTTCAGCGGGTTGTTCCAGGCAATCAGTCGCGTCGCGCTGGCGGCGGCTGAGTTTAAATTAAACACGGTGTCAAAGTCGCCGACCTCGCTGTAATTGTACGGCGACGAGATCATCTGAAGTCCGGCGGCAAATGTATGGGCCGGCTGCAAGGCGGCGTTGATACCGGCAGTCTGGCCCGCATTTAACGCTGCGGAGGCGATTTTCGCCCCGGCATAGCGCCCGCTTGTCGCGGCATAGGCATTGACTGTGACTGAAAGCGCAACACCCGTGGGAACCGGCAGCGTGTAAACCCCGGATGCATTCGTCGCCGCCGTGCCGACCGATACGTTGCCGGGAACCGACAGGACGCTGACAGTGACGCCGGGCAGGACCGCGCCGGTATCGGCGGCGGTGACGGTGCCGATGACGGTGCCGGTTTGGGATGCCGTCAGGCCGCTGACCAGCGTACTGAGGAGCGCATCGCCGATAAATGATCCCCATCCGCTGGCATTGTCGTATCCAACTTCTGCCGGGTAGTACAAGTTATTCCCACTCGTGATGTCATGGAAGTTCGCGCTGTAGGCCGGGCTGGCCCCAATCCGGTAAATCGGCGTGTTGAGGAGGCCAATCGGCGCTTGGCCTGCCGCCGCCCGCTGCTGATTAACCAGGGCTGTGAAGCCCGCCCACAGCGGCGCTCCGGCGCTGGTGCCGCCGTAGACAACCCACTGGCCGCCGTAATAAATGGCATAGCCGGTTTCCGGGTCTGCGTCAAATGCGACATCGGGAACACTCCGCATGACCGGGGCCAGCGGCAGACCGGCTTGATAGCTTGGCGCAGGCCAAACCGTGCTGAAGCCGCCGCCGCCTCCGACGCCAAGCGGATCAGCCGGAACGCCGCTGTTTGGGTTATTGACGTTGTACGGCAGCCCCCAAACAGCCTCGCCGGCGTACAGGCCCCCGGTGCCGTTCGTCGAAAGCGTCGTGCCGCCGACGCCCGTGACATACGGCTGAGAGCCGGGATCATCGACACTCAGCGTTGAGCCGTCGTCATACGCGCCGAAATCGCCGGTGGCGGCGAAGTTGGACTGGCCCTGCGCGGCCATCTCCTGGAAGATCGAGTTCTCGCCGGTCAGCAGCGCCGAACTGCTGATGTCTTCCGCCCCGCCGAACGATGTGCTGACCTGCTTGGCAAGGTCGTCTGTTGCGATGCGGCTGTAGCCGTCCAGATAAGTTTGGTCTGAAGTGGTGTTGAGGTTCGGCGTCTCGTAAACGAGAATCTTGCTGAGGCCGGGGGCCAGCGCCTGAGCCAGCTCGATGTCCAGCGTCACTTCGTCGGCGTCGCCGCCGGCGGTTCCGCCCGCTCCGTCCACAAGAATGTTTTGGAGCGGCACGCTGGGAAGTCCAAACTGGGCTTCGTAAGCCGTAATGTCGCTCGGCGTGTAGCCGTCCAGCTCATACAGCGCGATAACCTGCCCTGTGCCGGTCGAAGCTGTGTTCAGGCTATAAGCGGTCTTAATGTCCGATGGCGCAAGGCCGCCCATCGGACCGGTTCCATCCCGCTTGCTCAGGCGTGAGTTTAAGGGGAGCGGACGCAGATGCGAATGCAGGCGGCGGGCATTGTCCAGACCGACGACGCCGGAAATGCGCCCGGCCAGCCCATTTGGCAGGGCCGGGCCGGCGTCCGGGGCAAAGAACTCACGTCCGTCTGCGCCTTCGTAGCGCTGCAAATGCAGGTGAAACGCCGCTTCAACCGTCGAGGCTGGGCCGGAAACATCTAAAATAAGACGGTTCGGATGCGTCCCGGTCACTTGTAAGCCTAATGCTTTGGCGGCGGCGGCGGCGGCGGCGTAATCACTTGCCGTCGGTCCGAACCGGGCGGTAAACTGGGCGGGAGTCAAAAAGTGGCCGCGGAGCGGGTCGCCCGGCGTAGAGACCCGGCTGAGAAAATCCGTCAATCCCGCTTGGTTCCGCAGCGGCAGGGTCAGGGCCAGCCCGATAGTCTGTGACGGTGCAACCCGGCCCAGCAGATGCGAATGCGCTACCGCCGCTGCCGGAATATGCCCGGCGAGACGCGGCAGCGTCGCCGCCTTCGGATCTGCGCCTCCGGGCAGGGCTGAAGCGGCAATTAGCGCCAGCGCGGCGGCGCTGCGGAAGAAGGAGAATGACGGGGATTTCATAAAGGAAACTTTCATTCCGGGTAGTGCTTTGGTTCTAAAGCCGCGCTCAATAGGTAAGCGGCAAACAAAGAAGGCATCTGGACAAAGAAGGCGTCAAGGACGAGGGCGTATCGGACCGAAGGCGTAAACGCCCTCGTTCTTGGTGTCTTCGGTCCGATACGCCCTCGGTCTTGATGCCCGTCTACGCAAAGATGCCGCACTTCACCGGGAGGTCGCGACGGTGCCTTTCGGTGTGACAGCGCCTTTTGGAGTAACGGCGGGCGAACTATCCTGCGGCTGAGTATCTTTTGGCAGCGTGTCCAGTGCCTGCTGGGCGGCGGCGTAGCCCTGAGCCAGCAGGACGGCATGGCCGAGTTCGGCGCGGGCCGCCGCCGTGTTGCCCTGAGCGGCATAGACCAGCCCTAAATGGTAGCGGATCTCCGCCAGGCGCGGCAGAGAACTCGCGGCCTGCAAAAGGCTCTGCTCGGCGTCGGCGTAGTCCCCTTGCTGGTACTGCACCCAGCCGAGCGTGTCCTGATAAGTGGCAATGTCTGAATCCGGGCTGCTCTGCTTCTGAGCCAGCGCAATCGCCTGGTTCGCCAGCGCCAGCGCCTCCGGCAGGTGAATGCCGCGAACGGCATACGCATAGGCCAGATTGTTGGCAAGCGTTGGATTAGTGGGGTACGCTTGGATCGCCTTTTTGTAAGCCGCTTCGCCGCTGACAGTGTCGCCCGAATCGTAGTACGCTTGGGCAAGTTCTAGTGTCAGTTGATCCAAATTGTCTGCGCCGGGAGTTTTCAGCTTTTTGCTGAGCAGCGCGACGAGCTGAGTGGCGGTTGCACGCTGCGCCGCCGTCCGGCCAAGCTGCTTTTGAGCTTCGTCCAGCGCTTGAAAGCCGCGACTGTCATTCGGAAACTTTTGGGTGGCCTGGGCCATGTAATCCGCCAGTGCCGGGGTATCTCCGGCATCGCCGAATACAGACGCAATGGACAGTGGCGGCAGCAGACCGCTGGCGCTCTGGGAGCCGCTGGGACCGAAGTAGGTATCGGCATCCTGCGGGGTGATGGCAATGGCCCGGTCCACATCCTTGCGGGCCTGCACGTCTGTGGCCTCTACCTGAATATCATGCTGGGCGTTTTCAAGGTTCTGCTGCACTTTGAAGGCGTTCTGCGCCTGCGTGCCGCATCCGGTCAGCAGTCCGGTCAGCGTCAGCCCGGCCAGCAGTATCAGGGCGGCTTGGCCCGCCGCTTTGCAGGAACCTTTGGAAGAACAGGAGAACATCACGCTATTATAGCATACGGCATCATTAAAAACGGATGAAAATTGAACACGAAAAAAAGCGGGAGACTTGCGTCTCCCGCTTTGATTTGGGTTGCCTGCGGCTGCTAGGGCATACTTCTACCAGTTTACAAAACAATCTGAAAACAAACTAATCCGCAAACTGCGCTTCGTAGGGAATGAGGCCGAGCCGCGTAGCGCGGCGGAACGCCTGCACGCGGTTGTTGACATGCAGCTTGTCGTAGACATTCGCCAGGTGGAAATCCACCGTGCGCTTGCTGACAAACAGTTGATCGGCCACTTCCCGGCTTGACTTGCCCTGGATGACATGGGTCAGCACTTCAATTTCCCGCTTGGTCAGCTTCACGAGATGCGACTCATCGCCGCCTGCTGCTCCATTGACCGACACGGCCTTCGATGCCAACACTGCTCCTGGGGAGACAGACATAGCTGTCATAGAACTCGCTCCTTTCGCGATGCCGCCTCCACACCCAATTATGGCAGTGTGACTGCGTTTCGTTAGGGAAGGTTCCCGCCCCGGCGAAGGGTTTGGACGCTTGTAAAACAACCCAAGCTGCCCGTCCCGTTTTTTGGCGTTCCCTGCTCGCCCTGTCCATCGTCGTCAAGCGGCGGGCGCAGGGGTAGGAAGTCCCCCCAGCCCCCAATCATGGGGAACCGGACGAAACGGGAGGGCGAAGCGGTTGGAAAGAGAAAGAGGCCGAAAGGCAAGCTGAGAGAGCGGTAATCGCCTGATGTCCGCTTGTCATCATGTCCACTTGTCATCTTCTCATGGCAAGAAAGATGTCAACGACATGCGGGTCGAAGTGTCTGCCGCGCTCCTCGGCGAGGTGAGCGTACACCCGGTGGGCAGGCCAGGCCGCGCGGTAGGGTCGGTCCGAACTGAGCGCGTCCCAGACGTCCGCTATGGCGAAAAGGCGTGCACTCAGCGGAATTTGCTCTTCCCGCAAGCCGCGCGGGTAGCCAGTGCCATCCCACTTCTCGTGGTGACAGTAGGGAATATCGAGTGCGGGCCGCAGGAACTCAATTGGCGAAAGCAGCTCGAAGGCATACTTTGGGTGCTGCCGCATAACCGCCCATTCTTCTTCCGTCAGTGAGCCGGGCTTGAGCAGAATGGCGTCAGGGACGCCCATCTTGCCGATGTCATGCAGCAGTGCTCCACGCCGGATATGAATGATCTCGCTGTCGGGAAGGTCCATGGCTTGCGCCAGCGTCATCGCCGCTTCGGTGACGCGAAGCGTGTGCCCTTCGGTTTCTTTGTCGCGCAGGTCGAGGGCCTTGGACCAGCCTTCCAGGGTGCTGTCATAAGCGATCTGCAGTTCTACGTTCGACCGCTGCAAATCGTTGAACAACGCGGCGTTTTCAATCGCAATCGCAGCCTGCCCCGCCAGCGCCTCCAGAAAACTCAGCCAGTCGCCGTCAGCGTTGAGGGGAGAGCGGTGAAAGAGTTCCAGCACACCCTCGACGCGCCCTTTAGTGATGAGCGGCACTGCCCATTAGGTGACGAAATCCTCTCCGGCAATCAGACGATCACGCTGGAAGTCCTTGACTTGTGAGAGATCGGGAATACTCACGATGCATCGCCCGAGCGCGGCCCGGCCTGCATAACCCTCTCCGATCCGCAGCCGTGTCTGCTGCAACGCGCCAGCGCGGAAGCCGCGCCCAACGCAGTATTCCAGAAGATAAGTATGCGCGTTAAGCAGCAGGACCGCAGCGCTGTTCACATGCAGATGCGTCGTGACCTGATCGAGCAGCACATTGAGCGTCACCCGCAAGTCCAGGCTTGCGGTAATCGCCATGTCAATGTTACGCAGTGCTTGAACGCGCAGAATTTGCCGTTGCACCTGCGCTTCGGTTTCTTTGCGCTGCCGGATGTCGCGGGCGGTGGTGGATGCGCCGATAATCTGCCCGGCGCGGCTCCGGATTGGGGACACCGTTAGGGCGACGTCCAGCAATGCGCCGTCTTTGGCCCGGCGCACCGTCTCAAAGTTCTGTACCTGCTCGCCCGCCGCAATGCGGCTGATCAGCTCGGCGACCTCGTCGGGCCGGTCCGGCGGCAGAAGAACTGCAAGTGGCTGCCCGATCATCTCGGCTGCCGTGTAGCCGTACATCCTCTCGGCGGCGTGGTTCCAGCTCGTGACGACACCAGAAAGTGTTTTGCCAAGGATGGCGTCGTCCGACCCCTCGACGATTGCTGCCAGCTGCGCCGCCTGCAGCTCGGCCTGGACGCGGTCAGTCACATCCATCAGGAAGCCGTCCCAAACCACGTCGCCATTTTCCTGGGGGTCTGGGTGACCCCTCGCCTGCACATGCTTCTGCTCGCCGGACGGCAGCACGAAGCGCCCTTGCCACTGCCAGGGCTGCACCTCTCGCTGGGCAAGGGCGCTTGCAGTCTCATAGCTTTCACTGTCTTCGGGATGCACCATCCGCCGCAGCATCATACTGTCAGCTTGAAGCTCTTCTGGAGCAACGCCTAGAAGGATGCGGCAGCCATCACTGACGACATTAAATTCGACTTGGCCGCCGGGCCGACTAACCGCGCGAAAAATCATGCCCGGCACGTTAGAAACCATCTCCTCGTAAGCAGCTTGGCTCAAACGGGGAGGTTTCGCCGGTGGGCTTTGTAGGGTCATATCTGTGCTCATGAAGCCCTCCACTGTCTATCAGCTGCTTTTTTCACTGAGAGCAAATGGAACAGCCTGATAAAAACGCGCCTGAGAAAAGCGCGGCGGATCCATCCTACTTTCCTAACACACAATACTACCAAAACTAAACACAAAAATGCAAGCGTCTGCCTGAAATTTATGCAGCCAAATCTATGCAAGTGACTACTCCCCAGCCATAAATGGCGGGGCTTCTACAGGTGTTACCTGACTCTGTATAGTCCTACAGAGATTAAGAATGTTAATGGCGGCGTTGGTATCTTTGTCCAGAGACGCACTGCACATAGGGCAGTGATGCCAACGCTCGCTCAACTTTTTCTTGGCCCGGTATCCGCAGGCATGGCAATCCTGTGAGGTATGGGCCGGGTTGACTGCTACTACTTCCCGACCAGCACTTTCAGCCTTGTCGGTTAGCACAAAACGAAACATTGACCAGGCGGCATCACTGATGCTCTTGGCAAGGCAGTGGTTTTTGACCATGCCTTTGACGTTCAGTTTCTCTACGGCGATGACGCCGTATTGGTTGACCAGCCTTCGGGCTGTTTGGTGAACAAAGTTATGGCGTCGGTTTCTGATACGCTCATGGATACGAGACAGAACCTTGTTTGCTTTCTTGCGGGGCGTGGAGCCTTTGGCGGTCTTGGCTGTCTTTCTGCCCGCTTTTGCCAGTGCTTTTTCATCACGGCGGAAGAAGCGCGGGTTGTCTATAAACTCGCCACTGGACAAGGCCATGAATGAGTTGAGGCCAGCGTCAAGGCCAACGGTATCCGCGCAGGGAGGGAGCGGGCTATCCTCCTGCTCAACCGAGAAGCAAACAAACCACTTAGCCCCATAGCGACGAACGGTGCAAGTTTTGACGGCTCCAAAAATAACGCGGTGGATTTTAGCCTTGACCTGCGTTTGCTTGCCTTGCAGAGAGAGCCAAACAGATGACTCGCCTATTTTGAAGCCGCTCTGGGCATAGGTGATGCTATCGTACTGACCTTTGCCCTTTAAGCGTGGATAGCCCGGCGTCTCGCCGGCCTTTACGCGACGGAAGAAGGCTTGAAAGGCAAGTTCAACGCGCCGCCCGACATTCTGCAAGACTTGGCTGTGAACAGTTTTAAGTTCGGCATGGTCTTTTTTCCAACGTGCAAGCGCAGGGACTTGTGTAAAGAACGTAGGGGATTTATCGCCGCGCTCGTGGAGTACGGTACGCTCATGTACCATGCTGTTATAAACAAGGCGGCAGACAGCCAACGTTTCATTTAACGCGGCTTCCTGCGCCTTACTTGGATACAAGCGATATTTATAGCATAGCGTATTCACACTTCTATTATGCTTTATTTTACTATAAATACGACGCTCAAATATGGGAACTTCGGAAAGTTCCCGCGCTTATATCCTGCATAGATAAATCAAGGGGTCTTACGCGCTTTTGGATAAACATGAATTGGGCCAAGGGGTGCTGCTAAACGAGGTGAGTTTCAGCAAGACGGCCAGCAGAACTTGAAGACTGACAGTTTTTGTGTGTTTTATGGCAAAGGCACGAAGAGGAGAAAAGAAGCTAAGGAGAAAAGAAGCTAAGAACCTATTTCAAAACTCCCCCCTGCCCCCAATAATGGGGGAGCAAGAGCAGATTTTTCTCGTCCGGTTCCCCCATTATTGGGGGCTAGGGGGACTCTTTCGGAGTTTTGAAATACATTCTAAGGAGAAAAGAAGCTAAGGAGAAAAAGAGGGCAGGGACAAGCCCTGCCATTTTAGAGACAAATCACGAGAAAATTACTCGTTCAGCGAGGCCATGTCAATAACGAAACGGTACTTGACGTCGTTTTTGAGCATTCGGTCGTAGGCTTCGTTGATTTTGGAGATCGGGGTCATCTCGATGTCGCTGACAATGTTATGTTCAGCGCAAAAATCCAGCATTTCCTGGGTTTCGGCGACGCCGCCGATGTTGGACCCCGAAAGTGACCGGCGCTTGCCGGCAAGCGGGAACGCGGAAACTTCAGCGGGAGTGTCGGGCAGGCCGACTAACACCATGCTGCCGTCGCGCTTCAGCAAATTCAGGTACATGTTCAGATCATGGGGCGCGGAGACTGTGTCAATAATAAAATGGAACGTGCCGGCCAGCGCTTTTAAGGCTTCCGGGTCACGGGTCAAAACAACTTCGTCCGCGCCGAGACGCCGGGCGTCCTCTTCCTTGCCGGGGGATGTGGTGAACTGGGTCACATGAGCGCCGAACGCATGGGCAAATTTGAGTGCCATGTGGCCCAGGCCGCCGAGGCCAACGACGCCGACATTCTGGCCGGGCTGGACATTCCAGTGGCGCAGCGGCGAGTAGGTGGTGATGCCCGCGCAGAGCAGCGGCGCAGTTGCAGCCAAATCGAGCTTCGGCGAGATTTTGAGCGTGAACGCTTCGTCGGCGACAATCTTATCGGAGTAGCCGCCGTAAGCCGGCGTGCCGTCGGGGAACTTGGAATTGTAAGTGAACACGACCTGGCCCCGGTCACAGTATTGTTCCAGGCCAGTTTTGCAGCTTTCGCAGTCCCGGCAGCTATCCACCATGACGCCTACGCCTGCGAGGTCGCCAACGGCGAATTTTGTGACATCGCTGCCAACAGCAGTCACGCGCCCGACAATCTCATGCCCCGGAACCATCGGATAAGTCGCGTTGCCCCACTCATTGCGGGCCTGATGGATGTCCGAGTGGCAGACGCCGCAAAATGCAATGTCTATCTGCACGTCAGTCGGGCCGGGCGTCCGTCGCTCGAATTCCCACGGTGCGATGGGCGAAGTCGCGGACTGGGCCGCATAGCCTTTTGTCGGTGTCATAATTTCTCCTAGAAAACAAGTTACCTGCTCTTGTTTCCCGGATTGGCGAAAAAGTAACCCAAGAAGCGAAGGACGAGCGAGTTCACGTTGCCGTGATTTGGCCCTGCTCGCCCTGTGCTCTCAACGTGCGTAGCAGTTTCGCAGCGCGGCACAAATGCGCCCCGGCCTGTTAAAATGTGCGGCGATTTGCTTGTCCCGCGCCCGCCCCGGCAGTCGAATTTTCCTGATCACACTGTTTGAAGCAGCGTAAGACAAATTGGGAAGCGCGGCGAGCCAGTCGGGATGGTCTGCGCTCCAGTCTTTCCGCGCGGTGTCACTTTCTTTCGGGAACGCCGCTTTCAGCACGGCGAACACTTGAAAGTGCATGGTCTCCAGCAGCCGCACCCCGTCGCCGCTGCTGCCGTAGGCCATTCCGCCGGCGACGGCGAGGACGCGGCCATTGGGCGAGAAGGCCGCGCAGCGCAGAACATCCGGCCCGCAGCGGGTCTTTGCGAGAAGCTGGCCCGTTTTTGGGTTCCAAATGCAGACAGCGCCGCCGAGTGTTGGAACCGCGAGAAGCCGGTCATCCGGCGAGATTGCCGGCATCCGCGCCGTGTCATGCGGGAAGGGCGCGAGCTTTCGCCACAGCAGCATTTGGGTACGCCGGTCCCGCACTTCGATTTTTCCTGTTGTTTCCCAGATAGCTGCGGTGAACCTGCTGTCAAAGACAACGTCTCGAACGCCTTCTTTGTCCAGATAATCACGGTACTGGCCGCCGTCTGCCGTTCCCGTCTCCCTGTCACGGAATGCCTGCTTCTTCAGCAGGCGGCGGAGGATTTTGCCGGAATGCGTGAGGGGAAGTGTGGCGTAGGGAGTGGCTGCGGCCCCGCCGCGCAGGGGCGTGACGATCTGGTCCACACGCCGCCAAGTCCGGGTGTTCCAGACTTCGGTTGTTTGCACTGCCTGTTCCTGGCGCTGGCCGCCAACGATGCCTTCCTGATACCCGCGGATGACCAGAAAGCGCCCTGCCTGTTCCAGCCGGACGCTTACGTCGCCCTCAAAGTTGGCGTTCAGGCCCAGCCGCTTCCCACCGGGGGTGGATGCGATGATTGGTGACTCGGAGTCCGGGTCGTCGAACTGCGCTACCAGGAACCGCCCGTGCGGGTCAAATTGGATCGGCCCGCCACTGGCCGCCCCCACCGACCGCTGCCAGGCCAGCCGGCCGGTTTGCAGGTTCCACAGGGTCACTTCCGCGTCCTGTCCGTAGCCGAATGCCAGCCGCCGCCCATTCGGGGAAAACGCCAGGCTGCTGATTTCGCCGGTATTGAGGGAGGGAAACGCTATCGGCTGGAACGCTTTGGGGCGCAGCGGCGCGTGACGCGCGGCAAGCGCGGCAGCGGGCGCAGCAGGAAGGGGTAATTTGCTGGCAGCAGGGCGGGCGCAGGACGCAGTCAAGAATGCGGGCAAGAAGAGGCAGGGCAAAAGCAAAGCGCCTCGGATGAAAAGACTATACATATAGTCATTATACCCGCGATCATCTACCGCCAGCCTTGAACCGACGCGCCGAAGACAATTTGGGTGAGAATGCCGGGCCGCAGGTAATCGTAAGGCGACGGCTCCGGCGCACTGCCTTCCGCCAGCGCCTGCATCTGCGCCGGGGTGAACTCAATTGCAAGCGCTGCAAGATTGTCCTGAAGCTGCTCCACTTTGCTTGCGCCGATAATCGTGGACGTAATGCCGGGCTGCGCTGCCGCCCACGCCAAAGCGACCTGCGCCGGCGGGCGACCCATTCCAGCCGCCACCGACTTCAGAGCGTCTAAAATGCGCCAATTACGCCCGGTGAACTTGGTGTTCCCAAAAGGGTTCGCGCCGCTGAGTCGGCCTTCGCCGCTTGCGCTTTTTGCATCGGCGTCTTTGCGCTCGTACTTGCCGGTGAGGAAGCCGCCGGCAAGCGGACTCCAGGGCAGTACGCCCAAGCCGCACTCGCGGGCGGCGGGCAGATGCTCCTGCTCGATTATCCGCTCGGCCAGCGAGTATTCCATCTGCAAGGCAATGGGGCCGGGAACGCTGTGCGCCGAGGCCAGCGTGGACATTTTTACAGCGTACCAGGCGGGAACATCCGACAAGCCGAAGTACCGAATCTTGCCGGACTTTTGCAGGTCGCCCAGCGATTGCAGCACTTCTTCAATGGGCGTCACCGTGTCCCAAATGTGCATCCAGTACAAGTCTACAAACTCGGTTCCAAGCCGTTTGAGTGAGCCTTCCAGGGCGCGGACCATGTTCTTGCGCCCGTTGCCGGCGGCGTTTGGGTTGCCGTCCTCGGCGCTGAAGGAAAACTTGGTCGCCAGAACCATCTTATCGCGCAGGCGGCGCTTTTGGATAAACTCCGCCAGCAGCTCTTCGGAGCGCCCGCCGGCATAGGCTTCGGCGGTGTCGATGAAGTTGCCGCCCGCGTCCACATAGGCATTGAAGACGGCCTCAGAAACTGTTTCGTCCGACCCCCAGCCTTCTTTGCCGAACGTCATAGTGCCAAGCGCCAGCGGGCTGACAACAAGGCCGGAGCGGCCCAATGTGCGAAAATCAGTCAGGTTCATAAAGTTCTCTCATTTCCGCGCGTCAGCCAGCTGTTTTGCCCGCGCTCCGCTCCACATCTCCAGCATCCAGCCGGGATACTCGGCGGGCAGGCGGCTGACTTCATCCAGTGACTCCAGCTCTTCTGCCGTGAACGTGACATCCACTGCTCCCAGGTTGTCTTCAAGCTGGCTGCTCTTTTTGGTCCCCAGAATGACGCTGGTGACGCGCGGCTGATGCAGCAGCCAGGCTAAGGCAAGCTGGGCGACTGAGGCATTTTTCGTTTCCGACATCCGTTTCAGCACGTCAATGACGCTGTATGCCCGGTCCATCTCTACCGGCGGAAACGCAAACGTGTTGCGGCGGCTGGTTTCATCCCCGGACTGCTCCCGGCTGTACTTGCCGCTCAGCAGGCCGCCCGCAAGCGGACTCCAGACCAGCAGGCCGACACCTTCGCTTGCCAGCATCGGCACGATCTCGCGCTCCAAATCCCGGCCCGCCAGCGTGTAGTAGGCTTGCAGCGACGCAAACTTTGCCAGGCCGCGCCGCTCGGAAATGCCGGCGGCTTTGGCGATCTGCCAGGCGGCCCAGTTGGAAACGCCGATGTAGCGCACCAGCCCCCGCCGGACCAGATCGGTCAGCGCTTCTAAAGTTTCCTCTACCGGCGTCGCCGGATCGAAGCCGTGAAGCTGGTACAGGTCAATGTAGTCGGTTTGCAGGCGCGAAAGGCTGGCTTTGGCGGCGCTTAGAATATGGGCGCGGGACGATCCCTGGCTGTTTGGCCCAGGCCCCATCTGGCCGAAGACTTTGGTGGCAATGACCACTTCCTCGCGCTTCAGCCCTAAGTTCTTCAGCGCCTGCCCGGTAATGCGCTCCGACTCGCCGCCGGAATAGGTGTCTGCCGTGTCAAGGAAGTTGATCCCCGCTTCAAACGCCTGCGCCAGCAGGGCGTCGGCGTCCTCTTGGGCCAGCGCCCCCATGAACCTGTACTGATCACTGTCTCCGAATGTCATCGTGCCGAAGCACAGCTCTGAGACAAACAAGCCTGTCGCGCCTAATTTGTTGTATTTCATTTTGTCTGATTTCTGAAGCCGAGAAACAAGAACCTCACCCGAAAAGTTTTCACCTTCCCTGAGTTAAGGAGAGGGTATCCCTGCGGGATTACTCCGTATCGGAGCCTGGCGACGGGGCGAGGTTTCATTGTGGGATGAGGTCTTCTACTCAGTCAGAGAAGCCATGTCAATCACAAATCGGTAACGAACGTCGCTTTTCAGGACACGCTCAAACGCTGCGTTGATGTCCTGAATGTTAATCATTTCTACATCGCAGGTGACGCCGCGCTCGGCGCAGAAGTTCAGCATTTCCTGGGTTTCGGGAAGGCCGCCCGCGCCGGAACCCGCCACCGATCTGCGGCCCCCGATCAGCGAAAGGCCGAGAAGCGCCGGCTCAATCGCGTCAAGCTGGCCGACTAAAATCAGCGTGCCGTTCAGCTTTAGCGCTGCCATGTAGGGGTTCAGGTCATGGGCGCTCGGCACAGTATCTAAGATGAAGTCAAACGAATTGCCTGATGCTGCCATCTGTGCTGGGTCGGTAGACAATACTACATGGCTTGCGCCGAGCCGCCGCGCTTCTTCTTCCTTGCCGGCGCTCCGCGTGAACAGCGTCACTTCCGCGCCGAGCGCTTTGGCGAATTTCAGGCCGAGATGGCCCAAGCCGCCCAGCCCGACCACGGCGACTTTGTGGCTCGGCCCGATCTTCCAGTGCTTCAGCGGAGAGTAGGTCGTGATGCCCGCGCACAAGAGCGGCCCGGCGGTTTTGGGGTCAAGCGCATCAGGGATGTGCAGCACAAAACGGTCGGAAACAATGATTTTGTTCGAATAGCCGCCGTAGGTGGGCGAGCCGTCGTGCCGGTCATTTGCCCCATAAGTGGAGGTCGGATACTTTTCGCAGTAAACTTCCAGCCCGGCCAGGCAGGCGGCGCATTCGCGGCAGGAGTCCACCAGCACGCCGACGCCTACCGTGTCGCCGATGTTGAAACCAGTCACTTCGGGGCCGACGCCCGACACGCGCCCGATAATTTCATGGCCCGGCACCAGTGGATAAACGCTGTAGCCCCAGTCGTTGCGGGAAAAGTGGATGTCGGTGTGGCAGACACCGCAAAAAAGAATGTCAATTGTCACATCGTCCGGGCGCGGGTCGCGCCGATTGAATTCCCAGGGCGCGACGGGCGCATCGGCGGACTGAGCGGCATAGCCTTGTGTTGTGGTCATTAAGTGTCTCCTGTGTGCCAGCATTGCTGTTATCTTACTCGCGCCGGGAGTGAAAGCAATGCCCCGCTTCTGCACGATTATTGCCTAATCCTGCAAATGGCTACGGTAATCAGGTATAGTAGGCACATGGAAAATGCGCTGTGCGAGAAGCAGGAAGAGCTGACGGCCCTGCTGGAGCGGCTGACATCTGTGGACGGCAATCACCCAACGGCGATTGGGCCGCTGACCCTGCACCGGCTGTCGGCCCCGTCGCCGCCGGCCCACGGCGTCCTAAAGCCGACATTCTGCCTAGTCGCGCAGGGCAGCAAGCTGACCGTGCTGGGAGAAGAAACCCACACCCATGACCCGCTGCGCTTCCTGCTCCTATCGGTAGATCTGCCGCTCACCGTGCAGGTTCTGGAAGCCTCGCCCGATGCGCCGTATCTGGGGCTGTGTTTGGACATTGACCCGCGCCAGATCGGGGCCTTGCTGCTGGAAATGGCCTCAGCAGAAGACGCTGTACCGCCTGCCGGACAAGCCGCCGCCGCACGCGGCCTGTCGCTGAGCCGGACCGACGCGCCGCTTTTAGAAGCCTCCCTGCGCCTGCTGCGGCTTTTAGACACGCCCCGGGACGTGCCGATGCTGGCCCCACCTGCCGTCCGTGAGGTTTTGTACCGCCTCTTGACCGGCGAGCAGGGCGGACGCCTGCGCCAGATCGCCGTCCACAACAGCCTGACCCAGCGCATCGCGCGGGCGACCGAGTGGATCAAGCGCCATTACGCCGAGCCGCTGTCTGTTGACACCCTTGCCCAGGAAGTCTGCATGAGCGCGTCCGGCCTGCACCACCACTTCAAGGCCGTCACCGCCCTTAGCCCCTTGCAGTATCAAAAGCACCTGCGCCTCCAAGAAGCGCGGCGTCTCATGCTGTCCGAAGCGTTGGATGCCGCCACCGCCGGCTACCGGGTCGGCTACCAAAGTCCATCCCAGTTCAGCCGCGAATACCGCCGCTTGTTCGGCTTCCCGCCCCGCCAGGACCTCGCCCGCCTGCGCGGCACGTCTTAGCTTCAGGCAAGCCACTAAACACTCCCGCTTTGACAACTGACCTATTATCCGATACAATGAGCTTGCTAGATGATTCGAGTAATCTTAGAAAGTAAGTCCAACGTGATAACACCAAATGACATGAGGACACAATTAAAGCAAATTGAGTTCAGGAATTACAAGGCATTCAGTCGTTTCACCTTGACGCTTCATGGCATGAACATACTCGTTGGTCCGAACAGCAGTGGAAAATCAACTGCTATCGGTGCCATTCGTATTTTAGCTTCTGCTCTTCGTACTGCACGATCTAAAAAACCAACTTGGATCGAAGGGCCAAATGAAAGTCGTCTTGGCTTTGAGATACCTACTGATAGTCTTCCTATCTCACTCGAAAATGTACACACAGATTACTCGGATTCAGACACGTTGGTAACATTCTCTTTCACTAATGGTAACATTCTACAGCTCTACTTCCCAAAAACTGGAGGTTGTCGTCTTATACCTGTAGTTATTGGAACCATGCCGCGAAGTGTAGCAGAATTCAAGTCGGCGTTCCCTTTCTCAATCGCAGTAATTCCTGTTTTAGGTCCGATTGAGCATAATGAAAATCGAGTTACACTCGAAACTGTCAATCAGAACTTAATGACGCACCGGGCATCAAGGCACTTTAGAAACTACTGGCTTTACAACGAAGAAGGATTTGATGAGTTTTCGGAGATGGTAGAGAAGACATGGCCTGGTATGACGATTGGAAAACCTTTCGTGCAAAACAGAGACCCTGTGGAAGTATATATGTTCGCGGAAGAAGACCGTATTAGACGCGAACTATACTGGTGTGGATTTGGTTTCCAAACTTGGTGTCAGCTATTAACTCATATCTCTAGAAACAGCCACGCAGACCTTCTTGTTGTCGATGAACCTGAAATCTATTTGCATGCAGATGTTCAAAGACAACTTCTCACTATTCTCCGAGATCATAATCCCACTGTGATCCTAGCTACCCATTCGACGGAGATCATGGGTGAAGCAGACCCAGCAGAACTTATCATGATTGATAAATCGCGTCACCATGCACAGCGCTTGCAGAATGTAGATGCAGTGCAAAACGCTCTAAGGCGTGTTGGATCAATTCATAACATTATTTTAGTTCAGTTGGCGCGGACTAGACGTGTAATTTATGTTGAGGACGTTAATGACTTTGTTATTCTAAAGCATCTTGCCAGTAGGCTTGGGCTTAAAAATTTAGCGTCAGGGGCACGCGCAACTTCCTTGTCTTCAGGTGGTTTCGGTTCTTGGAAAGAAATTATGGGAACTGCTAAGCGCATCGAGCAAGCCACGGGTAGCCAATTTAAGATTGCTACCATCTACGACCGGGATTATCGGACTAAAGAAGAAATTTCTGAGATGTTGGAGCAACTGAACAAGCATTTAACATTTGCAGAAGTTTTTCAGCGGAAGGAAGTTGAGAACTATCTGCTCGTGCCTACCGTTCTAGACCGCTTAATAATAACACTGATTGTAGCGCAGCATAACCCAGAAATTTTACCATCAACGGGTGACATTGGGTCCGAGGTGGTGCTTATGCAGATCACCGACGAAATGCGTCATGATGTGCAAGCACAGTACATAGCTGAGAGGTGCAAGTTTTTCCGGTCCCTTGACCCGTCCAGACCTACGGCTGAGGCAACACGATGGTTCGACGAACATTGGAACACATTTAGTGGCAGGATATGTATTGCGCCAGGAAAACAAACGCTTCGCCGCTTCAAAGACAAAATGCAGGAACTATACAAAATTAGTTTCAGTGACGTTCGGATTGCCGACGAATTCCGACCGAACGAAATTCCAAGTGACCTTTGCAATTTACTCAGACAGCTTGAAGATTTCTGTATGAGCTAGGCTTATACAAGCATGATGTTTGTAGCAACGCGACGTTTTTTGACAACCTTGCCCCTACTTTGCTATAATTGATACTCAATGCGGCTGAAGAAATTGCAATTGCAGGGGTTTAAGACCTTTGCGGATAAAACGGAAATCGAGTTCGCGGAAGGCGTCACGGCCATTGTCGGGCCGAACGGGTCAGGCAAATCCAACCTGGGCGACGCGGTGCTGTGGGTGCTGGGCGAGCAAAAAGCGTCGGCCCTGCGCGGCGCGAAAGCGTCCGACGTGATCTTCTCCGGCAGCGAAGGACGACGGGCGTCCGGCATGGCGGAAGTGTCGCTGACAGTGGATAATTCGGACGGCGGCCTGCCGCTGGACTTCGGCGAAGTCGTGATCACCCGCCGGACTTACCGCACGGGCGAGGGCGAGTATTTCCTCAATAAAACCCCCTGCCGGCTGAAAGACATTTACGAATTATTCTTGGACACAGGCGTCGGGCGCGAATCGTACTCGCTGGTGAATCAAGGGCAAATTGACGCTGTGCTGTCGGTGAACGCCGAGGACCGGCGGGGGCTGTTTGAGGAAGCGGCGGGCATCAAAAAGTACCGGGTCAAGAAGCGCGAGGCCCTGCGGAAGCTGGAAGCGACTGAAACTAATCTTCTCAGAGTGCGGGACATCCAAAGCGAGATTGTCGGACGGGTTGAGCCGCTCAGGCGGCAGGCGGAGCGGGCGGAAACGCATCAGCGGCTCACGGGCCGGCTCAAAGCCATTGAAAGCAGCCTGCTGATCTGCGACCTGCGCTTTGCGGCCCTTCAGCTTGAGACGGCAAAACAGGCCCGCGAAGAGCAGCAGGCGGCGGCGCTTGCTTACGGCAAACGCCTCGCTGATGCCGAAGCCGAGGCGCAGGACATCGCGGCGCGTCACGCGGACGCCGAGGCCGCTTTGGATGCCTGCCGGTCGGCGCTTGGCGCGGCGGCGACGGCGGCGGAGCGGGCGGAAAGCGGGCGGGCGCTGGCCGTGCAGCGGGCTGACGGGCTGCGTCAGGCGCAGCGCCTCCTCGCGGGCGAGCTGGAAGAGCTGGGCGAGCGGCAGGGGCGGCTAGCCCGGCAGGTGACAGGCTTAGAAGCGGAGCTTGCCGAAGTTCGGACGCAGGAAGCTGATCTGCGCCGGGACGTGAACGCGCGTCAAGCCGCAGTGTCGGCGCTGGGTGAGCGCATTGCGGGACTCACCCGGCAAGCGGAGCGTCGGCGGGCGGAAAGCCTGACCCTGGCCCGAAGTCAAGCAGCGCGGGAAGCGGACGCGGCACGGGCGGGGGCCAGGGTTTCGGAGCTGGAAACGGCACTGCCGGCCCTGACGGCGGAGACCGAGCGGCTGGCAGCGGCGGCGCGTGAACTTGGCGTCGAAGCGGACGTGGCCCGCACGGCGGCATCTTCGGCAAAGACGGTGCTGGAGGACGCAGACGCCGCTGCGATGGATGCACTCGGCAGGCGCGACGGGGCGCGGGCGGCAGCGCAGACAGCGCAGGCAGGCGCCCAGGCGGCACAGTCGGCGGCGGTCGCGCTGTCGACTCGCCTGCGAACGCTGCAAGAACTGGAAGCCGCGCAGGAAGGCTACTTTGCGGGCGTCAAGTCGGTGTTTGAGGCCAAAAAGCACGGGGCGCTTTTAGGCGAATTTACGGTCGTCGCCGACTCATTCAGGACGCCTGCCGGGTTTGAAGTGGCGCTGGAAACCGCGCTTGCCGCGAGCCTGCAGGACATCATCACCGACACCGAAGAGGCCGCAAAGGCCGCCATTGCCTACCTGCATGAGCATCGCGCAGGCCGGGCGACATTTCTGCCCTTGAACCGAATGCGTCCAGGCCGGGACACGCTGGATTTGCGGGACGTGGAAAGCCGAAGCGGCGTTTTGGGCGCGGCGTTAGAAATAATCACGTTTGAACCCAAGTTCCGTCCGGCCCTAGAAGTGCTGCTGGGGCGCGTGTTTATCTGCGAGACCTTAGACGATGCCTTGCGGGCGTCGGTGATTGCTAAAGGCTGGAACAGAACTGTCACCCGCACCGGCGAGATTGTCCTGCCCACCGGGGCACTTTCAGGAGGCCGTCAGGCAGGGCGCACGGCAAACATTTTGGGGCGCAAAACCGAAATAACGGCAGGCCAATCTGAGCTTGCCGCCAAAGAAAAAGCGCTGGAAACGGCCCGCAAAGCATTGTCGCAAACGGAAGCCGCGCGGGAAGCCGCCGAGCGCGTCCTGTCGGAAGCGCAGAGCGCCAAGCAGTCGGCAGCGGGCGCAAAGGCTGATGCCGAGCGGCGGGCCGAGCGGGCTGTGCAGGAAGCTCGCCGGGCGGAAGACGCGCACGCTCAGGGCATCCGGCGCAGCGAGTCGGCGTTGGCAACGCTAGTGCAGGCGCGGGACCATGCCGCCCGCATGGCGTCGGCGCTGGCATCGGGAACGGTGGAAACGACAGGGGCTGACGACATTCAGGCCGCCGAAGCCGAACAGCTTGCGCTTCTCACAATAGAGCGCGACGGCCTGCAATCTGCGCTGACTTCCGTGCGGATTGAGCTGGCGACCGTCAGCGAAAAAGGGAGCAGCCTGGACCGCGCCCTGCGAAGCGCCAGCAGTGATTTAGGCAGCTTGGCAGAGCAAGAGGAGCGCCGAACCCGGCAGGCGGCGTCCGGGGCGGAAGAAATTGCGGCGCTTACTTTGCAGGCCGATGCGCGGGAACAAGAGGTCATTGAGGCCCGTGCGGCCCAGTCTGCGGCCCAAATCGCCCTGGAAGTCCAGACTGCGGCGCGTCAAGCCCTGCTTGGGGAGTCCTACGCGGCGAACGCCAAAATGCGCTCGCTGGGCGAGGCGCGGGCCAAAGCGCTGGAAGCAGTCCATAAAAACGAAGTTCAGGAAGCGCGGCTCGGAACGCAGCGGGACACCCTGGCCGGGCGGCTTTGGGACGAATATGAAGTCTCGCTGACCGACGCGCTGGCTTTGGACGAAGACCCGGAAGTCTCGAATGGTGCTCCTGCCGAAGTGGCCCGCCTCCGCCGCGAGCTGCGCGGGCTGGGCGATGTCAACCCCGCCGCTATCGCTGAGTACGAGGAAGTCCGCGCCCGCCACGAGTTTCTGCTGACCCAAGCCGCCGACTTGGAAGAGTCCCGCGCCAAGATACTCGCCGCCATTCAGGAAATTGACGAAGGCACGCGCGGCGTTTTTTTGGAGACGTTTCAGGCGGTCGGCGCGGCCTTTGAGACGCTCTTCACGCGCCTGTTCGGCGGCGGCAAAACCGAGCTTGTCTTGACCACTCCGAACGACATTTTAGAAACCGGCGTGGACATTCTGGTTCAGCCGCCCGGCAAAAAGCGTCAAAATCTGGCCCTCTTGTCCGGCGGCGAGCGGGCGCTGACCGCCGCCGCCCTCCTCTTCGCGTTCCTTTACGTCAAGCCCAGCCCGTTCTGCGTTTTGGACGAAGTGGACGCCCCCTTAGACGGCGCAAATGTCGAGCGCTTCGCTGATCTGCTGCGCGAGTTCGGCCTCAAAACCCAGATGATCGTCATCACCCACAACCCTACCACAATGGAAGCTGCCCCAGTCTGGTACGGCGTCACCATGTCCTCCCCTGGCACCTCCCGCGTGCTGGGAATGCAGGTTCCGGCGGCGAGTTAGTCGTCTAAATCTCCTGCTTTCGGCTCCTGAAAGACGCGCCGGGCATCGCGTGAGCCATGCAGTACGCGAACAACTAAAACACCTTCGGGAATGACGCGGTAGAACAAAACATAATTGCCTTCCGGGATGCTGCGAAGACCCGGCGCGAGTTCTTCGCGGGCGCGTCCCATGCCAGGATGATCGGCAAGGCGTGCAAACTGCTCGTGGACAGCATCAACAAAGCGCTCGGCGGTCTTGATGCTGCCCTGCCGGGCGAGGTACAGCGAAATCTCGAACAAGTCTGCGTCGGCTCGGTCCGTGAGCTAATAGCGGCGCTCCATGTCTTCTTTCTAACCTTTCGCCAGTTCCTGCCGGACACGCGCCTTTAAGCCTTCAGCGTCAAAAACTTTGACCAGCCCGTTCTCCGCCTGCTGAACACCGATGGCGATGTCGCTTTTCAGTTCTTCAAACCGGGCTTCTTCCTGGTCTAGCAAAAGCAGCCCTTCATAAACAACATCGGC
>CAXTER010000063.1:0-30808 GCA_964243345.1 uncultured Armatimonadales bacterium
ACGGTGCATGGCTACGAGGAAATGCTCTACTGGGTGCTGTCGTTCGGCGCTCAGGCAGAAGTTTTGGAACCCCTGCCTCTGCGGGCGGCGGTTGCAGAGGCAGCGCGGAAGATGGCTTTGCGGTACGATAGGGTGAGTGAAGGAGCGCAGGAAGACCCGGCACTGGAAGTGCCGGGCTGCTTACAATGAAAGCGTCTTCGGCACTCAAGATAAGCCGAATGTCAGCGGCATTTAGTCCCGTAGGGACTTTCACTGTGAGTAGCCCGGCACTTCCAGTGCCGGGTCCGACTGTTGCCGGTTTTCTTGCCCTACCCCGCAAGCGACGGCTTGCCCATCAGCTTGTTCCAAATCTCGTAATCCACGGCCTTCTTGGGAACCAGCAGCTCTTCGTGGACTTCTTCCTCGCCGTGCGCGATCAGCTCGCCCCGGTCAGGAGTTCGCAGGTCTAGGTACACATCGCCCTGCTTCAGCCGCGTTCCGGGGGCAACAAAGAACAAGCGGCGCAGCTCGTCCTTGTGCCAGTCCGGCAGCATCTCGTACACCATCTTGATTTCCGTGCCTTCAATAAGGTCACCGCCCGGCTTCATCATGCCGTTTTGGCCGGTATGGCTGTCCCCGTGCAGCGCGGCTTCGTTCAGCGCATCTTCGCCAATCGCTTCGTCCCGCGCTTCTTTCCGCATCTTGTCTGTGTGCTCAAAAGCATGTTTTCGTTCTGTATCTTGTGACATAATAATCCTCCGTCTATGACTTAGGTTTACCCGCAAGAGGGAGAATGGGAAACTTTCCTACTTCAGCGCATCTTCAAGCTGCGTGTCGCCTTGCTGGTAGCCCACAATGCTTTTGATGATTTTGCCGTCCGGCCCAATCACATACTGGGTCGGGATGCCGGACACGCCGTAGAGCGCCGAGGCGACGCTTTTGCTCTGGTCAGGATTCGGGTCAATGGCAAAGTTCAGGGGCGCGTACTCGGGGTGCTTCGGCAGCCAAGCTTGAAACGCGGCGGGCGTGTCCCAAACATTGACCGCCAGCACCACCACGTTCTTCGCGGCGTACTTTTGCACCATCTCCGTCGTATGCGGCAGGGATAACTGGCAGGGACCGCACCAGGTCGCCCAGAAGTCCAGCACCACCGTTTTGCCCTTATAGTCGGACAGCTTGACGGGATGGCCGTCTTTGTTCTGCACCGTGAAATCGGGCGCGGGCATACCGTTTGCCAGCAGTTTAGGCACGGCAGCCAGCTTTGCATCGGCAGGCGGCGTATAGGCAAACTTGCTGTCATCAACCGGCGCGTTCAGCTTCCAGTCACTGAAAACTATCTTCATCAAAGGGCGAGTTGAAGATGCACTCAGCGCGGCAACCACTAAGAGGGACTTTGGAAGCCCAGTCTGCGTATCCACACTCAAGACCTCAAACGCTTTCCCGCCACTGACGGACATCCGAAAAGTGTCCGGCGCGTCGCTGGGAGAATGCTGGAACCTGGCAAAAGATTTTGGATCGTAGAAATCTCCGAGGGTCGCAAATGCGAGTGTGCGCGACTCTATGTCTTGAAAATCTGCGGCTACCTCGGTTTTTGTATAACGGTTCCGCGACTGGCTATACTCGGTTTGCAGTTTGCCGTCCGATACATAGACCGTATCAATGGCTTTTGTATTGAAGTTCTCGTCCATCACATAGGCTTTGTTGGGCTGGGCAAGAGTGGCATACGAGACTTCCACGGGTTTGTCATTCCTGTAAAATGTTGTCGTAAACTGAATTGTCTTCGCCGCGCCGAGAACGTCCGGCGGGGTGAGTGACTTTGTCTGGGCGAAAGTCGGCAGCGCAGCCAGCAGGAGAGCGGCAGCAGCGAAAGTTGTTCGTGTCATGGGGTTCTCTTTTCTTCAGATAGCAGCGCGTCCAAAGTTTTGGACAGCTCGGCTTCGACATTTTCGGAGTAGCCGTCGGAGACGGCGCGGACTTTGCCGTGGGTATCAATGACAAGAAGCAGGGGAATAGATGCAACGCCGTAGAGGGACGCGACATGGTGGTCCGCGTCACTGAGCATCGGGAACGTCAGGCCATTTTGTTTGGCAAATGCCGCTGTGATCTTCGGGGGATCGCTGGAATTCATACCGTAGAACGCAACTTGTCCCTGGTATTTATGGGACAAAGCCTCTAAATGCGGCAGCTCGGCGCGGCAGGGACCGCACCAGGTCGCCCAGAAGTCCAGCACCAGCGGACGCGGCTTGACGGCGTCCGACAAGACAAACGGTTTGCTCGTAGCGGCATTGGTAACAGTGAACGGCGGCGCGGTCTTGGCGGACGCCGCTGCGATAAGGCCCTGGCTTGCGTCATCGGCGATGCCGGCGCGGCGGACACTGGCAAACAGCGCTCCAAACGCGGCGACAACCAGCAGGATGGCAAAAAGAAGCTTTGTTCGTTCCATAGTGGTCTTCTTAAATTTTGTTTTTAAGCGCTGTGCCTTGCGGCGGCGCGGCGGGTGTTTTCAATCGTCTGTTCGGTGACGGCCTTCTCAAAGCTGCGGTAGCCGGCGAGATGGAAGCCGTGCTTTTGGGCCAGCCGCTCGGTTTCCTCGGCCTGCGCGGGCGACACTTCCTTGCCCAGCGTGAACGACTCGTAGCGGCCTTCTAAGGCCAGCATGATTGTCTCGGACATGCAGGCATAAGCGGTCTTAGGCGGGAAGCCGAACGTGAAGTGAAAGTCAGCGTCCGGGCCGGGAACAGCGACAACGCCGCCTTCAATCACCAGCACATCGTCGCGCTCTTTGGCGACTCGCACGGAAACGTCGCGCGGGCGGGCGACATCGCAGACCACGCACCCAGGCTTTAAATCTTCCGGCTCAATGACCGCGTCGCGGGCGCTCGTGACCGTGATTACTAAATCGGCGTCGCGCAGGCCCAGATGCACGTCGTCATAAAGCCGGACACACGCGCCGGACAGCTCGGCGGCAACCGACTCTAAACGGGTCAAGTCCCGCCCAATCAGGGCGATTTCGGCGCACTTGGGGGCCAGCAGCAGGGCGCAGGTGCGGCCAATAGACCCGGTTGCACCGACCACGGCGACTTTGGCGTTTTCGATGGAGATGCCCATACGCCGCGCCGCATCTAATCCCCCTTCCACCGCCGTTGCGACTGTGTACGAGTTCCCGGTTGTGACGGCAATGTCCAAATGCTTCGCCACCGTCACGCCGCCGTCACCGACTACCGATGTGAACGCGCCGAGGCCGATAATTCCCGCGCCCAGCGACTGCGCGAGCTGACCGCACTGGGTCAGCCGCTTATAAACAAAGTCCGTCGGCAGCGTCAAAAGCTGCTTGGGCGTTAATGGGCAGCCAATAAACCAGCCTTCGGCTTCTGCGCCCGTGGGCGATTTGATGCCCGTGATATGCGACATGACAATCGGCGATTTAAACTGAATGCCCCACTCCACCGCCGGCTCCGGCAGGTATTTCGCGGCCGTATAAATTCCGCCTTTTTTGGCGACATCCCGGCGCACATCAAACGGATGAATAATAAATGCAAACTTTTCCAAGTGATCTCCTCTAAATGCTGTGTGGGTCAAGTATTTTAACGGCGGGCGCGAGGGAATCAAACTTAGCAAAATCCTTGCCGTTGAACGTCAGCGGATTATCAATGCCATAAACAACGGCAACCGCCATCAGCCGCGCATCATGGGTCGGTTTGCCGGACACGCCCGCTAATGTCACCAGACGCCGCCATTCACGGTAGATTGCCGGGGCATCCGGCAACATCGGAAACAAGGCTTCAACCCTTGTCAGCGCAACTTCCGCTTGCACCGTTGAAAGTCCCAAGCCGTTTGCCTGCGTTGGGCGCGTTGCTACCGCCCAAAACTGAGTGCAGTTTTGTGGGCAAATATAGACTAATTCGTTTCGCTGACGCAGTTTTGCAATAGCCCCGTCAGCAACGGCAAACATAGGATGTGTATTTTGTGCGCCGCGGAGCAGGAGGTTAGAGTCCACCAAGTTCGTGATGCCGACGGGTTTTGGCAGCAGCATTTTGTTAGTCCTCGTAGATCACTTCACGACTGTCATTGAGAATCACTGCCCCATTAGCAAAATTACCATGCGTCCAGTCATGCCATGCTTTCACCCATTCCTCTGGTGTTGCCGTTTCATAGAATGGCTTGGCTTCTGCCGGCGCTAATCCTAACGCGCTGCCCAGCAGCGACAAGGCATATTCCTGTTCTGGCTTGCCTTCGCGTGCCGCTTTCTCGCGAAAGGCGGCTTCCTGTTCGGGCGATAAGTCTAAAACTAAAGTCATAGCTGCTCTCCTATCTTTGCGGCGTCAGCAGGAAGCCGCGCCGGATGCCGTTGTGGATGCCGTTGCCGACAATCAAGCCGTGGTTGTTAATGGCGAGTGCGTTTTGCAGCTTCCAGCCGGAATGGGCCGGAATCAGCGTGTTCAGCTCGTACACTTTGCCGTTCTGCCACAGCAGCGCGGCTTCGTCGGTTCGGTGATACGCATTGCCGACGACTTGGCCGAGGTCGTTCAGGGCAGACGCTTTGCTGTCACGCAGGCGCGGAATAGAGCCGAGGCCGCGCATGTGGCCGTTCTGCCACAAAAACGCCTGGTAATGGAACGTCAGCCCCTGCACTCCCGTTCCCCCGGACAGCCCCACCCACCCGGTCACTTGGTTTTTGGCGTTGATGCCTCGCGCGATGCTGTCGGTGTAGCCCGGCAGAACGCCTAAATCTTTGACATGGCCCGACGCGCTCCATAGCAGGGCATGGGTGACGGTCTTGCCCAGCCCCGGCTTAGTCGCTTTGCCCGCCGCCGCGCCTGCATCATTGACCGCGCCGGCATCGGCGGCGCTGAACCCCGGCGGCGGCGGCAGCCGCTTCATCCGGCCCGCGCTCCACAAAAACGCCTGGTTATTGGAGATACCGACGGCCTGCCCTTTTGCGTTCACCGCCTCGGCTTCCGACAGCGAATATCCCTGCTGAAGCGCCGGAAATCCGCCGAGCAGGGTCACTTTGCCGCTCAGCGTAAACAGCGCCGCCGCGAACTTTGCTTTCAGCGGATCCGGGCTATACGCCCCCGCCATCTGCCCGGCATCGCTGACTGCGACCACAAACGCATGGCTGCCATCCAGCCCCGGCACGCCGCGCATGTGGCCGTTCTGCCAGACAAAGACATTCGTCAAAAACTCCGGCCCCTTGCCATGCTTTGCCGTGTCTGCCCCGCCCACAATTTGGCTTTTGTTGTTCAGTCCCGTCGCATCGTCTTCCTGCCCGCCCAAAGAGCCGAGATCAGTTACGGTGTAGTGCGGTGAGGTTTGAGCCAGCAACGTCTGACGGGGTGCAAACAGAAGTGTCAAGCAAAAAGCGACCAGAAGCGGTCGCTTTTTAGGTAGGATATTGAAAATAGACAACATATTACATCTCTACTTCTTGCGAAATTGAGGCAACTGATCAATGCGTAAGGTCGCGTGGTCAGGAGGGGGAACACGCTGTCCGTTTTGCCCAATAATGATAACATCGTCGGTTAGCTCAACGCTGTGTGTTTGGCGTTGATTTGCAATTCTTCTGGCATGAGCGGAGTTATGCACTTTGCTTGGACGGCATTGAAGACTTGAGCTGCGAAGATTGTTGTGTGAGAGCGTCGCACTTTTTTCTTTGAAGATATGAACAACAGTGATCTCCGAATGGGAATCACTCGCTGCAATTGTATTCCTACGCTTCTTCGCTCGATACTTCAACGCTTGGAAGCGCTGTGTCGGGTTAATCATTTTGTCCACCCTAACTCTGCAAACATTGTGTCCATTGCTTTTTGGACTGGAGCAAACTCGTGTTTACTCCAGTACGGCTGATACTTGATAGTACCCGTAACCACTTTATTTTCGGCTGAAATCTGCTGAGAAACTACACTGGAAATCGTTTTATCAGCGATATATTGCGAATAAGAACGGGTCCACAACTCATTGGAGCGCAGCAAGTAGCTTATACTTTGAATTCCTGTGTGCCTTCTTCCTGCACCTTTAGGAGCGCCAACAAACGCTGAACAGCTTGAGTTTCGTAAACCGCTTGAAGCCAGGCAGTAAAACGTAAGTCGGATGCAAATTCGCGTGGGCCGTGATGATCTTTAGGAATGCACTGCCATTCAAGAAAAATGAGCCACCTGTTATTCGATGGGCCATGATCACAGAAACCGATTTTAAGTTCTGGGGCTTATGAACAGCATCAATAGTTCCCAGCATTCTGCAAAGGCGATCATACAGCAAGTGCCTCGGCACAACAATAGACTTCGGTACTTTTGTCAGTGATGTACTTTTAGGCCGTGGTCGCATAGTGAAGGAAGTCGGCCCTTGCTTTTTGGCACGAAATTTGCTAAGATGAATGTAAGTTTAACGGATTATAGCAGATAACGCCAAAGGTTAAGCGGAGCCGCCGGAAGTACGGCGCGGCTGCGGAACGTGAGTTGCGGACAGAAGGACGGAAAACGATATGGAATCACTGCGGATTGTGATTGCGGATGATGAGCCGATCATTCGGCTGGATTTGCGGAAGACACTGGAAAACATGGGCCATCAGGTGGTCGGCGAGGCAGGCGATGGGGCCAAAGCCATCGAAATCTCGCGGGAGCTGAAGCCGGACATCATCATTTTGGACATCAAAATGCCGGAAATGGACGGCATTGAAGCCGCCAAAGTCATCACGACGGAAGGCGTCGCGCCCGTGCTGCTGCTAACGGCGTACTCACAGAAAGATTTAGTGGACCGGGCCAAAGACGCGGGCGTGTTTGCGTATTTGGTCAAGCCATTTAAAGAGGCCGATCTGCTGCCGGCGATGGAGATTGCGATTTCCCGCTACGAAGAGTTCGTCGAGCTTGAAAACGAAGTCACGGATTTGGAAAACAAGCTGGACACGCGCAAGGCGGTCGACCGGGCCAAAGGCATCCTGATGGATCAGTACGGCCTCAAAGAACAGGAGGCGTTCCGGCGCATCCAGGTTCAAAGCATGAACACCCGAAAGTCCATGCGCGAGATCGCCGAAGCGATTATCATTGCCCACAATGTCTGACACTGTGCTGGAAGCCAAAAGAAGCCGCCGGAACGCCTCTAAAGTCGTTCGGCGGCTTCTTCTGCTTGCGGTTATTCTTTATGTTCTGCCGCTGCTTGTTTTAGGCATTTTTCAGCGATTTCTGGTGTTCAACGCTCAGGCATCCCGTACCCAAACTGCGGCAGTCAGCGTAACCGCGCCGCCGGGCGCAAGAACACTGCGGCTTCGCACCGACGGTGGCGATACAGTTGTCGCGTACTTCGGCCATGCGCTTCTGCCAGACGGTTCGCCCGACCCGGCTTATTCCCGGCGTCCGACGCTGCTGTTCTTTACAGGCAAGGGAAGCTCAATCGCTCCCGAACGTGGGCTGTTTCAATCATTTCGGCGGCAGGATGCCAACGTGCTGATGCCCGATTACGTTGGATTTGGGCAAAGCAGCGGTCAAGAGTCGGAAACGGGCTGCTTTGCAACCGCCCGTGCGGCCTACCAATATCTGCGGGTTCAGCCGGACATTAATCAAAAACGCCTAGTTATCGCCGGATATTCGCTTGGCTCCGGCGTGGCGATTGACCTGACGGCGCGGGAGCTGACGGCGCGGCAGCCTGTTGCCGGGCTGGCGCTGTTTGCGGCGTATACCAGCATGGCGGATATGGGACACCAAGAGTACCCAATTTACCCGGCCTGGGTGCTGCGTCTGATTTTATGTTCTCCGTTTGACAGTGCGGCGAAGATGCCGCACGTCACATGTCCGGTGCTTCTGGTCCACAGCCGGGCCGACAAACTTATTCCCTACCGGATGTCAGACACGCTGACGGCCCTGTGCCGGGGGCCGGTGACGCGCCTCACGGTTACCCATGCCGGCCATGCCGGCTATTTTACGCCGGTGGAAACTACCGTGTTTCCCGCGCTCCGCCGCTTTTTGGAGAGAACCCATGAAACGCAATCTTAATAATCTGGAAGTCCCGCCGAAGGTCGGCTACTCGCGCCGCCCGCTGTTTCTGAAAAGCCACGCGCAGACCCAGCGCAGCTTAGAGCAGACGACGCGGCTGCACCATGCCCTGAAATCTAGGACGACTCAGCTCACGGCGGCGACGGCCAAGATCGAAAAGATGGAGCGGGCGCATGATGACCGCAACGCCGAAGGCGAAGCCCTCAAGCGCATCGGCGAAGCGATGGGATCGCTATTTGACTTAGAGGAGATGCTAAAAGCTGTTGCCGGGGTTGCCGTTCAGGTCACGGGTACGGACTCGTCTCAGGTTTATTTGTTCAACGATGCTCACGATACACTTGTCCTGCGGGCCGTCACCGACGGCTCCGGGGAAGTGATCGGCAAGCTGCGCCTCAAGCCCGGCGAAGGCATCACCGGCTGGGTTGCACAGCACAAAGAACACGTCGCGCTCGGCCATGATGCCCATCGGGACTCACGCTTCAAGTTCGTGCCGGAGCTGTCGGAAGACAAGTACAAAAGTATGCTTTCCGTGCCGCTGATTTACCGGGGCGAAGTCCTGGGCGTCATCAATGTCCGCACGGTGAATGACCATGAGTATACCAAAACGCAGGTGCGGCTGCTTCAGTCTATCGCGTCCCAGATTTCCGGGGCCGTGGAAAACTCGCGCCAGTACCGGAAATTGGAAAAGCGGGCATCCCAGCTTTCCACGCTGTCCGAGGTCAGCAAAACAATTACGAGTGATCTGTATTTAGAAGAAATCTTGCAGCTCATTGTCGCCGCAACCGCCGACAGCATGTCGTTTAAAATCTGCTCGCTGATGCTGCTGGACGAAGACAAACAAGAGCTTGTTATCAAGGCCACTCAAAGCAAAAGCAAAGACTACGCCAAGAAAGCCAATATCAAAATCGATCAAAGCATTGCCGGACGCGCTCTTGCCGAGGGGAAAACAATCACAGTCTATGACTTAAAGCACTCGACCGAGTATGAGACGCCGGAAATGGCCCGGCGCGAAGGCTTGTCGTCCCTTGCGGCCATTCCCTTACTCGTCAAAAACAAGAAAATCGGCGTCTTGAACTGCTACACGGAAAAGCCGCACCACTTCTCCGAAGACGAGATTTCCGTGCTGTCGGCGCTCGGCAACCACGCGGCGATTGCGATTGAACACGCAAAGCTGATGGTCAAGTCGGCCATCATCCAGGAGATGCACCACCGGGTCAAAAACAACTTGCAGCAGGTGGCGTCGCTGCTGCGCCTGCAAATGCACTACGTCGGCCAGCGCTCTGTCGAGCAGGTTCTGACCGAGTCCCTGAACCGAATCCTTGCGATTGCCTCCGTCCATGAGCTTTTGGCGCGGGAAGATTTGGACATTATCAGTGTCAAGAAAGTTGCCGAGCAGATTATCCAGGCCACGGCGCAGGGGATTCTCGCCCCAAATAAGCACATTATCATGAAGATTGAAGGCGCGGACATTCTGCTGCCGTCCGCCCAGGCCACCTCTGTCGCGCTGATCTTAAACGAGCTGGTCCAGAACGCCGTTGAACACGGCTTCGGCGACGGCATGGACGACGGCGACATCCTGATCTCTCTTGCCGAAGAAACGAAGACCATTGCTTTAGAGGTCTCCAACGACGGCACGCCGCTTCCCGAAGACTTCGACATTAAGAAGACCGACTCGCTCGGCCTTCAGATTGTCGAGTCCCTCGTGCGCGGCGACTTGCAGGGTCGCTTCACGCTGACAAACGAAGGCGACCGCACCGTCTCCAGCGTGGTGTTCGCAAAGTAGGTTTACATAATGAGGCAGAAAGATGTTATTGAAAAGCTGATTGAGGAAGTACGCAGAGTTGCAGAGCGTCCTGCGATGTTCATTGGCGAAGCCACTGTACGCGGGACTCAAACTTATTTGAGTGGAATGTATTCCGTTCTTCTCCTGATAGGAGTCGTCTTCACTTCGGATATTCGCGTCAAGGCAGTAGAAAGCCGGGGTTGGGAGTCCAGCTCGACGAGTGGGATTGACCGAATGCAGGCGGCGGGTCTTTCAGAAGAGCAGATTGTTCAAGAACTGCTGCTGAACAACATTAAGATGCTGGAACTTGTCGCGGAACAGTTGGAAGCGTAGCCGGGCAAAAAGCGTGGGATTTCAATCCCACGCTTTTCCCCAGCGCCTTTTACTCGCCCACGCTTTTCATTCCCGTGCCCACATCTTCCCCAAGTCTCACATAAACCCGCGCACCCATTCTAAAATGGAGCGGGCGGCGTCTAAATGGCGCTGGGTGGTTTCGCGGTCGTATTGGTGGGCGGGAACGCCTTCGGCGGCTTCGACGGAGCGGGTGGTCACGAAGTCGGCGTTTAGCTCGGCGGCGGCGTTCATAATCTCCAAAGGCGCTTGCAGGCCGTTCGCGCTCTGGATGATGTTGTGGCCGCGCGGGTTCTTTTGAAGGCGCAAGATGCAGGCGGCACGCAGCGCCTTTTCGGCGGCCTGCTGGGCAAAAAAGACGGCGGCGTAGCCAATGCCGGCATCCCGCAGCGTGTTCGCCGTCGCAAAATCGGACTTTGCCTGGGTCCAGTTGTTCTGGGCATTGGGCCGCTCCACCAGCCACGCATCTCCGCCTTCGGGCTTGTCACGGTCTTTTTCTTCGGGCATGTGCTCAGAGTTAGGCGCTGCCGGGATGTTTTCCTGCTTCGGGGACAAGCCGTTCAGGGAACAGATGCAGGTACAATAGGCGTAACTCTTGACAAGTACCTTTTGAGTAGTGCTGTCCTGGAAGGAAATTTGCCCGTTGCGTCTTTCTATACGTTTCCCCATCTTGCGCTCCCTTGTTCTCTTCTCCGCTGTTCTCGTTCCCCTTGCCGCTCAGGCGCAAAGCGCGTCGCTGCTCCGGCAGTCGTCTGCTCGGCAATCTTCCACAGTGACACAGCCCACGTCGACGGCGACGGGGATTGGCCTCGGCACAGTCACCGAATATACGCTGCCGAACGGCCTGCAAGTGCTGGTCGCGCCGTCCGATGCCGCCGATTTAGTGACAATGGACGTTTGGGTCGGCGCGGGAACACGGCGGGAAACAGCAGCCACTAACGGCGTCGCACACTTCATGGAGCATCTGATCTTCAAGGGGACGCCGACACGCGGGCCGGGCCAAATTGATGCGGCGATTGAAGATTTAGGCGGCTCGCTGAACGCGGCCACTTCGTATGACTGGGCGCACTTCTATGGAACAGTGGCCTCAGCGGACACACCCGCCGCGCTTGCAGTCCTCGCCGATGCGCTGCAAAACGCCGAAATGCGGCAGACGGACATTGATGCCGAAAAGCCGGTGATTCTGAGCGAAATGGCCCGCGACGCCGGCAGTCCGGAGGGTCGGGTCAGCCGCGTTTACAATGCGCTGGAGTTTCCCGATCATTCCTACGGCCGGCCTCTGCTTGGAACCGCCGACCACGTCTCCGGGATGCCACGCCAAACCATTTTAGACTTCTACCACACCTACTACGCACCAGGTAACGCGACATTAATTCTCGCGGGCCATATCACGCCGGAAGCCGGGCTGGCGCTAGCCGAGAAAGACTTCGGCACCTGGCCGGCCCGATCCGTGCCGGACGACAAGACGCTGCCGCAGGAGCCGCAGACGGACATTCGGGAGCGGACACTCACCGCGCCGGTGGCTCACGGCTATTTGCAGATTGGGTTCCATGCGCCCGGTGTCCGGGACCAGCCGGACGCCTGGGTGATGGACGTTCTGATGACTCTGCTCGGCCAGGGCGGCAACAATCGCTTGGAGCAGGATTTGGAGCGGCGTCAGAAGCTGGTGCGGGCGATCAGCACAAACTATTTGACCCAGCGCGATCCGGGGACTATGAGCATCAGCGCCGAGTTTGATCCCGGCGATTACGCCGCCGTTCAAGCCGCCATTCTGCATGAAGTCACGGCGCTGCGGGACACGCCGGTTTCGGGTGCCGAGCTTGCCGATGCCAAGCATACGCTGCTGGCCTCATATTTGTTTGACTGCCAAACAAACTCAGGCCGGGCGGACGCGCTTGGGTTTTACAGCCGCATTGACTCCTACACGTATGACACGGATTATATCGGACACTTTGAGTCGGTTACTCCGGCTCAGGTTCAGGCCGTCGCCCGCAAGTATTTTGACTTATCGGCATACACCGTTGTCACTCTGCTGCCGGTCCCCAACCCCGTCACCGCATCCCGCCGCTAAGAAAGCCCAGGATTGAAATCCTGGGGCCAAAATCCTGGGCCGCAGCGCTGCGTCACGTTAGTTACATCACATCAGTTAAGTCAAAAATATCTTCGATCAGGAAAGCATTTCAAGAAAGAGTTTGCCCGTGTTCAAGTTCCCATTGCCCGGTCTTGCCGCTCTGTTGGCGCTGACTCTTCCCGGCTGCGCCTGGGCGGACGCAGGCGGCGCTCCCGTCAAAACGACGCTGCCGAACGGCCTTCGAATTATCTGCAAGCAGGACACCAGCACACCGCTAGTGGCGATTGATGTGTTTGTCCGCGCCGGAGCACCGCAGGAAACCGCCGCAAACGCCGGCATCGGCAGCTTTGTCGCCCACGCGCTGTTTGACTCGGCGCATGACGAGACGCCGGAAAGCATGACCGCGGCGATCAATAACCTCGGCGGCAATGTGTCCGCTGTCTGGCACCCGGATTGGACCCAGATTTCGGCACTGACCGTCAGTGATAAGTATAAGAATGCCGTCGCGCTGCTTGCCGAGAGCCTGCAGACCGCCGACTTTGACCCCGCAGCGATGGAAGACACGCGCCGGCAGATTTTGGCCGAGCTGGACAATCGGGACGCCGACCAGTTCCAAATCGCCTACGGCGGCCTGGAAAAGTCTCTCTACGCCGGCACGTCTTATGCCCGGCCGGACGGCGGCACACCGGAGACCATTAGCCGCCTGACTCAAAGTGATTTGCTGCGCTATTACAACCGCTATTATGTCCCGAATAATCTGGTGGTTGTGGTTGTCGGCAACATTGCCCCAGACGCTGCCGAACAAGTCGTTGAAAGTGATCTCAGTGACTTTCCGCGCTCCGGCCCTGCCGCCATGCCCTTCGGCGATCCGCTGCCGCCGATGAGCGTTGACTTGCCGCCGGTGCGCGTCTACCAGTCCGACATCACCCAGAACTGCGTCATGGCCGGCTACCGCGTCGCCCCGATGGACAGCCCCGATTACTTTCCTCTGCTGGTCACGAATGCCCTGCTTGGCGGCATGAAGTCTGGGCGGCTGTTCACCGAGCTGCGCGAACAGCAGGGCCTCGCCTATGATCTCGGCTCCGTGTATGACCCCCACCTCGCCGCCGCCGCCCTGGCCGCGTATGTGTTCGGCGCTCCGACTAAGACCGACCCGACGACAAAAAAAGACATTCCGACTGTCGGTATAATTAAAACTGGCATCTTGGCCCAGACTCAGAGCCTGCAGATGACGCCTCCCACCCCGTCTGAGCTGACCCGCGCCCAGCATTTTCTGATTGGCTCCTACGCCCTGCGCCATGAGCGTTTGGAAGACCGCGCTTCCCTGCTCGGCGCGGCGGAGCTGTCCGCGCCCGACGGCTACAAGATTGACACCGACTACGCCAAATATATCAATGCCGTCACCGCCGCCGATGTCCAGCGCGTCGCCAACAAATACCTAGTCCACCCCGTCATCTCCACCGTCGAGCCGGCGACGCCAAGCGGCAGTGCTGGAACGGGCCAGTAATTGAAAATCCGCCGCGCCGAACCCAAAGATAGCCCAGCGATTTTTCTTCTCGTCAGCGCCTTTGCCACGTCGTTTGCCGTAGAGCAGGCGGCGTTTGAGCGCAGTTTTGATGCGCTGGTGATGCAGCCCGACGCTTGCATAATCGTTGCGGAAACGAATGGCGAAATTTCAGGCTATTTACTCGGTTTTGATCACTTGACGTTCTTCGCCAATGGCCGCGTCGCCTGGGTTGAGGAACTCATGGTTAGCAAAGCGTTCCGGGGCAAAGGCGTCGGACGGAAGATGATGGAAGCCTTTGAGGCGCAGGCGGTGGAGCGTGGGAATAAGCAGATCGCGCTAGCAACCCGGCGGGCAGCGGAGTTTTATAAAGCGCTGGGATACGAAGAGTCAGCGGCGTATTTCCGCAAGATGCTGTGATGAGAAAAGACCAGGACATGAACGTCCTCGTTCATACAGAACGCAGAAACGCCCGGCTTCTACAACAGAAACCGGGCGTTTCAGGCAGCCAAAACTAAAAGCGGTAGCCGACTTGGAGGCCGAGGCCGTCGGGGTTGACGCCGTTGTGCTTGGGCAGGAACTGGTAGTTAAGTTCTACTAGGGCGCTGCTGAACTCAAGGCCAGCCATGAGCTTTGCCCCAATGTTGGCGCTGCTGCTGGAAGGGCCGCCCCCACCCTGCTTCAGCTCTTCGTCGTAGATGCCGACGCCTGCGCCGAAATACGGAGAGACGCTTGCGCCGGGTGTGCTGGTGTAATACCGAGCGGCGATGCCGAGGCCATACGAATCAGCATGGCCGCCATTCTTGCTGCCGCCCTGGTAGTCAAAGTAAATCGACGGCAGGAGCGGACTCTTCGTGGTGGTCTTAGCGAAAGCATAGTCCAGCCCGGCACTGAACTGCGTGTGTCCGCCGGCATTCTCCCCGCTGCCGGCGGTCGGAAAATATGCGCCGAGCTTGATTGTAATGGGTTTCTGGACCGGCTGGGTTGCGGTCTGGGCTTGGGCAGTGCCGGCGGCAGCGCTGATCAATATGCCGCCTAGCAGGGCGCTTAACTTGAGATTATTCTTCACTTGCTTGTACTTACCTTTAAGACGATTTGAGAAGCGCTTTTGGCTTCCAGATTTTTCTACCCGGCTGTTTTTTCTGCTAAACCGGGCAAGCGAAAACCCAACAAGAAAAAACCCGGCCTCCCAATTGGAGTGCCGGGTTGTATGGTACAGTCTTTGCCTACTTGATCTTTGCCTACTTGATCTTTACCTACTTGATGGCGGCGGTGCGCTTGCTTTGGCCGCGTCCGAGGCCGCGCTTGAACGGGGCGCGGTGGACAATCTCGGTGTAATCCAGGCCGGCAGCGGTCAGCGCCTTGTGCCAGGAGTCGAAGCGGCGGCGAGCGGCGGTGATCAGCGTGATGTCTTCCATCTCCATGTTCTTCGCGTTCAGCTCTTTGCCGTCACGATGGAACTCGCGGACCATCTCTAAAATACGCTCGTCATCCCATTCCCGGTAGCGGCGAATGGCGTCGTAATCCAGCCCGGCGGCTTCCAAAGCTTCGCGCCAGGAGCCGAAATGGCTCTTCTTAGTGGCAGCAGCGGCAAGCTGCGGGTCAATGTTCAGGCAGACATTGCGCCAGGACAAATCCGCCTGCTGGGCGTGCAGCTCTTTGATGCGCTCAATAATGCGCTCGCGGGTCCAGGACTTGTAGCGCCGGATGGAGTCATAGTCTAGGCCGGCGAAGCAGACGGCTTCTTCCCAGGTCCCAAAGTAGCGGGTGGCGGCGCGGAGCAAAGAAAGGTTGTTGGTGGCGACGCTTGAGTAATTCAAGTTCTCGCCAGACTCATACATGCTGAGAATCTCAAGGGCGATGGCGTCTTTATTCCATTTGCGATGCATAGAACGGGTTCTCCTATCTGAAATTGTAGCCTTCTTACTTGGCTTAGAGAGCGCCGCGCGAACATCACTGTCACGTCGCGAATAAAACTTGTTCGGCGATTGCTATTTTGTGCAGCAATAAGCGCGAACAAGTGTATGAGCAGTTTTACGAACTATCGCTACAGTTGCGATAAGGATATTATACTAGGTAAAATCTCAAAGGTCAACAATTTTATATAAAAGTTTTGTTAAGTTTTGATTAAGTTTTATGCTACACTGCACTTACTTAGGTTTTCATCTGGAAAGGGAAAACGATGCAGACTTTCACCGTGGCCGACCACATCACGCGCCTGCGGCCTTATGTGCCGGGCAAGCCGATTGAAGAAGTGCAGCGCGAGCTAGGCCTTTCGGATGTCATCAAGCTGGCCTCAAACGAAAACCCACTGGGGCCGTCGCCGCTTGCCCTGGAAGCGCTGATGCTCACGGCAGCCGGGGTCGCATTCTACCCGGAAGGCAGCGCCCCTGCCCTACGCCGGGCGGTCTCAGCGAAAATGGAGATGCCGGAAAACACGCTGGTCTTCGGCAACGGCAGCGATGAAGTCCTGCATCTGATGGCCCTGTCATTCTTGCAGCCGGGCGACGAAATTGTGCAGGGCGATCCGTCGTTCAGCATGTATGAAATCTACGCTGCTCAGTGCAACGCCGTTTCCGTCAAAGTCCCGCTGAAGAGCTTCACGCATGATTTGGAAGCAATGGCGGACGCCGTCACGCCCAAGACGCGCATGGTTTTTGTCGCAAACCCGAACAATCCAACGGGAACACTCGTGACGCAGGCCGAAGTCGAGCGGTTTTTGGAGCGTATCCCTGAAAACGTCCTGGTCGTCTTTGACGAAGCCTACGATGAATATGTCACCGACCCGAAAAAGCCCGATCTGCGCCCGTTCATTCGTGCCGGACGCAACATCGCAGTCCTGCACACGTTCTCGAAAGCCTACGGCTTGGCCGGCCTGCGGGTCGGCTACGGCATGACCCGCCCGGAGATTGCCGAGGTCTTAAACCGCGTCCGCTCCCCGTTCAACGTCAATTTGCCCGCGCAGGCCGCCGCCGCCGCCGCGCTTTACGACGCGGCGCATGTAGAGGAAACCGTCGCTTTAAACGCCGACGGCCTGCGCTACTTCTACACCGAGTTTGAGCAGATGGGCCTGTCTTACGTCCCCAGTCAGGGCAACTTTGTCTTGGTGGACGTAGGCCGGGACAGCCGCGAAGTCTTTGAGCAGTTACAGCAAAGGGGCGTCATCATCCGCGCCGCCTACGGCATGGGCCTCCCGCACCATATCCGTGTCTCCACTGGAACCATGCCCCAAAACCAGCGATTCATCGCCACGCTGAAAGAAGTGTTAGGCTGAACATGATCAGCGTCTACTTAGATGTCTGCTGCCTTAATCGGCCCTTTGATGACCAATCGCAGGAGCGCGTGCGCTTGGAGGCGGACGCAATCACATCCATACTAAGACGTTTAGAAAATGATGAACTCATCGGCGTTGGCAGCACAGCGGTTTTGACGGAGATAGATAACAACCGTGATCAAGAACGCAAAGCACGGCTTCAAAAGCTTGCAAGCACCGCAACAACTTTTGTGAGAGTTGAGAAAGAACAAACTCAGCGTGCCGCTGAACTACAGAAACTAGGGTTTCACTTTTTCGACGCGCTCCATATTGCCTGCGCTGAAGCAGCAGGAGCGGATGTTCTGCTTACTACCGATGACCGCTTCCTGCGCCTTGCATCTCGTTTGGGTAAACAATTGACCGTCAGGGTTGTCGATCCTGTCAACTGGCTTATGGAGATAATAAACAATGGAAGAAATGACGGCTGAACAAATTCGTTTTCAGGGTCTGGAAGCCTTGAGGCGTGAGCTTGGCGCTGTTGGCATGATACGGTTCATGCAGCAGTTCTCGAACGGACATGGGAACTACACCGAAGAGCGGCATGAGTGGCTGGACAAGCTGACTGCGGAGGAGATTATGGCTCAAATCAATGCAAGACAGCAGGAGAAGCCCGAATGACTGAGACACAACGACCAATTATGGCGGAAGATGTGCTGACACTACAAAGTGTCGGCGACGTGCAGATTTCGCCGGACGGGGCGCAGGTGGCGTTTGTCCGCACGACTACGAACACCGAGAAGAACAAATACAAAAGCGAGATTTGGCTGGTTCCCAGTGACGGCAGCCGTCCGCCACGGCAGTTCACCGGAGGCCAAGCAAGCGCGTCATCGCCGCGCTGGTCGCCGGACGGAACGCAGATCGCGTTTGTTTCGGACCGGCAGGACGAAGCGGCGCAGATTTTTCTGATCGCAGCCGATGGCGGCGAGGCGCAGGCGCTGACGACGCTGGAGACGGGCGGCATTCAGGGTCTGCACTGGTCGCCCAATGGCTCGCAGATTGCGTTCTTGTATCGTGCAACGCCGCCAAGCTATACCAAGAAAGCCGCAGAAGAGCGCAAGGAAAAGGGACTGTCTGCGCCGCCGCGCGTCCACACGCATTTGTTCTATCGCTTGGACGGCTTCGGCTACTTTGACGGCGAATACTGGCAGGCGGCAGTTGCCGATGTGCCTACAGGTGACACGAAAGTCTTGACAAGCGGCGATTTCTCGTGCAGCAGCGTGACTTGGTCCCCGGACGGCAAAACGCTGGCGTTTTTATCGGATCGCCGTCCCGACGGCGACGCGCTGCCGGACGCCGACACGCAGGTTTGGACTGTTTCCGTAGATGGCAGCGGCGAGCTGACGCAGATCGCCGCGCCGAACGGCGACAAAAGCGGCCTCTGCTGGTCCCCAAACGGCACGCAGTTTGCGTATACCGGCAACCCGGACGCTTTGGACCAATGGGGAACCAACAATGACCGAGTCTTTGTCCTGCCAATCACGGGCGGCGGAGCGCAGGACTTGACGGGACATACAGACAAAGCCGTTGGCAACCTGGCGATTTCCGATGTCGGCGGCGGAGGCGGCGAGGAGTTGGTGTGGAGCGCAGACAGCGCGGCGCTTTATTTTCCGGTCAGCGAGAACGGCGACGTGCGCCTGTGTAAGTTCACGGCAGGCGGCAGCGGCGTTTTGGTTTACTTGACAGCCGCTGACCAAGTAGCCGGCAGCTTCAGCATTGCAGGTGAGACTTTTGCCGCGTCCATCTCTGAGCCGACACTACCCGGAGAAGTGTTTGTCGGCGAGCGTCAGTTGTCGCATCTGAACCAAGCGTGGCTGGACACAGTCGCTCTGCAAGCGCCGGAGCCATTCAGCATTGACAATGGCAGCGGCGGCAAAGTGCCGGGCTGGTTCTTGACGCCGCCGGACTTCAAGGCAGATGGGACAGCGCCTCTGGTGGTATATGTGCATGGCGGCCCGCATTTGCAGTACGGCAACATGCTGTTCCACGAATTGCAGTGGCTGGCCGCGCAAGGGTATGCCGTGGCGTATGCCAACCCGCGCGGCTCCAAAGGCTACGGCGAGGCGCACACGAAAGCGATTAAGGGCGACTGGGGCGGCCCGGCGCTGGCCGATGTGGAAGCGGTCGCTGATGAAGCCATTAAGCGGGGCTACGCGGACCCCAAGAAGACGGCCATTATGGGCGGCTCTTACGGCGGCTACCTGACTGCCTGGGCCGTGGGCCATACCGACAGGTTTGCCTGCGCGATTGCCGATAGGCTGGTCAACGACCTGCCTTCAATGGCCGGAACCTGTGACTTCCCCTGGTCGCACGGCACCTACTATAAAGGCAATAGCTGGGACGATCCTTCGGATTTGTGGCATCACTCACCACTGGCTTACGCCGGGAAAATCAACACGCCTCTTCTCTTGATCCATTCCGACGGCGACCTGCGCTGCCCGGTTTCCCAGGCCGAAGAGCTGTTCGCCGCCCTGCGTCTCCAGCGCAAGCCGGTCGAGTTCGTGCGTTACCCCGCCGAGACGTCGCATGGCCTGTCCCGGAACGGCCCGCCCGACCTGCGCCTAGATAGACTTCAGCGCAATTTGGCCTGGCTGAATAAGTACCTGAAAGATGCCTCATAAGACCCCCCAGCCCCCAATAATGGGGGAGCAGGATTGAGTGAAAGAACAGTAATTGTCTTGCCTCTGGCTCCCCCATTATTGGGGGCTGGGGGGAAACTTCCGAAACCATGAAGACACTAATACACGAGCGCGTCGAGATGGCACAGGCCGGAGCAAACCCAACAGTTATCTGCCGGATGCCTTCCGGCTGGGCCGTGCTAGGTGATGCTCAGTTTCTTCAAGGCTACAGCCTGCTTCTGCCGGACCCGGTGGTTCCCGATCTGAACGCGCTTGGACCGGACGAACGGCGTCAATATCTTTACGACATGACGGTGATTGGGGACGCGCTGCTGGAAGTAACCGATGCTTATCGTATCAATTACGAGATTTTAGGCAATCTTGATCCGGCGCTCCACACGCATATCTTTCCGCGCTACCGGCATGAGCCGGAAAGTCATCTGAAAGGCCCCGTCTACTACTATCCACGCGAACAGCGAGCGTCAAGGCCATTTGACCCGGAGCGTGACCGCGAACTGATACAAAACATTGCAGACGCCATAAGGAGTAAAGGTTGATTATTGTCATGCAGGCGGACGCGGCACCGGCCCAGATTTCGGAAGTGGAGGGCGCGTTGCAGGAATGGGGCTACGAAATCCATCCCATCTACGGTGTGGAGCGCACGGTTATTGCCGCCGTGGGCGCACCGACGCAGGATGAGGCGCGGGTCGCCGAGCAGGTCGAATCGCTTCCTGCTGTTGAGAAAGCTGTCTTAATCCTGAAGCCGTACCGGTTTGCTTCCAAAGAGTACCGACCCGACAAAAGCGTGGTCAAAGTCGGCGACGTGACCATCGGCGGCGACGGCTTTGTAATGATGGCCGGCCCCTGCACGGTCGAGTCCGAGGCGCAGCTTTTGGAAACGGCCCGCGCTGTTAAGGCCGCCGGGGCGACTGTGCTGCGGGGCGGGGCGTACAAGCCCAGCACGTCCCCCTACTCGTTTCAGGGCCTCGGCGAAGACGGCCTGAAGCTTTTGGCCCAGGCGCGGAACGAGACCGGCCTGCCGATTATCACGGAAGTCATGCACATTGCAAACATTGACCTAGTCTGCAAATACGCCGACATTCTGCAAATCGGGACACGCAACATGCAAAATTACGATCTGCTGATTGAAGTCGGCAAGCTCAAAAAGCCTGTCATGCTGAAGCGCGGCATGTCTGCAAAAATTGAAGAATGGCTGCAAGCCGCCGAGTATATCATCAAAGGCGGCAACGACGCCGTCATGCTCTGCGAGCGCGGCGTCCGCACCTTTGAGACTTACACCCGCAACACGCTGGATTTGTCCGCAGTTCTCGCCGTCCGCGAGCTGTCCCATCTTCCTATTATCGTCGACCCCAGCCAGGGCACAGGCCGGGCCTCCATGGTTCCCGCCATGTGCCGCGCCGCCCTCGCCGTCGGCGCGGACGGCCTCTTAGTGGAAGTCCATCCCAACCCCGAAAAAGCCCTGAAAGACGGCGCACAATCCATCACCATTCCGGCGTTCCAGACATTGATGGGTGAGCTGAACGTCATTGGGAATGCCATCGGGCGCAGGTTATGAAGGCCGCATTCGCACTGCTTGCCGACCACCCGACGCATAACACTGTTCGTAAACTGACTTGGCAAATGTATCAGAAGTACGGCGTCAGTCTGGAAACCAGTCGGCTTCCGCCTCATGTCTCGCTCAAGCAACCCTTTGACATTCCCGACCTAGGCGTTTTGGAAAGTTACATGGATGAACTTGCAAGCAGCATATCACCTGTAGAGATCACGCTAAGTGAACTGGAAATTGTCGAAGTGGGTGTGCATACAAGTATTCTTTGGCTGAAGGCTGAACAGACGCCAGCATTGCACCAACTTCACAGCCGTCTTAACCAAGAACTCGCAGCACGCTTCGGCAGTACGCAAGCCGATTTCGACGGCCCGGATTACAAGTTCCACATGACAATTGCCATTGGCGGCTCATCTTTGGCAGATTATCGCTGTGTTTATCAAGAGTTCAAGGGCAGTTGGCGCGAAGTCAGCTTTGGAGCAAATGTGTTGGCTTTGTTCGCCTATGACAGCGTCAATTCGCAGCCGGACTACATCAGCTACAAAATTCTGCCAATCAGCGGATAGGGAGCAAAAGAGACAAGAGTTTGAACGCCCTCGTCCGCTACCCTCATGGCCGGTTTTGCGCTTTCAGCAGTTCCAGGCGGTGCGCCGAGTCAGAATTGGCAAGCGCCAACTCTTCAACTCCATTTTCTCGCGCATACGCTCTTAAAGCCTCAACGTCATAAACGACTTTGGGCTGTGCTGCACGAATGGCCCGGCGGAGCAGGCGCGAGGCCATCTCGGCAGTGCTGATGTTCCGCTGCTGCGCCATCTGCTGCAAACCAGCTTCAGTGGCCTCGTCTAAGACAACGGTTAATGTTGGCATTAGGAAAAGCGCTCTTCGGTCCAGGGGTCGGCGTGGTTGTGGTAGCCGCGCACTTCCCAGAAGCCGAGCTTGTCGGCTGTTAAAAACTCGATGCGGTTCAGGAACTTTGCGCCTTTCCAGGCGTAGAGATGGGGCGTGATGATACGGATAGGTGCGCCATGCTCACGCGGGATCGGCTGACCGTCTAAAGCGTAGGCGACAATGACGTCCGGGTGCATCAGCTCACTTAAAGCGTTGTTTGTCGTGTAGCCGTCCTTGCCGTACTGCATGACATGGCTGACGCCGCCTTCGGGTTCCACTAAGTCGACGAGGCTCTCAAACGGGATGCCGGTCCAGTGCAGGTCGTAGCGGCTCCAGTGCGTCACGCAGTGGAAGTCGGCGGTCAGGTCAAGGGACGGCAGGGCGGCGAGATCGTCCAAACTGAGAGAAACGGGGTTTTTCACCGCGCCGTCAATGGTCAAGCGGAACTTGTCCGGCAGGAACATCGGCTGAACTCCCAAATCTAAGACCGGAAACTTCTCCGTGAGGTACTGGCCGGGCGGCAGGCGCTGGGAGCGCGGGGCGGCGACGCGGGTTCCGGTTTCGCCGCGCTTCTGCGCCCGCTCGACAGCTTTCTGCTTGACGTGCAGGTACTTTTCGCTGTATTCTGTGGAGCTGTTGGTATCGCTGGGCATCTTTAACTCTTTTCTTAGGGCGCTTTCTTTTGGTCTTTGTGGGCATGAGGACGCGGGCCGTGGGAGCAGGGTGTTTGGCGCGGCAGGACATCCGGCTGGGAAAAGCCGCGTGAGCCGCGCCGAGGGAAAATCGGGCCTTTGTCTTGAGGCGTATGGAGCGGCTTAGTTTCACCGGACCCGCCCCACCCGCCGTGGCTATGCTTCGTAAATGGCATAAAGTCTAATCTTTCTTGTTGGACTTACGTTATCGTCTTTTCTGCTTGCTGAAGGCTTCCTGCGGAAGCGCGGCCAGCAGGCGGGAAACATCGGCGCTCGGTACTTTGTTGCCGTCCTGGCCCGTGATATAGAACGCATCGCGGGCGCGGCTGCCCCACACGGAGAGGCGGGCGGCGTGGATGTTCCAGCCCAACGCCGAAACGGCGCGGGACAGGCGGTACACGACGCCGGTTTCATCGGGAGCGCTCACTTCCAGCAGGCTGAATCGCTCCGAGGCTTCGTCGTTTATTTTCGCCGCGTAGATGGTTTGTTCCTTCAAGGGCTTTTTGTGCATTTGCAGCAGCTCGCCGATGCCGATCTCGCCAAGCAGAACCCGGCGCAGGCTGCCTTCCAGCTCGCCGCGCTTGTGCGAAGGCAGCGGGTGGCCTCGGTAATCAACCCAAAGGGTGTCAATGGCGATGCGGACACTGGCGTCGCGGGTGAACACCTGCGCGGTGTGCAGGTTGACATCGTGTGCGTACAAGACGCCCGTAATCTTTGCCAGCAGGCCGGGCTTTGGGTCGTCATAAGCGCACAGCGTCAGCTCCGTGTAGTCGGCTCCGTATTCGTTCTTGAAGTCCAGCGACGGCGCAAATGTCTCCCGCAGGCGGCCAATCATGGCGATATGCAGGTACATTTCTTCCAGCGGCGTGTTCAGGAGATACTGGGCCGGCAGGCTGCGCGTATGCTCCAAAATGATGTCGGTCGGCAGGTTGCGCTGGGCCAATCCCTTACGGATGCGCTCGCGCTGGCGCTTCAAGTCGGGAACAACAGTAAGCGGCGGGCCACCATTGTCCGACGGCGGCGCGGACAGCGCAAACTCGGACCGGCCATACAGCTCGGCCAGGAAACGTCCCTGCACCTCGGTCCAGATGCCCGCGCCGACGGCGGCGGTGTCGGCGTAGGTCAGCAGGTACAGCATGTGCAGGCAGTCTGAATCGGGAACCTGGCGCACAAACTCCTGAATAGTCTCTTCCAGCGCCAAGTCGCGCAGGCGGCTGGTTTCGGCCATCAGCAGGTGATGACGAATAAGAAAAGCGACTTTGTCCCGGCGCTCGGCATCCCACCCCAGCCGCTCGCAAATGGTGAGTGCCGCATCCGCTCCGGTCTCGGCGTGGGAGCCATGTGGCCATTGCTTGCCGATGTCATGGATCAGCCCAGCCAAATACAGCACTTCGAGGTGCGCGACTTCCCCAATAACACGCCGGCCTTCTGGAAACGACGTGTTGGTCCGAAGCGCCTCTAAATTGCGGACGACTTGCAGGGAATGAGCGCCGACCGTCAAATCATGGGCGGCATCGTAGGGAATGAGCGTCATCAGCGGGCCGAACTCCGGGATCAGCCACGCCAAAGCGCCGAACTCTTCCAGCCGCGCCAAAGTCTCTGCGATACCCCGGCCCACCAGCAGCAGCCGAGTGAAAACGCGGCCTGCGATCCCCGCATCGGCAGGCTTCGGGAACGCCTGCAGGTAGCGCGTAATTTCCTCACCAAGCGCCGGGGAAATTGCAAGGCCATAAGCCTGAGACAGCTCGGCGACATGGAGCGGCAGGGCCGGGTCTTGCCGCGCCGCCTCGGCATCCGCAACCGTCAGAACGCGGCTGATGGAAGCCAGGCCCAGTCCAAGCAGAATTTCGCTGTCTAGGCACAGCCCCATGACTTTGCGCGAAATTCTCCGGGCCAATGCGGCCTGGGTGAAATAGTCGCGCATAAAGGCTTCGACGGCCGGGACATCGGGGGCGTCGGTATAGCCGAGCAGAGCCGCGACCTGCTCCTGCTTTTCGGCGGACAGGGTATCCCGCGCCGTGCCGCCGGTCAGATGCAAGGCCGCGCGAGTGCAGTGCAGGAAGTCGCGGGCTTCTTTGATCTCGGCGGCTTCGGCCTGGGTGACAAAGCCCTGCTCGACCAAGACAGGCCAGACCTGCGGCAGCCCGGCACGGCAGCGAACCTCACCCATCCATTCAGCGTTCTGGATGTCCCGCAGGCCGCCCGCGCCTTCCTTGACGTTCGGCTCGACATTGTAGACCTGATCTCCGCCGTGCTTTGCGAGGACGCTCTGCCGCTCGGCCCACTTCTGGAACAGAAAATCCGCCGTCAGCAGATGCGCCCGAAACTGGCTCCGAAACTCGGTAAACAGCGCCTTGTCGCCGCACAAAAAGCGGGCATCCAGCAGCGTGGTCTGGGTCTGGTGATCCAGCCGCTTGAGGTCGCTGATGAGGCGGTAAGCATAGCCGACTTTTAGGTCAGCCCCATACAAAAACACGTCCATGACCATCTGGAACATGTCTTTGATGAGAACATTCAAATAGGGGTCATCTTCTAAGGCCGGCACGAACGAAACGTCGACATCGGAAAACGGGGCCAGTTCACGGCGTCCATAGCCGCCCGTCGCGATAATCGCAAGCGCCGGCGCAGCGTGTGCGTCCTCCTGATGCCCTGCCCGCTCGACAGCCAGCGCGAACAAGCGGCGCAGGACAGCATCCACCAGCGCCGTGTTCTGGGCCAGCAGGTCCATGCCGGTGCTTTCCCGTAGTGCCTCCGGGCTGTTGATGCGTGCGTGCTGCTCTTTCAGAAAAGCCGTAATTTCCGTAGGTGTGCGGAAACCGGCCAAGACAGGCGCAAAAAGCAGGCAATGCTGGACAGGATCAATCATGGGATGAACACTAGGGGTCGGACTGGATCAGCAGGCCGCCTTCTCCAATAGTAAAGGGATGAATGGAGGCCGAGTGGCTGGAGCCGCGGCTTTTGAGGACTTCCAGCAGCCGCACCCGCTGGCTGCCCTGGGTGTCGGCCAAGCGCCGGTACTCAAGCTGGATAACCGTGTCCGCCAGATATTCTTCAGGAGTCACCCGGAACGGCGCTTCTCGCGTCTCCGTCTCGCGGGTCATCAAGACGCTGACATTCTCACGCCGCAGACCGTTGACGACGCGTTCGAACCGTATCCGCGCCTGCTCGGACTCGCTGGGGTAGCTTTCAAACTGGGTCAGGCTGTCCACGACAACGCGCTGAAACCCGGAGTCTCGGATGAGACGCCCGTACTGGTCAGACACCATCTCATGCAGGAAGGTCTCTGGGGACGTAAAGATCACCCGCAGGCGGCGCTCTTTTTCCAGCGCATCAAAGTCCCAGCCGAGAGTATGGGCATCGCGGTAGAGCCGCCGGGGATGCTCCTCAAAAGTAATCAGCAGGCCGGGCTGATCCTGCTGCGTGATGCCGGCCTCTAGGAACTGCATTCCTAGAACGGTTTTCCCGGTTCCAGGCGCTCCCTGCACCAGCACCGAATTTCCTTCCGGCAGGCCGCCGTGCAGCAGCCGGTCCAGCGCCTCAATCCCCGTCTGCGTCCGCTGAGAGGCAGGTACGCCGGCGGAAATGCCGCTGGTTTCGCCATAATTACGAGGAAGCAAAATTTGCTCGGTCATGCATCCCCCCAAACCGCACTGCGGAAAACGGTCATTTCCTGGTGAACGTCGCGAGAAAGAATGCCGGACAGGCACAAGTTGTCTGCCGCCACGCGCACATCGTCTTCAGCCCAGCCCAGCTTGACGGCAAGGCCGCCGGCGTGGTCGCGCGTGTAGCTGTTTGCCGCGAAGAAAGCGATCAGGCTGCGCCTTAGCACGCTTTCATGAGCCAATACCGATGCAGCGGCATCCAGCGGATTTGCAGCAAGGACGGCTGCTGGCGCAGCCGCTCCCGCGAGAGCCTCTGGCGGCACTGAGGCTGCTAGAGGGGATGCTTCACCCGCCGGCAAGACGCTAGGCACTAAGCGTAGAGACTGGCGCAGGGAGGCTCCTGCATCCATTGCTTTGCGGATTGCCAAAACCCGCCGAATGGCTTCCGAGCCGTAGGTGCGGCGGGCACCCCGCCCTGAAGCGATCACATAACCCTGCCGGGTCCAGTAACCGAGCTGACGGACGGAAATCCTGCATAGGGCCGCCGTCTGTGCAATGTTCAGTGTGAGATCCGGCAGCGCTTCCCAAAGCAGAGTGTCAGGCGGAGAAGTATCATTCATAAGTGAGTTCTCTCCAAGTATAGACGAACAAAGAAGTGCTTGTCAATTTTAGGCATCAGGCACACAGTGATCCGGCCACGCTAGTAAAGATGGAACTCTTCGGCAGCCTCCGGCACATAAGTGGGGACGACTTCCGCGAAACGCGCCGCTCGCACGGTCATGTCGGGCTGCCGAAATGGGAACAGCGCCATCCCCTGCTGCCAGAACGAGGTGCCGGGCGCAGGCAGCGGCGGCACGGCAAACAGCAGGGCCGTCGCGGGGTTGCCTGCATCCGTGCCTTCCGCCGGAAGGCCCGCTTCTATTTTCTTCAAGGCTCGCTCTAAAGACCCAGCCTGCTCGGCTAGGTGCGCCGCATGGTAATCCGCCGCTGTAATCGTTCCTTCATCCCAAACCAGCCGCATCAGCGCCGCCGACGGGAACGCAAACACGGTGAGAATTGCTGTTCCCAGCCATTCCAGCCCGCGCCGGCGCTGCAATGTCAGGCCAGCCTGCACGGGAACGCCTGCAAGAGTCGCGGCGGTGGTCCAATGGGACATCGCGCCGGTTGCAAGCCGAGCCATCATCAAGGCAAGAACGGCCTGCACTTCGTCTTTTTCTAGATGCCGGGTTAAGCCAGACGTAACCAAAAGCGTAGTCTCACCTTCGCGCCCCGCTGAGACAAAGGCATTTGGCTCTAGGTTTGGAGTAAAGTAAAGGGTCGGCAAATCCTGCCCGGTTCGGTCGCAGAGCGCTTTCAGCATTTCATAGAGATGCGGGGCGTTGACGTTCTCCAAAAGCTGCGCGTCCCACACATCGCCGGGATACTTGCTGGCCGCCCAAAAGCAGGAAACCGTGTAGACAATCCCGAACAGCAGCCCGCAGATAAAGCCGCCGAGCGGGTGCCGAAAGAACGCGGCAAGTATTGCGCCCAGCGCCGCCCACAGCAGGCAGCAGGCGCAGACGCCCAGAAAAAAGCGCAGTCGCGGCATTACGTTCCCCTGTCTCTCAAGCAGAAATTGGAATAAGAACGCTTACTTGAAAATATCCGTCAGTGTGTCCTAAGATGAATGTACCCAAAGTTGAGAGAGAAGGAACTCAAAGTAGAGAGAAGGAACTCAAACGAAGGCTAGAACATCACCCGGTGGCGGCGGGCGGCGACGGAGAGCAAGAGGCCGACCGCTGTGAGATTGACCAGGAGGCTGCTCAGGCCATACGAGAAAAACGGCAGCGGCACACCCACCACCGGCATGATGCCCATAGTCATGCCAACATTGACCACAATATGGAATGTCAGCATAGATAAAACGCCCGCCGCAAGCAGCCGGCCTAATGGGTCGTTGCAGTCCGCCATGACTGCAACGCCGCGCTCTAGAAGTATCAAGTACAGGAACAGCAGAATGAGGCACACGACAAAGCCGCCTTCCTCGCCGACAATGGTAAAGATGAAGTCCGTGTGCTGCTCCGGGATAAACTTGCCATTGCTTTGTGTCCCGCGCTCATACCCTTCGCCGCCGACGCCGCCGGAGCCGATAGCAATCTCGCTTTGGCGCAGGTGGTAGCCCGTGTCGCGCGGGTCAGCGGCGGGATTGAGAAAGACCTGCAAACGGTTTTTCTGGTAGTCTTTCAAAATATGACCGGGATTAAACTGCCACAGCAGCGCAAACAGCGCGGCCCCGGACAGCAGCACTGCCAGCAGATGCACCGGCTTTGCGCCGGCAATACTCGTCATGCCGAACCAGATTGCCAGCAGCACCAGCGCGGTTCCGAGATCAGGCTGCTTGGCGATGAGGAGCATCGGCACGCCGATATGTACCAGCGACAGCAGGAGCGTGCGCCATTCGGTAATCGTTTCCGCGTGCTGGGACAAGAACAGAGCCAGCGTTGCGATCAAGATGACTTTGGCGAACTCCGACGGCTGAAGCTCAAACGGCCCCAGCTTGATCCAGCGGGACGCGCCTTTAGCTTCATGGCCTCCAAAGTGGCTCAGGACAACCAGCAGCAGAAGAATGTTCAGCGGGTACAGGTAGCGGGCGTAGCGCTTGAGCAAAATCTCGTAATCAGAGTGCGCCAGGGCCAGCGCCCCGGCAACGCCCAGCACGACGCCGACCATCTGCTTGCGGACCATATCCAGCGGGTGCAGGTCTAAGTGCAGAGCACTTTTGATCGCCGCAATTCCGGCAAAGCAGATCAGCAGCGCCGCGCCGAACATAATCCAGTCCAATTGCCGCCAGCCCTGTTTTTGTGCGAGCATAGGTATTATAGTACCATAGAACAGCGTGAACCTACCCCGGTTCGTTCCTCACCACCCCTCCCTAAGAAGGAAGGGTTAAGAGTAAACCGTAGGGGCGCTGCTTGCCGCGCCCTCTTTCTCTTGCCGCGCCCTCTTTCTCTTGCCGCGCCCTCTTTCTCTTGCCGCGCCCTCTTTCTCTTGCCGCGCCCATTTTGTCCTGTCCTCTCTGACCCTTCCTTCTTAGGGAGGGGTGGTGAGGAACGAACCGGGGTAGGTTTCACTCGTCGGCAAGGAACGAGGCGAGGCAGGTTCTTGTTGGTCTATTGTGACTGAAACAAAACTGGAACAAGCGCGGCTGCGAACAGTGCTGATCACAGTGGCGCTGTCGGTGGGAACAGTGCTGGTGCTGCGGGACCGAACATGGTCAGACGGCAAAACGGCGCTGGCACTGAACTTACTCAGCATTGGGGTTTTTGCCTGGCACATTCTGTTGTATCGTGACAAGGCGATGGCCCGGCTGCTGCTGTTTGGCTTGGGATTAGGGGTTGCCGAGCTTGCCGCCGACGCCCTCTGCGTTCGGTTCACCCGAACACTGGATTACTCAGTCGCGCACAGCCCGATGCTGGGACTGTCGCCGTTCTGGATGCCGACGGCGTGGATGGTGGTCGCGGCGCAGATCGGGTACTTGGGCCGGCGGCTGATTGCGCGTCTCGGCATGGGCCGGGGCATGGCTTCGACCGCGCTGCTGGGCGCGATCAATATCCCGTTTTACGAAGAAATGGCGTACCATGCCCACTGGTGGCAGTACCAAAACTGCCGCCGTCTAGGACACACACCGCTTTATATCATTGCCGCGGAACTGGTGATTGGCCTGACGCTCGGCCCTCTTGCGATCCGGGCCATGCATGTGGATGCAACCTGGAAGAGCGCGGCCCAAGCTGGGTTAGTCGGCGGCCTCAGCACAATTTGGGGTGGCTTAATTGGATACGGCCTTGTCGAGCGCGTGTTTTAGATTACGGGTTGTGGCTTGTGGGTATCTCAGGCTGCAAGACACTTATCAGAGGAGCAGGATCATGGAAATCAAGCGCATTGGCACACAGCCATCAGGAAAAGGACCCGCTGAGTATTTCACGGGAACCGTGCGGATTGACCCGCTGTTCAGCCCGCCTGACCCGTCCCGCCTCAGCAATGCCCTCGTCACGTTTGAGCCGGGCGCACGCACGGCCTGGCATACGCATCCTCTCGGTCAGACTCTCATTGTCACCGCCGGCTGCGGCTGGGTTCAGCGCGAGGGCGGGCCGACTGAGGAAGTCCGGCCCGGCGACGTGGTCTGGTTCGAGCCGGGCGAGAAGCACTGGCACGGCGCGAAGCCCACCACGGCGATGACTCACATTGCGCTTCAGGAAAGGCTCAACGGCTCGCCCGTAGACTGGATGGAGCAGGTAAGCGACGAGCAGTATGGGGCTTAAGCTATGTTGGGCGTAGACCGTGGGTATAAAACCCGCGGCATTGAAGAGCAAATGCCCTTTGGGCTATCTGAGTAGGGGCTCTTCCGACCAAAGGTCGGCGGTACTTTCTTGCCGTGGGTTTCATACCCACGGCACCTTGCATCACGGCCTTTCCGGCCCT
>CAXTER010000064.1:0-19456 GCA_964243345.1 uncultured Armatimonadales bacterium
GCTTGGTGACGTTCACGACAATCATTCCCGGCTGGTATCAGGGCCGGGCGACCCACATTCACCTGCGCGTGCGCTCCAAGTACGACGAAGCCTCGTCCACAAGCGATGGTACCAACACAACGCAGGTGTTCTTCCCACAGGCGACGCTCGATGCGCTTTACACGAGCGTCTCACCCTATAGCAAAAAGGGTGTGGACACGACGACGAACGCCGCCGATCACGTCTACACGCCGGAAACGAAAGCAGAAACGGAAGTCCCGCTTGTCGGCAGCGCAGCCGCTGGCTATGCGGCGGCTTTCTCGATCTACCTGCCAATCACCAGCGTGTAGTTCTTCACGACAACGGCGTCTTCACTCAGAGACCAAGTCAAGAGCCACAGCGGCTTAATTGTTTATTGCACGAAAAGGAAAGACTATGCTACAACCACCATCCGCGAAACTGCATCAAGACACACGAAATCAAGACACAGGAAGGCGTTTCCCGCGCCCCGTCGGAGCATCTCCACTCACCGGAGCAGCCCTGGCACTCGTTTTCTTATCGGCAGCGCCTGCAGCCCAGGCTCAGACCACCGGAACGTTCGCACCCGGCCTAACCGAGTCTGCCGCCGACAGCGGCCTCACCCTGCCCTTCAACTCAGGCGCGGCGACCTACATGGGCTACCTGGATGCGTCGGAGTTTTCTTCTTTCACATCCCCGGTCCTGATCACCGGCATCTCGTTCCGGCTTGCCACCGGCTACAACAGCCAGATTTTGACCTCGGCCTGGCCGTCGCAAGACTTGACGTTTTCCAATTTTAACATCCAGCTTGCCGAAGCCAGCACGGCGGACGAAGCCGCTGGCGACCTGGAAGACAGCACCTCGTTTGCCGCCAACCAGAACGCCGCCACGGCCACAACTGTGCGGAGCGGAGCGCTGACCGTCGCCGCCGACTCGTTTACCAACAGCCTGACGGGAACCAATACGTTTGGCCCGACGATCACGTTCACTACCCCCTATGCTTACGTTCCCGGCGAGAGCCTGACGTACCTGATTGATCAAAGCGGCTACGGCACGTCGGAAACGCAGGCCGCATTTGCGTCTTCCGACTTCTCGGAGTTTGCGGCGGACGCCCTGGACAGCTCAGACGGTACGGGCGTACCGACTGGCTACACGTCCCCACTGATCGTGCAGCTCCAGTATGAAACGGGGGCGGCGGCACCTGTGCCGGAAGCGTCCACAACCATCTCGTTCGGCCTCCTGCTTGCGCTGGGCGCAGGCGCGGTCATCGTCAAGCGACGGCGTACTCAGAATCAAGCAGCCTAAGCTACAGTCTCCCTATGACAGAAGATCAAAGGATAAACAATGAACCAATCTGAAAGAATGAACCGCAAGGCTATCCAACGCCGTCGCCTCATGCTACGGGCTGCCGGCAGCGCAGTCGCTTTGACGGGACTGGCAGTATTCGTTGCCTCCGGCGGCGGTATCGGACCAAAGGCAGCGCACGCCAGTACGCGCACGGGGACAGCGGATTGCACCTATCTGACCGGCGGTGCGGAAACCGCCTGCTATGCCAACAAACTTTATTCAAGCTCCGGGCTGACTACCACGCAGCAGAGCGCATTGGAAATCCCCTTCACCGTAGACAATGCCGTCAACTGGAGCAACCTGCCGGTCAATCCGAGTAGCCGCAACGGCCTCCAGTTCAGCGCCCTGACGACGGCCCAGCAGACAGCGTTCCTGAACGTCGTCCATTCTGCCCTTAGCTCCTATTCCAACGACATCGGCAATGGAGACCCAGGCTACACTACTTACGACGATCTGCGGAAAGCTGATGACGTTCTGGAAGCCACCGCAGCAAATGGCGCTTACGGCTCCGGCTTGTATCACCTGGCGATTCTCGGCACTCCCTCCACGTCCGCGCCGTGGGAGCTTCAGTTGACGGGACACCATAGCGTCTGGAACTTGGTCTACAACAGCGGCACGGTGACGGCCACGCCGAACTTTGTGGGCGTTGAGCCGTCCTCGTTCACGGTCAACAACACGACCTATGCTCCTCTGGACACGCGGCGCGACGCGATGTACTCGGTGGAAGATTCGCTCAGCACGAGCCAGCTTGCGAGCGCGACGCTGAGCCAGAACTTTAGCGACGTGCTGTTGGGGCCGGGCCAGGACGGCGTGTTCCCGACGCAGCAGGGCCTCTTGGTGTCTTCCATGAGTACCGCTCAGCAGGCTCTAGTCAAGACTGCGATTGAACAATGGGTCGGGGCACTGCCTGCGGCTCAGGCCGGGCCGCTGCTGTCGGCGTATGAAAGTAAAGCGGCGCTGGCAAGCACCTACTTCGCCGTGTCAGGGGCGACCGCACCGACAACGCAAGGTTCTTACGTCCGCATTGATGGGCCGCGTGTGTGGATTGAGTTCGTCTGCCAGAACGGGGTCGTGTTCCCCAGTCAGGTCCATTATCACACCGTCTGGCGCGACAAGGCCGAGGATTACGGCGGCCAGTTCTCGTCTTATCCTGTCTCCGGCACCACAGGCACAGGCGGTACAGGAACAGGCACCGGGCCAGGCACAGGAACAGGCGGCACCGGTCCAGGGACTGGAACAGGGCCAGGCACTGGGACGGGCGGCACCCCTCCCGGAGGTTAGGCATCTTCACCCTTGTTGCGGCGGAGCGACCTGTTCCACCGCAACGGCGCTTGCAAATTTCTCCTACGATGATGAAAACTATGAGCTTCATTTCTTTCTCCCGGCGGCTTTCCCTGTTGCTGATCGCCCTCCTGTTCCTGCTACGGCCTGCCGGCGCACACCCGATGCCGCAGTCTGCCGTTCTGCTGGATATGCACAAAACCGGGGTCGCCGTCGAGTTGCACCTGCCAATCTCGGAGTTCCAACTTGGGTTTGGTAAGCCGATGCTGCAAGACCCGCAGGGCAGCGTAGCACGGAACCGGCCCGCGCTGGCGGATTATATCACACATCACCTTTCGGCAACCTCGCCGGATGGGCGATCCTGGACCGTTCAGGTGAAGGATGTGTCGCTCGGCCCGGACGAACTGCCGCAGTTTTATGTGGTGCCGGTGAAGTACCTGATGGCCCATGTTTGGATGGTGCCGCCGCCGGGAGCGCCGATCCGGCAGTTCCAGCTTCATTATGACGTGATCGTTCATCAGGTCGTCACTCATGTGGCGCTTGTCTCTGTGCGCCAGGATTGGGATGGCGGCTTACTATCGGGAACGCCGGAAATTCTCGGCGAAGTTCGGTGGTATCGCACGAGCTTTGCTGTGGATCGCCCAGCGGGAAGCGCCTGGCGCGGCTTTTTCAGCGTCGTTCATCTCGGTATTCAGCATATTGCTGAAGGAACAGATCATCTACTGTTTCTGCTGGCGCTACTGTTACCGGCCTCGTTGTGCGCCAAAAACGGACGCTGGGTAGAAGCCGCCGGAGTTCGGCCCAGTATCCTGCGGCTTGTCAAGATCGCCACGGCGTTCACTCTCGGACACTCGCTGACATTGGCCGCTGGGACGATTGGATGGCTTCGTGCGCCGAGCCAGCCGGTCGAGGTGCTGATTGCGCTGTCCATCTTTGTCTCTGCGCTTCATGCGCTGCGCCCGATCTTTCCAGGGCGAGAAATGTACGTTGCCGCCGGGTTCGGCCTCATTCATGGCCTGTCTTTTGCGAGCGTTGTCGCCGAGTTTCATCTGGATGCTTGGCATACGACTTTGTCCATTCTCGGCTTTAACATCGGCATTGAATTGATGCAGCTTTTCGTGCTGATTGTCACCATGCCGTGGCTGCTGCTGCTGGCCCGCACTCCAGCGTATCCGCCGTTTCGCGTCATTGCGGCCACCGCCAGCGGTATTGCAGCGCTGGGCTGGATGGCGGAGCGTGCGCTCGGCTGGCCAAACCCCATTGGGTTCTGGGTGGAGTGGGTTGCCGCCCACGCCGTCTTTGTCGTCATCGGCCTGGCCCTGCTTTCTGTGGGAGCCTATGCCTGGAATACCCTCCGGCGGCGGAACCTGCCCATCCGAACACTGATGCCAAACCATTAGAAAACAAAGACGATTGGAACACAAAAAGCCGCTCTGGAAATTGTTCCAGAGCGGCTTTTGTTTCGGCATTCACTTTCACTCCAGCGCTCAGTGGAGGAATACGGAGCGAGCAGTCAATGTTTGAGTTGTGGCATCGAATGTGCCGGACGCAGCCACCGTTGCTCCGGCTGTGACATCGGCGAGTGTTCCGGCAGTGTTGCCGCTTTTCAGGAAGACCGTCGCCGAGGAAGTCTGAGCTGTAATCGTGCCGCCCGTTGGCTGAAGACCGTCGGCGCGGTTGACCGTGAGTACAAAGCTGCCCGCCGAGGCGCTGACGCTTGCGACGGTGCCGGTGGCCCGCTCATGCTGCGTAGAAGCGTAGTCGTTCAAAGTCACCATCGTCGCGGTCACCGTTTGAGCCGCCGGGTCGAACATACCTTCGACATGGACGCTCTGGCCGTTCGCCAGTGTGACGGCGCTGCCAGTCTGCCCGCTGACAATCGTTGTGGTGGAGGAAAGTAGGACGTGGATCGTGTGGCCGTTCCCGTTTTGCAGGTCGAAGCTCGTGCCAGCGACAAGATTGGCGACGGTGCCGTCGAGATGGCCGATGCAGCCTTCGCCGGGGTTCTGGCTGCCGTCGCCTGCGCCGACGGTCGGACGCAGAACATTGCCGACAATCTGGAATTCGGCCAGCTTGAAGTCAATCACTAGCGACGACGACTGCCCTGCGAGCAGCTTGGTCGGAGTGGCAACCGTAATCGCGACGGTGCCGTTCGCGGCGGTGCCGACAGTCGGGTCAACTGCGACGCTGGTGCTGGTGCCGCTGGGAGTGACCAGTGTAAAGTGGTCGCCGAACGTGATCCGGGCCTGCGTATAGGTTCCTGCCGGCACATTCAGGCTTGCCAGCAGTTCTTTCGTGCTCGAAAGCGACGAAAGGTTGATCGTCTGTCCGGCAGTATCGCTGAAGACGGTCTGGTAGGTGGTGCCGTCCGTGGTGAGTTCAATTTTGTAAAGCGTGACCAGCACCTGTTTGTACTGGTCGCTGAAGCCGTCAGTGACAAAGACGTTCAAGGCCGATGGGGTCAGCGAGGAGGCTGTGCCGCTACCGGAAGAAGTGCCGCCGCCTCCACCGCCACATCCCGACAATGAAAGAAGCAAAATTGAGCCGCTGCAAAGAAGAGCTGCGGCCTTGAAGCGGCGAGGGGTTCTGCGAAAGCGATCCATAAAGTGTGTCCTTTCTGAGGAAGCCGATCTGGAGGAGCCGATTTAGGGAAGCGTATCTGAGTTAGACGAGTGTACAAGACGAACATGAAAAGTAGATGAGAAATTTTGCCTTTCGCACCTCCAAAGTAACACTTCAACATGAAGCGAACATGAAGACCGACTATACTAGAAGACCGCCGTCAACACGCTCGTATCATGATCTCCCTTTACCCGCACGACCCGGACAACGCCGATGCGCTCGCCAAACCGGGTGACGACCATCTTGAGGCCCATGGTCAGCCCTTCCTGCGTCCCGTGGTTCAGTAGGACGGTACGCGGGTCTCCGAGCATCAGCACGCTGGCTCTCGGCAGCGCGAACTCGGACAACTGAGCGACTGCCGCGAACGCTGCATTGGTCGCCGCTTCTTCCAGCACGTCCTTATCTAATGGATTTTTGTCCATCGGCGCAGTATTATGCGGTTCTGAGAGGCCGATTACTCTGGCATCGTTGCATAATTCCCCGGTGCGCGGGTTACGGACCTCAATGCTCAGCATGACCTGAAATCGCAGCGCCTTTGAGCGCGATCCCGGTAGTTCGGTGGTTTCGATTGTGCCTGTCACCACGGCGTCTGCATTAAGCTGGCGACCCAAACGCCGTTCGCTGATGGGGCTGAGCGGGGCGCTGAGATCAAGGGGTTTGAGCGCATTGAGGGTTTCCTGCCGGCTGTAAACGTCGTAGCGATTGGTCTGGGAAAGCTCGACGACGCTGTCGGTGACATAGCGCTCGAACTGGCGTGTTTCCGAGTCCAGCGTACTGCGCGGCGAGAGGCTGGTAGAGTCCAGCATGCCCCACCGCGATTGGTGACCCGTCACTGATACCTGGCCGAATATGTTAGGCGCGGCAACAAGGAGAAAAAAGCCGTCGTAAGGAAAGTCAGCCCCAACCGGAGCCGAACGGGCGTGTGATTGTTCATAGAGAAACCTCTTTATTTCTGAGGAATGTCTCAAGACATCTTCTGCCTGGCCTGCCGATCAATGGCGACGGTTACAAACAAACTACTTCTTCAAGATGAAGCTACCATGAAGCGGCTCAGACGGGAAGAAGGGTGACATTCAGGCGGGCAGCAAGACACAGACGGTGGTGCCGACGCCGAAACGGCTCTCGATCCGCATCTGTTCCTTGTGCGCCTTGATAATGCTGTCGCAGATGGCAAGGCCGAGGCCCGTACCGCCGCTGGCACGGCTCCGGGGTGGCATCAACGCGGTAAAACCGCTCGCCCAGCAAGGGTAGATGTTCCGGCGCAATGCTCTCGCCGGTGTTGCTGACCGTGATCTCGATCCATTCGCCCCTGCAAAAAGCGCAAAGCGTTATGCTACCGTCAGCCGGAGTATGCCGCTGTGCGTTGGTCGCCAAATTGCTGATGACCCGTGACAACTCAAACGGCTCGCACCAGACTTCCAGGGCCGGCTCAGGGAGGTCTCGACCACCATACCTTCACGGAGCGGGAGAATAGCCGACCCCGCGCACGGTCTGGATCAGCTTGACCCCGAAGCTGCGGTCGATTGTCCGGCGAAGCTGGCCGATATGAACGTCCACCGTATTGGAGTAGCTTTCCAGCCTCTGATCGTCCATCCAGATGCGCTCCTGGACTTCACTGCGGGTGTGCGTTTGCCCTGCCCACGCCGCCATCGCTTCCAGCAGGCTGTACTCGCGAGGCGTCAAGAACACGGAATGTCCGGCACGCTTGACGGTGCGTGCCCGCGTGTCAATCTCTAATTCGGCGACAGGAAGTACCCGGCCCCGGTAGAGCTTGTCGCACCGCAGAAGCGCCCGCACCCGCGCCAAAAGCTCCGGGAAGTGGAACGGCTTCGGCAGGTAGTCGTCCGCCCCCATGTCAAGGCCGCGAACACGCTCGTCGGGCGTACTGCGGGCCGTCAGCATGAGGACCGGAGGCGCGTTGCCTTCCTCGCGAAGCTGGCGGCAGACCTGCCAGCCGTCGAGGAAGGGGAGCATGACATCCAGAAGGATAAGGCCAAACAAATCCTGCTGCGCCATCGCCAGCCCGGAAGCGCCGTCACAAGCGACGGTCACTCGAAATCCCCCTTCTTCCAACCCTTCGCGGATCGCCTCCGAAATTACGGGATCATCTTCGATCACGAGTGTTCTCATCGTTGTCTCAAATCAGATTTAAACGGTACTGTGCGCTTTTTCTGGAAAAGCACTATCAACATAATTAGAGGGCGGAAACGTCCCGATTTGACACAAAGGATATAGATATAACATGGAAAAACAGCAGGACCGGGCCAATTGTGCCCCCTGTATCGAGATCGCAGTGATCGACGACTGGCGCGTCCGCGCTCACACTCTTGCTGAGGCGTTAGCGCCGTGGGCAGGGCACATCGAAGAGACCGTGCCTTACGACTTACGGGAGCAAGTGCATAAGCTGGCAAGCGAGGCTGACCAGCGCCTCGGCCAATCAATCATGCACTACCAGAGGCAGGCTGACCTCTGGTGGTATGTCGCGATGCCGCTACGGCGCAACGACTACTGCTATTGTCGGCAGGCCGTCTGGACGAGGTCGAGTAACGAGCGACGGTACATCACTTACGACTCACGACTGTCAGGCGAGGTCCATCAGGTAATCTGGGACCCATGCGACTGGGAGTGTTGGAGTCCCGGCTTCGGCGTGAAACGCGACATGGTGACCTGGTACGGAGCGCCAGCGATCATCCACGAGTTAGCCCACGGAGCCGTGCTGGACGATATGGCTGGCCTGCCACTCAGCTACGAGGAGATGTGTGACCTCAGGCGCTACCGCTTGGAAAATCCCTGTAAAGAAGACATGTTTCCAGGTCACTCTGAGTTCGAGCACAACGCACTTGACGCGGCGGAACATGCAAAACAGGAGTGGGGCGAACACCTGGAAATGCTTTACTGGGAATCCGAGGAACGTGTGCGTGACGACATCTACCTGGACTAAAGTACCAGTTCCCTGCCTACTCTTAATAAGAGTAGGCAGGGACGCCAAGGCGGGCGTGAAGCGCCTGTTCTTTGTCGTCTAAGCCCAGCGAACGCCGACGCCCCGATATGCAGCCTGACAGGGGCATCACTCCCCGGAGACACATTTCGTGGATAGCGGCAGTGAAAAGCTTCGTCGTCCGGCCAGCGGCGTTGATGACCCGCGTGGCTTTACCCACTCCGTCTCCTTCTTCCTCATTCCGTTCAGCCTCTTCCCTCGAAAATCAAAATGCCAGCATTTCTGAGAACTTTCCATCGGAGGTGGAGAAGGTCGGCATCCTGCGCGTGTCCATGGCGCGGCGAGAAAAGCTCGCCAAAGCCGTGTAAGTTTTGGAAGTTTGGAAGTGCCTTGAATACATCTTGAAAAAGATTTTGCGGGAACTGTGCCGTTTCTCGCAGCATCGACAATGACATAAGAAGAGGGCAAACAAGCCCAACAATTTCGAGCAGCGCCGTGCAGTGGCGACGCTGTTCAGTAAAGATGTTGCCCAGCAAGATCGGGTGACACGTCCTGCCCCTCAGACGCCCACTACCGCCTGATGGGCATTTTGCATGATGGAAACAATCAATGAAAACCAGCCAGATCAATATCACCGCAGGTGTCAAAATTCCCGTCGCGTACGGTCATGTTCGTTATGAAGTCACCCAAATCCTCGATCTCGATTTTGAGGACGACCGAGACCAGGTGCTGCGCGAAAAGCGCAACGAACTGACGACGCACGTGTACGATCACGCACAAAAAATGCTAAATCGCCTGGACAACGATCTCACCGCGCGGACGGCGGCGAAAATATAAAACTTATGCGACTGCAAAAACAGTGCGAGACTGCTGTATAAGCACAACCATAGAAGTAGAGTGCAGACAGTGATCCCAGGTGGCAGCCTGGAACTGATATTGCCCAAAAGAATTGTTGCATCGGGATGGTGGAATCGCCTCGACGCACAAAGATGTTGTTCCTGCCAGAGCGACCCGACCAAACAAAGCCTCCAAGCGATTCCACTGCTTGGGGGCTTTTCGGTTTTCAAACCAACGCACATTAAAAGGACAAAATTATGGCAGACAGACCGAACCAAGCACCGCAGGTAACAGACGCAGCTTACCAATGCGCTTCTGAGAGGTACAGACTGGGAAAATGGCCGACTAAATCCCACCGAAACATGGTGATCAAAGACCTGATCCGTGAGCTGCTGGCGTGCGATCCCGACAAGACTACGAGAGAAATCGTTTCGCATGTCCGCGAGCTGCTGGGAAGCGTTGGAAACGAAGCAGTGACCTATGCACTTACCGATCTCGTTGAAACGAGCAAGGAAGTGACCGTTAGAATCGCCGCGCATCGAGCCTTCGTTTATCGTCTCGTTGAAACTGTCACCATGAACTCTTGAATTTCTGACCTGGGCGTTTTCCACCCTGGGCTGAACACTACGAAAGACAAAATTATGAACGCAATCCACGGACCCGCAATCGTCAACATCATTGACGACAAGCTCAAAGAGCTTGAGCCCACGGAGTATAAAAACATCCTCCAGTGGATGGAACGCAAGAACTGGCAACTGCCAATTCCAAACGGAACATCCTTATCACTTCTCAGTCTTCAGGCTACTTGGTTTGAGAAACAGATGGCCGATCCAAAAGATGAGTTCCTTCACACCATGATCAAGGCTCACGCTGAGCACAAGGCCCAGGAAGTAGACGCGTCTTTCAACGCCCCAGCTTCTGCGCCAGAAGACGCGCCCAAACCTGAAGTCCAGCCAAAGCCTGACAACAAAGTTCAAACCAAACCTGAACAGAACCAATCGCGACGCGAGTACGACAACGAAACTCTCGCGCAGATCGTACTGGAGTTCCTCCGTGAGAACCGACTTGATGAATACACTTATAATCAAGTCGCCGACGGTCCTTCAATCTGGTGCGACTTCAAGAGCGCTTCCCGAATCCTGCGCCGCCTGGAAGACATGGGAAGCGACGTGATCGAATATGCGGTCAAAAAACCAAATGGGGCGAAGGTTAAGGTCTACAAATACGCGCCTGAGCGCAAAGCGCTCGATAAAGACTACAGCCGAACGCAAGAAATCATCGGCAGGGTGATTGTCAAATACTTGGAAGAGAGAGGCGCTCAAACTCAAAATGCGATCTGCCTGGCAATGCGGCAGTATTTCGGCTACCTGGACAAAGCTGTGGTCAAGGAAGTTCTTGAATCTTTGCGCGCCAAAGATCAACTCGAAGAGCGCGTCGGGCCGCGCAACGCGCGGGTGTTCTCCGTGGCCCCAAAAAAGCCGTATGTGCTTCATTTTGATACCGACCAGGCGGGAGTTGTCGGAAACTGTCGGGAGTTGTCGGAGGCACTTATCGGGAGTTAGCGGAAGCTGTCAGGAATTGTCGAAAGCACCTATCAGGAGTTATCGGGACTTGTCTGTCACTATCCAACCGACAAGTCCCAACAGGTCGTTTTTTAGGGTTGTTTTCGATGGGAAATGGCTGTTTTCGCGGCCTGTTTTTTGCTTTTTGCTATACCTCTTTATTCCTTTCTGTTCCTAGTTCCTAATCCCTTTGTGTTCCTATCATTCTTCTTATTCTCAAGATGGCCTTCGGCCATTGGCGCGCTCCGCTTGTAAAGACGCTTCGCTTAAGAACAAGACAGGAGAAGAACAATGCCTTCGCTTCGCTGCGGCATTGCAGAGCTTTGGCCTTGCGGCCAAAGAAGAGCCAGGCAGCTCCGCTTCGCTCCGCCTCCTGGCCTGAGGAAATGCTTTGGGCCAAAGGCCCAAAGCATAAGGATCTCGCGCAGCGAGCGACTGCAAACCCACCTCCCTGTTGCGCTTGCCCCCCTCCATCTGCCGCCGTGGAATTGAAGGTGGCTGGCGGCGGCGGAAGGCGGAACGCCGATGCCGCGTGCGTCGTGAGGCGGCGCTGGATGCCTCAAATCGCTAATCTGCGGGTTTTCCGCACCGTCGTCGGCAGATTGGTCAGTAACAACCTATTGCAAAAGTCATGGCTTCTGCAAGTCCTTTTGTGAAAGCGTGTGCCAGCGGCGGAACCAGAGCAGTGCCGATGCCAGCTTCACCATTGCCAGGTAGCGATCCGCAAGTTTATCGTAGCGAATGAGAACCGCGCGGCAACGGGACAGCCAGGCCAACGTGCGCTCGACTACCCAGCGGCGGGCAGGATGTTTCTTCTCGCCCTGCCCGTCGAGTTTTTCTTCGCCGATGCGCCGAATGTGCCGATGCGCCGAATGTGAGGTGTGTAGCCAAACTGGACACAGGCTGTTTCGCCTGTCGGGTTGTCGTAGCCTTTATCGAGGCACAGATGCTGCGGCTCCTCGGCGGTCGGCTTGGGCCGCTCAACAACAATCGCGTCCAGCGTCAGGGCAAGCAGCTTGGTGTCTGGGGTGTTGGCTCCGCTGATGCAGGCCGCCAGGGGCCAGCCATTGCCCTCGACCAAGAGACTCTTCTTGACGCCCGACTTGCCACGGTCACAGGGGTTGGCACCGACACATTCGTCCTGACCCCCCTTTTTCCCAGGCCACTGCCCGGGACGCCCCGTGCTTTGCTGAGGCAGCCATCGGCAGCTTGCCAATGCCAATCAACGCCTTGAAGCTCGTCGCACTTGGTAAGCAGGATGGCCCACAGAATATCGAAGATGCCTTGCTTTTCCCAGCGCACAAAGGCGCGATAGACCGTCGTGCGGTCGCCAAACTCCAGCGGGAGATGGTTCCACTGGCAGCCTGTCCGCAAGCGGTAGATGATGCCGTCGAACGAATGGCGAGCATCAGCACGTGGGCGACCCATGCGGTTAGGTGGATCATAAACGGCCAGGACTTTCTCGATCAGTTCCCAGAGTGGGTCGGGAGCGTTCCAGATCGTCGGTAACGGTTTCTGCGCGGCGGCGGCTTTCCACCGGCTGATCTGGTTCGGGTGGATGCCGCCATGTTCCGCGGCGATCCGGCCGAAGTATGTTAGGGCTGAATGTTTAAGGCTGAATGTTTTCAAGGTCCTCGAGCAGGCTGAGGTGCGTCGGCTGCCATCCGAGGGCCGCGCGGGTGTGGGCACTGGAAGCGGGCTGATCCATCGCGAAGATCGCGCCGAACGGGCCGAAGCTCTCCTCCGGCACAGCCTCGACCGGAAGGCTCAGCCGCCGGCCGATGACCGTCGCGATGTCGCGTACCGCGTCGCCCTCGTCGGCGACCGCATGCCAGGCTGTTCCGGCCGGGGCGGATTCAAGAGCCAGCCGAAACAGCACCGCGGCGTCGAGTGCATGCACGGCCGGCCAGCGCTGCTTTCCGTCGCTTGGGTAGCCGGACACGCCGGTGCGGCGGGCTGTCTCGGTCAGCAGGCCGGCGAACCCGCCCTTGCCCTCGTTGTGGACCGTCCGCGGCATGCGTACCGCTGTAGCACGCACACCGCGCGAAGCAAGAGCCAGCAGCGCAATCTGCGAGCGGCCCCGCTCGCCCACCGGCCCGTCGGTCGGCACTTGGTCGGCCTCAGTGGAGGCACGGCCCATCACCCAGGGCGTGCCCGAGACTGTGACGATGGGGCGGTCGCTCCCGATGAGCGCTTCTCCTAATGTCGCCATGGCGGCACTCTCCTCAGTGATGGCTGCCGCGAGCGCGTCCATGCTGCTGTAATCGCGTCCGAACGCGAGACTGATGACGCCATCGGATTGCGCCGCACCGGCATGCAGAACGCTCAGGTCCGCCAGCCCTCCTCGCAGCACCTTGGCACCGGCGTCCTTCAGGGTTTGTTCAGAGCTATCTGAGCGGGCCAGCGCGAGGACGGTGTGACCATTACTGAGCAGTTCGCTGACGACGGCGGAGCCGATGGTGCCGGTACCGCCGGTGACAAATACGTTCATAGAAATCTCCTTTACTTAAGGCCGAAGAGCTTTTAGCCGTTTGCGATTGTCACGGCTTGATGAAGATACTCGTTGCTGGAAAGCTGGGCAAGCATAAACGAGGCCAGGTCGGCACGTGTGATCTTGTGGGCTTTCTCGTCCGTGCCGATGCCGAAGACCTGCACGTTCCCCGTGGCGGGATCATCGCCGAGGATAGCTGGGCGCAGGATGACCCAGTCCAGACCGCTTCCTTCGACAGCGGCTTCCATGGCCGACTTGTCCTTGTCCGCGCCGCGCAGGAATGTTGAGACAAGCAAGCGCTCATAAAAGGGAGCATTCGCGGCGCTCTCCCCGACGCCGAGCATAGAGGTCACTACCAGGCGGCGCACCCCGTTTCGCTGCATGGATGCGATGATCGCGGCGGCGGCGCTCGTTTCCAGCGTCGTTGCCTTGTAAGGCGTCTTGCCGCCAATCGTGTCAAGAACCGCGTCCTGACCCAGAACTGCGGCATTCACCTGGGCGCTGTCGGTCGCATCCCCTTCAACAACGCGAACGTCGGGGGCCTTGTATTCCTCAGCAGTGTGGACAAAGGCCGTGACCTGATGGCCGCCGGCAACCGCCTGCTCGGTGACAGCTTTGCTGGTCTTGCCGGCGGCTCCGATGACGAGAACGTTCATGGTTGATGCTCTTTTTATCTGCGTTTGCGTGTTAGTTCAGCGGAATGTTCGTGTTGAGGTGTAATCGGTTTAGGATTTTTGTTTGGGCGTGAAGGTCACAAGATATTGCAGTAGTTCTAGTATAGCGATTGGCTGTGGTCCTGTCGCCCGCCTAAAGTGCGGCTTTTCACAAGACAAAAGGACAGCCCGTAGGCTGTCCTTTCGACTAGGTGTTTTGTTTCGGAAGCACGGTTGATGTTTTAGATTGATGCTCTCCCGGCCCATGGCTTGCTAGCCCACTGCGGGTAGAGACACCTTGGACGGCCCGATCAGCCGCCCATCGGCGAGAGCGCCTTGGAAGCGCGCGTGAGTGGCCCAAGCGGTCTTGGTTTTTCACAGGTATTCGTAGAGACTCTGCTGGTCGGCGTTCAGGTCTTGAAGCGTCAGCAGGGGCAGACAGCCCCCGAGCGCCTCGCCTGGAGGTGTCTTCGTTTGGCTCATCAGAATTATCCCTCTTGTTTTCACGGTCAGCTCGCTTTGGGTGACTTGAAGTCATCAATTTGCCCTTGAAGTGCGAGAGATTGTTCCACGGAGAGAGTGCCGAACCCAAGTGTTGTCTCGGCGCGTTCATCTCTTCGGTCGGTCGTGGTGGGGTCCTGAATGGCGGATTTCACTCCTAAATGGGTCAGCTCGTCCCGGAGTTCCACGGCAAGCTCTAACGGCAGGATGGCAAACGTATCGCCGTTCGGGGAGCGTTTCACTTCAATTGGTCGACCGCTGTAATCCTTCAACTTTTATTCCTCGCTTTCTGTTACTTATTGCTGAGGCAAGCCAGAAGTGTCGCAATGACGACTTTTGTTTCTTCCGGGCCGCGCACGCAAATCGTGGCGACGCCGGCTTGTTTCGCCGGATAATCATTCCCGCCCACAAACACGGCGTCGCCAATAAAAAGCATCTCTGTCAGCGCGATCCCAAGAACGTCCCGGAGCTTTCTGATCCCATATGCCTTGTCAATGCCGGGCTTCGTGACATCAATCGAGGTCGCGCCGCCGAGCCGAATAGAAAACTCCGGGAGGAGCGGGTCCAAAACTGCCTTGATCTTCTTGCGCTTGGTGAAGTCCGGGTCCCACGCCTCTTTTTCCGGGAGCGGTGCCTGCTGCCCGAGTGCCGAGTAGGTAATCTGGCTGCCCCGATCTTCAATCGTCTCTCCCCAAACCTTCGCCGCCTGGAAGCCGGCAGAGGCGACAGCCGTGTCAAGAGAGCGGATGATTTTCTGTTTTTCTTCGGGCGTGAAGTCCTCCGAATAACGCTTTTGCCAGCTCCGTTGGGACTCTTGCTGAACCGCCTGAAAGAACTTCGTGCCCGAAGTCGGTAGAAGGGATAGATTTGCCAGGCGCTCGTCTTGGGGCAGGCCCGCCAAAAGCTGCGTCTCAAACTGCGGCCAGTCGCCGCCGGAGATAACGGCGACTTGAACCATGCCGAGAAGGTCATGCAGCAGCCCCGCCATTTCGGCATCCACGGGCGATTTGCTGGGCGCAAGCGTCCCGTCTAAATCAAACACAATCAGTTTCTTCATCTCAATCTTTTTCCATTAATCTTTCCCAGGCTGCCCGGTCGTTGCTATTCTTCCGGCAGTGAAGGCTGTTCGTCGGTTTTATGTACATCTTTATGTGCATCGCCCCGGTGCGAGTGTGTCCCTTTGCGCGGGCCGACCTGGGCGTAGAACTCTGGCCCGTGCTGGTCTTGATCCAGTTCGTGGAGCACTTTTTTATCGTCCGGCGTCACCGGCGGCGTGAGGAACTGCCTTTCAGCGTCCCGTTTTTGCTCGGCTTCGCGGGCCTCGCGGTCAATGCTTCGCAGCGGTTTCTCATGGCTCATTCGTTTTGTCCTCTGCTCTTTCAGATTCACTCTTTCAATGATCCCATGTCTTCGCCTGCGGGAGATGCTTGGTCTTGTATTTGCTCTTCCCGGAGCGCGTCCGCCTCTACCCGTGCAGGTTCTTCCTCTTCTTCACCCTCGACTGCCTGCGTGGACGCCTTAGTCATCTTTCTCTCCTTTTACTCAACCGGCAGCGTCATATGCGCGATCTTCGCGGGAGCCTCAAAAGGAACACAGCACCCGTTCTCGCAATAAGAATTATCTTATTGCCCGTCTAAGGACCAGTTCTCAGCTAGACAAAAGGAAAGACTATAGACTGATCCTTTTGTTCAAACATCTTAGAGCAGGGAGGCTCTTGCCCCGTCTGCCAAGCCACTGGAAAATACCGTTCCGCGTCGTGGGTCGTAATACTGTTCCACTCTTTGATCACATCATTAGACAATCAACGGTCAGAGCTAATCCGACCCAGCGAGCCAGGCGGCTTCGGCTTCGTACTGGCAAGCAACCGCTTTGGGCTGGTCGTCTCCAAGAAGATCAGACCGGAGGGGGAGGCCAAGCCGGCTCTCATACCAGGCGAGAAGCCGGTAGGAGGGTCGGTAAGCCGCGAGTTCCTGCGGGGCGATCTCAAGCCGGGTTCCGGGCAGCGAGGGGGTAAGTGTGTCTCGCTCGTAAATTGACGTAATCCGCGCAATGCGCCAAGATCCCTCGGCCCGCTGCGCTCGGTATTGGGATCGGCAATAGGAAGCGAGATCAGCCTCGACACCATCAATGGTGACGTGGAACTCGATAATAAGGGGCAGCTCGGCCAACGCCCGATCCCCAGCAATGCGGATCGCGGGTGGAGAAAGCCGATGCACACTCTGCCCGCCCCAGCCGCCGCCGGACATGCGGCGGGACTCGCGGACGAACTCAGCTCCGCTTCCGTTAATCCAACTCATGTCGACTACTGAGTCCTTGGCAAAACAATCGGCCATCTGATCCCACCAGCCTCGGTCGCGGCTTTGGCGCTCGTGTACAACTAGCTGGGTGACATCATCAATCGGTGTGTTCATGTTGAATCCTTCTTTCTCACGACGATTTTCGCACTCGACGCTCTGGAGCGGCCATTATGGGTTCAGTCGGTGCATCAGAGCAGGCAACCCGTTGGCACCGACAAGACCGCGCGCTGTGGCGGCGGCAGCGCTGACATGGCGTTCGGTCATGGCCTTGTCGAATACTTGCATATCGAGTACTTCGGCGTGGGAAAGGTGATCAACATTGTCGAGGGTGATCATGCTATTGAGCAGTGTGAGCGCGCTGCTGGAAGCGCTGCTGAGCTTGAGGATATTCGCCAGCTTTGATGGGTCCATGCCAAAGCTAGCCGAAAGCTCCATGATGTCAGCGATGTTGGCCTGGTTCATCATCAGCAGAGCGTCGCTAAACACCTTTGCCGTCTGTCCCGCTCCCGCGTCGCCCATGTAGACGACATGCTCGGAGAAGGAACAAAAAAGCGGTTCGCAGCGCTCAGCGACGGACCGCAGTCCGCCGACCATCGTGGTCAGGGCCCGCGCTTCGGCGGCGGGTTGCCCTCCGGTGACGGGGGCGTCAAGGACATCGACGCCGGATCGGGCGCACGTCTCGGTGAGCAGGATGGCGTTGCCGGGTGTGCCGGTGGTGTGGTTGACCACAACAGACCCATGCCGGAGGCCGTCGAGCAGCCCGCCGGCCACGGTCTGCATGACATCTTCATCGGTGCTGACGCACAACGCGACGATGTCGCAGGAGGCAGCCAGGTCTTTGACATTATCATGGCAGACATACGCGACACTGCTCAAGGCGTCCGGGGAGCCGGGGCGTCTTGCCCATACATGGAGGGGATAGCCCGCTTCAGCGATGGCGACTGCTATCGGCAGTCCCAGCTCGTCTAGGCCGATGAACCCGACTACGGGCTTCGTGGTAGTTGTGTTCATAATAGTGGTTGTGTTTAAGTTCATCAGGCAATCCCATTGAGTTCGGTCAGGTCGTTCTCGGAAAGCGTCATTGCCGCGCCGGCGATATTCTCTCTAAGGTGCTGGACAGAAGATGTCCCTGGAATGAGCAGAATGTTCGGCGACCGCTGTAGCAGCCACGCCAGGGCGACAGCCATAGGTGTTGCGTTTAAGCGTTTGGCAACACTGGCAAGTGTATTGGACTGCAAGGGTGAGAAACCACCCAGTGGAAAGTACGGCACATAAGCGACTCCTTGTCCGGCTAGGGAATCAACGAGCGGGTCATCCTGCCGATGGGCGACGTTATAAAAGTTCTGGACGCAAACAATCGGTGCAATGGACTGCGCCTCAGCGACCTGCTCGGCATTAACGGTGCTGATCCCAAGGTGCTTGATCAGACCCTTCTGCTGCATCTCGGCGAGGACGCAGAATGGCTCCGCAATTGAACCTGGCGTCGGTGCATCAAGGCCGCCGACCCTCAGATTGACAACATCAAGTGCGTTGACGCCTAGGTTCTTGAGGTTGTCATGAACTTGTTCAATTAGGCTTTCTTGAGTGAGGCTTGGAATCCACGAACCGTCAGCGCCCCGGACTGATCCGACTTTGGTAACGATTCGCAGTTGCTCGGCATAAGGCGACAGTGCTTCTTTGATCAATTGATTGGTTATATGCGGACCGTAGAAGTCACTGGTATCGATATGGGTGACACCAAGATGAACAACTTCGCGCAGAACCGCGACTGCACCCGCGTAGTCTGCTGGAGGCCCAAACACATGCGGGCCAGCGAGCTGCATTGCGCCATATCCCATGCGCGTTAAAGTAAGATCATCGGCGAGCTGAAGTGTGCCGCCGGGAAGTGTAGTTGAAGTCATAGGTTTCTCCTGAACATTGGTGCGGTGTATGGAAGGTCAGTTCTTCTGGCACCTTTCCATTTATTTTGCTGCGACTTCTTTCATTGACGACTCACCATGGAACCGAGCCATTCTCATCAAAGAACCCGCCTGTCGGGCCGCCAACCGGCAGTGTTGCCAGACGCACGGCAACTACGGCGGCCTGCTCAACAGTACGAGTGCCCCGGTTCTCGTCAATATCCGTCGCCGTATAACCCGGATCGGCAGAGTTGACTTTTATTGCCGTGTTCCTCATCTCGTAGGCAAACTGAATCGTCATCATATTGAGCGCAGCCTTCGACGAGGGGTAGGCCAAAGCCTTGGCCGCTGCATACTCATAGTTCAGGTCGGCGTTCTGCGTCAGTGAGCCAGCACTACTGGACATATTGACGATCCGCCCGGCCTCCGAGCGCTTCAGCAACGGAAGGAACGCTTTCGTGACGGCAAAGACGCCGAAGAAATTGGTGTCGTAGGTTTGCCGCAGCGTGTCCATCTCCAAAGCGCTCGGCGGAACGAGCTGCTGATGCCCTCCGAGATCCAAATCAATGCCGGCGTTGTTGACTAGCACGTCCAGCTTGCCGTAGTCATTTTCCACCTGTGCCACCGCTGCGTTGATACTTGCCTGGCTTGTCACGTCCAAAAGCACCACATGGGCATCTGCCCCGCCTGTGGTCAGCTCCGCCGCTGCTTTCTGGCCGTCCTCTTGATCCCGTGCTCCAATCAGGACGGTCATACCGAGTGCGCCAAGCTGCTGCGCGAGTTCTTTTCCAATTCCTTTGTTCGCGCCTGTGACCAGTGCCACTTTGTTGTCTGTCATGTTGTTCTCCTCATATGTCTTTACGACCAATACTTTTCCTCGACTATCTTCATTCATGCGGGCTTGTTTACTCTGCCTTGAATTATGGGTAATGGTACTCATTTAGTTGTTCAGTATGGTTTGAATGCGTCGGTTATGCTGAATGCGTCGGTTATGCTGAATGCGTCGGTTATGCTGAATGCGTCGGTTATGCT
>CAXTER010000064.1:19556-30201 GCA_964243345.1 uncultured Armatimonadales bacterium
GATGCAAAAACAACCGCAGGCAAATCTCGTGCATCTCATCACACTTCGAGAACGAAAGCGTCCGTCGCACAAACCGCGCCATCCGCTGGCGCAGAATGCCGTTGAAGCGCTCAATATGGCACGTCTGCCCCGCGCCTTTGCCCGTCGCTCGGTGCTGTCCTGCGGGCAGAACTTCAGCATACGCCGACCAAAAATCGGTGTACAATAAGCCGCACTTGTAGGAAAGCGGAACACGCTCCCAAAGCAGGCGGCAAGTGGCCTCGCTGCGGTCGCCGACGGCGTAGGCTACGATTTGGCGAGTGCGCCTGCACTGGGCTAGCCACACCCAGCGCTTGTTCTTGCGGAACCGCACGAAGGACCACATCTCATCGAGTTCCAGCACGTCATCCCTCTGGGCTGGCACCAGGGTCTGGCTCAGGGGCGGAAGTTGGCTCGCTTTTTTTTAGCCACGTACTGACCGTGGTGCGACTGACGCCAAACGTGCGGGCCAGTCCCCGCATCGACATCCGCTCGTGGTAAGCGGCTAGGATCAGCGCCTTGCGGCGCGGGTCGGTGCCGTGGGGCTGTGGGTTGTCCCGCCAGGTCTTTTGGCAGTCGCGGCAGCGATAGCGCTGCTTGCCGCTCTGATGACCGAACAGGCTAACGTGGAGACTGCCGCAAGCGGGGCAGGCAGGCAAAGAAGGTTCCATGCCTCCAAGTATACCTTCAACTATCTAGGACCACTACCGAATTATGATCGAGTATACAAGGTGTGCCGCCGGCCTGTCGCCCGCCGAAAGTCCAGTTTTCTACAAGCCACAAGGACAGCCCGCAGGCTGTCCTTGTGGCTAGATACCTATATTGAACTGCTTTGTGGTTCTTGCTTGCCGGCCCATCGCTTGCTGGCCTATCGCGGGAATCAGTTAGTAAACACGATCCCAAAGAGTGTGCCGACGTAGGGAACTGCACCAAACCAAACTTTAGCGAGTCCGCCTACATAAGCCCCTCCTGGATGCCCCATAGCGGCAAGAAGGCCGTAGACAATCCACGGCCCAAAGTTCGTGAGCAAAGTCTGAAATGTAAATGTAGGCGGGATTTTCAAGGGAGGTACACTCACCGATTGGCACGGGAGGGGCAGCATGAAAAACGATGCCCGAACCGCAAGCCCGCTGCCCAAACGCGGTGAATTAGGACACAGTGGACTAAGATACGGTGAAGACGATCTTGCCCTCGATGTGCTGCGAGTGAACATCCGTCCAGGCCTGAGCTACTGCACTCAGGGGGTAGGTGCGACCCACAAAAGGCCGCACTTCTCCTGCATCAATCTTCGCGGCTAGAGCCTGCAAGTTTGCAGAGGATATGCTGGTATTGAGCATGACCGCACTCACTTGGTGCTGCGTGGCTTCCGCCTGAGAAGGAGGCTGACTGAGGGCAACCAGTACCCCGCCGGGCTTCAGCACGGAAAAGGAGCGCTGCTGCACGGCCCCGCCGATCCCGTCCAGCACTACGTCCACGTCCTTCGCCACCGACTCGAACGGGGTCGCCTTATAATCAATGACCTCATCCGCCCCGTAATCAAGAAGGCGGTCCCGGCTCTCGGCATCCGCCGAGGCAATCACGCGTGCCCCCAACTGATGAGCAAGCTGCACGGCCACACCGCCCACGGCCCCGCCGGCACCCTGGATGAGAATGGTCTGCCCGGCTTTCAAATGCGCTTGTTCCAGCGCCTGCATTGCGGTTTCCCCCACAGTCGCCAGCGATGCGGCCTCCTCATGGCCGAGCGTGGAAGGCTTGCGGGCCATCTTGTCGGCGTCAAGGACGACGAAGTCCGCATAGGCCCCTCCGCCCATCGGGCAGCCGTATACCTCGTCCCCGATCTTGAACTCCTGGACGCCCTCGCCGAGTGAGTCGACGATACCGGAAAAGTCTGTGCCTGGAATGAACGGCATCTCGGTCGGGAACATCTCGCGCATCTGGCCGGAGGCCACCTTGACATCCAGCGGGTTGTACGAGGCTGCGACGACGCGCACGACGACCTGGCCGGGTTTCGCTACCGGTTTGGGCACGTCCGCTTCCGCAAGCTGCTCCGGGCCACCATACTGCTTGAGTTCTATTGCTTTCATTGTTGATTCCATTGCTTTCATTTTGACTTTGTTGTCCTTTTAACTTCATTTCCTTCAAGAAACCGCTCCTTCAAGACTAGGGCTCAGTTACTATTCGTCAATCGAGACTTTATTTCGCAGCCGGTCATTTCGCCTAGCGATGACTAAATTGCCCAGCTAGAGCTTCTTGTCCGGCGGGGGCGGCATGAACGCCATGTATGGCTTAAGCGCCGTGATTTGGTACTGGCAGTAATCGAGTTTGACGAACGGGAAGCTGTTGATCATTTCTTGAAGGTGATCCGGCCCTTCCGCCTCAAAGATGATGACCGCGCCCGGAGCCTCCGGGACCTTTGCCCACACTTGACGCAGCCCACCTCCGGCATACAGGACGCGCACTTGTGCTTCCTCCTGGAGTTCTCGCTCCATGAAGTCAGCGGGCACCCCCTCGGTCTCGAACTTCGGGTTAGGCGTGAAGATTACAAGATACTGCATGGGCTGTTTCTCTTTCGCTGATCTGAATTGTGGATTTCAGGCATGGTCCGCCTGTAGCTGCGGTCCGCCTGTAGTTTTAGTATGACGGCTGCCTGTTTTCCTGTCGCCCGCCTAAAGTCCGGCTGTAGGCAAGGCAAAAGGACAGCCCGCAGGCTGTCCTTTTGTCTAGGTCTCTGGTTTGATTTGAGCAATTCAGTGCAAACTGGCAAGGCCGCGCTTGAGGGCTGTGATCACCGCCTGGGTGCGGTCTTCCGCATTCAGCTTGCCCAGAACATGCGTGACGTGGAACTTCACTGTGCTCTCTGTGATGAACAGCGCCCCGGCAATCTCCCGGTTGCTCATGCCCCGTACCATCAGATGCAGCACCGCCTCTTCCCGCTCGGAAAGCTGGCCGTAGACGATCCGGCCCGCAAGTTTCGCCCCGACTTCCGGCGAAACCGGCGTTTGGCCCGAATGGACAGCCTGGATCGTTTCCAGCAGGACTTCGCGCCCCACGTCTTTTAGCAGGTAGGCTTTAGCCCCCGCTTGCAGGCCCCGGTAGATGTCTTCGTCGGCATCGTAGGTCGTCAGGATAATCGCACGGGCTGCCGGGGCCTCGCGGCGAATGGCGGTGATCGCCTCGGCCCCGCTCATCTCCGGCATCCGCAGGTCCATCAGCGTGATGTCGGGCCGGTGCTTGCGGTACAACGTCAGCGCCTCGGTGCCGGTGGCAGCCTGGCCGACGACCGCCATGTCCGCCTGCTCTTCAATGACCCCGACGAGGCCGTCACGTACAATGGGATGGTCGTCTACAATGAGAATGCGGATCATGCTGTGGCCGCTTTCTGTACAGGCGGGTCCAAAGAAAGTAAATCTAAAGCAGCCGGGTCACAAAAGATCGGCAGCGTGAGTTCCACTTCAGTTCCTTCTCCTAAGCGGCTGAGGATCGCGAGCCGCCCGCCGGCCTTCTCCGCCCGCTCCCGCATTCCCGTAATCCCAAACTGTTGTGCTTCTAAAACGTTGGGATCAAACAATCCGGGATCGAACCCGCGCCCGTTGTCGCGCACGCGCAGACAGACCTCCTGCGTGTCAAACGCAAGCTCGACAGCAATCTCTTCCGCCTGTGCATGGGTGAGGGCGTTTGCAATGGCCTCCTGACCCACGCGCAGAAGGCAATGCGCCGCATCAGTCGTCAGAGGACACGGGATGCCTGCCAGCACATACCGGCTTTTTACGGCTGTTCCCTGCACCTTCTGGGTCAAAAGACGAGCTAGGGCCTCACTCACAGGAGCCGGCTCGGAGCCTCCAGGCGTTACCTCAACCGGCGAGGAGCGCAGTGCAGCCACGGACTGACGGGCCTCAACAAAACTTTCGCGGGCCAGCTCCCGCGCTTTGCCGATGCGGGCCTGGGCCTTGTCCCACTGAACTTGGGCAATCGGAAGGTTCTCGAGCGAGGCTGGCGTGGGGACATTGGCAAGAGCCGCTTCCGCCGCGTCAAGCTGGGTGACGATCCCGGCGAAGCCCTGCGCCAGCGTATCATGAATTTCCCGCGCCATGCGGGTCCGCTCTTCCAGCACAGCAGCCTGAGACTGATGCTTGGCAACTGCACTATCGGCGGCGGCAAGCTCGACGGCAACGCGCTTCCTGTCGGTGATGTCGCGGATGTTGCATTGGATGACCATGTGGCCGTCTTCGCGATACAAGTTGGAAACAAACTCCACCTGACGCTGCTCCCCACGCCGGTTTTGGAGCGGCAGGTCCTCGTAACGGATGTAGCCTTCGCGCTTCAGGCACTCGAAGGCTTCCTGACTTGCGGCTTTGTCCTGGAGCAGTCCGATCTGCCAGAGTTCTTTGCCCAGCAATTCGGCGTGGGAGTAGCCGAGCAGCTCGGTCATGAAGGGATTGGCATCCGTGACCCGGCCCTGGTCGCTGTCGAGGATCAAGATGCCGTCGCGAGCTGCCTCAAACAGCCGCCGGTACTGCCGTTCGGAAACAGTGAGAGCATCTGCGGCATTCTCCGCTGAGGACTGCGCCGCCTGTGCGGCTTCCAAAGCGGTCGGGGCATGGAGAGGAGGGGTGGAAGGAAAATTGGGCATGACTAAAGTTCAGCCTTTCGCTGCGATTGTCACCCAACAAGAAGTTAAAGCCGGCGGCGACGATAATATAGACGAGGAAAGTGGCAATTTATGTTGCCGCCTCAGTTTCTTGTCTCCATTCTGGCATTCCATAAAACATTGAAAGTCTGGTAATGGTCTAATTTGGGTTGTTTGTTGTATGCTCTTAGTATGGTTACGCAAACAGTCTCATGTTATCATTGCGGCGGCCTCGACCTAATCCGCCACGGCAAGGTCCCAACGGCAAGCAGAAGTTTCGCTGCAAATCCTGCGGCCAGTGCAGTCGCGAAAACAAAAGCAGCAACGCCTACGACGCCGCGTTCTGGCTGCCTACCATGAGCGCTGCTCCTTGCGGGGTGTCTGCCGCATCTTTGGCATTAGCCGCCAAACCTTGATGGCCTGGCTCAAAAAAAGCCGCGTTGTTGCCGCCGCTGGAAACGACGCTGGTTCCCGCCCAGACTGACGACGTGCTGGAACTTGATGAACTCTGGTCGTTCGTGCAGCGGCGCAAGAACAAGCGCTGGGTGTGGCTGGCCCAATGCCGCAGAACCCGTCAGATTGTGGCGTATGCCATCGGCGGACGGGGCCAGAAGACGTGCCGCCTGTTGTGGCGGCGCATCCCGAAGGCGTACAAGAAGAGTGTGCTTTACACGGACTTCTGGCGGGCGTATGCCAAAGTCTTACCTGCGGCCCAGCATCAGGCCACGGGCAAAGGCGACGGTCAGACCTGCCACATCGAGCGGTTCAACAACATTCTGCGCCAGCGGTTGGGCCGCTTTGTTCGCAGGACGCTCTCGTTCTCCAAGGACGACCAGAGCCACGAGGATTGCCTGCGGCTTTTTCTGCACGAGTACATCGTCAACAAACTAAACTAGACCACTACCAACTTTTCTAGTGGTGGGTCCATCTGATTGGGAATTATGGTCTCCATCCACTCTTTGGTCTCATTCTTCTTAACTAACACCGACACGCCGCCGTCGTCGACGTGCCATTCCGTCTCTCCAGGTTTGGGATCGGCGAGGCCGTAGACGAGTGTTCCACCGCCTGAGTTGGCGAATGCCGATACCTCTTTAGAAATCGTTTCCAGAACGGCACTCTCTGACACGGTCGGAATTGTCAGGTCCAGTGACCGCCGCCCCTTTGTCTCTAGCCAGTCAAACTCGCCCACGGGAAGTGACATGAGGTACGCCTCATCCCATTCAGCTACTGGCTTCATCTTACTGCTCTTCCTTCTTTAGAATTCCGCATTCGATAATTGCGTGTGCGGCTCAGAGCGACTTGGAACATATAGGACCGAAAGGCCCGCCGCGAGAGCGGTGGGCCTTTCATTTTTCTGGACATCGTCGTGATGCCTAACCAGCACGCTTCCAGTTATCGGCGTCTAATCGCAGGACGGTAACTCAAAGCGTTCGCGAAACGGGGGCTTGACGGGGCGTTTGTTGAAAGACGATTCAGATACGGATTAGCTTCCTGACGAAAAATGTCACCGCGCAGGCGGAGAGGGCCACAACTGGAATCCATTTTGGACCGCCATCCGACCACCAAGCCAGGCCAGCAATAAGCGTTATTGCGAGAATAATTCGGATCATCATGACTTCATCCTTTATAGCAATTATGCCATGTCGTTTCTCATCAGCACCAGCATCACACTCATCGTTTTCCGTGACCCTTTCAGGGCATAATCACGCCAAGTATTAGAAGCGGTAATTAGCCCGCCACGAGGCTTGCCTTCGTGTCCCTGGACATCGCTCAGGTGCCTATTATATTGCCCGCCAGTGGATTTCCAGGCCGCCAGTGGCAAAACGTGCAGGAACGGTCGGCAGAGGCGCTCACATTAGCGATTTCGGCCTCGTATGCAGCTTGTTCTGACGCCCGTGCGGAAGCGATGGTGCCGATGGTGTCCGCCTCGGGTGGAAGCATTGGCTCGGCAATCTCGGGGTTGTTTGCCCAGGACGACTTTGCAGGGATGCCTAGTCTTATCAGCCTAGGTGCAGCGACGAACTGACGTGACGCATCGCCTCTCTTTCAGATATGCCGTTGACGAAGCCGCCGTACATCAGAAAGGCCCCGTCGTTGACTTCTCAACGGCGGGGCCTTTCGCGTCAATCAGCAATCCGCCTGATCTACTGTACCCAAGCCCTTTAGTGCTCTCTCCGCCCGCGCCACCTGCTCATCCGTCAAATCAGCAAAGTGCCGTTCACGCTTTGTCTCCAACAGTCTTCCGGCGTTTCCTAGGCAGACCCGCGCGAAGAGAATCGAGCGCGAGTCCTGCAGACCAGCCGCGTCACCCACGATGGCGGACGCGCGTTCTAGCAATTCCTGGCGCTTGACAGCCTCCGTCTCCTCCGTCCGAAATGGGCCGAGGGCGGCCTGGCCGTCGTCACTGATCGGGAGCGGGAGTTCCAGGTCCACGAAACCAAGTTCAGACAGGCACATGAACAGGGTGCCTTCAGGCGACTGGAACTCGTGCCGTACATGATGGTGCCCGAACACCCACAAGCGCGGCTGCCACAGCTCATAGGCCGCCTGAAGTGCTTGGCGTGTGCGGGAGCGGTCGTGGATGCCGAACAGAGCCTGAACAAAATCTTGCGGGCAGTCGTGCGACAGCACGAGAGACGGCTTGACCTGCTCGTAAAGCTCAAGCGCCCGCTCGAACTCCGCCACGGACAGCTCTTCGTCCCGCCACCAGCTCACGCCCTCGCGCCGCAGATGCTTATCTATGGAATCGGCTCCAGATAACCAAAAAAGCTTGTTCGCTTCATCATAGCCCCAGTCGCGGATTCGCCGATGGCGTGGACATAGTGGTCGCCTCCTGATTGGATTGGCGCAGATCGCACTTGAGTATGGCCTCCAGTGTCAATGGCCGCTCGACATTGCCATACTGCCCAAAGCACGGCAGGTAGAAGGGCTTTATCCTAGCCCTACATATCAAGCACACGATGCTATCTTTGGAAACTTCCGCAGGTTAAAATTATGGCTCTCCGAAACAGTGTTGCTTCTATTCAGGCCGTCGAACACGCGGCATCCGACCCAACCTGACGTTGCGTTCACCTGACGTTGCGTTCACCTGACGTTGCGTTCACCTGACGTTGCGTTCACCTGACGTTGCGTTCACTGGGTATGACCTGACCGACTTCAGCAATGCCTAACCGTTAACCGTATGCCACTGTTTTTATTGATGGAACGCACGGATGACTCGACTACGCCGCCCCTACCGCGCCCACAACCCCCGCCTCTACCGAGCATCAGCCCCGCCTACGTTCAGCCCGTCACTCTCATTTCTGCCCCCCGTACAGCAATTTGCCCATTTTCTGCCGCTTTGTTGTATTTTTCCGTGGACTAAATCTCGGGCATCTGCATGGATACGGACGGCTAAAGATAGGGCAGATTCGGGCCAATCCTCAGCGGCACACGGGCTGATTCAGGGCCAGTTTTCGGCCTACAATCTGCGCCGATGGAAAAAGTTTCTGCGCGCGTTCGCAGAGACTCCAAAAATCAGGCTGGGGGAAAGAGGCTCATAAGAGCTTTGTTCGACACGCCCTCGCGAAAAGCTGGTGCCGACCATCCTCAGTCTGATAAGGCTCCCAAAAAATCTAAAGGCTCACAAAGATTCGCTGACCCGACGATTTCCTGTCGATTTTCTCAGGTTTGCTTCTTGGCAACGGATGGGCCTTGACAGTCCTGAAGACGTACTCTCGCCGCAGAAGCCTGAAGCATTGTATACGCACGCACTCTTGCGAGCGGTATTGCGCGTTCATGATGACTACGAGTTTGTGCGGGCACATCAGCGAGGTCGAGAAAACCACAATTTTGAGGGGGAAGATAGTTTAGTCTGGCGTACCGCACCGCTCATGACGCGGGAAAGGGCACGCGCCGCATTCGAGGAGATGGTGCCGCGCCTGTTGGTCGAGCAAGCCTTACCAGTAGCGGACGTAGAACAATTTCGCCATCGGGTTCAGGAACTGACAAACTCCCGATGGCGCACATTCTTTTACAACGTCGATGTGTATCTTCGTGCAGGGGCTTATGAACATGCCCGCGCCAGCGCCCCATCCGCGCAAGAATGGCACAAACTCGATCCGACGCTTGATGGGACCGATGCACGGGCTATCGCCGATCTGGTCTACGATCAACTTTATAGTGACGGCCTGCGCGTGTTTCATGGTTACAAGGATAAGGACCTGTATCTAGCTGCCCCCGTCCGCTACGATCTTGAGGCCGACCAAATTGAGAGGTTCATGCGTGAAGAGGTGAGTAACATCATCAAGCGGGAACAGGCTGTCCGCACTCCAAAAACCTCGGTGACGACGGGACGCCGTGAACTGCCACCTGAGTGGAGGATGGTGCGTCCCTTCAACGCTGAGGGTTTATGGGCGTTCTCGGCGAAAAATGTCGATAATGAAACTGAGAACAAATTGTAGAGTAACGAGCTAGACAAATGGACGTTGAGCGAGAGTAACCACAGAAAACAGGCATCACGGTTATCTGACATAATGATGTACGATAGGGCGCTTTTACCGCCCCTCGGCCTTCACTACCTACCGAACATACGGCATCGTCTGCACGATCACATTTTCAGGCACGGTGTTGGCCCTCAAATGCTCTACCAGGGCTGTTTGCCCGCCCCCGTTAGCCCGAAGCCAGCGGGAACACCGCTCTGCGAAATGCTCCACAGTGGTTCCGTAAGTCGAGAACCAATTTTGCCCTGTGCCGACTGCTTCCTGCCCGTCCTCAGTCGTGTTCGGTGTGCCGTTCCAGGGTGAGGGCTTAGCTTCTAGTCCTGCGACGGGCGACGGGGCGGGTGCTTGCCCCATGCCTGAGGCACCGGGAGTCGTCGACAGCGTGGATGTTGTTACGGGGCCGTTGGGGGCAACAACCATTGGCATGGCCTGCTGCACGGCGGGAAGTGACTGCTGTCGAACGCCTTCCACATCGGCAACCTGGTACTCTCCGTCCATGAGGCGATAAATCTGCTCCAAGCGCTCTCGGATGTATTGGTAAGTCCCCGCGCATCCTGGAAAAATCTGGTCACTTTGAAGATAAGCCATGCAGCCTAGAGCGGCCTTGGCGTTGCTTGAGATTACCGACTGCTCACTCGCCGTGCGCTGCATGGGCGCAGCAACGGCTGCACTGCGGCTGGCCTGCTGACTGAGGAGCGCGGGATTAAGCGCGTCCAGAACTTGTTTGGACTCTGCGATGAGCCTCTGAACCAGCGGTTTCTGCCGAGCGTCTAGGGCAGACGAATCAATCGTCGTTTTGAGGTTGTTGACCTGCGTCCGCATCGTGGCCAGCAGGCCCGCGCAATTGTCCTGTGCCGCGTTGTCCCGGTTGGACCAGGCATTCCAGATGTTGTTCACGAAAGCTGAGCTATAGCGCCTGCGGCGGGTGGATTGGGGCGTAATGCGGGTGTACCAGCGGTTGGAGAGGAGCTGATTTGTGACGGCATCTTGCGAAGAGCTGTTCGGGCGCATGGTGGGTTCCTTATCGAGGCAGTGATACAGAAGGATTCGTCGCGCCAAGAGTAACGTCCTGGGCCGTCAGACCTAATGTTTCCGCCGAGGCCAAAGTCCCGTGAAAACCGACCGTTTCAGCCACACTGCCCCATGAGTCGTTGCTGCGTAAGCCAATCTTTCAGCTTCCACAACCGCCGACCTTACCCACCTTAGAACGGCGTCTCACCACTTAAAACTCATGGTTAGTCGGAGAACTCCGGGCTGGCTCGAACCACTGCATTTCGGCTTTTCTCCAAATTCCTATCTCGACATCCAGAACACCAATTGAGCAGTTGGCGTCCGGGAGAGTGGCTGCTGCAGAGCAGTTGAGTTTGCCTGGTGTCAAGAGTATACTCTATTCATAGTGGAGTTCGGATGCTCAAGTCGGAATGTTCAAGGGAGCTTTCAATCCTGGCAGGTTTCGTGCCGGGGGAAACTTGCTCAAAAGAAACTTGCTCAAAAGAAACTTGCTCAAAAGAAACTTGCT
>CAXTER010000065.1:0-28921 GCA_964243345.1 uncultured Armatimonadales bacterium
AATGAGCGCGTGATTATGACGCCGCAGGACAGCCATGTCCGGGTCGGCAGCGGGCCGGAAGTTCTGAACTTGTGCGCCAACAATTACTTGGGGCTGGCCGAGCATCCGGCGGTGCTTGCGGCGGCGCGGGCGGCGCTCGATGTGTGGGGCTTCGGCATGGCGTCTGTGCGGTTCATCTGCGGGACGCAGGGCATTCACAAGCAGCTTGAGGCCAAGCTGAGCGAGTTTTTAGGCACGGAAGATACGATTTTGTACGGCTCTTGTTTTGATGCCAACGGCGGTCTCTTCGAGACTTTGTTAGGGCCGGAAGATGCGGTCATTTCCGATGCCCTGAACCATGCCAGCATCATTGACGGCATACGTTTATGCAAGGCCCAGCGTTATCGCTACGCGCACAATGACATGGCGGAGTTGGAAACGCGGCTTCAGGAGGCGGCGGGCGCACGCACCCGGCTGATTGCTACCGATGGCGTGTTTTCGATGGACGGCACAATTGCCGATCTGCAATCTATTTGTGATTTGGCCGAGCGTTATGACGCTTTGGTAATGATTGACGACTGCCATTCCACAGGCTTTTTGGGCGAGACCGGGCGCGGAACTCATGAATACCGCAATGTGATGGGCCGCGTGGACATCCTGACGGGGACGCTCGGCAAAGCGCTCGGCGGAGCGAGCGGCGGCTATACCAGCGGACGCAAGGAAGTGGTTTCTCTCCTGCGTCAGCGCTCCCGCCCGTACCTGTTTTCCAACACGCTTGCGCCGCCGATTGCCGCCGCGTCGCTGGCGGTTTTGGAGATGCTGTCGGAGTCTACCAAGTTGCGCGACAAACTGGAAGCCAACACGCGCTTTTTTCGCGAGGGCATGACAAGCCTCGGCTACACACTGCTGCCCGGCGAGCATCCGATTGTCCCAATCATGCTGGGCGACGCGGCCCTCGCCGGGCGTGTGTCCGAGGCGATGCTGGAAAAAGGCGTGTATGTGGTCGGCTTTTCGTACCCGGTCGTGCCGCAGGGCAAGGCGCGTATCCGCACCCAAATTTCAGCGGCGCATTCCGAGGAAGATTTGGCGTTTGCCGTGAAGATGTTCGGCGAGGTGAAAGCAGAAATGAGGCTGTAAGCTCCCGCAGATAAGAACCCTATGCAGTCAAGAACCTCACCCGGCCACAAATGTCCACCCTCTCCTTAAGAAAGGAGAGGGTCGCGATTTATCGCGGGGTGAGGTTTGTTGCCGTGGGTGAGCTCTTTTATTGCTTCGCCGTCGCAGGCACAACAAACAGCGTGATGCTTTGCGCGGGCAGTGTCGCCGACACGCTGCCGCCGCGCAGGGCGGCGTTGGGCAGATGAGCAATTGTATTTGCGCTGGTGAGCTGCCAGACTTGCGCTGTGGTTCCGGCGAAGTGCGAAACAGCCAGCGAGACCGGCGTTGGGCCTTCCAGGGACTTGTTAATGACCATCACGGTCAGCGCACCGTCGGAGCGGCGCACGGACGCAAACGACGACAGCGTGTCAGGATCGGGAACTGTGTCGGAGACGCTGACCGAGCCGAAGGCGGCGTTGTGGCCGTCGTAGCTGCGGTACATCTGCATTGCTTTGAATGTCGGCGTGGCCGTGTCCGGTGTGGTCCACCGGGTCGCCAAATCCAGACCCTCGCGGCCAAAGATGCCTAAAATGTCGGCCTGCGCCGTTGCCCCGCCGATGCTTTTCTCCGCACCCCAGTTGTATTCCGTGATGCCAATTTTCGTGCCGGGATAGTAAGTGTTGACCCAGGTTCTTAGGCGCGGGATCAGCATGATTTTGTCTTTGATCCAGCTTTCGTCGGTGTAGCTTGGGTCCCACAAAGCGCGGGTCGAGCGGTTGCGGAGGCTCTGGACAGTCGGCGAAACATCATCCCCGCCGTCGCCTCCTTGCGGGTAGATATGAACGGTCAAGTAGTCCAGCAGGCGCTGCCCGGTCTGCTTCTGATGCGCCTGAAGCTTGGTCAGCAGCCAGGGGATCATGTCCATGCCGCCATGCGCGTCTTTGTCCGGGTGCCCTTGATAGTTGTGTGCGCCGGAATACAGTAAGTCCGCGCCGCTGCTGAAATAGCCTGGCCAGCCCCATTCTTCCGGCCCCAAGAGCTTTACGCCGGGGTCTATTCCCTTGATCATCGTGCCGTAGGCGACAATGTCCCCGAACAGTTCATCCATCGTCTCGCCCTTCGGGTGGGCGTCGCGGTGCGTCGAATGCCACAAACTTGGCTCGTTGTCATAAAGGTAGTAGCCGACGCCTCCACTCGCTGATTTGCCCCATTTTTGGGTCAGGTGCGTCAGCCAGCCCTGCTGAAATGCGGGCGTTGCCGGCAGGTTGGCATCATTTGGGTTATTGGCGGTGATGTCGGTTTTGCCGTCCGGCTTCATCCCATTTCCGTAGTCTGGATGGTCCGGGTCGGTTTTCTGCTGCGGGCCGTACTTGGCGACGGAAAAGCCGGGCAGCGTTTCCCGGTTCGGACCGAGCTTTGCCACCCAGCCGATCATTGGGACGGTTAGCATCGGCTGCGCTCCGGCGGCTTTCGCATCAGCGACAAACGAATCTGCCTGTGCGCCCGGCGCCGGGTCCTTCTCTCCAATGCTCTCAAAGTAGTAATCGTTAGCATGGTTGGACGCATTGAGCCGCCAGTTGTAGCGCGTCTCGGAATTGCCGCCGCTGCGGTCCAGCGGGGCGTTGAGCGTGAGAAGCTGCGCTTTTGTGGCAAACGCGACACCGTAGATTAAGGGGCTGATGTCGTGGCGCTTGGCGGCGGCGTCTACGGTGATCAGAACCGGCGCGGCGGCAGGAACCGGCGGAGGCAGCGTGGGATTGAGGGCGGGATTGTCCTGCGGGAACTGGACTGCCGGCGGCGCGGCATTCGGGACAGCATTGTTCGGACCGGCATTTGGAGCAGGCCCCAATGGGGGCGGCGGGGGCGGCAAGCCCTGAGAATGTGCGGCGGGGGCCGCTGTCAGCGCCAGCGCAGACAGGCCGGCGCACAGGCGAAAGATGCGTGTGTTCATAGAGTCCTATTGTAGAGGATTCAACGATTCTTGTCAAATTTCAGGACAATCTCATGCGGCCCCGCCGGAACGAGTTCATGGTCTTCCGGCAGGGGGGCATGGTAGCCGTTTTTGCTACTGCTATTTTTGCTGCGGGCGCGGTGGCGCGGGCGTGGCTTGCGCTTGCCGCCTTCGTCGTCATGCTCAAACCAAGAATAAAGTGTCGGCAGGACAAACAGCGTTAAAAGAGTGGACGTGATTAGGCCGCCGATGACAACTGTTGCGAGCGGCCGCTGGACTTCCGCGCCGAGTCCTGTAGAAAGGGCCATTGGAATAAAGCCAATTGTGGCGACGGTTCCTGTCATCAGCACCGGGCGCAGGCGCTCCCGTGCGCCTTGTTCGACGGCTTCCTTGACAGTCTTCCCCTGACGGCGCAGGTCATTGATGAACGACAGCATGACTATGCTGTTGAGAAGAGCGATGCCGCCCAGCGCAATAAAGCCAACCGCCCCAGTCATGGAAAACGGCAGATGACGCAGCAGCAGCGCCAAAATGCCGCCGCTGATGGCAAGCGGAATGCCCGTGAAAATCATCAGCGCCTGACGCATTCGCCCGAACACAACCAAAAGCAGACCCAGAATGGCAGTCAAGGCGATGGGAACGACAAGCGCCAGACGCGAGCGGCCTGATTGCAGGCTTTCGTATTCGCCGCCGTAGGCCAGTGAATAGCCGGGCGGCAGGTGGATTTGGGACTTGATTTTCTGCTGCGCCTGCTTCACAAAGCCGCCCAAGTTGCTTCCGCCGACATTGGCGTTGACCATGATTCGCCGCTGCTCGTTTTCCCGGTCAATTTCCACCGGACCATCCACTTCCTGAATGTCGGCAAGCTCCGACAGCGGCACCTCCAGGCCATGTGGGCCGGATACCAGCACTCGCCCGATTTCCTGCGGCGTCTGCCGCGCCGTCGGCGTGAGGCGCACGGTGACTTCAATCTGCTCGGAGCCGTCTACCACCTGCGTCACCGGACGGCTGCCGATGGCCGAGTCAATGACGGTGTTCACATCGGCCACTGTGATGCCGTCGCGAGCGATGGCCTGCCGGTTGATGGTCAGCACAAGCTGCGGCAGGCCGGTGGTGGTCTGCACTTTGACATCCTGTGCGTTCGGAACGGTTTTGAGAACGTCTGCGATTTTCTCCGCCTGCTGATGGATGACATCTAAATCCGGGCCGAACACTTTGACGCCGAAGTCGGACGTCTGGCCCTGGCCGTAGATCATCTCAAACATACGGCTTTCAATCGGCTGGGTGTAGTCGGTGGAAAAGCCGGGCAGCTCGTCCACGACTTTTTTTATTTTGGCGGTCAGCTCTTTTTGGTCCTTTGCGTCTTTCCATTGCGAGCGGTCTTTCAGCTCAATCATAATATCGCCCTGCGATTGCAGCATGGCGTCAGTCGGCACATAGGGCCGCCCAATACGAGTGATGACATGAGAAACTTCATGCGGAAAGTTCTGCATGATGACTTTTTCAGCAAGCGTTGACCGCTGTATCATCTCCGGCAAATCAATGGAAGGGTCATAGTAAACCGAGATGTCAACATTGTTTTCCTCCAAAGTTGGCACGAACTCAGAGCCGAGCTTGGTCGCGCCGATAAATGCCGCCACGACAAAGGCCAGCGCGATGCCCACCGTGACCCATTTATGTTTAATGGCCCGGTCAAGTCCGTGCGCGTAGCGCTCGGTCAGCCACTCTAACGGTTTGTTTTTGGGCTGCTTGCCGCCTTTGAGAAAGAACGCACAGAGGGCGGGAATGAGCGTCAAGGACAGCAGAAGCGAACCTGTCAGCGCGAACATGACGGTCAGCGCCATCGGCTTAAACAGCTTGCCCTCGATAGAGGTGAGCGTCAGGACCGGCAGGTAGGTCGCCAGAATAATGATGATGCCCCAAACACTCGGCGTCAGCACTTCCGCCGCCGACTGCCGGATGATGTCGTGCCGCTCGTCGTCGGAGAGTTCTTTCTTGCTGTCTTTGTCCCCATCTTTATCTTTGTCCTCTTGGCCTTTTTCGCCTTCTGCTGCCAGTCGCCGCACGGAGTTTTCGACGATAATCACCGCGCCGTCTACAATCATGCCGAAGTCAATCGCGCCGAGACTCATCAAGTTCGCAGAAATATGGAACACGCTCATGCCGATAATGGCGATGGTCATGGACAGCGGGATAATCGCGCTGACAATCAGACCGGCCCGCATTTGAAGCAGGAACAGGAACAAAATGACGATGACCAGAACGCCGCCTTCCACCAAATTGTGGATGACCGTGTGAAGCGTGTCCTGCGTCAGGGCCGTTCGGTCAAACTCTTTGATGAAATGCGTTCCCGGCGGCAGGTCTTTGGAAAGCGTCGCAAGCTTTGCGTCCACGCCCTGCATCGCTGTCTGCGTGTTCGCCCCGACCCGGAGCAGCGGCAGGACAAGCACGGCTTCGCCTTCGCCATCGGAAGTCGCCGAGCCTTGCGACGGTGCCGGCCCCTCCTGCACGGTCGCGACCTGCCCCAGCGTCACCGGAATACCGTTCTGCGCTCCGACGACGATCTGCCGGATGTCGTCGAGGCTTCGCACGAAGCCGACGCCGCGCACGATGCGCTCGACCGCGCCTTGATTAAGAAACGACCCGCCCATGTCGGAATTGTTGGCCGACAGAGCCGAGTCAACGTCGGAAATAGACAGGCCGCGCACGGCCAGCTTTTGCGGGTCCGCCTGCACCTGCCACTGCCGAATTTGGCCGCCCAGCACGTTGACGTCGGCAATGCCTTTGACCTGCAAAAGCTGCGGCAGCAGGGTCCAGTCGGCATAAGAGCGCCGCTGCATCAGGGTCATCGGGCCGCCGGCAATGCGAATATGAACAATCTCGCCGGTTCCGGTCGTGTCCGGCAGCATCGTCGCATTGATGCCGGAGGGGAGCTGCCCCTGCACGGTTTGTAGCCGCGCCGTGACTTCATCCCGCGCCGAGTACAAGTCTACTTGTTCGTCAAAGTAGCAGCGCACCTGGGACAAACCGTACTGCGAAGCGCTTTCGATATGCTCCAAGTGCGGCATCCCCGCCAGGGCCAGCTCCAGCGGGAACGTCACCCGCTTTTCCAGCTCCTGCGGCCCCAGCGCCGGGTCCAAAGCGCTCACGACGACCTGCGTGTTGGTGACGTCCGGCTCGGCGTCAATCGGCAGCTTGGATGCCTGCCAAACGCCGAATGCCAGCAGGAACAAAGTTAATATCACAACAGCGACGCGCTGCTTGATAGCGAAGCCGACAATTCTGTCAATCATAGTCTGACTCTAATCCAGCGTGTTTTTGATCATCTCGGATTTCAGCACAAACGCATTGGTTGTCACAATTGGCTGACCGTTCTTCAATCCCTGCGTGATTTGGGTCAAACCATGCACGGTCTCGCCGACCTGCACTGGCTGGGCCACGTAAACGCCGGGCTTCGGGCCGGGCGTGAAGACGACATGCCCCTTGTTGTAAATCTGCACGGCGTACTGCGGGACAGCAACAGTATCGGCACGAGCTGCACCGTAGATTGTCGCGGAAACGTAGACGCCAGGACGCAGAGCGCGATCCGGGTTTTTGATGACGCAGTAAACCGGCACGGTGCGCGTGTCCGGGTTCAGGGCCGACCCAATCACTGAAATGACGCCGCTGTAATTGCGTCCCGGCGCGGTGTTGGAAACAACCGACACTGTTAAGCCGGACCGCAGATGGGCGATGTCTTCTTGGAAGACACTGAGCTGCACGATAACGAGGCGCAGATTGGTGACGGTCAGCATCGGAGCGCCGGGGGCGACGGTCTCGCCCGCCGACGCCATGCGGGCGCTGACCTGCCCGGCAATCGGCGAGCGCACCGGCAGCAGGCCGCCTTCCGCAGACGATTCGTCGGCTACCGGAGCGCCTAAGAGATGAAGCTGGGCCACAGCGGCTTCCACTTCATGCGAGGCCAGCAGAAAGGCGCTGCGGTACGGAGCAATCTGTTCAGATGCGACCGCACCGCTGCGGAACAAGCTTCCCTGCCGGGTCAGCGCCCGCTCCGTGATGCTGCCCCGGTTGCGGGCGTTCCGAAGGCGGTCCACAGCGGCGGCGAGGAGAGATTTTGCGGCTGCCAGAGCAGCCTCAGCCGCCAGCGCATCGGCCTCCGCCTGCTGCAAGCCCTGACGCGAGATCAGCTCGGCCTGATAGAGCAGCTGGGCGCGGGTGTAGGTTTTCTGGGTCAAATTGACCTGCACGTCCGCCTGCGCGACCTGCGCTTGGGCGCTGACAACCTGCGCCTGATCACCTGTGATCTCGCCCTGCACTTGGGCGGCGCTGAGGCGTGCGGCTTCCAGCGCGGGCCGACCGAAGTAGCCGTAACCAGCCAGCTCAAGCTGCCGTTTTAAGGCAGTGCCGGTTGCCGTGCGCTTCAAAATGGCGTCTTGATACTGTGCCTGGGCTTGAAACACATCCGGGCTGGAAACCAAAGCAACAACCTGTCCGGCCTGTACCTGCTGCCCGACATTGACCAGTACTCGGAGAATTTTTCCCGGCAGGCGCGGCGATACCTGCGCCTGTCCGTTGATGTTAGGCGTGACGGTTCCGAGAACAGCCAGCGGGGTCGGCAAGGTCGTTTGGTAGGCGGTTCCCATTTGAAGCTGCGCGTACTGCATCTGCTGCGGGTCAAGCGTGACAGACTGCGGCTGCGCCGCCTGCGAGCTGCTTCCACTGCTGGATTGATCACTGCCTGCCGAGCCGCTGCTGCCTGCCGATTGGCTGTCGCTGGATGCGCCTCCGCTGGACTTTCCGTGTCCGAGGAAAAAGCCCGCTGTGCCGACGCCGAGCGCAAGCAGCGCGATCCAAACCCACCGTGGAACAGTGCGCCAAACAAAGATTTTGCCGCTCCGCCGCAGATGACGCCACCAAACTGCGACGGCATGTTCCCCGCGCTTTACCCCAATGACGGCGTGGCGCTGTTCATCCCGTATTTTTCTGCGATAGCTCATGGAGACACCGCTTCTTTCTGTGGTTCTGTCTGCGAAGTCTTCCGGGTCGCTGCTTCTATGTCTTTAGCGGTCATGTCATGGGCGAGGGCGGACAGCAGCGCCGGGGGAACTGCACCAACAGCCCGGTCAAAATCCGCCGCTGCCTGGTCGGCCTGCGCGAGTGCTGCCAGCCGCTCATTCGTCACCTGCCGGTATGTTCGCTCGGCGCTCAGCACTTCAACAATAGTCACCGCACCAGCCGCAAACCCGGCGCGGGTCGCGTCCAGCACAGCGCGGGCGTCGCCGACAATGCTTGCGTCGTATTCCGCCAGCGCAAGCCGCGCCGCGCTCAGACGGGACGCCGCCTGCACGGTTTCCGCCCGCACCTGCGCCTGAGTTCCCACTACCCGCGCTTGTCCGGCTTCGGCGCTCAGATCATCCTGCCGAATCAAGTTGCGCCGCGTCCCGTAATCTAACGGAACGGTAATTACGACGCCGAGGCCCGCGTCCATATATTTTGGCGTAATCTGGCTGATGCGAAACTCCGGGGCCAGATCGGGACGCCCCTGCGCCCGTGCCAGCGACGCTTGAGCCGAGGGTAAATCCCGGCTCGCTTCCGCCACGGCAATCTCGCCTCGCGCCGCCAGCGCCTGCCTCTGGGCCGCCGGCAGGTCCGGGGCAGCGGCATTCAAAGCGCTTTGTTCAGGAATTTCCGCAGTAATTGGGTCCAGCGGAGCGCGTCCGAGGTAAGCGTTCAGCAGCGTCCGTGCCGCCAGCTCTTCTCCATTTGCCTGCGCCTCCGCCGCCCGCGCCCGCGCCGCTTCAATCGCGGTTTCGCGGGCTTCAATGCCGGGACGCGCCCCTAAAGCGACTTGTTTGCGGGCAAGAGCGTCGAACTGCTCCGACACCTGCCGCAGTTCCTGGGCCGCCCGGAGCTGCTGCTGGGCGCGGGCCAGAATGGCAAAATTGGTTCGCACGGTATAGACCAGCGTTTGCAGCGACACCAGCGCCTGCCCTTCGGCAAGGCGAAGCTGGGCGCGGGCGACCTGGGTGCGGGCATCGCGCGTCCCATTCAGCTCCAAAGGCTGTTCCAGCAGCAGGCCGTCGGTCGTGCCTCCCGTTTGCAGTGCCGGGCCGATGGTGAACACCGGCGGCGACGGGGCCGCCGCCGACCGGACGCCTGCGTGAGCCGCGAACACGTCCCGCAGTGCGGCAAGGCTGCTGAGATTGCGCCGGGCTGCCAGGATGATCGCGCTGTCCGGGGTCAGGACCAACGGCACAGCTCCCGGCGTCTGCGGCAGCAGGGAAGTCGGCGCGGCGGCCGGCAGAACCTGTCCAAATGCGTTAGGGACGGACGGCGATGCGAGCGGCACAGGCGAAGCCGCAGTCGGCACTTGGGGCGAAACGGAGCCTGACGCGGCGCTGTTTGGGGTCGTGTTGGAAGGCGCATAAGAAGGAGCAGGCTCCGCTGGCAGAGCAGGAGTAGCCGGAGCGGCATTCGGCGTGCTGGCCGCCGGGTTATTTGCCGCGGGCGTATCTGAAGGCGGCGGGGCTGCTGCCGGCATGGCTGCTCTGGTACTGGTTTGCGCTCCTGCTGGCAGAGCCGACAAGCCGATCAGAAGAAGCGCGGCGGAATGTGTGGGTGAAAAGCATCGGTACAAAGCGGCATAGGTTTACCCGCTGCGGCTTGAGGTTAAACCCGGCGAGCAGTTCCTCAAACCCGGCGAGCAGTTCTTAGTCATGCGGGGTGAACCGGAGGGGACGGCAGCTTTTGCAGGCCGCACTCGGCTTCCATTCTCATCGAACCCAGCGGAAACAGCGACAGCATTTGCGCGTAGCAGTAGCGGGCCTGTGCCGGGTCACTGTAAACATTTTCCATAAGGCGGGCGACGCGCAGATACGCGATTTCGGTGTCCGGGCTGGCCGGGAACACCTCACACAGCCGCTGGTAGATGCGGACTGCCAGGTCATACGCGGCGGCCCGCTCCAGGCGTGAACCCAGACGCAAAAAGAACACCGGCGAAAGCTGCCGGACGATGGGAAGTGACAGCGGCAGCAGGGTCTGGGCCAGCGCGATCGGCTCGGCCTGATCCATTAAGAGCGTGCCGTACTGGCGCAAGGCCCACAGGCACTTATCTTCGCTGGCCCCGACCGTGGAAACTAAAGACTGGCGGCAGTAGGCCATAATCAGCCGCACGTCGGTGGTGGGACGCTGCATCAGCGCTTCCAGATCATACAGCGGCAGCAGGGACACGTCGCGCATGTCCGAGAGCGTCGCCTGCACCTCGGACACGTCCTGGGTGTCGCGCGGCACCCGCAGCAGCCAGACCAGCCCGAAGCCTGCGCCCGCCCCGCCAAGATGCGCGAAATGCCCCACCCCATCATGTGCGCCCAGAATGAGGCCGTTGAAGACATCTAAGCCGACAAAGTACAAAATGACCCAGCGGGCCTGCCACTCGGTGATGCCTCCACGCGGCAGCAGCCAAATCCAGTAGCCCCAAACCAAGCGAATAGGCGCGTAGGGGAACAAATACAAGTACGCCCCGGCCAGACCCATAATCGCCCCGGACGCGCCTAAGTTGGGCGTGTCCGGGTCCACCAGCCCGTTCACGAAGTCCGACAGCAATGTCCCTAACGCTCCGGCGAACAGGTAGACGGCCAAAAAACGCAAAGGCCGCAGCCGGCCTTCGGTTGCTGTCCCGAAAATCCACAAGAACAGCATGTTTCCGGCAAGGTGCAGCAGCGAGCCGTGCAGAAACATCGCAGACACCAGCCGCCAGGGACTCAGCGTGTTATGGGACACAGCGAACCGTTCCACCGCGCTGTCTTTGACAACTAAAAAGTCGTGGCTGGTTAGCGCAAAGATCAGCGTGTTAAGCACGATCAGGGCGACGGTGACGTAGGGAAAGACTTCCGGCGGGTTCTTGGCCCGGTACGGCAGCAGTATGACCATGAGCGGTTCCTCAGTAAGTCATGGCAGCCCTGCCCTTCTGGGCGGGGTCTCTACGACGGGTTGCCGGGCTTGACGCTGCTGATCATGCGCTGGAACGCGGGCAGAAGTGTTTTCCAATCGCGCTCCGGACAGAAGCAAATCACCGTGAACTCGCGCTCGCGGCCAAGCATCGTCACTCGGTAGCCGTGCAGGCTGCCGGTTCCGAGGCCGCCCGACGCTGTCCATTCGGAAACGCGGGAGTCACCGACTGCCGACTGGAACTTTTGGGCGTCCTCTTCCTTGAAGCCTTCAAGGCTTGCCGCAAGCTGCTTTTGGTCCATCGTGTGCAGCTTCTGGACTGCGGGAACCTGCTGCTCCGGCGGCAGGTTGGCGTTGCCTGCCCCGACAATATCCCCCATCAGCGACCCCGTCGCATCGGAAACTACCCGCACCCGCGCGTGGCCGTCTTCGAAGGTTGCCGTGGCGAGATTGCCGCTTGTCGCACCGGTTTCATGCAGGGTCCAAAGGGCGGGCTGGTCGCAGGAAAAAGAATTATCAATAGCAGTGTAAGTCTTGTACGAGGCTGGGAGCGTAACCAGCTTTGGCTTCAGCGCCTGCACGCCGAAGATCAGGCCGAGCAGCAGCAGCAGCCCGCCGCCGAGGCCGAGGTACAGAGGCAGGCCGGCAGGGGTCTTTGCGGCGGGCGCGGGCGCGTAATGCAGGGACGCGCCGGGCGGCGGCGTGAAACCGGGCGGCGGCGTGAAACCGTTCGGGACGGGAGGCGCGGGGGCAGGCGGCGCAAAGTGCATTCCCGGTGCCGGGATTGGCACGTCGGCTTTTGCCGCGTCGGATTTCGGCAGCGGCGGCAGCGGGTTTCCCGCTAAATCGTAGCGAACAGTGTCTTCCGACTCGTAGGATGAGGTGTCAATTGGTGTCATGGTTTGTCTTTCCTATGCCTAATTGCTTGTTCCTAATTGCTTGTCCCTGATTATCGCCCGGATGTCGCGGCACTGTTGCCGCTGCTGTAATGACTGCCGCCATTGCCGTAGCTGCTGTAAGCGCCGGCCGGCTGATGGCCGGTGAGCGCGGTTCCAACAATTGCGGCAAGAAACAGGAACCACAGCGCTGGCACCAGCAGCAGATTGATCCCAAAGCCCCACCACATCCAAGCGGACTGCACCTTGAAGTATTCTTCCAAGCCGCCGGGAAAGTGCCGGTTGCGCCAGCCAATTTTATGCCCGTTCAGGCCGCCGTAGACCTGCAAGCTGAAGTATGCCACGCCGTAGATCCCCCAAATGATGAGAACAAGCGAGGGATTAAGAGCCGCGAAGATATAGCGCAAAACCCGCAGGAATAACAAGCTGCCGGCCAGCACGGAAGCGATTGTCGTGAGGCCATGCTTGCGGGTCCAAAAGATTGGAAAAAAGAACGCGCCCCAGTGCCAGCGCAGGCGCTCAATCTCCGGCGGCAGATGACTTTGCTCCCCGGAATTGTTCCGGTACGCATGAGCGCCATGCCCGGCGCTGCCGACAGGCGGCGGCCAGGTTCCCCCGGCGGCGTTTCCTGCCGAGTAGCCAAATGGCGCGGCCGGCGCAAGGGAAGAAGCCGAAGCGGACTGCCCGCTTCCAGGAATGGGGTTGCCGGCCAGATCATACTTCACGTCATCATACTTGACATCGGTTTCGGGCGGCGCGGCGTAAGCGGGTGCGGCGTAAGTGGTGGACGGCTGAGGCGGCGCAGAAGGCGCGGGCGGACGCGGCTCCAGGCGTCGGGCGGGCGTCGGCGCAGCCTCCCAGGAAGGACGAGCACCGGAGGCAGGGCCAGATAAGGAAGAAGGGGATGAAGGAACGCCGGTTTCGCGGGGATCAGGGGCAGCCATGAAATACTCCTTTTCAGCAGAAAGAAACAGGGAAACAGCCAAGCAAGCGTCTGTTCTCTGTGCAGCACGAAAAGTCCTGCCTGCCGGCAAAAGATATTTTAGACAGTGCCAACAAAAAAGCACCCAGACAAATTGTCTGGGTGCTTCTTGAAAAAGAATTGCAATTAAGCCCACGAAGGGAATCGGACCCTTGACCTCTTCTTTACCAAAGAAGTGCTCTACCACTGAGCTACGTGGGCATTGAAGGAAATTATAGCACATGGAAATTGAAATTTGCAACCGTTAGTTTTGCAGGAAAGGCGAACTAGGGGAAAGCCAGAAAGGAACTTCCTCATTCTTGAGTTTGTTTCAGGTACAATAGCGCAGTGGGAACCGCTCAGACGCTCAGAAAGAAACCAAGACGTGCTGGATCGCCTCCGAATCCTTGTTGTTGATGATGACCTGCTGGACCGGACAACGCTGCAGCGGGCCTTAAAACGGGATGCGCTCAAGTATGACACCATTGCCGCCGATATCGTGGAAGTGGAAACTTTGGCGGATGCCCGCGCGGCATTAGCTCGCGAAGAGTTCTCCTGCATCTTTTTGGACTACCTGCTGCCCGACGGCAGCGGGCTGGAGCTGCTGACTGAGGTTCGGGATAATGGCACTCAAACGCCGGTTATTGTTCTGACAGGTCAGCGCGACGACAACACAATGATGGCGCTGATGCAGGCCGGCGCAGTGGATTATGTTCCCAAGTCTATTTTGTCCCCGGAGCTGGTCGCCCGCTCTGTCCGCGCCGCAGTTCGGTTCCAGCAGGTTCAGCGCGAGAAACAGGCGGCTTTGGAGGCTCTGAGCGTCCGCGACAACGCCATCGCGGCAGCGTCCAACGGCATTGTTATCTCGGATGCTTCCCAGCCCGACTGCCCCATGATCTACGTTAATCCGGCGTTTCTGGCAATGTCCGGCTACACGGAGCAGGAAGCGGTCGGTCACAACTGCCGCTTTCTGCAAGGCCCCGGCACAGACCCGGAGACGGTGCGCGAGCTGCGCGAGGCCGTTCAGGAAAAGCGGCGCATTCAAACCCTGATTCTCAACTACCGTAAAGACGGCACGGAGTTTTGGAACGAGATTACCATCTCGCCGGTGCGGGACGCGCACGGCGAAGTGACGCATTTTGTCGGCGTTCAAACCGACGTCACCGCCCGGCGGCTCTCTGATGACGCGCGAAAGCTCGTGTCCGCCGAGTTGGAGGAAACGGTGGCGCTGCTGGACACGCTGCTGGATTCTGCCCCGGTTGGATTTGCGTTTTTTGACCGCGAGCTGCGCTATCAGCGTGTTAATGACACACTGGCCCGGATTAGCGGTTTGACGCCGGAAGCTATGCAGGGCCGCACGGTTACTGAGGTGATGCCGAGCCTGGAGGCCGTCGTCAGCCATAGCCTGCGGCCGGTCCTGGAAACCGGGCAGGCGCAAATCGGCGTGGAGGTGCGGGGAACCACTCCCGCCGCGCCCCACAAAGAGCGCTTCTGGCTGAACAGCTACTATCCGGTGGATGATGCGGCGGGGAACCGGCTTGGAGTCGGGGTCATAGTCGTGGAAATCACGGAGCGCAAAGAAGCGGAAGAAGCGCTGCGCCAGTTCCAATTTTTAAGTGACAACGCCAATGATCCGTTTTACCTGATGGATGCCGAAGGACGCTTCGTGTATACCAATGAAGCGGCGCGGCGGTCACTGGGTTATACGCCGGAGCAGGTGCAGAGCCTGCGCGTCCCGGATGTGGACAGTCTCTACAAAGAAGCAGAGTATGCAGCCCTCTTCCAGCAGGCACAGGCGGGGGCGATGCCGCCGTTTGAGTCACTGCACCGGCGGGCTGACGGGACATCATTTCCGGTCGAAGTCAGTGCCAGCACATTGGCTGTCGGCAGCCGAACCCTGCTGTTTGCCAGTGTCCGCGACATCACGGAGCGCCGCCGGCAGCAGGAAGAGCTGACGGCCCTGTACGAGCGCGAGCGCCGGATCGCCGAATCTTTGCAGCGGTCACTGCTGAACAAGCCTTTAGACAGCATTCTGACAGGTCTGGATGTGGAGACGCTGTACCGCCCGGCCTGGGATGAGGCGCTGGTCGGCGGCGACTACTTTGACGTCTTCGCGCTGGACGGTGAGCGGCTGGCGCTGGTTGTCGGCGATGTTTCCGGCAAGGGGCTGGAAGCGGCAAGCCGGACGGCGGAAATTAAGTATACGCTGCGGGCATACCTGCGCGAGCATTCCGACGCCGCTTCAGCGCTTAGTCGCCTGAACGCTTTTCTGTGCGAGGCGCAGGCGATGGACACCCGCGCAGATGGGTATTTCGTGGTGATGACGCTGGCTGTGGTAGAACGGGCAAGCGGGAGGGCGCACATTGCCGTGGCCGGCTCTGAGCCGCCGATTATGCTGCACCCGGACGGCTCGTTTGAGGAAATTGAAGTCAACGGAATGCCGCTGGGAATCGCCGCCAAAGCGAACTATTTAGGCGTGGACGTCGAGATGAACCTCGGTGACGTGCTTTTAGTCGCAACCGACGGCATCACGGAAGCACGTCAGGGCAGCCGGTTTTTGGGCAATGACGGCATGGCGCGTCTTGCGGCGGACGCCCTGCCGCTCGGCTCTTTAACGGACATTGCCCAAACGGTTTTAGAAGGCGCTAAAGCGTTCGCCGGGAACCGCCTGCACGACGATGTCTGCCTGCTGCTGGCCCGCCGAAAGTGAAGCAATGAGCCGAAAGTGAAGCAATGAATGGTTGGTCATGGTTCCTGACAGTATGGCTTCTAAATGCTGGGAAACAAAAACACCCCGGTTCTTCAAGGCATCTTGAAGAACCGGGGTGAAACATTTGTGCTATGGGCCGGACAAGTTTCGAACTTGTGTAGGCTTGCGCCGACGATTTTACAGACCGCCTCCTTTAACCACTCGGACACCGACCCCTATTTTGTTTTTTTCGCCTGAAAGTTTTTGTCACTGGAACTCTGCAGCAGAGGAAGTGACAGCCGAAGACAGGATTCGAACCCGTGACCCGCTGTTTACAAAACAGCCGCTCTGGCCAACTGAGCTACTTCGGCGCGGCGTGCGTCCCGTTTCACCGTAACGCAGGCACTATTATACGCCGGACGCGGCGGGTTTGTCAAGAGGGTCTTTATTAAGAGGGTTTGTAGACCCGAACATAGTCTACCAGCATTTTCTGCGGGAACACAGTTGTGGCGTCCGGGTCGCCGCCGAAATGGCCGCCGACGGCGACGTTCAGCAGGAAAAAGAACGGGTGGTTGAAGGCCCACACCTTGCCGGGCGGCAGGTCCGCCGGTGTACGGGTCTCAAAGGCGTGGCCGTCTACTGAGAACGTGATAGCATCCTGCTTCCACAGCACGCCATACGTGTGATAGCCGTCGTGAAGCGCCTGCCCGCCCGGCAGCGTATATGCCGCCGTGAGCGGGTTTCCGCCGGAATAGCCGGGGCCATGCAGGCTCGAACGGTTGATCGCCGGTTCGCGGCCTTTGTTTTCCATGATGTCGATTTCGCCGCATTGGGGCCAGCCGACGCCAGGGGCCGAAATATCTGAGCCGAGCATCCAAAACGCCGGCCAGAGGCCCTGCCCTGCCGGCATGTGGACACGGGCCTCAATGTAGCCGTACTGCACAGCAATTTTGTCCCGCGACAGCAGCCGGGCCGACTTGAAATTGCCGTGGGTCAGCCCCTGCCCATTATAGGTGACGAGAATCTGAAGCGCCTTGCCGTCGGTTGCCGCCGGGTCGGAAACAATCTGCGCGTGGTCGGCGTCGCTGACATAGTTTTCCAATTCGTCGTTGCCCCAGCCGTTATCGCCGGTGTCATACCCCCAATGCGCGGCGTCCGGCGGCGAGCCGACCCGCCCGCTAAACTCGTCGCTCCAGTCCAGGCGGTAGCCTGCCGGCGGGTCCGCCGAAGCCGGAAGCGTGCAAACGCTGAATGCAGTCAGCAGGCCGAAGAATACGGCAATTGGAAGAAGTGAAACGTGGTTAAAGTGCATAGTTCTAGCTGCAGTGTGTTAAGTGGACGGTTGTTAAGGATGCGTCGCGGCGGGCGTGTGGTTGCCGGACTGCATCTGCGAGAGGATGCTCGCTTTCGTTTCCGGCGGAATGTTCGGGTTGTTTTGGACTTTCTGAATTGCCTCCGCTTGGCTTTGCGGCGGCGTCTGCGCCGGCACAGGGAGAGGCGCGGCACTGTCGGACGAATGGCACCCCGCCGTACACACAAGAAAAGCTCCGGCGAGAACAGCCGGCAGGATCAAGTTCATTTGCTTCTTGATACCCATTTTACTCTTAATTCTCATCTTGCCTTCAAACATAAAAGAATATCCTATTATTCCCAAGAGACACCAGCTAATTCCCTCTAGCTGCTTTCGCCCCCGGCTCTCATTGAAAGCCGGGGGCGACAGTTCTTACGGGTTGCTTGATGCGGGGCTTGCTCCACCCGCTTGCTGACGGGCGGCATGAGCAGCAGCAACTCCTTTACCATAGTCATTGCCCATTTTGGCGTCTGCCGGCTTGAGTGGTTCCGCAGTTGTGTCTGCGCTTTTGCTGGCACACCCAGATAACAGCAATCCAATTGCTAGAAGACTGCTGAAGGCGGCAATTTGAACGAAGTGATTTCCATTCATGGCGATTGTTTTCTGTTCGTGTGCTTAGTTTAGGCTAAATGTTGCTGTTGGCTGGGTCACGCCGTCGGCGAAAGTCCCCTGAGTTCCGGCGGCAATGCCGGTTGTCGAGCCATTGGAGCCGCCATCGTTGACCTGTTTAGAGGTGGGGGTCGCAGCATTGGCTCCTGGCGAGACTTGGGTTCCAATTAAGAACTTAGCGTGGCCGTCGCACATGACATAGTTCGAGCCGCCCGCTGCCCCACCCCCGCTGTGACGCCCGCTGGGGCTATTGAACTGCCCCAAGTTCTGCGATACGCCGTTCAGGTACCCTGTTGCATACTTCAAATGCCCGTCACTTTGCGAGCCTGTGCCGCCAGGGTACTGAACGGAGTTGTACCCAGTGGGATCGTAGCTTTCCCCAAGTCCGTCGCCCGCGGGGGAGCCGCCGCAGTTGCCGACAGTTCCACCCTGGGCCGCAGGCAGTTCCTCAGTGGTCAAATCATAGCCATTGCTTCCGGCGATCTCAAACGCATACACAGTTTTTGCCGGTGAGTTAATTGCCGCTAACGAGGCACTGTCGGATCGTGAGCAGGCGTCAGGATAGTTCTTAACCGGCAGGCCGGTGGAAAGATTGCCGTTCAGCCCGTAGGAACTATTATGAAACCCACTCGCTTGGGTGCTGTCGTCCGGGCAAAGAAAAACAGCCGTACTTTTCACATACGGATAAACTTGCCCGGCCCAGCCGCTGCCGCCGACGCTGCCTGGAGATCCGCCGTAGCCATCAACGCCACCAGGACATTTTTCGTCCGCATCCTGTGAATACTGGATGACGGCAAGAGCAATCTGCTTGGTGTTGGAAAGACAAGAGGTGCGACGGGCGTTTTCGCGCACTTTCTGGAACACGGGAAATAGAATGGCGGCGAGTATTGCGATAATTGCAATCACAACGAGAAGCTCGATGAGCGTGAAGCCGCGTGAGTGGCGGCGTTCCGGCAAACAATTCGTTGACATAAATAGCTCCCTTCCGAATTTGCCAAAGGCCGCTTTGCAGCCTTGACCGTGCCTGGATGTAAGTGTCTTTCCCTCCCGGCACGACAGGAAAAAGAAGGGCTTGCCTGCCTGGCAAACCAAGATAAGGCAGTATAACACGGCTTCTTTGTTCTGTCAAGACATCAATAATTGTTTTAGTAACATTTGTTTTTGGCAACCCCACTTCGTCAAGAACCCTTCCCTCATTAATTCTTCACGTTGAGATGGGTACACTCCTCTTATGAGCAGTCACAACGGAGTTCCCTGGCGCGAGTGGGGCGCAGACGCTTTTGCCGAGGCGAAAGCATCGGACAAGCCGATTTTGCTGGACATCGGCGCGGTCTGGTGCCACTGGTGCCATGTCATGGACACCGGCATCCCCGGCGATGCGGTGCATACCGGGACATACAGCGACCCGGCGGTGCAGGAGCGGATTTCAAAGAACTTTATTCCCATCAAAGTAGACAATGACCGCCGCCCGGACATCAACGCCCGCTACAACATGGGCGGCTGGCCAACCACGGCATTTTTGACCCCCGACGGCGACACGCTGTACGGCGAAACCTATGTAGACCCAGTTCGCATGGTTAGCCTCTTGGACTACATGGCGAACGTCTACGCCAGCCAGAAAGACCAGATCGCCCAGCAGACTGCCGAAATGCGCGAGCAGAGGGCGAAATCCGAAGCCTTGACGCCGTCAGACCTGGACCCGAACACGACTGTAAATGTCCTGAAATCTATCCAAGGTCAGTTTGACCCCGTCTACGGCGGGTTCGGGAACCAGCCGAAGTTTCCTCACCCTGACACCCTGCGCTTAGTGCTGGAAGAGTACGCGCGTACCCAAGATACCGGACTGCGCGAGGTCGCCGAAAAGACCCTGCACGGCATGGCGGACGGCGGCATGTACGACCAGTTCGCCGGCGGCTTTTTCCGGTACAGCACCACGCGGGATTGGAGTGTGCCGCACTTCGAGAAGATGCTGGAAGACAACGCCAAGCTCACGTCAGTCTACTGCCTGGCTTATGAAGTCTTGGGCGATCCCTACTATTTAGAAGTCGTGAAAACCGCTCACAACTGGCTTTTGACCGACATGCGCGACCCTCAGACCGGCGCGTTCGCGGGCAGTCAGGACGCCGACGCCGAAGAAGCCTACTACGGCCAGCCGCTGTCCGTCCGCGCCACGCTTCCGACACCGTTCATTGACCGCACCGTTTACACCAACTGGAACGCCCACATGGTCTCCGCACTTGTGGCACGGTACAAAATTACGGGCGAAGCAGAAATTTACAATGCGGCAATAAAAGCAATGGCGCTTCTTGAAAGCGGCTTGGGCTACTATGAGGAAGACAATTTGACGATCCACATGGCTTTCCACCATTACTCTGCCAGCGGCAAGAGGCAGGGGAGTGTGGGGCTGCTTGGCGACCAAGTCAGCTATATTTCCGCAGCCCTGGACTTGTACGAAGTTACTGGGAACAGCTACTATCTTATTGTCGCGCGGGAGGCCGCAGCATACATTTTAGATATTCCTGAGATGGACGGCGGTTTTTTAGAAGATAAAACCCAGGGCGGGTTCTTTGACCTTGCGCCGGACCCAGACGCCATCGGAGACTTAGCACGGCCTAAGAAAGACATCGGCGAGAATGCCGACGCGGCGCTGGCGCTCATTCGATTGTCCGAGTTCACAGAAGATGCCAAGTACAAGCAGGCGGCAGAGCGGGCGCTGAAGCTATTCGCGGACAAGTATGCCGACTACGGCTACTTCTCATCGTCGTATGCGCGGGCGGTGGAAGCGGCGACTGCGCCGGGCCTGCACATTACGATTGTCGGCGACTGGCGTAGCGATGAGCGGACGCGGGAGCTGCAGGCGGAGGCGTGGAAGGTTGTCGCGCCCGCCAAGACAGTCGAGACACTGACGCCGGAAGACGCGGCCAAGCGCGGACTGCCAACAGACAAAGACGGGCTGGCGTATGCGACGGTGTGCGTCGGGACGGTGTGTTTTGCGCCGGTGACGGACGTGGCGGAGATGCGGGAGCAGATGCGGCGTGGTCAATAGAAGAAGGAACACGGGGCTGAACCCCCGTGCTTTGAAGCGCAACTCCCCGCCTGCGCGGGCAGAAGACCCATTCGGGAAATCTTCGCCCGCGCAGGCGGGTGCTTGCCCTTTTAAAGCACGGGGGTTCAGCCCCGCGTTCCCCGTGTTTTCTGTCTTCTTCCTGCTCCTTGCTTGCTCCTTATCCCTTCACGCCCAAGCTGTCCCCCACTTCCGAACCGCTGCCGATGCCCGCGCTTATGGCGAGGCGCGTGAACAGGCGGGGCAATATGAAGCGGCGGCGGCGGCCTACACGCAGGAAGCGGCGATCCGGCAGCGCACCGGAGACCCGCAGGCGGCGGAAATCGAAAGGCGGCGGGCGGAGCGGATACGAACTGATGTCGCGCTGGCGGTGACGGCCCCGGTGCCGGTCCGTGGGCTGCATCTGGCAAAGCTGGAGCCGGCGGCGGGGTGTTACTTGGGGGCATTGGACGACTACGCCGACGGCGACGATGCCGACCATTTTGGGCAGCGCATCGGCAAGCGGCTGGCGCTGTGCTATGATTATAGCCCTTACGGCGCACCGTTCCCGCTGGAATGGGCGCAAAGACAGGCGCAGGCGGGGCGAGCCATTCAAATTGCCTGGGAGCCGCGAGACATTTATGCGGTGCAGGATGACGATTACCTCAACCAATGGGCCAAAGACGCGGCGGCGTGCGGCTGCCCGGTCTTTTTACGCTTTGGCGGGGAAATGAACGGCAACTGGACGCCGTGGGGGCATGACCCGGCGGCTTACCGGCGGGCGTTTCGGCTGGTGCATACGGTGGTCAATCGGTATGCATCCAATGTCGCGCTGGTCTGGGCACCGGGTGCGGTGCCGACATACAATCTAGACAAATATTATCCGGGCGATGACGCGGTAGACTGGGTCGGTATCAGCCTCTACCTGGTGCGCTTTAACGATGACAATCTAAGCCGCCCAGCGTATTTAGACGGCCCGGCGTCGTTCATCGCGCCATTTTATGCCAAATATGCGTCCCGGAAGCCGCTCTGTTTGACTGAGTGCGGCGTGTCCCGCCGCAGCCGGGTGGAAGGACGCGATGCCGACGGGTTCGCGTCAGCCCGCATCTTTGACCTGCTGGATGCAATCAAGATTCGCTTTCCCCGGCTGAAGATGTTCTGCTGGTTCCCGCGCAACAATTTGGCGACGGCGCGGGCGGGGCGTCAGCTCAACGACTATTCGCTGCCCAATGGCTCCCCCGCGCTGGAAGCGTTTCGCTCCGCCGTCAGCGATCCATACTTTCTGTCCCATTTCGGTGACCTGCCGCCGTTTCGCTACCAGATTGTTGGCAGCCGTCTGCCACCCGGCTATGTCGGCAGCTTAAGCGCTGCGATTTCCACGTACAATCTAGACCCGACGCTGGAAATCACCGCCAAAGGCACGGTGCGCCGCACCGGTCACCCGTTCAGCCTGTTCGTGTCTCCGGCATTAGATCCGTTCATTGTGCGTGTTCGGGACGCGAATGGAAGAATTGCTAAAAGCGTGGGGGTGAGGTAGGTTACTTCCGCGCCGTTCTCTGCGGCTCCGGGGTGCCGACGCGGACGGCGTGGAAGCCGGTGCGGTCTATCTCGACATTCGCGAAGCGGGTTTGGCCCATGACGTACAGCGTCTCGCCGGAAGACGACGCACTCAAAGGCAGCGCCGACACCGGCAAGGCGGCTTCCAGCAGGGTGCCGCCCCAGGCGTAAGTGCCGCCGGGGATGCCCGGCAGCGGCAAAGAACGTCCGGCGGGGCCAGGCTGAATTGTCACGAGGCTTGCGGCAGGCTGAACCGTGTTTCGGGTAATGGGGCGCAGGGTGAACGTGTACGCAACATCGGGAGAAAGCGCCTGATCCAAATCCATGCGGACATACACAAAGCGGCTGTCCCGGCAGGTAAAGAGGCGCACAATATCGCCGCTGGACTGGAATGCCCGCATGACGCTGTCGCCTCTGGGGTCAAGGGCAACGGGAGTTTGTCCTGCCCAATCTTTTGCATTGCCGTCCATGTGGAACCGTCCGTCAGGGACAACCGCAAGGCCGGGGGCCTGATTGTCCGGGCCGAGTGTGCCGAACAGCTCGTTCTGACGGGCAAACGAATACAGGAAGCGGCTGGACATTTCTACCTGGCTTGCATAGCGCTTAATTGCCGTGTACTTCTTCTGCGTGTCTCGCTTAGACAAGGGCAATGCGGTCCAGTGGGTATCCAGCGACGCCATTGGGCCGGGCGGCAGCAGGGCGGCGTCTTCGTGCAGGCCCTGCGGGGTCGGCCAGTCGCCTCGGTGCACCAAGTAATAGTGCAAATGGGCCGTCTGTGCCCAGGCAACTCCTGATGCCTTGATCTGCTCTAGGGCCGTCCGGACAAAGACGGACGCGGCGGCGTGGTCAGGATGGTCGTCGTTTGGGTGCGTCACATAAACATCTGTCGGCTGCTCGGCCAGCATCTGCCGCTTGATGTCGTCTAACAAAGCCGCGCCGCAATAGGGGGTATTGGGCGTGGCGGCATCGGCATAGGGCGAATGAGTTTCGGCGGTGTACGCCGACGTAGCCGGAGTATTTGGAGACCAATGATCAATCCACATCGGCATCAGTCCCCGATCTGGATAGCCCAAAAAGTGAATATGGTCGGAAGGAATGCCGAGAACACCGAGCGCCGTCCGCGCTTCCCCCTGCCGAAGATAGCCGTAGCGGACAAAGTCTTTAGGGGGGACGGTCAGCTCATGGAACTCCTGCGCGGCGCTGATCCGAAAGCCGTCGCCGTTCGTGATAATGACTACCCGGACATCATCGCCCCGGAGCCGCGCCTGCCGCATCAGCCCGGCCGCCCCTAAAGTCTCATCGTCGGGATGGGGCGCGAATACAAGCAGGCGCTGGCCCGGCTGGGGCGCGGGAGCGGCGGCGAGGTTCTTCTCGGCCTGGTTGCTGGCATAAATCTTATAGGCCGTCAGCAGGCAGAACAGGCCAACGGCGCACAGCGGCAAAGCCAGCGTCAGCAAAACCGCCTTCAGCCAGCGAGGATGCCGGGAAGATGAAGAAAACAGCGGTTTGGGCATAGAAAGTTTGTTTCCCGCGAAGAAGTTTATTTTCCACGTAGATAGGGGCGGACTTCGGCGTAGGCGGCAGAAATGCGCGGCTCCCAGTGCAGTACCCAGGAGATCGGGTCGCGCTTGAGGCGCGTTGCAAGAGTTTCCAAATCCGCCGGCCACTCGGTCAGCGCCCGCGCGGCGGCGGCCAGACCTTCGGCTTCCAAGATGAGCGCAGCGCGTCCAATATCCGTGGGCCGTTCTCGTCGGAGCAGCCAGCACACGTCAAGCGTCGCATACCGAAAGCTTTTCAAGTTCCACCAGACTTGTCTAGCCCAATCGTCACCAATGGCCCATTCCCGGCGCTTAAGCTGCTGACGAATAGTTCGCAGCGTGTCGGTAAACCCATGCGTAATGGAATCAATGGCGTCTTCGCGTGTCGGTGCCGGCAAAGTCAAATCGCCTGCAAGTGATTGGGCGAACGCAAATTGGAACCGAAAGAAGCCCGGCAGAGCCTCATATTCGCTGGCGGACAGCACAAAGAACTGCACGGAAGGGAAGAGGTCGCGGCAGTCGCGGGTCGCATGAGTGACGCAGTTTTCGACGGCGTCCACGACAAGAAAAAAGTCTAAATCGTGTGCTTCCAGCGGGCGGTCCGCCGCCGAGCCGTAGAGGGCCAGCAGGCGTAAGTTACCGCCGAGACGCTTTGCGGCAATGGAAGACAACTGCGAGATAACAGCAGGGGTAGGCATGGCGGCTTTCCGGCTCCTTAAACAATCACAGGAACACAAGATATTGGGACACAAGGCAATTTACGCAAAAAAGCGGAACGGGTGGGATTCGAACCCACGAATGGAGAGGTCCCCATTACACGATTTCCAATCGTGCTCCTTCGACCAACTCGGACACCGTTCCGTGCTGCCTGCAATGCCCTTTGAGCCGCCACACGCTGTTATTGTATCACGCGGAGACTGCTAGTGTCAAGGGAGCGGGTCGAGGCGGCTTGACAAAATGCGTCCATTTTGCTATTCTAGGGTTATGTCTCTTACAGATACCCAATCGCCGGAAAACCAAACGGCGAATGACACTATCAACACGCGCTTTGCTGAGGCGGCGCGGCGCTATCCCGACCGGCCTGCGCTGTCGCACAAGCCGGGCGGCAGCAAAACCTGGGAAACGCTGACTTACCAAAATGTCGCGGATCAAGTCAAGCAAGTTTCGCTTGGCCTGCGGGCGCTCGGCGTGGAGCGCGGGGACCGGGTGGCGCTGCTGTCGGAAAACCGGCCTGAATGGGCGGTTGCGGACCTTGCGACGCAGGCCGCCGGGGGCGTGACCGTTCCCATCTACCCCACCCTGCCGGCATCCCAAGTCGCGCATATTCTGGCAGACAGCGGCGCAAAAGTAGTGATCGTGTCTGATGCCAAGCAGGCGGCAAAGGTCTCGGCGCTGCGCGGGGACCTGCCTCTGCTTTCCGTGGCTGCCGTGATGGACAGTGACGCTGCCAAAGACGATATTCTTTCGCTGACGTCCCTCGTAGAAGCGGGCGCGGCGGCGCACTTCGACGAAAGCTACGAGGCGCGGCGGGACTCGGTGCATTCCGGCGACCTGATGAGCCTTGTCTATACGTCAGGAACGACAGGCAGCCCGAAAGGCGCGATGCTGACCCACGGCAACATGGCGGCGGCGCTTGACGGGGCCAACGCGCAGTTCCCGGCGTTCACGCCGCCCCATGATGTCTTTTTATCGTTCCTGCCGCTGTCCCATGTGTTTGAGCGCGTCACTTACAATTTGGCGCTGACCCAGGGGGCGCAGACGATTTACAATGACAGTATCTTTAAGCTTTTGGACAACATGGCCGAGCTGCATCCGACCATCATGCAGTGTGTCCCGCGCGTCTTTGAGAGCATTCAGGAGCGCGTCTTTGACGGCATCGCCAAGCTGCCGGAGCGGCGTAAAAATCTGACAAACCGGGCGCTCGAAATCGGCGGCATCTATGCGCTGCGCCGGAACGCCGGCAAATCGGTGAGCCCGCTGCTGTTCGGCCTGTACAAATTCTATGACACTCTGGTGCTGTCCAAAATCCGCGCCCGGTTCGGCAGCAAAGTCAAGTTTCTGGTCAGCGGCGGTGCGCCCCTCAATCCCACTACGGCGACATTTTTTCTCGCCATCGGCATTCCGATTTTGGAAGGCTGGGGACTGACCGAGACCACGGCGGCGGCGGCGGCGAATAAGCGCGGCCGGGTCAAAATCGGCACGGTCGGACCACACCTCGCAGGCGTCACGCTCAAGACCGCCGAAGACGGCGAGATTTTAGTCAACGGTCCGACTGTCATGCGCGGCTATTGGAACAACCCGGAAGCGACTGCGGGAGTCATTGACGAAGGCGGCTGGTTCCACACCGGCGACATCGGCGTCATTGACAGTGACGGCTGCCTCAAAATCACCGACCGCAAAAAAGATATATTAGTGCTGGCGAACGGCAAGAAAGTCGCCCCGCAGCCGATTGAAACCCTGCTGAAGCGCTCTCCCCTCTTAACAGAAGTCGTCCTGCTCGGCGACAATGCCGGCACCGTCGGGGCTTTAGTGGTCCCGAACTTTGACCTTTTAAAAGCCTGGGCCAAAGAGCAGGGCAAAGAGGTGAAGAAGCCGGAAGAGCTGGCCGCTGACCCCGCCGCCCGCAAATATGTCAAGAGTGAAATAGATAAGCTTTCCAAAGACCTTGCCGATTTCGAGAAAATCAAGCGCGTGGCTTTAGTTCCTCATGCGTTCACTCAAGATAGCGGCGAGCTGACCCCGACGCTGAAAGTCAAGCGCAAAGTCGTCGCCGAAAAATACGGGCGGCTGCTGGAAAAAGAATAAAGCGCCTGCATGTTTCCCTGGACTAAAGCCCAGGGCTAATGTAGGGCAGAATGTCTGCCTTCGCAGGCGCAGGACAGGCATTGCGGCAGCCTTCTTTTGTCCCGCAGGGACTGAGACAAGAGGTCTAATGAACCAAGAACAGCCGGAGTCGCTTGTGGCTCGGCCGCTTTCTTCCGCCGGCATCTTCTGGTACAGCCTGGCGAATGTCGGTTACGGGGCGTTTTATGCGTTCAACAACTTTGTGCTGACGCTTTGGATACAAGGCTTCACGCATAACGCGGTGATACAGGGCTTGGTCGGCGGGTCCCATTCTTTTGAAGGGGTCTTTATCCAGCCAGTCGTCGGCTCGATTTCCGACCGGCTGGCCGGGCCAGATGGGCGGCGACGCCCATTCATGCGGCTGTTTGTTCTGGTCTCGGCGGCGTTTCTGCTTCTCGCGCCCGCCGCCGCGCTGCTGCCACCCTCTCTGCGGATTGGCGGCATTATCGCCTGCATCTTCGTGTTTACGCTGACGTTCAATGTCGCTGTGGACCCTTACCAGGCGCTGCTTGCCGACATCACGACCCCAGAGCAGCGCGGGCGCGTCACCGGCACCTGGTTTTTTGTGGGGGCGCTGGGCCAAGTCCTGATCTTAATCCTACTCGCGGCCCTGCTGCTGCTGCCGAAGCTGCACGTTCCACTCGGCATCGGCTTTCCGGTGGTCAGTCTCTTAATGCTTGCGACAACGCTGCTGACCTGCGCCCGCACGTCCGAGCCGCGTGTTCTGCTGCCTGCCGAATCGCCGCGTGGTCCTCTCGGCGACATTTCAATCGCGCTCGGCGGTTTGCGGACACTGAAGCAGGCCCGGCTTTACATGGCGATGTTCTTTCTGTTTGGAGCGGGGGTCGGCGAGGTGACGCCGTACCTGACAACCTTTATCAAGCAGGTGACCGGCTGCGGCTCTGCGGTTTCTCTCGCACTGTCGGCGTTCCTGCTGGTGATGACCGGTGTGGGCAGCCTGGTTTTCGGGCCGCTCGCCGACCGAATCGGGTTCAAGCGGCTGCTGGTATTGAGCATGGGATTAGTCGCGGCGGCCTCCTTGAATGCCCTTTGGGTGTCGTCTCTGGTGTCGGTTGCAGTCGTCCTCGCGGTGGCCGGCCTCGGCATCGGGGCGCAGAATGCGTCGGCGTACCCGCTGCTGACCCGGCTGGTCCCGGTCAAAGAAATTGGCTTTTATGTCGGGCTGCAAACGGCGGCGGCGTCGCTTGCCGGTCCGGGCGCAGTGCTGGTGACCGGTACGCTGATCAATCATTCCGGCTACCGGGTCATTTTCGCCGTCTGCGCCGCCTGCCTGCTGCTGGCCTTAGCTGCCATATCACTCCTGCGCGAGCCTGACGCCGCCGCTGAAATCGCCGCGCGGAAGCGGGTGATGTAAAGGATATAAACACGGGGCTGAACCCCTGTGCTTTAAAAGTTCAAGCGCCCGCCTGCGCGGGCGAAGACTTTCATTTCGATAGCATTTCCTATGCCCGCGCAGGCGGGGAATTGCGCTTCAAAGCCCTGCCGTTCAGGGCAAGGCTTCTTTATGTTCTATTTCCTCGCGTATCCCTTAGTTTTTGTTCTCCTGCGCCTGATGATGCGTGTTTTAGGCCGCCTATGCTCCACGGGCGAAGAGAACGTCCCGGCGGCGGGCGGCTTTCTTTACTGCCCGAACCATATCAGCGACTGCGACCCGCCGGCGGTCTTTGTGTCCTGCCCGCGCAGGCCATGGTTCGTCGGCAAAAGCGAGCTGTTCGAGGTTCCGGTGCTGGGCTGGATGTTCGCGCATTTTCAGGGCTTTCCCATCAAGCGCGACAGCGCGGACCGGGCGGCGCTGCGCCGGATTGAGGCGCTGCTGAAGGCCGGGCAGCCGGTGGTGCTGTTCCCGGAAGGGCGCCTATCCGCAACAGGACACTTGCAGCGCATTCAGCCGGGCGCGGCCTTAGTCTCGCTGCGGACCGGAGCGCCGATTGTTCCGGTGGGCCTTCAGAACACCAACGGCATCGTGCCTTACGGCGAGCTGAGTCCCCGCTATTCGCTACGCCGCGTCGAAGTCGCTTACGGCACTCCTATCCGCCCGCAGGATTACGCCGCGTTGCCACGCTCTGAGGCCCTTGCTGCAATGACTAAGGCACTTGGCGAGGCGCTGGCGCAGCTGACCCATCAGCCGCCGCCATCGGCAGTAAATTAGGAAGACAGAATTTAATATAAAACTTAATCTTAGCTTAATCAAAGCTTAATCTTGTCTTAATGTTCGCGCCCTAATTTTCTTGTATACTTCCGTTGATAAAACCGAGGCCATCTGCAATGGAGCAGGACTTCATGCCCGTTAGGGTACGCCCTATTTTTTAGCAACAGGAGATTACACGAAAATGCTGCACACACAAGTGTCAACTGCACCGTCAAAGCGCCGGGGCTTTACCCTGATTGAACTGCTCGTCGTCATCGCCATTATCGCGATTCTCGCCGCCATTTTGTT
>CAXTER010000066.1:0-27003 GCA_964243345.1 uncultured Armatimonadales bacterium
CGTCACACCTTAAAGAAGGCCGATCCACTGTCTTGACAATGGGGTCCACTATACACTCAGCCGGACCGCGCGCTCAGGATCGGGCGCTTCGACACAATCATGACGATCAAGTACCTTAATGGTGGTGCCGAATGAAGACATTCGCTGTGAAGCGCCGATAAAACCCGTCGCAGACCAGCATGTGGATTAAGGGATGTTTTGGGGTGTGGACCGGCTTTCCTCGGCGTCATCCTTGTACCCTCGGGCCAGTCGGCACCTGGGGGTTGAGCCGAAACTTGGCATCTCGGTGCAGAAGGTCTCTGATTAGCCACCGGACGACCAGAGCAAAGAGCGGCGAGGGAAGTTGGCGAGGAGGAACATAGAGGTTTATACAGCAGCGCGGAGACAATCAAAAATAGCACTTCTTTTCAGGAGGATTTGTACGATTGCCCGGTGAACGGCTGAGTACCGAACCGGAGGCGGAAACCATGACAATAGGCGAATGGACGGATTACACGGACAGTCAGAGCAAAAAGCACCGCATCGAGGAGTATGGACGTAACACTGTCGTGGCTCACTCAGGTGGAGTTTCGCGGAGTTTTGAGATTGAAGGAGTCTTGATTAACGGCAAGAAATGGGTCGAGTACGAAGACGTAGGGATCGGGAACCCGATCGAACAGGCCAAGCGGTTCATCGAGGAAAAAATCGAGAGCCGGAAAACATAGAGCATGAACAATGGCAGAGACATTTTCATGGACCGCATGACCCACTTTATCACCTTTGATGATGGTACGTCCCCTCCCCCGCCCGGCTTCGCGAAGATTGCATCGCTATTGACCGTGATCATCGAGACGCATCTTTGGGTGGAGGTGAAATTGATACGGCTGGTCGAACGGAACCTCCTCAGTCCAGAGGAACTCCAACTCAGCAAACAGGGCTTTGATCGGCTGACCCGCCTTGCATCCGCGCTTGGCGCGGTGTCACTGGAAGAGAAAGGCATACTGGAAAAATCCCCCTGCCAGCCGAACTGAACCGTTTAGTTGTTCATGTCGCCTGCTTGTTGTCAGCACACTTTGCTTAAATGCCAACCTGGCTCTTACCAAAAATCTCGCGATCTGCTCTTGCATTAAGAAGCCGTGTCAAATGTCCTTTACCACCGTTCAAAGCTCGAAACACTATGCGTCTGTTCTGCCAGTATGACCAGGCTAGATCAACAGACAGTATCAATCTAGGTCAAATGCACTGACACCTAGTAGCTCAAGTGTTCATTGTAGAAGCTTTCAAGCCGATCAACCGCTTGATCTACATACTGCGGCTTGTCATACAGGTCGTAGTGACCCGCCCCCTCAATGACGAGCAAATCCTTCTTGTTGTTGGCTTGCTCGAACAGCCGCTTTCCATCATCGAAAGAAAAGGTCGTTCCTAGCCTGCCAGCCACAATCACCTGAAGAGGCTGCGTCAGAAGCTCCCCAACCAGGTGAAACGCATCAAACCCCAGCAGAAGCGCATCACTTCTAAAAGAACGGCGGTTTGTCGAGTTCTTGTTGTGACCGCGCGGCGTCCTGTAGTAGTCCACCGCATCGAGTACATCCCGATCCGTGATACCGACCGCTTCCGCTTCTTCCGGGCTGTCCGGCAGCCAGGGAACAAGAAGTGGTTCTCCGCCACGGGCTTCAGTTGTGCGTTGCTTGCCAACTGCCTGAAGCATTTTGGCGACAGCATCTGCCGAACCATCGCCTTGACGGAAGGCTCTGCCGATGTCGACAGCAACGATGGTTCCGACCGCCTTGATCCGGTGTTCAGTGAGCGCGGCACTCACTGTGTATCCGCCGCCCGCACAGATGCCTAGAATGCCGATCCGATCCTCCCCAACATACGGGAGGGTTACAAGGAAATCGACGGCACAGCGGATGTCTTCTACACGCACGGCAGGATCTTCTAAGCCCCGAGGTTCGCCGCCACTTTCGCCTTGGTACGAGGGATCGAACGTGAGGGTCACATAGCCCCGCTCGGACATCTTTTCGCCATAGTTCGCTCCGATTTGTTCCTTCACGCTGCTGCCGGGTGTGACGATCACAAGAGCGGCGTACTTCTTGTCCGCATCAAAGCCGTTCGGGAAACGGACCACGCCAGCAATGTTGATGCTTCCGTTCATAAACGAAACGTGCTTGAAGTTATGTGCCATAGCAATACCATTTCCTTCGCCATCTGTAGTGATGCCCCTTTATCGACAGGTCATTTTGCAGGTTGTTTTTAGGGCCACCATTGCATCGCTGCCGGATCACATTGCGACCGGGGAGGCATTTGCCTTGGGGCGCTGCAGCAGCAAAATCGCCGGGTACATCAACGCGAACCCCATGCCGATCAGCAGGAACGCATCGTCGTAAGCCTGCGTCTGGGCTTGGGCATTCACCGTGTTGTCAATGATCGTCAATGCTGCCGAGGGAGCCTGAGCCAAGCTAACGCCATGGGCGACGAGGGACTGCGTCAGCCCACTCTGACGCTCCACGAGTGCCCCACTGCCGCTGAACAGGAAACTGGTCAAGTCCGCCCGGTGGTAAGCGGTCATGTTGACGACGTAAGTGTTCAGGACCGCGATGCCCAGGCTGCCCCCAAGCTGCAGCGACACGTTCCACAACGCTGTCCCCTGCGCGATCTGTTCGCCCTTCAAAGTCGAATATGCCGTTACCGAGAGAGGAATGAACAGGAAGCCGAGACCCAGGCCGCGCAGGATCTGGCCCAGCAGAACGCTGTGGCTGTCGCTTTGCGGGCTAAGGTGCCCGAGTTCCCAGTTGGCGGCAATGAAGACCGTGAGGCCAACGCCGATTAAGAGGCGCGGGTCAAAGCCTTTCTGGATGACGCTGCCGCAGATGCCAATGGCAACCAAGATCGCGAGGCCCGCCGGCAGCAGCACAATGCCGGTCTCCGTCGGCGTAAACAGCAGAATGCCCTGCACGAACAGCGGGAAGATGAACAACCCGCCGGTGAGGCCGAAGCCCAGGGCCGCTCCCAGCAGGGAGCCGCCAAGCAGGTTGCGGTCCGCCAGAACGCGCAGGTTTACGGCAGGAGCTTTGTTGCCCGGCCACAGCTCCCAAGCCACAAATGCCAGGAGGGCAGCGGCGGCGAGAGCCCCAAGACGGGCGATCAGGGCACTGCCGAACCAGTCGTTGATCTGTCCCTCTTGCAGCACATATTGCAGCGAGCCGAGGCCGGTCGCCAGCAGCCCGATCCCGGCCCAGTCCACGCTGCCCGCCGACTTGCTCTTGTACTGGGAGTCTTGAAGGTAGGTGGTGACCAGGAAGGCGGACGCCACGCCGATGGGCAAGTTGACGAAGAAGACCCAGGGCCAGGAATAGTTGTCGGTCAGCCAGCCGCCCAGCATGGGGGCGACGGCAGGGGCAACCACGACGCCGAGACCAAACAAAGACTGGACCAATCCCTGCTGGTTCTGCGGGAAGATCTCGATCAGCGTGGCCTGGGCGGTGGACAGCAGCGCCCCGCCGCCGATGCCTTGCACGACCCGCCAGAAGACGAGTTGGCCGAGCGAGTGGGAAATGCCGCAAAAGAATGAGGCAAAGATGAACAGCAGGACGGAGGCGACCAGGTAGCGCTTGCGTCCGAACCGGGCAGCGAGCCAGGCGGTGAGGGGCAGGACGATAACGACGGAGAGGATGTAGCCGGTAGAGACCCAGCCGATCTCGTTTGGGGTAACGCCGAGGTTGCCGGCCATCTGGGGCAGGGCGACGTTGATGATGGTTGTATCCAGCGCTTCCATGATGACAGCGCTGATGAGACCGACCAGGATAATCCAGCGGTAGGGACTGACAGCAGACGGCGCGGCGGGGGTATGCTCACTCGCTGCCGGGCGAGCGCGAGAAGAAGAGCCATTCGGCAGGGTTTGAGAGGGGCGACGTGGGCGTTCTATAACAGATGGCATTGTGTATTATTTTCTACAATTCTTTTGTCATCGGTTCTCTCGTCCCGCTGACGTGGGATGTTTTACAAAGGCGCTTCAAGGTGCCTCGCCGAGACAGTGCTGACAGAAACAGGCGTGCATGATTCGCCGCAGCCACGCCAAAGTCGCCGGTCCCGACAGTTGCGCCGGAACCTGCTCCCGCCGGCAGTCACGAAACGTGCGGGCGGCATGTTGGAAGGTCTCCAGGATCAAATCTGCTGCGACTTCCGGGTGGCTCGTCAAGCAAAGAGCGTCAGAGAGCAGCAGGGAGAGATGCGGGAAGCATTGCTCCTGGTAGGAGAGCAATGCCTTCGCTTCAGCAAGTTTCACAAGCATCCCACTTGCCTGTAGTGCTTCGACTATACTACAGACGTTAGAGTGTTCGTCCAGGTAATGTTCATCCTGGTGCGGAGGTACTGTCAGCCGAAAGACAGCACGGGAACTCACTTCACAGCCACCTGATTTTGTAGGACTCAATTTTGCACAATCTCGCTTCCATCACAAGTGCCGCCCTCTGCCGCAAAATTTCCTGACAGGCGGCATGAACGCTGCCTCAACCACAATGTGAATGCCATTCTAATCATCACGATAAGTTGTTTTTCTCCCTCAAGCATCCGTAACAGGACAAGTATACAAGAGGAAAAAGGCTTTGTCGCCCCACTGGGGTTCAGTTTCCAGCTAGACAAGAGTACAGTTGATTGCTTACTCTTAAAAAAACCTCTTCAGTAAAGGAAAAACGTTTTGGGCTTGCTCATCGAGGCAAGTTTTAGAAGCATCGAAATGATCTGCCGATCATCCGGCGGAAACACGAAGCACGGCGGCTCCGTTAATCTGGTCATGCTTCAGGGCCTGCAAGGCTTCATTGGCCTGCGCCAGTGGAAACTCCGTTGTCTGCGTGTGCAGCGGGATTTCGGCGGCCAGCTTCAGCAGATCCTGCCCGTCCCGGCGCGTGTTAGCCGTAACGCTTCGCAGAGTGTGCTCCTCAAACAAATATTTCCCGTAATCCATCTGCGGGATCGGCGTCATGTAGATGCCTGCCAAAGACAGCGTACCGCCTTTGTCCAGCGCCAAAAGCGCGGGCAGAACAAGCGGCCCGGCAGGGGCAAATAAGATGCTGCTCCGCAGCCTCACCGGCGGCATGGCGTCGGCTCCGCCTGCCCAGACCGCGCCAAGTTCCAGGGCCAGCGCCTGATGACGCGCCTCGCGGGTGCAGACATACACCTCGCTCCCCCGATGCCGGGCGATCTGGATCAGAATATGGGCAGACGCGCCGAAGCCATATAATCCCAGCGGTGCGCCCGCCGGAAGCGCAGCCCGTTCCAGGGAGCGGTAGCCGATAATGCCCGCGCACAGAAACGGGGCGGCCTCCCGTGAAGAAACCGTACCGGGCAGCGGATAAGCAAAGTCTTCACGGGCGACGGTGTACTCCGCATAGCCGCCGTTGCGGTCGTAGCCCGTGAACTGCGGCGCGTCGCAGAGGTTCTCGTCACTCCGCAGGCAGTACGCGCAGGTGCCGTCGGTGCCGCCAAGCCAGGCGACGCCAACCCGGTCCCCCACCTTGAACCGCTGCGAGACAAGACTATTGGAAGCAGGGCCGTTCTTGACGACGCGCCCGACAATCTCGTGGCCGGGAACAATTGGTTGCTTATGCGGCGACAGGTCACCTTCGGTGATGTGCAGGTCGGTGCGGCAGACGCCGCAGACTTCCACTTGGATGAGGATTTCGCCGGGACCGGGTTTGGGTATCGGCATCTTTATCATCCGCAGCGGGGCGGTTTCGATGGGGCCGGGCTGCAACAAAACCATGGCATTCATCATTGAGGCATTTATCACGTGTAACTCTCCGATCTCCATTGCCAAGCACAGGAAGAGGCAGGACCGGCCTACCCTGTCCCTGCTTGAATACTTCTGTGGGGTAAAGCACTTCAAAGCTTGCTTCCGCAGCGTCGGCTCAATTTGGCGCGATAAAATGCTCATTCTGTCTTTCGGCCCAAGTGGGGATACGGCGCTCGTACACGGCGACGCAGCCATCACAGGTGGCGGGCAGGTCATCTTCCTGGTCGAGACGCACTTCCTGTTCCGTTCCAACAAGTCGGTAGAGGCCGACGGGCGCTTTATGTCCGGCCAGGAAAAGTCCATCATCTCCCTCAGGGTGTACTACGGTTCTCACGCGGGGGGCTGTTGTTTGCATGGAGTACTCCTTCTCACTCAAGGCACACAGGCTTAACGGATGAATCAGCGGACAGGAGGCTCATCCCCGTCAAGGGAAAGCCGGTCGCTACGAGCGGCGGCCCCCGCATCTTCTACCACGCTGTCAGGAAAACGTGAGTCGTGGCGAAGACGCGAGTCATAATCTGGCATCTCGCTCCGCAACTGGCGTTTTCGTTGCTCCAGCTTTCGGAGCTCCGCTTCCAGGCGGCTGTGTTCCTCTTTGTCTTCAAACCAGGCTTGTTCCAGGCACTCTTGGTCCAAAAGCCCCGGCGTGTCGATTTCTGTTCGAATGGGTGTCATCACTTGTTTCTTTCTGCTGTTTCTACTTGCTGTCGCACCGCGTCCGCCAAGGCGGCAATTCCCGCGACAACGGCAGCCGACTTTAGTCCAACTCTAGGCATGAACCATATCAGAATGAAGAGAGGCAAAGATGACAGACACAACCTGATCGGGAAATTGGTCGTGCGGGTAATGCCCAGCGCCTTCGATCATCTCAAGACGACCGAGGCCGGACGGTAGGGCGTCAACAATCCCCAAGCCCTCTGCCTGAGGATGAGCAAAGTCAGGATCGAGCGTCCCCATCACAACCAAGACCGGGCAGCGAACATTGGCAAGCTGAGCGCCGGCGTCGGTCGGAGCGCTGCCAAACATCCCTTGCATGGCCTTCATCCGGCCCGGCTCGCGCAGCAGAAAGTCGATGCGGTCGAGGCGTTCCACCCAATCCGCCGGTTTGATGCCGGGATAGGCAACGTCGAGGTAGGAGCGCCACAGCCGCACGCTGCCGAACATCACTGCACCCACCAACCGCAACGCGCCGGAAAGCAATCCCTTGACCCTCAGATCGCCGGGGTGGAACGACTGCTGACGAGTGAAGGGGGCCAGCTCAACTGCCGCACTCACCAGCGCAGGCTCCTGCGCTGCGGCGATGGTGGCCGCGCCACCAGAAATCGAGTGACCGACCAGTACCGCTGGGCCGCCCAGGTGACGAATCACGGCGAGCAGATCGCCCGCGATGGCAGTGCGGCTCCACGTCTGCCACTCGACGCTTGAGTCGCCACACCCGCGCAAATCGACGGCGGCAACCCGATAGCCTGCTGCCACCAGCGGCGGGATTATTTTGCGGTAGACAGCGCGGCTATCCCCCATGCCATGCGCGAGAACGATCAACGGGCCAGACCCTGCCACTTCATACGCAATGGTGCCGTCGCCGACGGCTAGATAATCAGTCATCGCAACTTCCTTCTTTTGTTCATTGTCATCCCTCAAGGCTAACTTCATTAGCTAACCAATGGTTCTTGTTCCAAGCGTTCTGCTGTGTCACCTGCGGCATGGATAGGAGGCATGAATTGTTCTTCTTCTACATCCGTGTTTGCTGCCGCACCGCGTCTGCTAGGGTCGCAAAATCAAAGGCACCGTCGTGACGCTGGCCGTTCAGGAAGAACGCCGGGGTCCCGTTGACGCCGCTCCGCACACCGCCACTGAAATCTTTCTTGACCCAGGACTGATATGTTTCGGCGTGAAGCACCTCTCGAAGCTCGTCTTCCGAGATGTGCAGGCGGCTTGCCAGTGCAAGCAGACTCTCATCGTCCAAAGCCGTCTGGTTCTGATACAGCAGATCGTGCATCTGCCAGAACTCGCCGTTTGTCCCGGCAAACTCTGCCGCCTCTGCGGCGTGTTCGGCATTCGGGTGAATTTCGCGGAGCGGAAAGTTGCGGAACACGAACCGCAGGTCCGTGCCGAACTGCTTCTGCAACTCTTTGACAATCGGCGCGGCCTGCCCGCAGGCTGGGCATTGGTAGTCGCCGTACTCCACCAAAGTGCATTTCGCATTCGCGTCGCCTTGACTGTGATCGTCAGACGTAATTGGAACGGTCAGTTCGCTCATGATTTGTTTCCTATGTATTCTATTGGGGCAGCGCAGCCAGCGCCTGCAAAATCCCGTCTGCGCCGGGGTTGACGGCGACGGGAGAGCGGTAGCTCCAAGCGATGAAACCGTCTTTGTCCAGGACAAACAGCGCCCGCTCGCACGTGCCGTCCTGCTGCCGGTACGCACCGTATGAACGTGCGACTTCGCCTTTCGGCTCGAAGTCGGCGGCCAGCGGAAAATGCAGATGGCGGTCGTAGGCAAAGGCTTCATGGCACCACACGCCATCGACCGAGATGCCGACAATCTGCGCGTCGTACTTCTGGAACTCAGGCCGGACTTCGTTGTACAGCGCCATTTGGTCGCCGCAGACCGGACTCCAATCGGCAGGATAAAAGGCTAAGATGACCGGCTTCCCGCGTAGTTCACTGAGCGACAGCTTCTGGTCGGGTGTGACCGGAAGGCAAAAGTCCGGGGCGAGAGCGCCTGCGGTGAGTAGATCAATCATTGCTGTTCCTTTTTGTTCTTCTTATTCTTCATTTCCACGGATCAGCGTAGCGGTGGCTGCCGATGAAGAACAGCCAGCTTTTCAGGGCTTCCCAGCGCGAGCGCAGAGACCGGCGCGAGCGCGGGGACCGAGCCTTGACAAGAAGCGGGGCCTGACCAAATGGGTCGCGCCCGGCGGCTTTGGTGCCGCAGAATGCTCCGCGCCAGCCGCAGTTGTAGCACTCCCGGCTCAGCGAATGATTCAGTGTGCAACAGAGGGGGCAGGATTTGGCCCAGTCCCCAGCCGCATTCGGTGGGTCAGCCGTCCGGTGAGCTGCGATTTGGCTTCCCGGTGTTTCCGGTTCATTCGCGAGGTCCATCGTATTGCTTCGTATTGCCTCCGGGTTATTTCGTCAAGACCGGCGCGTATAGTCATAGCGGTACGTGACCCACATTTTGCCGCTGCCGTTTGCCATCATGAAGCGCTCTTCCGCCATGTCATGGGCCGCATCTGTCTGAACCATGATCTCGTCCATCCGCAGCATCTGGCCGGTGACGTTCGCGCCGGGGCCGGGAAGGGCGAACGGCTCAAACATCAGAGTGATCTGCCCGTTTTCCCCCGGCCCGAAGCTCGCCGCCGGCATGAGGCCGACGGGGTTCCGGGTGTCTAAAGAGACATACTTCCAGCGGCCCTCGACCCGGTTGAAGCTCAGGTAGTACATCCGCCGGAAATCGGGCGCAGCCGATCCCGGTGCAGGCTGGATGACTTCCTGAAAGAACGGGCCGACCATCTTGCGCTCCGCGACATACTTGTGCGAGGTTGGAACCGCCCCTGGGGAAGCCCAAACCGTTTCGACCACATCCCAAGCTCCAGTCCGCTGGGCCATTCGTCCGTTCTCGGAACCCAGCGCGTTCATACGCTTCGCCGCAGACAGGGATTGCTGGTTAAGAGCGGCAGTTCTGCTTTGTTGTAGATGTGCCAGAGGTGCGGCCAGAGCCGACGGGATCGCGGCAGGCAGGAGCCATGCAAGGCAGAAAGCTGTCATGTTTCGCGGGTTTGTCTTCCGTGTGATGTTCATTGTGATCTTTGTTCTCGCTTCTATTTTCGTTTCTGTAGTAATTAGATGTCGTCGGGTAATTTTCGCTGTTCATCTTGCTTACTGCTGTGCTGCGACCAGCACGGAAGCGTGGTCGTGGAACGTGCCCCCGGCGAACTCCCGCGCCCCGCTCAACACGGTTCGTGCCATGCGTCTCGGCGAGCCGCCACCATGGAACGCCTTCAAGGCAAGCTCCGCCAGACCCTCGTAGCGCAAAGAAGTTCCGCTTTCACCGCAGTTTGCTTTCCGCGCCTTCGTGATGCCGTCGGTCGCCAGAAGCAGCACATCCCCTTTGCCCAGCCGAAAGTCCACCGAGCGATACTCTTTGCCGACTTCCACTCCGAGCGCCATACGGCCTGCGCTGACGGTTTCGATCTGCCCGTTCGCCCGCAGGATCAGCGGCGGCTCCGATCCCGCACACGCGCATCGCGTTTCGCCTGTCTTCGTGTTGAGGAGTGCCAGCGACAGCGAGACGGACGCGCAGGCGGCGGGCAGAGCAGGGCTGCAGAGATAGCGGTTCAGCCGCTTCAGCGTATAGGCCGGGTCCCGATGACAATCCGAGGGGTGACTGCCGGAAATTCCCGTCGCTGCATTCAGAAGCTGCCGCAGCGCATACAGCGCCTGCGGCACGGCAAGAGCCGCCGCCGCCCCCTGACCGCAGGCGTCTCCGAGGAACAACGCGACCCAGTCGCCGTGCAGCGGGACGACATCCGCAAAGTCGCCGGCTGTTCTCTGTGGGTCAGCTAAGTCTTTCGGCGGGCAGACATCGAACATGACGCCGACATCCAGGCAGGACCGATCTTGGCTGGGTTCGGGCCGCGCATCAACAGGCGGAGCAGGCCGGAAGTCAAACACAGAGGAGTTGTATCCGGCCTCATTGAAGGCTTGCTTTGCCGGGGACAGGCCATAAGCACCCCACTCCATGCTGTATTCCGCTGGCCTCTGCACAGGTCCCGCACTGGAAGAAAGTTTGAGAGAAAATTGGTTGGGAGACTGTTTAGAAGACATGGCTTTCCTTAATCAGAGGAGTGGCTTCCTCATTACTGGACAATTTCGTGTTGCCGAAAACATTTGAAGGTGTGGCGGGGATGGGAAGCAGAGCCACCTCCCAAAGTAGGTCTTCGCCCCACGAACCGCGCCCGGCCCAGGAGCCGTGCTGGCGGAGGCCGTTGACAAAAAATGTCGGTGTTTCTTGCACGCCGCTTTGCACACCGCCCTCTCGATCCCGAAGCACCCGATCCAAAGACACATCCTGCGTCATGTCTTGTAGGAACCGGCGCGTGTTCAGTCCCAGATCGTCCGCATACTCGACGAGAAAGCCGCTGCCGAGCGCGAGGTAGTGGGCGAAGAGCGTGTCGTGCATCTCCCAGAACCGCCCCTGACGCCCGGCGGCCTCCGCCGCTTCGGCAGCATGCGGATGCAGGCCGGTCTCAGGGAAATGCCGGAATACATACCGCAGCCGTGTTCCCATCTGACCTTGTAAAGCTCTGACCCAAGGCTGAACAGCCGCACACCGGACGCTGTTGTAGTCGCCGTACTCGACCAGCGTGATGTCTGCCGCCGCAGGCCCCCGAACATGATCCTGTTCGCTGACAGGCGGCGTCAGCATCGCTCCTTGTCCGGCGTTATCTTGGATTTCTTTCATAGCTGTCATCTTCGCCCTGCGAGTGCTTCTGTCTGTCTCGCTTCCGCTCGCACTTCTGCTTCTTTCTGCCCGCCCAGCTTGGCATGGTAGGCGGCAAGCTGCCCTAGAAACGCGGGGCTGAACGGCTTGCCCGGCTCCCAGTACGGCGCGTTCTGAATCTGGCTCCGGGTGACTTCTGCGGTGACACTTCTATCAGGCCAGCTTATCTGCTCGATCCAGTCCAGCGGCAGCAGCACTTGTTTCCCCAGCCACCAGTCCCGCGTGTCTACGGCGAGGCACCGAATGCACCAGTTGTTGTCGTCCACGAGGAAATCTGCCACATGGCCGATGTCGCCGTCCCGCGCTTCGACCGTGTAGCCGGTCACTTCTTTGGTACTTCGGAGATGCACATCGTCGGGGTCAGGCACGGTCGGGGTGTCGGTGGAACCGATGAGGCCGGGTGAATACCAGGCACCACCGACCATGCCCATGCCCCAGTAGTAGGGCCAGCCGTAGTAGTTGTAGGTGTCCGTCTCCCACTGACGCGAGACCGGCTCATCGGTTTCACTGCCGGGACTGTCTTGAACCTGAGTGCGCGTTAAGTTGACCTCCAGCTTGCGCTGCTCCCAGTCCAGCACTCCGAGCGCCGCCGGGGCGATCAGAACTTTGCGCCCGTTCAGCCAGCTTCCAGTGTTGATGACGAGGTACCGGACGGTCCAGGTTTGGTCGTCAAACAAGATTTCATCCACGCTGCCGAGTTCGCCGTCGTAAGCACGGAGTACCGCCCCATGCAGCTTTTTGACTTCTCTTAACATAATTGTTTGCCTTTTTTCAAGCCGAAAACTGAAGGTGGGACTGACATGCGATGTTCACTCCGCAGCGCCTGCAATTCCCGGATTGTGACGCCTGCACATCATCACGCCGTCGGGACTGTTCCGCCGTCAATCGTGTAGTTGCTCCCGTGAATGAAGGCGGCGCGGGGCGATGCCAGAAAAGCCGCGAGCTCTGCGACTTCTTCCGGGAGACCCGGCCTGCCGAGGGGGATGCCCCCGATCATCTCCATGATCTGACGGCGGGCGGCAGCCTCGTCAATGCCCCGGCTCTCGGCAAGATGGACGATCATCCCATGCGCCCCCGAAGTTTCAATGAAGCCCGGCGAGATCACGTTGACCCGCACTCCCTGCGGCCCGGCCTCGTTTGCCAGACCTTTGCTGTAAGTCACAAGGGCCGCCTTTGCGGCGGCGTAGGCAAGGGTCGCGTCGTAAAGCGGCAGACGATGCTGGATCGAGGCGACATGCAGGATCACTCCGGCCTGCCGCGCCAGCATGCCCGGCAGCAGCCCCCGGTCAAAGCCGACGGCTGCCATAAGGTTGACGCCGAGCGCTTTCTGCCAGTCGCCGCCGGAAAGCGCCTCGAAGCCGCCATTCGGAGCGTCTGACCCGCCGACGCAGTTCACCAGGATGTCCACGCCGCCCCACGCTTCCAGCAGTTGGCCCACGACTTTCTGCACACCCTCTGGCGTCCCAATATCCGCTTGGACGAACAGCGCCGGCTGCTGCCCGGCGGGCAGGGGAGAACGCGCGGCGGTTGCCACCAGCGCCCCGCCGAGTGTCAGGCGGCGTACAATCGCTTCGCCCATGCCTTTCGTGCCGCCGGTCACCAGGGCATGCTTGCCCTGGAACTCGTCCGCGTCTACAGAAAAGGGGTACTCTTCAGGCATCACTTGATCTCCAATTCCGCGATCTTGTCGCCCGACAGTGTGAACACATAATCAAGCTCCATGGGACTTCCCGGAAAAGGCTGTCGTTGGTTCACTAGAGTATGACAAATGGCCGCCACGCTGTCGCCCGCCTAAAGTGCGGCTTTTCACAAGCCAAAAGAACAGCCTGCGGGCTGTCCTTTTGTCGAGGTCACTTGTTTCGTTCGGGTGGCTCACTGCAAAGTCGCAAGGCCGCGCTTCAGGGCCGTGATCACCGCCTGGGTGCGGTCCTCGGCGTTCAGCTTGCCGAGAACGTATTCCCTGGAAGATGCAGGACCGGTGACCCAGTCGCGTCCAGCGGCGCAGCCACGAGAGTCGCCAAAGCCGCCTGGAAAGGTGGCAGAGAGCCCACGAGTTGTTCGGCCAGGGCTACTTCAAGAACTAAAGTTCAAGAAAGAAATCGCAAGAAAGAGGTCGCTCGTCTGACGGACCTGGATGTCCGCACGGTGCGCCACTACCTGTGGGCGGACCGTTCCCTGAAAGGGATCTATCATCCGACAGAGGGGGGCGAAAGCCTTTTACCCAAAGTGTGGAAGAACCCTGTATATTCCGTTTCGCGAGCGGACCCCACTTAGAGTAAACTCAAAGTAAAGAATTCAACTTAACTGTGCATTAGCCTTTGGCGACAGCATTATTCGCTCGAAAACTCGGCATATAATTCTTTCATTCATCCAGTGCTCCACTCCCCTCTGGAAGAAGCTCAAGTATATCGTAGAGTTGTGAGCCCTAGGTCAATTCGTAATCCGCTGCCTGCAACAGAGTTAGCGCCGTTATCGCTGGCGAACCCAAATGGACATCTTTGTTTCTGCCGCAGGTTGAGGCAATCGGCCTTGTCAGTCGCGAAGTCGAGCACGGATTGGAACTTCAACTGGCTGTTGCCGGCTCCTTCAACGCGCTCTGGCTCACCAGCACACGGGATAAATACGTAAACCGCTTCCGCTGAGGACGTTGTCCAGCCTTCCACAGCGCCACCCGACGCAAATTCACCCCCACCGCAAGAGCCGCATAGTGGCACAGCGTCTTCGCGGAGCCGCAGTACGGCGTTCGCCGTGTCCGATGCACATTCACCAGATGCGAAAACGTCGCCTAAACCCCCGCCCGCTGGCGGTAGCGCTCTCGAAACTCTGAGGTTTTTTATTCCGCTCGTCGGGTGGTCAGCAGCGTGTAGTAAGGAGACAAACGCAGGACCCGCTGACGCTGGCCGGGCGGAAGGCACTGCTGCCGCAGCGGGCACTGGGCACACGTCTTCTTGTCCCAGGCAAGGGCGACCAGGCTCCTGCCCTTCCGCCCTGAGCGCTGGTACAGAGACCACAAGCGAGCAGAATGTCCGCCAAGACAGGTCGCCTGCTGGTTTTCCACATCGACGGTGAACGTTTTCGAGGGAAAGATCGTGTCTTTACGGGCTGCCCCCACAGCATCTGCGGAAATTGGTCCCAGCAGATTTACCCCAAAGCCTAAGCTGCTTTGGATGGTGAGGCCGTTGACGTACCCAGCGTCCGCCAGATGCGTGTCCGGCAGCAACTCACGCGCTTGCAGCCGCTACTGAATGGAAGCCACCGCCTGCGGGTCATGCACAGCCGCCGCCACGATGTCTAGGGCCGTAATTAACAGTGGTGCATCTTCGGTGGCGGTCTCCGTCAAATGCAGCTTATAGCCGCCCCAGGCGTGGTCTTGTTTTGTAGCCCACCGGGCCTGTGGATCGTGCGGAGTGATGATCACGTGCCCGCGCTGGCCGTCATCCAGTGCCGGGGCTGGCCGCGTTTGCACGCTCGATCTAATCATCACGTCCGCTTTGGCCTTAGTTTCTGCTTCAACATCCTTGTCCGATTCAGTTGACGAAGCGGTCGGGATCGGCACTGGATGCGGGTCTGAACGCTGGTACTGCTGGGTCCAGACAGTCCGCAGAACTTCGACGGCGGCAAGACCACAAAGCTGCGCTGCCTCGTCCGCGTCCAAGGCATCCAGCAACGCAAAGCCATCCTGCCCGGCACGCGAAAGTAAGCGTCGGGCCTCTGCCGAAGCCCGCGGGCCACTTTCACGGATTAAGCGCTCGGCTTGTGTCCACGGCCCATAATTTTGGAGCCAGGCGTCCGGGATATGTGCCTTCTGCCAATCTGGATCGTGCTGGAGAACGGCTTCAAGAGCGAGGCGTAGTGTTTCCATGACGAACTCCAGCAAGTCCAGTTCCCGGACAGCAGCAATGATCGCCAATCTGTCCGTGCGCTGTACGGCTCGTCCTTTGAGGAAGCCGCGCTCCTTCAGCCGTCGGAGGAAGGCATCGAAGACACGTCGCTCGGCGTGATGGGCGACGAGGCGCTGACGGAACTCGCATAGGACGCTGGCATCAAAGCCGGGATAAGACAGCGGCAGATGTAGCGCATATTTCCAGTATGCCCCAAAGGGCATTACTTCGTATCGATCCGGGAACGGACCATTTCTGCAGCGACGCGATCCGAGCAATGCTCGGTGGCTTGAAGCACAGTGACCAGTGTGAGAAGTGCCGGCGAAAGGGCGGGCTGCCCGGTGGACGAGTAAAGATCGGCGAAATCCTGGTCGCTGAGAACATCGGCAAACTCTGCTCCGAGACGACGCATCAGATGATCGGGTGGGTAGATTTGCTTGGCGACCGAGCGTGTGTCGTCTGGGATGGGCAGTAGTAATTGCGGCTTCAGGCACATGAGGACCTCCGGTTAAGGGGTACCCAAAAGCCATCAGGCTCGACTTCGCCAGCGGTAACGCGGTTAATTCTGTTGCGATTTGATCCCAAACCGCTCACGGCGCGGCCTGTTTGAGATTGGCCTGCGCCCACTGCTCAACGCTCACGACGGAAATACCCCGCTCGACATTGAACGTCCGATCCATCTTCCACGCTACTCCTTTTCCCTCCGCAAACACGACCCGGTACTTCTTGATGCCGTTCTCCGGGTCTCTCGCCAACTCGGCCTTCAGTTCCGGAACACTCCATTCCACCCGTTGCACCTTGCGGCCCAAGACAGCGTCCACGATGTCCGCCAGCCGCGCATAGGTGACAGTGTCACCTGCCGTGTACATGACGCGGTTCATAATGCGCGGCTCGGCAAAAACAATTTCTGCCGTCAACGCGCCGATGTCTTCCGGCGTCGTGACCGTAACAGCGGTTTCCCAGCTTCCGAGCGCATGCACGGTGTTTTGCGCCAGATCAACAACTCCCAATGACGGCTCAAACAGAAAACTGGTAAAAATCCCCGTCGAAACGATCACCCATTCCGTGCGGTTCTGCGAGCGCAGCAGATCGCGCACGTCCAGTTGTTCGGTGAATAGATCCTGGGCGCTGCCCCGACCTATGACATCGTAATCCACGCCGAACTGCCAGGGAAAGTAGCGTTTTACCCCGGCGTCGAGGACGGCGCGGGCAAGCTGGAGCTGGAAGCCGCCGCTCCCAGTTACAAAGCCGGTGCAGCTAATAACTGTGTCAAAGTCTTGGAAGAGGGCCGACAGATCGGCTGCGGGGCCGGCTAAGTCGCCGGGAACGAACCGGATGCCGAGGGAACGAAGCTCGGCGATGTCTTTCCGTTTCGCCGGATTAGGGAACTCGATTGAGGAGGGGCGAAGAAGAACGGCTATGTTTGAGCTGGGAACTGAGGCGGCGCGTGCAGCGAGAGGGCGAAGGACAGCCATGCCGAGTTCGCCGGCACCTAACACTAAAATTGAGGTATTGGTCATGCGGGGTTATCTTTCGAAATCCTGTTTGTGTCTTGCTTAGATATGTATTTCTTAGAGCCTGAGCCCGGCTAGGGAACATCCCGCAGCCGGGCCATGTCGCGCCGGGGGGCGTTGCCGAACAAACGGCGATACTCCCGGCTGAACTGGGACGGGCTTTCGTAGCCTACCTGGTAGCACGCCGTCGCCGCATCCACTGCTTCGCCTAGCATCAGGCGACGGGCTTCCAAAAGCCGCAGCCGCTTTTGGTACTGCAATGGGGTCATCGCGGTGACGGCCTTGAAGTGCAGATGGAACCGCGATGGACTCATGTGGACCTCGCGGGCCAGCGCTTCAATTCGCAGCGGCGCGGCAAAATCTTCTTTCAGCCGGTGCAGCGCCTGAACAATGCTCTCCATTTCGCCGCCGGTCCGGGCAATTCGCCGCAGGGCCGCGCCCTGCTCGCTGACCAGCAGTAAATAGAAAATCTCGCGCTGAATGAGCGGAGCCAGCACCGGAATATGCTGCGGACTTTCCAGCAGGCGCACCAGACGCACCGCCGCGCTGAGCAGCGCCGCGTCCACATACCCCACTGACATCCCCCGCAGCGGAACGTATTCCCGCACCGATTTTGGTAACTCCGCCTCCATCGTGCCGGTCTCCGTCAGGAGGCTGCTGATCTGCGCTGGGTCAATACGAAGGCGCACGCTCAGGTACGGCTTGTGCGGCGACGCATCCACCACCTGAGCGACAACCGGCAGATCCACTGCCACTAGCAAGCAGCGTGAGGAGTCATACTGATATAGCTCGCCCGACAGCATCATCTGCTTGCTGCCCTGCGCGATAATGCACAAGCTCGGCTCATGCACCGTCGCAATCGGCGCGGACGGCGCGGACGCACGAATAAGCTGCAGGAAGTTAATCGCCGTCGGAAACCTGCCGTTGCCATCGGTCAAACAGCCAATCCCTGTCGTCAACTCCCGCAGCAGCATCTCCATTGTGTTCATGGGGAAAGTTTACCTCGCCCGCGCGTAAGTTTGGGCAGGAAATAGGAATAGGCAAGAACAGGGGAGGATTAGGCCACAGCACAGCCTTTTAGCTGGACATAATGAAAAAGCAAAGCACCAAGCAAAGCACCAAGCAAAGGAACAAGCAAAGGAACAAGCAAAGGAACAAGCAAAGGAACAAGCGTTGAAACAAGAAATGTCCAACAAATTTGACAGTCAACCTGATGCAAGCGAGACCAAGTCAACATTTCATTTGCGGATTGTGCGCGAGGCGTTCTCGAAAAGGAGCACCGAAGCCGGCTCAATTCTTGACTTAATGCCTGCGGATGGCATCGTCGTGATCCCAGGAACCGTTCCGCACTGCGGCGCTTTTTCCAAAAGTCAGTTCGTAATCGAAGTGGCGACGCCTTTTCTGGCACGCTTCAGCAAGCCTCCGGTCCCCCGCCCTCGGAAAATTTGGGCCGACGGCGACGATGTTGCTGTTGTTGCCGACGCAGAGGGAACAATGCTCAACGGCAGGCCTTACGCAAACAGCTACGTGTTTATCTTGGAACTTCGCGATGGTCTCTTAATGAAAGCAACTGAGTTTCTCGACATGTCGGCATTCAACGCCGTCTGGGACAGTGTTGATCCGGCTTCATACCCCAAGAAGACAGCGGAGGAGAACTAATGAGAAAAGAGCCAATGAAGCGCTGGGTGATTGACCGGCATGGGCGTGGCAACCTGAAAATTGACGAGGCATTTGCCCGAGATCCCGGTGCAGGCGAGGTTCTTGTGCGGGTTTCAGCGGTGGCGCTCAATCCGCGCGACCTGATGATGATCGAAACGGGAATGGGCCTCACCCTAGACTTTCCTTTCGTGCCTGGATCGGACATGGCCGGCGTGGTAGAAGCCGTCGGTCCTGGTGTCACCCGGTTTGCCGCTGGTGACCGCGTGATCTCAAACTTTCTTCCCGACTGGACCGAGGGAAAGCCTGGAGGGACGGCGCAGGAGCCGTCCTATCAATCATTGGGTGGTTACTACCCAGGCGTTCTCGCCGATCATGTCACTTTCTCCGAGCAATGGTTTACTCTCGCGCCGGTCACGCTGGACGACGTGCAGGCCAGCACGCTTCCTGTCGCCGGGCTAACCGCATGGTTCTCGCTGATCGAGCAAGGCGGCCTCAAGGCCGGCGAGACAGTATTCCTTCCGGGAACCGGCGGCGTCGCCCTCTTCGCGCTCCAGATTGCCGTAGCGCATGGCGCAGAGGTCATCATCACCTCGTCAAGCGACGACAAGATTCGCCGCGCAATAGCGCTCGGGGCCGCACACGGCATCAACCGGACGTCAGAGGATGTGACGAAAAAAGCGCTTGCACTTACCGGCGGGCGTGGTGCCGACCATGTCTTAGAGCTAGTCGGCGGCGAGAACTTCAGAAACTCGGTCGAGATCGTGTCGGTTGGAGGCCGTATTTCGGTGATCGGCCTTCTCGGTGCACAAGGCTTGAACACGCCCACGACGCCAATTCTGCTTAAAGCGCCGACGATCCAGGGGATCGTCACTGGGCATCGCCGCGCGGCAGAAGATTTAGTCCGTGCCGTCGACCGGATACAGCTTAAGCCTGTGATTGAATGCTGCTGTTCCTTTGGTGACTTGCCAGCGGCATTGACCGCTCTTGACAGAGGAGCCTTTGGTAAGATCGTAATTGAAATGAACGATAACAGGAGCTAACTATGCTGAACATCGCAAAAAGCACGACCGCGCTAATTATTATTGACCTTCAGGAAGGCATTTTGAACCCCGAGCCAATACCGTTCGGCAAAATGGAAACCGTGATGCGGGCGGCTGCGCTAGGCCGCGCCTTCGGCGATGCGAAGGCTCTAATTATCCTGACCGTCACCGACTTCGCTCCCGGCTACTTGGATGCTCCGAAAGGTGTTGCCGACTCGCCCTGGGCGCTGCCTAAAGAGGGCCTCCCTGCCGGGTTTGCAGCTCTTGTGCCGGAGATTGAGGTTCTCCCCGCCACAGTCCGAATTACGAAAAGACAAATGAGCGCCTTCTTCGGCACCGAACTTGATCTTCAGCTCCGCCGTCGAGGCTGTGACACCGTCGTGATTTGCGGGGTGGCTACTAATCTTGGCGTCGAGGCGACGGCTCGAACCGCTTTCGACCTGAATTACAATGTTGTCTTGGCTGCGGATGCGTGTGGCAGCGTCGCGCCGGGCTTACATGAGTTTGCGATGGAAAAGATCCTGCCCCGCATCGCACAGGTGCGGCTGACCTCAGAAATCATTAACGCGCTGGAAAACTGATCTCAGTAACCAAGCGCTCTTAGGCGTTTTGAGCGAAGACAAAAATTCTGTTGTAGCTCTGCTCAGGGCAATCGCTAAAGGATATTATCGAACATAGATGCTTTCCCTCCTGACTGTTCGGGGTCCCGACTGGTTTGCTGATTCGTTCGCTTTTGAGACAGGGAACAATCGTGCTGATACGGCCCTTTCAGCAATGGAAGTGTCTGGACGTCTGGACACTTCCGCTGAGGGTTCGCCTTTTGTTGGGGCGTCGGTGGGGTAGACGGTGAGAAAGGCGTAAAGAATGGTTTCAGCGCGAGTAGTGTGCCTGGAGGCGGCGGTGGGGGGAGGTGCGGGGGTGACGGTGTGAGGCTATGCCTCACACGGCCAAGTTCCATGTCACTCATGTTCTGGGTACTCTGAACGCTGAAGACCACACCCAGGCGGTCATCATGGCCTTGAAGCACGGCGTCGCCAGCCTGCGGTAATTCCCTCAGACCAAACGACATACCCAAATATAAGGACAGCCTGTGGGCTGTCCTTTTAAATAGGTCGCTTGTTGCAGAGGCGTTGTTTACGTTTTTGCTGAATGCCTACTCTGCCGCTACTTCACAAAGTTATCCCGCCGCCGCCGCCGATCTGCTGGCCGTTGACCCAGTAGGCGTCGTCAGAGGCAAGAAAGGCAGCGATGCGGGCGATGTCCTCGGGCTGACCGGCGCGGCCCAGCGGGGTGACTTTGATTGCAGCATCGTACATCGCACTCTCCATCATGCCTGAAGATTTTAGTCCTTCTGTTTCGACCAGACCTGGGTTGATACTGTTGACACGGATATGGCGCACGCCCAGTTCCTTCGAAAGCGAAATCGTGAGGGAGTCCATGGCTCCCTTAGTAGCAGAGTAAACCGAGCCGTAGGCGGGCGACATAGAGCTGACGAGGGAACTCATGTTGATAATCGAGCCGCCGTCCGGGCCGAAGAGCGGCAGGGCAGCCTGAGTGGAAAGCAGGACGCCGAGGACGTTCAGGTTGAACAGGCGGTGGAACTCAGCGGGCGTGACTTCTTCAATCGGGCCGAAGCTGGAGACGCCGGCGTTGTTGACCAGGATGTCGAGGTGGCCGTGCTGCTGTTTGACGGCGGCAAAAACGCGAGTGATGTCCTCGGGCTTCGAGAAGTCGCCCTGTATGGCGGAGGCACTCCCGCCAGCGGCAGTGATTTCGGCGATGACTTTGTCCGCGCTAGCCTGGCTGGTGGCGTAATTGACCACGACGGCAGCCCCGGCGGCGGCGAGATGCGTGGCGACGGAGGCCCCAATGCCTTTGGAGGCTCCGGTGACAAGTGCAATCTTTTTTGCCAGTGCGTCATTTGCGAGTGCTTTCATATAATTTGCTCCCTCTTCTTTTAAGTTTGTTCGTGTATGCGGTGTTATCTAGGCTTTGAGTACGAAAGAGAGTATAGAAGAATGGGGCGGGGTTGTCGCCCGCCTAAAGTTCAGCTTTCAGCAAGTCAAAAGGACAGTCTGCAGGCCGTCCTTTTGACTAGGTTTTCTATTTCAGTAGGGTTATTTTCAGCTTGTAAGAGCGGTGATAGTTGCAACGGAATGGATGCTGGAATACAAAGAAGAGGCAGCATTCTCGTGCTCCCTGATGTTGGATTTGAGGCAGAAGTTGTCTGCCGGGCGGCTGAAATTACGCGCTGAGGCAGCAACTCTTCGTAGTTCTTGGTTCCTGCCGAGTGTAGTCAGCAGCAAGAAGCCATCTAGGAATTTCCGCAGTAATATGTAGATTTCATTGCTTTCTTCAGTTCAGTTGCTTGTTTACTGGCCTTCTTCTTTAAGCTGTAAGCTATTTTCGGTTGCGGTGCTTGCGTTCACGCCCGATTGTATCTCCGGCTGCATCTGACGCCATCTTCGGACCACAACCGATTCGAAGACGCCCGCTTTGTGGAACGGCTCATCCTTTGTGAACGCGAGCGCCGCAGCCCGGTCTTCCACGTCTACAATCAGAAGCGTTCCTACGATGCCGCCTTCATCATTCTCAAATGGCCCACCAATGTGCATCTGCGCGGCGTGCGCCTTGAGGTAAGCACCATGGGCGGGACGGTTTCGCTCACGCAACTCACCTGCGCCCGGCTTGTCGAAACAAATAATGGCAAAGTACATGAGAATACCTCTCTTCGACAGCTTTTCCTTCTTGCCGCAAACGAGCTTTTCCTGTTAGCTTTTTCTTCCAGCAAGCACGCGGTCCACCATCACGCCGGAACTGCCCAGGTAATGGTTTGGGTCGAGCAGCGTTTCCAGCGCGGCACGGTCGAACAACTGGATGATGTCTGCGTCGCCTGCCAGCAGGTCAATTAGCGTCCCTTTGCCGTTCGCTACTTCGGTGCAGATTGCAGAGATTTTGTCGTGAGCAGTGCTGCGCCCCATCTTCGGCCCCAGCGCCATCATCACCGCTTCCGTGTTGACAAGCCCTTCAGTTGCACGCAGGTTCCGCATCATGTTGCCTGGATGGACTACGAGGCCACTCAGCAGGAACTTTGCCTGAGCCAGTGCACCAGCGCTGTAGCAAAAGATCTCTGGCAGGACCAGCCACTCAATTTCCCACGTTCCGGTGGCCCGCTCGAAGTCGGCGTTCATAGCGTTCAGAAGAGCGGCAGAGTGCTGCCGCACCACGCTTGAGCAGGCTGTAATGTACGCGCAGGAGATAGGATTGCGCTTCTGCGGCATCGTGCTGGAAGACCCCCGGCCTGTGCCTGCGCCGGGTTCCTGGACTTCATCCACTTCCGTCATCATCATGACCTTGACGTCAAAAGCGATCTTGTCGAGCAGCCCGCACAGTACACCGAGAAAACAGCCAGCTTCTGCAATTGTATCGCGCACCGTGTGCCAAGCGATGGGCGGCTGGGCTAGGCCGAGTTCCTGCATCAAGCCTTGCTGCACGGCCAGCCCCTTGTCACCGAGCGAGGCCAGCGTGCCGACAGCGCCGCCGAACTCGCCCATCAGCACCCGCGCCTTCATCTGTTCCAGCCGTTCCCGGTGCCGGTCAATGCCCGCAAGCCACACGGCGGCTTTGTAGCCGAACGTCATCGGTGTGGCCTGCTGCAGATTGCTGCGCCCGACCATCGGCGTGTCTCGGTGCTTGGCGGCGAGGTCTGCGAGACACGCCGCAACTACCGTGAGGTCTTCCTCCACAAGCTGAAGGGACGCACGGATTTGCAGCACAGTCGCCGTGTCTGTGATGTCCTGAGTGGTCGCACCCCAGTGCGACCACTGCCCCAACCCGTCTCTGCAGAGCACCGTGAGCTGCTGCACCACCGGCAGGACAGGATAGCCGACATGCTCGGTCGCGCTTTTGAGCTTCGCAAAGTCCATTTCGTCCGCGCAGCAGTGTGCTTCGATTTCCTTGGCGGCTTCCAGCGGAATAATGCCCAAGCGCCCCTGCGTCAGTGACAGCGCTTTTTCAACGTCTAAGTAGCACTGGATGCGGGACCTGTCCGACCATACTTCTTGCATGGCTGGCGTGCTGAAAATGCCGCCGTAAATCTCTGAGTCTATAGCAGTCGCGTTGTCATTCATAAGCTTCCTCTACTCCCCTGGATTGGCTGTAGAACATTGGGAATGTTTGATCAACCCTCCTACGGCTCTTTTTCTGTAGCAACATACGCCGAGTTTCAAAGGGCCATTCTGATTCTTAGGAGAACCAATTCCAGTCCAGCATAGGGTTTTTCGACTTTCTCAACATACTCTAATCTGGACTTTGGCCGTTGTGGCTACAGTGAGAGCAACGATTATCAGATACTGAGAGCATTAGGCGACGGAGCTTTTGAATGTCGGCAAACACGAAGATGTCGAAAAACCTAAGCGAGCATCGATGCCACTCTCTGATATCCCTTGCTCTGCCGAAAGCCACATTGGCCAAATCCTAGCTAAGGGGGAGCTTGTTGAAGGTATAAGGATTGTCGAGTCTACGCCAACGATGTCTGATACATCAAAGCCTCTGACGTCCTCAGCGAATTCTTTGCTTCGCATATAGCACCGACTGATCTCGCCGGGTTCTTCGCTCGCCGTATAGGATACCAGCACGAAGAGCCGTGGCTCGGCATCCTCCTTGGCGGTCCAGAAGCCTTGGGCCACAATCCCGAATAGCGGAAAGCTATTGAGATGACGAGGATAAATCTGATTCATGTAGAAACCGAGCGCCTCTTCGGAGCGCAGTTTGTACATGCGAAGTTCAAAGGTTCGCATTGTCGTTTCCTCCGGTGTGAATTGACTTTAATCAGTGCCTGATTGGTCCATAAGCCGCAATCTGTTGGGATGAAGGGGGAACCACCCCCAGTTGCTGGAACACTCCCAACAGGTTCAGCTCATCCTAATGCTTAATGAACTTACCGTCATGGACACGCCAGACAGGGCAAGGGTTTGAAGCGATTCTGTGTTCATGATCTTGTGTCCATCCCATTGGTCTACCTCTCTTCTTTCTGCCATGCGGCAACATAGACTCTGAACGCCGGTTTCACCAGGGTTCCTGATTAGACGTAGAGGTCTGCTGCAGACTTGTCCTCCGCTGCAGACTTGTCCTCCGCTGCGGCTTGAGCGGCGTAACCTCGTACTGGCAGTAATCGAGCTTGACGAGCGGGAAGCTATTGATCATCTCCTGCAAATGCTGCGGCGACTCGGCATCAAACAGAGTGACCGCACCCAGCGTTTCTGGGACCTTTGCCCACGCTTGACGAAGTTCGCCTTTGGCGTAGAGAACCTGTGCTTGCGCTTTTTCCTGAAGTTCCCGTTCCGGGAAATCCGCAGGCACCCCTTCGGTCTCAAACTTTCGGTTGGGCGTGAAGTCAACAAGATTAGCACCAAGCGTAACATTTCAGACTTTAGAGACTGTATAGAAACGATCCAGAACTCCCCCCGCCCCCAATAGTGGGGGAGCAAGAAGCCGATTTCTGGCATCCAGTTCCCCCATTATTGGGGCTAGGGGGTCTGGTCTTGGCTTTTTATACAGTCTCTTATATCCCCATTGCTGCTTTACTCATTTCTCTGGCTTCGACATGTTCGCCATCTGCTTAAACATGAATTCAGGAGCAATCCGGCTCATCAATTTCAGAATGTTGCTGAGACCAGGGCGGATTTCCAATTGTCCCGCCTCAATTCCAGCGATCGCACGCCTGGCAAGCCGTCCCACATCCATTCCCTTCTGTCCCTTCATTTCTGCCGCGAACTCGCCGCGCAACAGCGGCGTTTCAACACCTGGCGGGGCCAGCTCGACAACCGTAATGCCTGTATCAGCGAGCTGTACGCGCAGGCACTGGGTAAAAGAGTGGATCGCGGCTTTCGTCGCACAATAGATAGGAGCAGCCGGGAACGGGACAAAAGCAAGGCCCGATGAGACGTTAATGATTAACGCATTTTCACGAGTTCTCAGATGGGGCAGAAACTGCTGTACCATTCGCACCGGCCCGCTGAGATTGATTTCGATTTCGCGCGTTACATCACATGGGTCCTGAGTAAAGTTTAGATTCCGCATGATGCCAGCATTGTTGACAAGGGTATCAAGTGCTGGAAACAGCTCGATAACACTCTCATACAACGCCGAGATTTCGTCAGCCTTGCTCACATCGCTTTTCAGGGTGTTAAGGGCAGGCCGCGTCAGTTTGGCAGCGTCGAGCTTTTCTTGATCACGGCCAGTAACGATTACCGTATTTCCACGCTGAGAAAGCTGCTCTGCTAACTCCAGGCCGATGCCGCTGGTTCCTCCGGTGATCAAAATAGTTCGTTTTTCGAGTAGCATAAAACTTCCAATCCGATGGGTGGCTCAAGGCATCGACTATCTACTTGATAGCTTGCTGAGTCTAGTCTTCTGTCATTGCGTTTGACATCTTTTAGGGTGTTCACTTCCTAATTTACTGCAAACAGATTCATTGCCGATGCTGCCGCAAGGTGCGATGCGAGATCCGGCGTCGCATCCCTGTAGGCGCTCGTGCTAGTAACCCATACAACTAAACGTGGCGCTGTTTCCCTGACTGAAGCAGTGCCATCCGGTTCACCTGCTGCATTCCGAGGACGCCGATAATGGCGTGAGCTTCTGTGTCTTGTCATACATCTTCGATGGTTGATTGTAGCATCTATCCTTCGGGTATGAGTATTCAGAATGTGCTAATGTTTGTCAAAAAGTGTGATTTTCAATATGAAACGAGAATTAGATCATGGAAAAAGTCTTCATGTCATCGGTGAACGGGCAGGATAAGCGAATATCGGATGAAAGCAAAGCCTGTGGGCAGGCATTGCCAGTCCAGAAGCTGGTCTGTAGCCTTGCAACTGGATGGACATCTCTTCTGGTTCAGAAGCTCAGGAGCTCAGGCAATGTGGAACCTTTTGAAACGACTGCCTCACCCGAGCATTTAGTGGTTATTGTGACTAAAGGTCACCGCGACGTGGAGTGTTTTTCTAATGGTTTTTGGAGGAAGGCCACGTACCAGCCCGGCTCAGGCGGCATGACGGCTGGGGGCTGCACGAGTCGGTTGCGGTGGCAGTGCCAGACGCTGGACCCCTTGGAAACATTGCACCTATACATACCGCAGAGTTTTTTCGACGACACTCAAGAGGAGTACAGCCGCGCCGCATTACCCTTAAGAGTAAGTCCTCCTGATATGCTTTTGTTTTGCGATCCAGTCGTCTCGCAAGTGGCGCTCTCGCTCCAAAGAGCCGTCAAAAGTGAGGCACCCGATCTCTACGCGCAATCAGCCGGCCAATTTTTAGCGGCGCATCTACTCTCCAAGCAGGCCGGGTGGCCGGACCTATCCCAAGACCGGAGGCGTCCAGCGCCGCTGACCGACCGCCGGCTCAAGCATGTCCTTGAGTACATGAACACCCATTATAAGGAGCCGCTTTCACTTGATCAGCTTGCGCGGGAAGCAAGTGTCAGCCGCTTCCACTTTATGCACCTCTTTAAAGAAAAGATTGGCATCGCTCCGCACCAGCACCTTATCAACATTAGAATGGATGCCGCAGCCCGGATGCTCGGCGACATGGAACTAAGCATCATGGAAGTTGCCTTTGAGTGCGGTTATCGAAGCGCC
>CAXTER010000067.1:0-27000 GCA_964243345.1 uncultured Armatimonadales bacterium
CTTCGCTGTTTTCTGCCTCGCGTTAGCAGCAGCATTTGGGGCCATGTTCCATTGTTTTTGGGTATGGCGGATAATCTCAGGATTTGGCCTTTTTGGAGTGCTGACGGGCGTATTCGCTTTAGTTGTCTATGTCAGCGGCGCTCAAGAAAAGCGAACCGCCGCACAGCAACATGAGCCGCCGTCATTCGAGGACTGAAGCACCGGCACTGGAAGTGCCGGTCTGCTGGTAAATGAAAGTCCCTGCGGGACTAAATGCTGAAGTCACCGGGCTTTTCCTCAGTCGCGGAGCGACTTTGATGCGAGAGTAGACCGGCACTTCCAGTGCCGGGCCTATCTTGCCGGTTCCTCTCCTATCAGGTACAATCGCGCTATGGCATCAGCAGACAATTCAGACGAACGGTTCCAGTTTTCCGGGTTTGGAGACAGCCCGGCGGCAAAAGGCGGGGACAGCGTGTTCCTGCTGGTCATCTCGCATGAAGGCAGCCTGACCGCCGCCGCCTATGCCACCGAAGCGGGTGCAATGGACGCCGCCTTTGAGTATTTAGAAGGCGAATGGGACCCCGGCGACGAGCGTGGTTCCCCGGAAGACCGCTACGCCCAGGCCCAGGAGTTTCTCGCAGGTGAAGGCGGCGTCATGGAAATCATTCCCAGCCCGATTTATGGAGCATAACTGATGGCGACTGACCCAAGCCCAATTAACCCAAGCCCGATTGACCCCAATGTCGGCATCGGCCATGTGCATCTGAAAGTGGCGGACTTAGAGCGCTCTCTGCGCTTCTACCGGGATGTGCTTGGCTTCGAGGTCATGGTGCAAATCGGCGGCAGCGCGGCGTTTTTGTCGGCGGGCGGTTACCATCACCATCTGGGACTGAACACTTGGGAAAGCGCAGGCGGTAAGCCGCCCCCGCCGGGCACCACGGGGCTGTACCACGCGGCCATTGTCTACCCCACCCGCGCCGCGCTTGCCGATGCCCTGCGGCGGCTGATGGCCGCCGGCATTTCCTTAGACGGCGCAAGCGACCACGGGGTCAGCGAAGCTCTGTACCTGCATGACCCGGATGAAAACGGCGTCGAGCTGTACTGGGACCGCCCCCGCGAGTTGTGGCCCCGTGCGGCGGACGGCAGCCTTGCGATGTACACGCGCCGTTTGGATTTAGACGGCCTGCTGGCAGAAGCATAACTGGAAGGCACCGTGCCTTTCCAGCCTCGGAATTTATTCCGTGGCTCTTTTTTCGGATAACCCTAAACAGGCTTGACAAACAAGCAGGCCACGGGCTATACTCTTGCCGTTGCCGCTCAAGCGGATCCAGTTTACAATTTCGCAATCTTAACGGAAGGAGTCAGCAGATGAAAATGCTTTTTGCAATCGCATACACAGCCAGCCTAATCAATGCCGATGGTGCGTCTCGCCGCACCGGCGTCACGCTGACTGCCGTTCCGCACTGCCCGAAGCCTCCGGGGAGGAAGCGCCGCTTCTAACACAAGAACCGCGTACTTCCCCAAAGGCTTCGAGCTTCCCGCGCCTCTCTAAAACAGAGACTGCGCCCGGTAAGCCCGAAGCCTTTTTTGTTGACTTAAGGAAAACACATGGCGACTATTGAAACGCATCACGCTGCACTCTTCGAGCAAAACGAAGCCGAGGCACTCATTAAGCTGACGGCAGACTTTGGCCCAGACGGCGGCTTTGGCCGCCGCGATTTAGTCGTGACCCGCGAAAGCGTCCAGGTGCATGAACCGAACGGGGCACTGGCATTCCAGATGCCGATTGCTGAAATCTTGACGGCTCGCAATGAGCCGCTTGTCGGCGGCGGACGGCTGGAAATCACAGCGAAAAACGGCGACGTTCTTCCCGTTGTTACCTATTCGCAGACAGTCGCCGCCCGCTTCAGCGAGGCGGCGCGGGGCATTGAGCAGCTTGCCAAAGGCGAGCCGTTTCAGATTAACCTCAAAGAAGAGCGGACGCACTGCCCGAAGTGCGCTCGGCTGCTGCCCGAAAAGGACGGCATCTGCCCGGCGTGTGTCAACCGCTCCAAGACAATGTGGCGCATTGGAAAGTTTCTGCTGCCCTACAAAATGCAGGCGGCGACACTGGCAGGGCTGTCTCTTCTCACGACTGCCCTCAGCATTGCGCCGCCGCTGATTCAGCGCGATCTCATTAACCGGGTGCTGGCCCCGCCCAAAGGCCATCACGCCCACCCGGAATTGCTGCTGCCGCTGATGGGCGCATGGCTGGCGATATTGGTGTTCGGGGTCGGCGTCCAGATTTTGAACGGGCGCACGGTCGCGTTCCTCGGCGGCAGCATTGCGGCAGATTTACGCGCCCAGTTGTATCGAGCCATTGAGTTCTTACAGCTTAATTACTTTGACAAAAAGCAGGTGGGCGCAATCACCAGCCGGGTGACCCAGGACACCGACCGGGTGTGGGGCTTTCTGACCGAGGGCGTCCCTTACTTTCTGATTAACGGTTTGCTGCTGCTGTCCATCGCCGGGTTCTTGGTGACTGTCAACTGGAAGCTGACCCTGTGCATTCTTGCGCCCATTCCCGTGGTTGTCGCCATCGGCGGCATCTTCTGGAAATCGGTCGCCCAATTGTTTACGCGAGTCGGCCAGAAATGGGCGCGTTTTCATATTCATCTGAACGAGTCTTTGACGGGAATTCGGGTTGTGAAAGCGTTCGCTCAGGAAGACTACGAAAACGCCAAGTTCACCGTGCGGAACGCCGAGCTGCGCGACGCCGGCATTGCCGGGGACACGCGCTGGAACACGATTTTCGGCTTTATGTCCCTGTTTGTCGGCATGGGAGCGCTGATTAACTGGACTGTCGGCGGCTGGATGGTCTACAAAGGCCAGATGAATCTCGGCGACTTCTGGCTCTTTAACGCCCTCATCGCCCAGATTTACGGCCCGCTGGCCTGGTTCGCCCAGGTCAACAACTGGTTTTCGCGGGCAATGGCCGGCGCGGAGCGCATCTTTGAGGTCATGGACACGGAGCAGGAAAATTATGCTTTGGCCGAAATCCCGCACCATGCCATCGAGGGCGAAGTAGTATTTGACAATGTTCGGTTTGGCTACGACAAGTCAAACCCCGTGATCAAGGGCCTGACATTCACAGCTAAACCCGGCGAGATGATTGGCCTAGTCGGCAAAAGCGGCGCGGGCAAGTCCACCACCATCAACCTGCTGTGTCGTTTCTACGAACCCGACGCCGGGACACTCAAGATTGACGGCATGGACTACACGCAGATGAGCTTGCAGGACATGCGCCGCCAGATTGGGATTGTCTTGCAGGAGCCGTTTCTCTTTAATGGCACCGTCGCCGAGAATATCGCTTACGGCAAGCCGAGCGCGTCGTTTGAGGAAATCATGGAAGCCGCGAAAGCGGCCAACGCACATTCGTTCATTCTGGCAAAGCCCGACGGCTACGACACGATGGTCGGCGAGCGCGGCGCAAAGCTGTCCGGCGGCGAGCGCCAGCGCGTCTCGATTGCCCGCGCCATTCTGCATGACCCGCGCATCTTGATTTTAGACGAAGCGACCTCAGCCGTAGACGTGGAAACCGAAAAGCAAATCCAAGAAGCCATCGGCAGATTGATCAAAGGCCGGACGACCTTCGCCATCGCCCACCGTCTGTCCACGCTGCGAAACGCCGATCGTTTAGTTGTCTTGGACGGCGGCAAAATCTCGGAAATGGGAACCCACGCCGAGCTGATGGAGAAAAAAGGCGACTTCTTCAAATTAGTGGAAACCCAAAGCCAGGTCACGCAGATATTAGGGGCGGTATAGGAACCCGGCCCCTCAGCTCCCAATAATGGGGGAGCATGACTAGGAAGACCTCACCCGGAAACACCCCCAATAAAGCCTAAGTTTCCACCCTCTCCTTAATAAGGAGAGGGTCGCCGAGGAACGAGGCGGGGTGAGGTTCTCCGGCTCCCCCATTATTGGGGGCCGGGGGGCCTTCTTCGAAGCCCGCAATGGAGCGGAATATCTTATGTCTCTTGTCGAAGAAAAACCAAATCAAATACTATTCAGCCAGCCACCGGAAGCAGAGGCCACGGCGCCGCTGCCGAGTAAGCCCGGCTCGCTGTGGCGCAACGCCGACTACCTGCGGCTGTGGTCAGGGCAGGTAGCGTCGTCCATCGGCAGCCAGGTGTCGGGGCTGGCCCTGCCGCTCCTGATTTTGGCGCTCACTCATTCCCCGGCGAAAGCCGGCGGGCTGGCGGCCTTGCGCGGCTTGCCCTACCTGCTGCTGTGCCTGCCTGCCGGGGCATTCGTGGACCGCTGGGACCCGCGCCGGACCATGCTGCTGTGCGACACGGGCCGGGCGCTGGCGCTGGCATCGGTTCCCATCGCGCTGGCGCTGGGACATCTGAGCCTCATGCAGCTTTGCATCGTAACTGTAGTAGAAGGCACCCTGTATGTGTTCTTTAACCAGGCCGAGTCGAACTGTTTAGTGCGCGTTGTGACTAAAGAGCAGCTCCCCGCGGCGGTCGCGCAGAACCAGTCGGGGGACGGGATTTCGGGGCTTTTAGGGCCGTCACTCGGCGGCCTGCTGTATGGGCTGGGCCAAAGTGTGCCGTTTTTAGCGAACGCCGCGACTTATGGGCTGTCGGTCGTGTCCCTGCTGACACTAAAGACAGATGTCCGCCCTGCTGTCCGTGCCGGCGGTCCCGCGCCGCACTTAGGCCGGGAGATTTTAGAGGGACTGCGCTGGCTGTACGCTCACAAAGTCGTCCGGTTTATCGCAATGCTGACCGGCGTTTTGATGTGTACCTGCGCCGGCTGGGCGCTAATCTTAATCGTGCTGGCGCAGCATCTCGGCGCGAGACCGCTGGCTATTGGCCTGCTGATGGCAACCGGCGGGGCAGGCAGCGTGATTGGCTCACTGCTGGCCGTTCCTTTGCAGAAGCGCTTTCGGTTCGGGCCGCTGATGATCGGAGCCACTTGGATCTGGGCGCTCACCTGGCTATTCTATGCGCTTGCGCCTAACTTGATTGTTCTCGGCATCGTGAACGCCCTCAGCTTTATCATTGTGCCGATTTATTTGGGGACGCAGTACGCTTATCGTCTGGGACAGATCCCCGACCATTTGCAGGGACGGGTCAACAGCGTCTTTCGCTTGATTGCCTTCGGCAGCGGCCCGGTAGGTCTGGCCGCAACGGGTGTCCTGCTGCAAAAGCTCGGCCCAACGCCGACTGTTTTAATCACATTTGCGCCGCAGCTCGCCTTGTGCGTTGCGGCGACATTTTACCGGCCGTTAAGAGCGGAGTAGGAAGCCCCCCAGCCCCCAATAATGGGGGAGTAAAATAGGAAAGCCTTCTGCTCTTTTCATGCTCCCCCATCATTGGGGGCTGGGGGGCTTCTTGGAGATCACACCATGACCGATTTTGACATTCGCCCGTTTCAAGAGGAAGACAGAGAAGCCATCATCACAGGCCGCAACAATACACGCCCGGCGCATCACCAAAGAAGCGTTGCCCAGTGGAAGCGGATGGATGCCGGCCGGGCGGCGGGCGAAGTGAGCCTGCGCCTTTGCGTCGGAACTCCCGCGACGGCTTACTTGTTTGCGGAAGACCGCAGCACCACGCCCCGGCGCAAGCCCGGCGTCTGCGGCTTCGACTTGTGGATTGCCTCAGAACACTGGAGCGAGGCGCTTGCAGACGCGCTGTACGGCAAGGCCGTGGAGTTTGCAGGCGCTCGCGGTCTAAACCGGCTCTCAACTTACCTGACGCTCTACGCGCCGGACGACCTGCGTGTTCCGTTTCTTTTGCAGCATGGGTTCACGGAAACGGACCGCATTGTTCCCGTCATGCTGGACCTGACGACATTTGACCGTGCCAAGTTTCCCGTGCCAACGCCTGCCGGCATTCGGTTCTTCTCCTATGCCGAGGCAGGCGACACGGACGAAAACCGGCACTGGCTTTACACGCTCGCCAGGCGGCTTGACCAGGATGTGCCGAGCAATGACGTTCACGGGGAGCCGCCGCCGTTTGAGGAATGGCAGAAGCGGTTTGACCGGCCTGAGCATGACCCCAACGCGCTAATAGTAGCCGCAAGTGACGAGGGCGAGTGGATTGGCTTCAGTCAGCTTGGTTTCCAGGAGCAGACAAACATCGGCTGGACATTTATGACGGGTGTTCTGCCGGAGTTTCGCGGCCAGAGCATCGCCTACGCCCTAAAGCTCCGCGCCATTGACGCCGCCATCGCGCGGGGCTGCCCCTTAATTCTGACCGAAAACCATGAAGACAACGCGCCGATGCGGGCCATCAACAAAAAGCTGGGCTTTGTTCCCGACGCCCCCGCTATCAGCTACAGCAAGGATATTTAAGAGTCCGAGAAGGAGACACCAGATGACAGCGTTTCACATTCGCCCGTTTCGTGACGACGACCGGGAAGCCATCACCGAAATCGGCAACCGGGACCGCCCGCCTCACCGCCAGAACACTGCCGCCGCGTGGGCCAGGCGCGACAAGCTCCGCAAGCCTGAACTCGTGGACATTCGTCTCTGCGCCGCCGAACCGGAGACAGACCGGGCCATTGCATTCCTTGCGGCGGCTGACCTCAACACGACCGGCTTCAAGATGGCGGATGTCTGCGATTTTGAGATTACCGTCGACCACGCCCATCGCAGTCAGGGCATCGGCACGGCGCTGTACGAGAAAGCGTTTGCGTTCGCTCAGGAGCGCGGCGCAAAGCGCATGGTCACAGGCTTCCGCGAATGGACGCCCGATGAACCCGCGATTGCCTTTTTGAAGGAGCGCGGCTTCGCCGAGCAGGAGCGCGAAACGCCGTCCTACCTCAACATGGCCGATTGGGACCCAGCCCCATTCCTCGGATCGCTCGCCCAGGCGGAAGCCTACGGCGCAAAGATTATTACCTACGCCGATGTGGAAGACACCGAAGAGAATCGCCGAAAGTATTACGATCTGGAAGTGCCGCTGATCTATGACATTCCGAGGCGCGACGAGCAGCCGTTCACCTTTGAGCCGTTTGAAGACTGGGTCAAGTTCGTGATCGAGCGCCCGGAATGGCGTCCTGAGCTGGTGCTGCTGGCCGAAAAGGACGGCGAGTGGATCGGCGAGTGCCACGTTGTCCCGAAATTAGAGGCTCCCGAAGTCGGAATGCAGTGGCTGACCGGCGTTCTGAAAGCCCACCGAGGCCACGGCATCGCCACCGCCCTCAAAGTCCGCGCCTACGAGCTGGCCCGCGCCGCCGGCATCACCGTAATGACCACCGAAAACCACGCCGACAACGCGCCGATGCTCGCCATCAACACCAAGTTCGGCTTTATCCCCGAACCCAGCGTCGTCGTCTACAACAAAGTCCTGCATGAATGAAGCTGTGCGGTCGTAAAAGCACAAAAAGATGAAGAAGCACAAAAAGACACCCTCTGCTGTGCGAGACGAGATCGCCGAGATTGTATGCCGAGTTCAGGCTTACCGGCCTTCTCGTGGTGACTTCAATTATGCGCGATGCGGGCAGGCAGTCACCGAGGCGCACCGGCTATACAACGAGTCGTTTTCGCTCATGCGGCAGTATCCGATGAACACCGATCTCGTAAACGCATACTCGCAGTCGGTCTCCTTCTGGCATGAGGCGCAGGCCGCAGCATACCCACCGGGGTTTCGGGCGGCGTTTGAACAGCTCCAGGCTGGGGACCGTGCGGGGCTGGAAAGCGCCTTGTTGTTTTTGGAAGCCGATCCTTATTTCTTTGGAACCGGGTATCTCCGAACCCACTTGAGCCGCTACATCAAGCCGCCGATGCTGTCATCATCCGACACAACACGTATACAGAAAATCATTGTGGCCGCAGTGGAAACACGCCACGACCGAGACTTTGGAGCCTTCTATCGCCTTGCCAAAAAGGTGGACGCGCCGGAACTGCGGGTGCAATTAGAGAGGCGGCTAACGCACGACGACACTGATGTTCGGCGACGGGCGCGATGGGTTTTGGAGGCACTGGCACAGAAGGACAGTATGGAGGCAGCAAAGAAGGCGCACAACAAAGAATAGGAGGGCGCGGCAAGCAGCGCCCCTGCGGCGTCTCTAATTCTTCGTCCACGCAGGTGGACGCTGGGCGCTTCGCCCCACAGCGTAGAACTTCAGTTCCACGCTTTCTACACGGTTTATTATGATGCGACAACAGATCAACCGAAAGTCTACGCCGCAGGTGGTCGGCGGGCAGGTGCAGACAAAGAACAACCCGGAGTGGACGGCGAACTACTACACCACGCCGCCCCCGTCACTGGTCATTGACCGGCAGCGGCCCGGCAAAGGCTATCGCCACCTGCTGCTGCAGCGCGATATTGAGAGATTCATCGGCTTGCTGCCAGACTGGGCAGAGCTGTCCTGCGGCCTCCACGCCATCGTGCTGGCTCCCGGCGAGTACAGCATCAGCGGTTGGCACACGCCGGGCGTTGTAGGAATATGCGCGTGGGACAATGATTTGTGGATTGATTATGCAGAATGGCACTACGAAGACCACAAGGCCATCTTTGACCGGCTTGGCGTCCGCAGCCACGAAATCAAGAACGGCATCATGTGCGAGTTTACGGAAGCACAGGCGCGGGCGTATCAACTGCTGCACATACTCCTGCATGAGCTGGGCCATCACCATGACCGGATGACGACTAAGTCCAAAGTCCGGGCCAGCCGGGGCAAGCCGTATGCCGAGCAGTACGCGCTGGCATATGAGGCGCGGATCTGGGAACAATATCAAGAAGTGTTTGGCGGGTTTTAGACGGAAGCACAGGGCTGAACCCTCTGTGCTTCGAACGGGCAAGCTCCCGCCGACGCGGGCAAAGATATTGAGGACAGGCGGCTTATCCGATGCCCGCGAAGGCGGGGAATTGCACTTTTAAAGCACGGGGGTTCAGCCCCGTGTTCCTTTTCTAATTTAGAATAGAACACAAATTTGGCAGACCAAAAAATAGCACTGATGTGGTTTCGGCGGGATTTACGGATGACGGACAACACGGCACTTTTTCACGCCTTGCGCGAGAACGACAGGGTCATTGGCGTCTTCGTACTGGACGACGCTATTCTCAGGGCGCGGGATATCGGCGCGGCCCGGACGGCGTTTCTGTTTGGGGCGCTTCAATCGCTGAACGCCGACTTCGAAAAGCATGGCGGGCGGCTGATTTTGCGCTATGGGTCATCGCCGGAGCAGGAGCTAAGAACCCTGGCGGCGGAAACGGGCGCAACGGCGCTGTACTTTAACCGGGATTACACGCCGTACAGCACGGAGCGCGACACCGATGTCACGGCGGCATTGGACGCGGCAGGCGTGGATGTCGTCAGTTATGACGATGCGCTGATCGCGCCGCCGCAGAACATCGTGGACCCGCGCGACGGCGAGCCGTTTAAGACGTTCACGCCGTTCAAGCGGGTCTGGGAAACGCGGGTGCGGGTCGGAGCGCGTCTCGGCATCACGCCGCTGCTGGCAAAGCTCAAAATCGGCGTCGAGCCGCTGTCCGCGCCGCTGCCGACTTTGGAAGACTTCGGGCTGCACCTGACCCAGACCATCTTTGAGGCCGGCGAAGCCCCGGCTCAAGCCAGCCTGCGAGCGTTTGTCGCCCAGAGCCTCCACGCCTACGCCGATAATCGAGATAATACAGGAGACGAAGAAAGCACATCTTCCCTGTCCGTGCATCTGAAGTACGGGACACTCTCGGTGCGCGACTGCTGGCGCGAGGCGGAAAAGCTCGGCGGGCGCGGGGCCATCAAATGGCAGGACGAGCTGGCCTGGCGGGACTTCTTTAACACCCTGCTTTGGCATTATCCGTCCATGCTCAAAAAAGCCATTCAGCCTGCGCTGGCCGCCATGCGCTTCGACCAGAACGACGAGTATCTCGCCCGGTGGAAGTCCGGTACGACCGGGTATCCCTATGTGGATGCCGGCATTCGCCAAATGCTCCAAATCGGCTGGATGCACAACCGAACGCGCCAAATCGCCGCATCGTTTCTGTGCAAAGATTTACTCATTGACTGGCGCATCGGGGCCGAGTATTATATGCAGGAGCTGGTGGACGGCGACTGGGCCTCCAATTACGGCGGCTGGCAATGGGTCGCCGGCACCGCGCCCGATCCCAACGGCAACTTCCGCGTCTTCAACCCCGTCGCCCAGCAGCGCCGCTACGACCCCAATTTGACCTACTGCCGCCGCTGGATACCCGAACTCGACACAAGCGCCTACCCTAAGCCGATGGTAGACCACGCCCGCGCCTCTGAAGAGTTCATCAAGCGCTTCCAGAAAGCTTACGGCCCGCGCCAGGGGCAGCGGCGGTGAAAAGCCAAGAAGAAGCGAGGGAGTAAACTCCACTCGCTAGATATGGTCGTCCTTCGGACGAAAGATTGGCTCACGTTCGATTTCTTCTCGTCCGAAGGACGAATCTATTCAGCGAGAGGAATTTATTCCCTCGCTCAGAGGCCTAATCATGCCCGACACATCTATCCCCGACCCAAAAACGCTGAAACTTTTCTATGAACCCAAAGACCGGCTGCGGCTGACCATTGACGGCGACCGTTCCTACCACACGGTCAAGCCCGCGTGGGCCGCCCCGCTGTCCCGGCCCGGCCAGTATTTAGCCCTTTTGGACGGCAAAGGCAATGCAATCGTCACCCTGCCCGACCCATCGGTCTTGTCGCCGGAGTCGCTGGCGGCGGCAAACGAAGAGCTGCGGCGGCGCTATCTGACGGCCACAGTGCGAGCCATTACTCATGCCAAGCAGGAGTTCGGGGCAACCTATTGGAGCGTCCAGACCGACCGGGGCGACCGGGACTTTGTCACTCAGAACTTGCAGGAAAACGCGATCTGGCTGTCGCCCACCCATTTGCTGCTCTTGGACGTAGACGGCAACCGCTTTGAGATCACCGACACCGAAGCGCTTGACCCAATTTCGCGCAACTATGTGGCAACCATTTTGTAAACGATCTTGTAGGGGCGAACCTTGTGTTCGCCTATCTTGTTCGTGTTCGCCTATCTTGTTCGTGTTCGCCCGTGTTCCCCTCCCTCGCAAACGGGCGAACACGAACAATACGGGCGAACACAAGGTTCGCCCCTACGGCGTACACTTTCCCCTTCTCTTCGGGTACACTTGCCCTACTTCAATGAGGAACCAAACCAACCCATGAGCCACCGTATTTACAACTTCAGCGCCGGGCCTGCCATTCTGCCGGAGCCTGTTTTAGAAGAAGCCGCCCAGGCCGTGCGCGAGATTGACGGGACCGGAATGTCCCTGCTGGAAGTCAGCCACCGGGGCAAGACCTACGAAGCCATCCATGCCGATGCCGAAACCCGCCTGCTGCGCGTCTTAGGGCTGGACCCCGCCGAGTACGCGACCCTGTTTTTGCAGGGCGGCGCGAGCCAGCAGTTTGCAATGGTGCCGCAGAACTTCCTCAAGCCCGGCGTCACCGCCGATTACATTGTCAGCGGCGACTGGGGCGCAAAAGCCCTGAAAGAAGCCAAATTTTACGGCGATGCCCGCGAAGCGGCGACTTCTAAAGGTGAAGGCTACTCGGAAATCCCCAAAAGCTTCACCCGAACACCCGATGCCCGGTACATCCATATTACGACAAACAACACGATTGAAGGCACCGAGTATTCCGACCTGCCCGATACCGGAGACACGCCCTTAATCGCCGACACGTCGTCGGATTTTCTCGCTCTGCGCCGCGACTACCAAAAATTCTCGTTTTTGTACGGCGGCGCACAAAAGAATGTCGGCCCGGCAGGAGTCGTGCTGGCCGTCGCCAAAAAGTCGTTCCTGGCAACGGCGAACACCGACATCCCCAAGATTTACTCGTACCAGACATTTCTAGAGAACCGTTCGCTGTTCAACACACCGCCGACTTTTGCTGTTTATGTCGTCGGCCTCGTGCTGAAATGGATTGAAGCCGAAGGCGGCCTGGAAGCGATTGAAACCCGCAACAAGCGCAAAGCCGCCGTTCTCTACAATACGCTGGACGAGCTGACGCCGTTCTACCAGCCGACTGTCACAAACAAAGCCGACAGGTCGCTGATGAACGTCACTTGGCGTCTGCGCGATGACACTTTAGAAAAAGAGCTGCTGCTGGAAGCCGAAAAAGCCGGCATGGACGGCCTCAAAGGCCACCGCAGCGTCGGCGGCTTCCGTGCCTCCATTTACAATGCTTTCCCCGAAAAAGGCGTCCAGGCCCTCGCCGACCTGCTCCGCGACTTCGCCCAGCGCAAAGGATAGGAACTAAAACCGGCACTGAAGATCGACCGATGCAGGGCATTTTGTTTCGCAGTCGCGGAGCGACTTTCATTCACCAATAGACCGGCACTTTCTAGTGCCGGGGCTATCTTGCAGCGCCGGTGTATTGCTGAGAACCATTTACAAAGGACAATCTTCGTGACCCATTTTCGTTTCTACTCGCTCGCTTCTTTGACCGCGATGCTTTGCCTCAGTGCATTGGGCGCACAGGCGCAGGTGCCTCCCGTGACACTGCCGGTGCCGGGCCAAATCCAAACAGGCCAAATCAACAGCGCCAGAATTAAAATTACAAAGCTTGCGGATTTGCCGCCGCACACTTACGCCGTGTCCGGCCACGCCGCTGACTTTGTCAAGAACAATGCCCAAGTCGCGGCGCTGGCGAAGCTGGTGGAAGCCGACGTGCAGCACGATCTCGCGGCGTATGACATTCAGGACCCCACCACCCTGCGCGGCCTGTACGGAACGCTGACCACAACCGCCATGCTGCGCGGGGATTACCCGACAGCCCTGCTGGACATCCAGCAGGTGCGAAACAACACGGATAAGCCGCAGGAAAAGCTGACCAGCGGCCTGGTCTTGCAGGCGATGATTACGTCCCTGCAATCACCCAACGGCGACTTTTCCAAGACCCTGGAGTCGAACTTACAGACAGCGCTGGAAGCGCTGCCGTATGACCAGGTGCAGGACAGCCTGAAATCCAGCAAAGGGACGTATGAGATCATCACCGAGCCGCTGCTCTTGGGCGGCCTGTCGGCGGGGGTTGACCCGGTCATGCAGACCGGCACCATCAGCCAGGGCGTCGCCGGCAGCCTTCTCAGCGCAGCCTTTGCCGAGCAGTATATTCTCCCAAACAAGGCTGCGCTGCTTGCGGCGTACACCGCCGTCGTCAACCAGCACATCACGGCAGTGAAGCCCGACATCTGGCCGGACCGGGACATCGCGCTCGCGCCGCCTTCCAGCCCGCTTTCTCCCAAGCTGCATCCGGTGCTGGTCGGCATCTGGGACAGCGGCGTTGATCTGAACCTTTACCCGTCGCATTCCTGGACCGATGCGAATGGGACACACGGCATCGCGTTTACGCTGCATTCGGACCCCTCGCCTGCCCTGCTGTATCCGCTGCCGGCAGCAGACCAGCAGTATAAAAATTATCTGAAAGGCTTTGAGGACTTGCAGGCCAATGTCGACAGCCCTGATGCCGCCGCTGTCCGTGCAAAGCTTGCGTCGCTGTCCCAGGACCAGGTCAAGCCGTTCCTAGAAGGCCTCAGCCAGTACGGCAACTACGCCCACGGAACCCATGTGACCGGGATCGCCCTGCGCGGCAATCCGGCGGCCCATATCGTGGTCAGCCGCCTCACGTTTGACTACCACCTCATTCCCGAAAAGCCGACGGTGGCGCAGGCCAGAAAAGACGCCGATGCGACTGTCACTTCGGTAAACTACTTTAAGTCGCGCGGCGTTCGGGTCGTCAACATGAGCTGGGGCGGCGATTTGGCATCTATTGACACGGCGTTGGAGCAGAATCACTTTACGGGGACGCCGGAGCAGCGCCGCGCGTTGGCAAAACAAATCTACCAAATCGGCTACACTAAGCTTTATAATGCCATGCAGGCCGATCCGACCACGCTTTACTGTATTGCCGCCGGCAACAGCGACAACGATGTTGAGTTCAGCGACGTCTTCCCGTCGTCGTTTAAGCTGCCCAACGTGCTTGTGATCGGGGCCGTAGATCAGGCCGGCGACCAGACCTCATTTACATCGTTCGGCAACGTGGACGTTTACAGCGACGGCTTTGAAGTGGACAGCCTCATTCCCGGCGGCGACCATGCCAAGCTCAGCGGCACCAGCATGGCCGCCCCGCAGGTCACAAATCTCGCCGCCAAGCTGTTCGCCGTCAAGCCGTCGCTGACCGTCGCCCAGGCCAAAGCCATCATCATCAGCACCGCCGACCCGCGCCAGGTCGGGGGAAAGACCGTGCGCCTGATTAACCCCAAAAAAGCCATTCTGGCGGCGGAGCGGGGATAGGAGGGTCCCCCCAGCCCCCAATAATGGGGGAGCATGAGAAGAATTTGTAGGGGCGTTGCTTGCTGCGCCCTCTCGTTCCTGTTCCTCTCTTGCTCCCCCATTATTGGGGGCTGGGGGACTCCGAATCCAACGAAGGAAACCGTGTTATAGAAAGCAACTGGAAACGCAGACGCGAGATTACACCGGAGCTTCAGCAGGCGGCTTGGTTGCTACGGAGCAAGATGACACCGGCGGAAGAGGTGCTTTGGGAAGCGCTTCGCGGTAAGCGGCTGGACGGCCTCAAGTTTCGGCGTCAGCATCCGGTGGAGCAGTTTATTCTCGACTTCTACTGTCCGCGATTCAAGCTGGTTGTCGAACTCGACGGCAGCGTTCACAATACAACTGCGGAGCAGGACGCCGCACGGACAGCACATTTAGAAGCGCACGGCTGCCATGTCGTTCGGTTCTGCAACGAGGAAGTTTTGACGGCTTTGCCGTCTGTTCTGGAGCGCATTGCATTTGCCGCAAACAAAGATACGGAGCAGACCCCCTAACCCCCAATAATGCGGGAACATGAAAAGAACCCGGAAAGGCGTTTTTGCTCTTATTCCGGTTCCCCCATTATTGGGGGCTAGGGGGAATCTGTATCGTTTTACGAACAAAGGAGTTTAAGTATATGCCGAAGGTATTAGTCTCTGATCCGATTGCCGAGGAAGGCATCGAGATACTCAAAACAGCCGCCGATGTGGACGTGAAAATCGGGCTGTCCAAAGACGAGCTTGCCGCCATTATCGGCGACTATGATGCACTTGCCGTGCGCTCGGAAACCAAAGTCACCGGCGACATTATTGCAAAAGCCGAAAATCTGAAGATTATCGGACGTGCCGGGGTCGGCGTGGACAACATTGATGTCGAAGCGGCGACCAACCGGGGTATCCTGGTCGTCAACAGCCCCGAAGGCAACACCCTGGCTGCCGCCGAGCTGACCGTCGCCATGCTGCTGGCGCTCGCCCGCAATATCCCGCAGGCCGACGCCACTATGCGGGCGGGGCGCTGGGACCGCAAAAAGTTCATGGGGTCTGAAATCTACGGCAAGACCCTGGGCGTCATTGGTTTAGGCAAAATCGGGCGCGAAGTGGTCAGCCGCCTGCAGTCGTTCGGCATGAGCGTCCTCGGCTATGACCCGTACCTCAAACCCGAACAGGCAGACGCGCTGGGCATTAAGTTAGTGGATTTGGACACGCTCTACAAAGAGTCCGACTATATCTCGGTGCATACACCGAAAACCAAAGAGACTACGGGCATGATCAATGCCGAAAAACTGGCCCTGATGAAGCCGACCGTGCGCCTTATCAACTGCGCCCGCGGCGGCATCATTGACGAAGCGGCCCTCGCCGACGCCGCGAAAGCCGGCAAGATCGGCGGCGCGGCGATTGATGTGTATACCACCGAGCCGGCCCCTGCCGATAATCCCCTGCTGGGCATTCCGAATGTCATTACGACGCCTCACCTCGGAGCCAGCACCGAAGAAGCGCAGGTCAATGTCGCCATTGACATTGCCGAGCAGATTGTCGAAGTGCTGGCCGGGAAGCCTGCCCGCGCTGCCGTCAACATGCCTTCGGTCTCCGCCGACATGCTGGGCCGCTTGCAGCCTTATCTCACTTTGGCCGAGAAGATCGGCAGCCTGCACGCGCAATTAACGTCTACCTCCATCAGCGAAGTGGAAGTCATTTATGCCGGAGAGTTCGAGGCCCTGCCAACCGTGCACCTCACCCGCGCCGTCCTGAAAGGCTTGTTAGAGCCTGTCGTCGCCGAAAGCGTCAACTACGTCAACGCCCCCGCCATTGCCGCAAGCCGCGGCATCAAGGTGACCGAAAGCCGGACGCCCGCGGCGGGTGACACGGGTGCGACCCTGACCGTCAAAAAGCGCGGCGGCCCGACCGGCACCGAGCGCGAGATCAGCGGCGTGGTGTTAGGAAAAGACCCGCGCATTTTGACGATTGACGGCTACCGGGTAGACGTGCGCCCGTCCGGCCCGATGCTGGTCACCCAGCACACCGACCGCCCCGGCGTCATCGGCAAAGTGGGAACCCTGCTCGGCGACAATGCCATCAACATCGCCGGAATGCACGTCGGACGCGAAAGCGAAGGCACCCGCGCCGTCATGGTCTTAAAGTTAGACGCGCCGACTTCCGACCCGCTTTTAGAGAAAATCCGCCAAATTGACGGCATGGAAACCGTCCGGCTGGTGCAGCTTTAAGAACTGGTACTCCCTCGCGCCTTGACCTTACGTCAGTCAAAACTCGCAAGAAAGAACACCATGAAAATCAACCACTTCAACCTCAGCGCCGGGACACTCGCGCTTGCCCTTTGCAGCCTGGCCCCCGCCGCGCACGCCGCGCCCGGTCCTGCCCTGCCGCTTCTTGGCGGGCCGAACGCCGTCACTGCCGGCGTGTTCATTCCGTCCAGCGGCGCAGCTAAATCCGCCGGCGGCACGACCCAGTTTGACTTAGAGTTCCATTACGGCCTGCCGCTCCCGAACCCGACGCCCCTGCGCGTCGTGCTGGGCCTCGGCGTTGAAACCGGCTCCAAGTCCGGCAGCCATTCCACCGTCATTCCCCTCACCGCCGGGCTGCAAGCCGGCGTCGGCGGCGGCGTGTACGTCGGCGGCGGCATCGGCTACTACTTCCTGAACCAGCACCAGAACAATGGCTTTGACCAGCTTGGAACCACCAGCAAAGTCGGCGGCTACGGCGAGCTGGGCTACGCCCTGCCCGGCGGCCTGGTCACCGTCAGCGCCAAGTACCAAGCCGTCCAGCGTGCCGACGGCTTCGTTCTCACCGCCGGCCTGCATTTCTAGGGCGCTTTGACAAACAAGCCCGGCACTTCTCGTGCCGGGCTTTGCTTACTTTGCAGCGAGAATGACTGCGACGATGAGAAGCAGGCAAAGAATGTAGCTTACGAGCTGCTGGGGATGTAAACCCAGCGGATGCGGTGCGCCCTGTGCAAACTCAGGATCAATCCAGGCGGTGCCGGGGAATAATGTCGCGAGCGCCATTGTCACAAAATAACTTCCCGCCACGGCTGTGGCGATGAGGAACAGCGGAAGCGTCAGCGGTCGAAAGCCGAAAAGGATGCAGAGAGATAGGAGGCCAAGCCCGATCCCCATCAGCATAGTCTGGCCGTTGTGGAACTTGGCGTGCGGCGGCCAGTTTGGGTTACGCTGATGCTGACGCGCCGTCAACGGCACGGCAAAATCGGCGACAAAGCCGCCGAACCCAAACACGGCGACAAATGCCACGATCCACTTCGCGATTTCCATGCCTGAACTTTCCATGAGTAGCCCCTTCTTTCTTGACAGACTGATGACTATGGGTCATCAGCACCAGAAAGCAAATCGGCGCTTGTATCGATCGCGGAAGGCTTCGTGAAAAGGAGTGTAGTTTTTCACGTCAGGATCCGGCCCTCTAACGATGATTAGGCGCAAAAATGCCTTTGACATCGCCGTGGGCCCTGACGCAAAAGCGTTGAGCAGAACCCCTGCCGGAGAGGCAGGAGCGACCGGACTACCGTACCAGTCTGTCTTTTTCGACATCCCCATCATACCCCGCCGTCTTTGCGTCTGTCAACTTCCTGCAAATGGCAGCAAATTTCTTTGACTAACAGAGAAAGTCCGGCAGCGGTCACAAGCGCAAAAAAGCCGCCTGCCCCTAAGTGGGAACAGGCGGCTTTCTGCGGTCTTGACGCTTGCGGTGCTTAACTTGCGACTTCGGATTCTTTGGCGACGTTGACGCTCTCACCGTCCAGCCAGAAATGCAGAAACGGGCTGCGGTCTAAAGTGGTGGCGCACAAATCCACATGCTCCTGCAAGCCGAGCAGGGCGCGGAACTCCAGGGCGCTGTCGCCGTCTGAGAAGCAGGCAAGATAGTCCGTACCTTCTTGCAGCAGACAGATGAACTCGCCGGAGTCAATATGCTGAAGCGCGTAGACGCGCTGCGTGAGGTCTATTTCCGATGTGGTTTCAATTGCATTCGTTTTCATTTTTAGTGGCCTTCTAATCCCCCGCTGAACGCACACAGAAGGGCTTGGTGTTCATATTTTATGGGACGCCTTGCGGCGTACTTTTGTTTCCGTGCTGGTTCTCTTACGCTTTTGTTTTACCCTGCCGTTCCTGCCGTCAATCTTCCGCCGCGAGATCCTGGTGAATGCCCAGCAAAGCGGTTTGACAACCCGGCGGGCGATGTGCTACACTGCCGCGTGAACTCCCTATCTTCATCCCGACAGGTGTATGTCTTTGATCTGGACGGCGTTTTGTATCTCGGCGATACGCCCATCCCCTACGCCGCCGAGGCCGTCGAGCGCCTGCGCGATGCCGGCAGGCAGGTCTACTTTCTGACCAACAACTCCGGCCGAACCCGCGCCGACTACCAGCAAAAGCTGGCCGAGGTCAACGGCCTGGACGTTCCCGAAAGCTCCATTTTCACATCCGCCTATGCGACTGCCCTGTACTTAAAACAACTGGGGGCTGCCGGACGTTCCGTGTTTGTCATCGGCGAGCCTGGTTTAGCCGCCGAGCTTGCCGCATCCGGCGGGCTGGTCCCCATTACCGAGCCGGACAGCGCTGATATCCACGACATTGACTATGTTGTGGTCGGCATTGACCGCAAGTTTACCTACGACAAACTGCGCTTCGCCCATGCGGCGATTACGCGCGGCCACGCTCAGTTTATCGCTACCAATCGGGACTCGACGTTCCCGATGGAAACCGGCGAAATCCCCGGCGGCGGCTCGCTTGTCGCCGCCCTTGCGGCGGCCACCGGACGCGAACCCATCACCATCGGCAAGCCTGAAACCCACGCCTACGAAGCCATCCTTGCCGACGCCAAAACAACCGCCGCCGACAGCGTCATGGTCGGCGATAGGCTGGATACGGACATCGCCGTCGGCAGACGCTCCGGCGCATACACCGTGCTGGTACTCACCGGCGTCACTTCCCCCGACAAAGCCAATTCCGCGCCCCCCGAATGGCGTCCTGACCGAATTATCGGTGACCTGCGCGAATTAGATTAGATGCTTTTTTGCGAGGAAACAGAAAACCTCATCCCGGAACTGCGTTCCGACCCTCTCCTTAATTAAGGAGAGGGTGGCGGCTTGCCGCCGGGTGAGGTTCTTCGCCGGGTGAGGTTCTTCAGGGTTCCGGTACCCCAAATACTCCGGGTGCATGGCTGTGCTGTCGAAATGGGGCGTGGTCTTGAACAATTCCGTGGAACCGTTTGCCGCCGCGACCTGCGTCCGGGACAGGAGCGACGCGATCTGCACCTGCGAAAGCGGCTGGAAGGTGCGGGCGGCGGTCAGCGCCTGCTCTAAAATCTCCATGCGGTCAATGCCGGTAATAACCACCGAGACCGGCATGGTCATGGAATAGTGCAGCATCTCGATTGGGGTGGAAAGCTTATCAGCCAGCACTTTATCTAAAATGAAGTGATCGCCGAACGTCTTCATGCCCAAAATGCCGATTTTTTGCTGCACCAAGAGCGGCACGACTGTCTGCGTGAACGAGCGAAAATGAGCGTCCATGACATTAATCGGCATCTGCACCGTGTCAAACCGGAAGCCATGCGCGTCGGCCACTTCCAGCATCCGCCGGTGCACCAGCGGGTCTTTGTGTCCGGTAAAGCCGATAAATCGGACTTTGCCGGCCTGACGCGCGGCAATAGCGGCCTGAAGCGCTCCGTCCTGAGCAAAAATGCGGTCCGGGTCTTCCATACGCAAGATTTCGTGGAACTGAATCAAGTCTATATGGTCGGTCTGAAGCCGAGTCAAAGATTGGTTCAACTGGCTGTCAAACGATGACCGATTACGTCCGTCAATCTTTGTCATCAAAAAGACTTTTTGCCGGTAGCCGCCCGACGCCAGCGCCTTGCCCATGCGGACCTCGGAGTTGCCGTTGTTGTAGTCCCAGCTATTATCTAAAAAATTGATGCCCCGGTCAACGCCCGAATGAATCAGTTTAATCCCTTCGGCATCGCTATCTGGCTTGCCGATATGGAAGCCGCCCATGCCGATCAGCGAAACTTCTTCCCCCGTAGACCCAAGCTGCCGGTACGGCATATCGCCGCGCTTTGTCGAGGACGGAGTCGGCATCGTGCCGGGCGGCACGGGCTGAGAAGGGACCACATCCACCGGCTGGTCGGCTGTCTTGCCAGGGGCTTGAGCGAGCGCGGCGGTTCCGGACGCCGCGAGTCCTGCCGCAATTGCGGCGCTGCTTTTGAGAAAATTGCGTCGTGTCGTATCCATGCCCCGGTTATACCAACGCCTGCCTTGTACCAAACGTGGCCGATAGACACAAAGAAACGCAAAAAGTATGCTAAGACGAAGGGATGGTAAAGAGGCGGCGGGCGAGGGTATCGCCCGCCAAGTTACGCGAACTAAAGCTACTTGCCGCCGGCGGGAACGGCTTCGGCGTCTTTGGCTTCCAGCGTGGTTTGGATGCACTCGGCGACGAGTTTTTCCACCATGCGGGTTGACTCGCCCATAGAATTAGAGGCGCCTTCAATGCGCTTTTCCGAGACCGGGCAGATGGCCCAGGCTTTAACTTTGGCGGGCTTCTTTACCCCGATCTGGTTTGTCCCGCCCTGCTGATAGTTGATTGTGACCGTGTATCCGGCAATCGTTGCATCGTAGGATGCCATGCGCGTAATCCCCCCAAATAATTGTCCTTTTACTGTTCGCCGCGGGCTGCCGGGATTCCTTCATCAATTTTTAATTTTTGACCTATTCCGGCTTGGAAGCGCTGTGCAGCACACCTCCCACCGTCGTCAGCCCGGCGGCAGCCTTGCGGAAGCCGTCGGCGAGAAGTGTCTGCATCCCTTCCGCCACGGCGACGGCGGCAATCTCCTCGGCAGGGCGGTTTCGGAAGACGGCTTCCGTGACCTTCTCAGTCATCGGCAGGATTTCGTACAGACCGATGTAGCCGGAGTAGCCCTGGCCCCGGCAGCGGTCACAGCCGCGCCTGTCGTACAGCGTCGCGCCATCGGGGATTGGGAAAGTGCTCCGAATTGTGGCGGCGAGTTCTGCGTCCGCCGGCGCTTTGCAGAACTCGCAAAGGCGTGGGCAGAGGCGCACGGCAATCACCGCTTTGACCGTCTGCGTCAGCAGCGGCGGCTCCAGGCCAAGTTCCAGCAGACGCACTAAGGCCGACGCGGCATCGGCGGCCTCCAAGCCGCACAGCACCAAATGACCTGTCTGGGCCGCTTCCGCCGCAAGCGACGCCGCTTCGGGGTCATCAAGTTTCCCCACCATGACCGTGTCGGGGTCCTGACGGAGAAACGCCCGCAGTGCAGCAGCGATGGTCAGCCCGGACTTTTTGCTGACAGCCACCTGTGTCGTGTGCGCCAGCACGGACTCAACCGGGTCTTCCACAGTCAGCGTCCGTTTTTGCAGAGATGCCGTTTCGTGAACACAGCTATAAAGAAGCGTCGTCTTGCCTGCCCCCGCCGGCCCGGCGGCAACGACAATGCCGCTTTCGGCATCCAAAAAGCCGCGTATCTGCGCCAAATCTTCCGGCGTCAGGCCCAGTTGTTCCAGCCCGATGGGAACCCGGCTGCGGTCAAAGATCCGCAGGGTCAGCGCTTCCCCATTCAGCGACGGCAGGGTAGAAACACGCAAATTAAAGTCTTTGCCGCCCTGCGAAAACAACATGCGTCCGTCCTGCGGCAGCCGCGTCTCGCTCAGGTTCATATCCGCCAGCGTCTTAAACTGCGCGGTCAAAGACTCTTTCATACGCGAAGGCAGACGCCGGGTTTCCTGTAACACTCCATCGATGCGAAACCGCAGCAGCAGGTCCTCAGCGCCCGGCTCTAGGTGAATGTCGCTGGCATGGGAGTCAATCGCAAGCTGAACCATAAAATCAGCCAGGGCGATTGTCTTACTTTCGGCGTCTCCAGTTCCGTCCGGCGCGTCCTGACCCAGCGCGTCGGCAAAGAACGCCAGTTCGCGGTCTAGTTCTTCGGACGGCGCAGCATTGACGGCGACGGGGCCGCGCTCCATGTAGGCCACTAAATCGGCCTTGCGGAACCGCCACTGACGCCCTACTTTCAGCCCCTTAATCTCGTCCTGCCCCAGCAGCCGGTACAGCGTCGGCCTGCTGGTTCCCAGAAACTTGACGGCTTCGTCAAGGCTGAGAAGTTCTTCTGATTGTTTATCCTGCAGCTGAAGCAGTTGTAAACGGGCCGCTTCCAGCGTCACTCCAAGTTTTGCCAGCGCCTGGCCTGCGGAACCTTCATTCTCGTGCAGGATGCCGAGCAGCAGATGTTCGGCACCGATAGATTTGTGCTTGAACCGTTTGGCTTCCTCATAAGCCAGGTCAACAACCCGCTTAGCGCGAGGCGTAAGCTGCATATCCTGCCCCGTCCTGCCGTCGCCGCGCAGGGCAAGCGCTTCCACAAGAGAACGCACAGCCGCGAGCTCAACCCCCAGCCTTGCAAGGATAGTTGCTGCTTCATTTCCAGGAATCCGTGTGATGGCAAGCAGAAAATGCTCTGTGTCGACATGGTTTCCTCCTAGCCGGCCGGCTTCCTCCTGGGCGTAGAACACAATCTTGCGGGCATCTTCAGTAAACCTCTGCCACATTTCGTTGATCTCCTCGTTTTGTCGTTGTTATCAAATTGTTACGTTTTTCATTATAATATGTTTTGACACAAGAGTCAAGAGGCACAAAAAACCGCAGCAGAATAACTTGTTCTGCTGCGGCCCTTGAAAGAGGAAACTGAAATCCTTCTGTCACGGAGTGACATTCTGCATTTCTGAAGACCGGCACTTCTAGTGCGGGGACCGAAGCAAAAGCTTTATTTTCCTGTTTCCGCACTGATGGCGTTCAGCGTCTCAACCGCCTCTGCTGGCAGCTTTAAGTTGACGGCGGCGGCGTTGTCGCGCAGGTGGGCGACAGACGACGTGCCGGGAATAAGCAAAATGTTCGGGGAGCGCTGCAACAGCCAGGCAATCGCGACAGTCATCGGGCTTGCCCCAAGTTCAGCGGCGACTTCCGACAGCGACGCCGACTGAAGCGACGTAAAGCCGCCGAGCGGGAAGTACGGCACAAACGCGATGCCCTGACCGGCCAAAGCGTCCACCAGCGCGTCATCCACGCGGTGCGCGACATTGTAAAAGTTCTGCACGCAGACAACCGGCGCGATGGACTGCGCCTCAGCCACCTGATCCGGCGAGACGTTGCTGACGCCCAGATGCTTAATCAGTCCTTCCTGCTGCATCTTCGCAAGCGCCGCGAACGGCTCCGCGAGCGAGCCAGGCGTCGCGCTATTAAACCCGCCGACCCGCAGGTTGACCACGTCTAACGCCTCTAAACCGAGGTTCTCCAGGTTATCATAAACGGCCTGACGCAGCTCATCGGGCGACAGCGCCTTCGGCCAGCCGCCCTCAGCGTCCCGCCGAGCGCCTACTTTTGTGACAATCCGCAGCGTTTCGGGATAGGGATGCAGCGCCTCTTTGATAATCTGGTTCGTGACGTGCGGGCCGTAAAAGTCACTGGTATCAATGTGCGTGATGCCGAGCGCGACCGCCTCGCGCAGTACGGCAATAGCCGCAGCCCGGTCGGCAGGCGGGCCAAAGACATGCGGCCCGGCAAGCTGCATCGCGCCGTAGCCCATGCGGCTGAGTATTAAATCGCCGGCAAGCGGGAAAGAGCCGCCCAAGTATTCTGTTGACATTTTTGTATCCTTTGTTGACTGATTGCCTCTCACACAAACCCTACCCGATAGAACATTGCCCGGAAACAAGTACCTCACCCGCATCAAGAGACCTTACTGCAAGAGACCTCACCCCGTCGCTACGCGCCGACCCTCTCCTTGTTAAGGAGAGGGTAAGAGAAGAGCAACACAGGACAAACGAAACGACCGCAAGCCTTTTTGTCCTAATTATCCAACCCTCTCCTTAACAAGGAGAGGGTCGGCGCGTGCGACGGGGTGAGGTCTCCTGAGCCTACAAAACCATGCCGCCGGCGACTTCAATGCGCTGGCCGTTGACCCAGCGGTTGTCCTCGGACAGCAGCGATGCAATCATTGGGCCGATGTCGTCCGGCAGGCCGGGACGGCCAAGCGCCGTCATGTCCGACACCATCTTGTTTACCGCCGGGTTGTCCCGCACCCTGCCGCCGCTGAAGTCCGTTTGGACCGCGCCGGGCGCGACGGTGTTGACGGCAATGCCTCGCGGCCCGAACTCTTTCGCCATGTACCGGGTCAGCACTTCGATAGCCCCTTTCATGGACGCATACGAAGCGCTGCCGGGAAAACTAAAGCGGGTCAGACCCGACGAGACGTTCACAATGCGGCCGCCGTCGTTCATCAGCGGCAGGAGCTTCTGCGTCAGGAAAAAGACGCCCTTGAAGTGGACGTTATAAAGGCTGTCCAGCTCCTCCTCGGTGGTTGTCTCAATTGCATTGTGATGAGAAGTGCCGGCGTTGTTGACCAGAAAGTCGAAGCGCTCCGCTCCCATTTCTCCCAGCGCCTTCTTCGCTTCTTCCACAAACGCATCAAACGTGGCGACTTCTCCCGTGTTAAGCTGTAAGGCTATCGCTTGGCTTCCCCTCTCGCGCACTTCGGCTGCGACATTTTCGGCTTCTGCCTGATTGGAGTTGTAAGTGAAGACCGAGCGGACGCCGCGCCCTGCAAGGCTGACCACTGTATTTCGGCCCAGTCCCCGGCTTCCGCCGGTGACAATCGCAATTTTAGAGGATTGTTCCATTAAAAATGTTCCTTTCTGAGTATGTAGCTACTGTGGTATAATACCTTTCCTGCCCCTAGGGGTAAATGCCGAAACTTGTTTATTTCTTGCCTAATCCTGCTCGGCAAATGCAGAGGACGAGGCGCGGAGAACATCAATGCCGGACAATCTCTTAGACGCAGTAAGCCGTTACACCGAGACGCAGGGCGGCCTCAGCCCGTTCACGACGGCAATCCCCGGCGTGACCATTCATCGCTCGGAGCAGGAAAAGCAGCCAAGCTACCACACCTACAAGCCCACGCTCTGCGTTGTCGTTCAAGGGGCCAAGTGGGCCATTTTTGGAGGCAAGAGGCTGGACTACCGGGCGGGGCAGGCGCTGGTCGTGAGCCTTGAAATGCCTGCCTACGGCACTGTCGCCGAGGCAAGTCCCGACCAGCCGTATCTCGGCGTCATCATCGAGTTTGATTTGGGACTCATGCGTGAAGTCTTGGAAACTTTAGAGACAAAGATGGGCACCCAATCGCAGGCAAGCGGCGATTTAGGATTGGGCGTCTTCGTCACAAACTTTGACGGCCCTCTGGCAGACTGCACCCTGCGGATGGTGCGCCTTCTGGAAACCCCGCAAGCCATCCCCATTTTGTACCCCGCGATCATGCGTGAGATTTGCTACTGGCTTTTGTCCGGCCCACAGGGCGGCGAGATCGCCGCCTTGACCCTGGCAGGCAGCCACCCGCGCAGTATTCTGAGCGCGATCCATTCTCTGCGCGACCGTTTCGCCGAGCCGGTCCGCATTGAAGAGCTGGCTTCGGCGGCGCATCTCAGCCCATCGGCCTTCCATCGCCAGTTCAAGGCCATCACGTCCATGACGCCGCTTCAGTATCAAAAGCAGCTCCGCCTTTTAGAAGCCCGGCGGCTGATGGTGGCGGATGCGGCCAATGTAGAAACCGCCGCGTTCCAGGTCGGCTATGAAAGCCCCTCCCAGTTCAGCCGCGAGTATTCGCGCTTGTTCGGCCTGCCGCCCCGCCGGGATGTTGCCGCGCTCCGGGACGCTGCGGCTTAGAAAGCAGCCCTGGCCGGGGGTGTAGAAACCCCCGGCAGGAAATGTCCTTCGGACAAGGAGAAGCCAAAGTTCCCTTTCCTCATCCGAAGGATGCTTCTTTGCCGGGGGTTTCTACACCCCCGGCATCCCTCAGCAAACCCGCCCCCGCCGCCTTGCCAAACACCCCGCGAATATGCCATAATAGCCGGGCGCGTTGGTCCTTCCGCACTTCGCTTTGACCGTCGCCGCATCCCCGACGCGCCCCCCATCTTTATCTCTGCGTTCATTTCTCAGGAGCTTCATGTCTACTAAGTATATTTTCGTTACCGGCGGCGTCGTTTCGTCCATCGGCAAAGGCATCACCACAGCAAGTTTAGGCCGCCTGCTGCGGAACCGCGGCTTCGGCGTCACCATGACCAAGCTCGACCCCTACATCAACGTAGACGCCGGGACCATGAACCCCTACCAGCATGGCGAAGTGTTTGTCACCGACGACGGCGCGGAAACCGATCTGGATTTAGGCCATTACGAGCGCTTTGTGGACATCAACCTGACCCGCGATTCGACTGTGACCACCGGCGGCGTGTATTCCACGGTCATCGCCAAAGAGCGGCGCGGGGATTATCTCGGCGGCACGGTGCAGATGATCCCGCACATCACCAATGAAATCAAAGAGCGCGTGATCGGCCTCGGCAAAAAGTCGGGGGCCGACGTTGTCATTGCCGAAATCGGCGGCACGGTGGGGGACATTGAAGGGCTGCCGTTCTTGGAAGCCATTCGCCAGCTCCGCAAAGATGTCGGGCATGAAAACGTCTTGTATGTCCATGTGACTCTGATTCCCTATGTCGGGCCGTGGGGCGAAGTCAAAACAAAGCCGACCCAGCACTCGGTCATCAAGCTGCGCGAGATCGGCATTCAGCCAGACATTTTGATCTGCCGCACGAAGCTTGATATTGACGACGACATGAAAGAAAAAATCAGCCTCTTTTG
>CAXTER010000068.1:0-24580 GCA_964243345.1 uncultured Armatimonadales bacterium
TGCCCTCTAAAAAACTCAAATCGGCATCTGAATCGTAATAAACCGTCGCGGCCATGTTGTGTGTCTCCTCAATCAGCCCGGCAGGACCGGGACAAGCAATATCTTCAAGTCTTCGTGGTCCTCAATGTCGTTCTCGGCGTCCGCAAGACGCCCATAGTAGTCGTAAGAGCGTATGTCTTCTTTGTCTGGCTGAACAACAACGTACCAATAATCGCCATCTTGCCTCATGCCTTTGGGGCGGACATGCAGCCGATAATTCTTCGGCTGATGCGGCTCCAGATACTTGCCGACAATCGCAATGATCCGCTCACGCGTTTCGGTAAGAGACTCAGTTTCGGTCATAGCTCTGCCTCCAAATAGGTAAACACAAGAACAGCGTCGCGCCGGGCTTCCCGTGCAGTCAGTTCATCTACGGTTCTGAGACGGTAATCGGCAGCGAGGCGGCTTTCATACAGCCGTCGAATAGCGGCAGCCATGTCAGTGCGCTGCCGCAGACTGTACTTTGTCAGGTACGTCTTGATCCACTCCGGCATGTGTGCATGGTCCGGCGCTTCGCGCTCTTCCTTCGGCTGAAACGAAGTTTGCAGAAGCTCATGCGTCAGAATGCTGAACGCTGCGTAGTAGAAGCGGCTCACGCTGCTGCGGTAGCGCTTGCCGTCTACGAGTTCGCGCCCTGCCCGAAAGTTGTCAATGCTGATTTCCTGCCACGTCGCCATTGTCTCCTCCTTGAGTGCGCTGCCGCTTGGCATTGTAAAGGCCTGCTCCCAATCCAACAGCAATTCCAGTCACGACAAACACGCCTAAATTGACCAGCAGGTTCTTGACAGTGTCTAATCCCAAATGGTCCGTGATGGCGTTGTAGAGCGTCCAAAGCGCGTAATTGCCGACACCGACCAGCAGGCCCGCCGCCAGTCCCAACGGCGAACGCTTGGCGGTGTAGCCCCAGACAAGGCCAATCAGCGGCGCGAGAATTAAGACGCCGAGCATCAGCAGATGTGCTTGATAGGAGTCAATCAGCTCTTTCATAACGTGTGTTAAATGCCGCGAACACCCCGCGCCATCGCGATCCGCCCGGTGCGGACCAGCTCGCGGATGCCGTAAGGCTCCAGCAGCTTTTCAAACGCATCAATTTTGTCGTTTGCGCCGGTCAGCTCAATCACAAATGTCTTTTCCGACATATCAATGACCCGGCCCCGAAACACTTCCACTAATTGCAAAAGCGCCGTCCGGTTCTCGACCAGCGCGTTGACTTTAATGAGTGCCAGCTCGCGGGCGATGATCGGAATGTTGATGTAGTCCTGGACTTTGGAGACTTCAATCAGCTTGTGGAGCTGCTTGGTGATCTGCTCCACTTCCTGCTCATCGCCGTTGACCACCAGAGTCATGCGCGAGAGTTCCGGGTTCTCGGTAATCGAAACGGCTAAACTTTCAATGTTGTAGCCCCGGCGCGAGAACAGGCCGGAAACGCGCGAAAGCACGCCCGGCTTGTTGTCCACGAGAACGGTAATCGTATGCTGCTGCGTTGTTGTCTGCTGCAAAGCGTCATTGCTCCTTATATCTGCGGCATCATGCCGTCAAAGCGTATCGTAAATTGCGTCTTGTTCGTTGTCCCAAAGTTCCCAAAGCGATCGGTGAGAGAGCGCTTGCCAAGCCGCCCATTCCTCTTCTTCCGTCTCGTTTTCGTTTGTATCTGCAAGCGTCATCGGCTCATATAGGGGCGTCGGCTCCGCTGCAGGCTGGTTGGATGTTGTGATAGCGTCAGGTCATCTAAAGTTAGTATCTTCAATTCGGTGACACGCTGAAGGCCGCGATCATTGGTCAGAAGCGCATCGCATCCAGAGACGATAGCGACCGCCGCTTGAAAAGCATCCGGCAGCAGGAGATTGTACCGCGCTCGCAGTTCTGCCGCCGTTTGTGCGATAACTTGGTCAATCATCACAAACTCTGTATTATTGCCCGCTGTGATAAGGTCAATAAAGTCCTGCTGCAAAGCGGTGTTTTGCTGACGAATTGGATGTACCAGACATTCCGCCAAAGTCACCGGAGAAGTGACTGCACCCAGCGCTCCTTGATCAATGTAGCGAAAAGCAGTTTGCACGAGGCTGAGATACGCCGGATTACGCTCTACAAAGTAGATCACAGGAGCAGTATCTAGAAATAACCGCGAAATATCAGGTAGACCTTCTGAAACAGTCATGGCATATCCTGAGAGGCATCCAGGATTCTATCCCGGTTGAGTGAACGTTCGCGGCGTTCATCACCTTCGCGCCGTGTTCGCGTGACCCAGGCCTGAGCATCTTCACCAGCGAGCGGGAACCTCGCGGCTCCTTCAATCTCGCTCCACGCACGGCCTGGCCGCGCCGTGAGCGGCAGGCTCTTTTCAACTAACGTCCGCGTATACTCTTCCGGCGTCTGCTGCCGCTTTGCCGCTTCGGCTTCCAATCTCGCTTTCAGTTCCGGCGAAATGTCAATCGTCATTGTCATGGGTTCACCTCATAACCAGTCAAAGTAGCGGACGCCCCAGTTCGGGATGCCTATGATTTTATTGTCGTCATACGGCTCTCGCAAAATCCAAGATGGGACGTAGAGATAGTTATGCCTTTTGAGTGCTTCCTCAATCTTACTAAGGCAGGCAGGCTTCACGAACTCGTCGGTGTCATAAAGAGTCGCAAGACTACCAAAGTTGCTCACGCGCAATTTCGTAAAATAGTATTCTAGCAGGCAGCTTCTTGGCACAAAAAGCTGTGCATGAAAACTAGCATCTTGGATCGCAGAATGGTATTCGATTGTGCATTTTTCGCCAAGCATCTGCTCGACATCTTCCGCAAGCGCGAGGAACTTACGTTCAGCCGCGTAGTACTGGAAGCTTTCCGGGAACTCCCAATGCGTTTGATCATCAAGACTGATGAACAAGTCAAGATACTCTGCCCTGTCCATTACCCCAGTGCTTCCTGGCCGGCGTAGGCGGGGACGCGCTCGGTTTTTTCGTCTTCGCGGGCCGGGCGGGTGTCTTCGTCGTCCATGTAGGTCTCGGAGGCCATGTAGCTGTCGAGGGGAACCATGCCTTCGGGGCGGGAAACGACCATCTGGGAGATGGTGCCGCCGCTTGGAATCATGGGGTAGACATTTTCTTCTTTGGCAATTCGGAAGTCAATCACGGTCGGGCGGTCGGTAATGGACATAGCTTCTTCCAGCGTTGCCCGGACGGCGGACGGCTGGGAGCAGCGGATGCCGTGTGCGCCGTAGGCTTCGGCGAGCTTCAGGAAGTCGGGGGACGCTTCGAGATCGACGCTGGAATAGTGGGAGTCCCAGAACAATTCCTGCCACTGCCGGACCATGCCGAGGTAGGTGTTGTTCAAGATGCAGATTTTGATCGGCAATTTATAAATTGTTGCCACCATCAGCTCTTGAATGCACATTTGGATCGAGCCGTCGCCGGAAACGCAGAAGACCGGCGTATCCGGCGAGCCGAACTGTGCGCCGATGGATGCCGGCAGGCCGAAGCCCATCGTGCCGAGGCCGCCGGAGGTCACAAACTGGCGCGGACGCCGGCACTTGTAGAACTGGGCCGCCCACATTTGGTGCTGGCCGACATCGGTGACGACAATGCCATTGTGGTCGGCCACTTCGCCAATCTGCTCAATCACATACTGGCCGTGCAAGATGCCGTCAGCGGGGTAATGCAGCGGAAAGTCGGTCTTCCACCCCTGCACTTTGGCGTTCCATTCCGGGTGCTTGGCGGGGGTAACAACTTTCAGCAGTTCGGTCAGAACAGCCTTGACATCGCCGACAATTGGCACATCGGCGGGCAGCACTTTCCCGATCTCGGCCGGGTCAACGTCAATGTGAATGATCTTGGCGTTCGGAACCCACGAGTCCACCTTGCCGGTGACCCGGTCATCAAAGCGTGCGCCGACAGCAATTAACAAGTCGCACTCGCTGACCGCGTAGTTGGAATACGCCGTGCCGTGCATTCCCAGCATTCCCAGCGAAAGTTCATGGGTTTCCGGGAATGCGCCCAGGCCCTTCAAGGTCGTTGCGACCGGCGTTTCGGTCATCTCAGCCAAAGCGCGGATTTCCTCATTCGCGCCTGAGTAAATTGCGCCGCCGCCGACATACAGCAGAGGCCGCACGGCCTCGCCCATCAGCTCCGCCGCCCGCTGGATTTGGCGCGAGTGGCCTTTGACCGTAGGCTTGAAGCTGGGAATGGAAACTTCTTCGACGGGCGTATACTCAAACTCAGCCCGCAGGATGTCCTGCGGAATATCCACCAGCACGGGGCCGGGCCGGCCTGAGCGGGCGATATGGAACGCTTCGGCGATAATGCCGGGCAGCTTTTCGACATCTTTAATCAGCCAGTTGTGCTTTGTAATCGGCATGGTAATGCCGGTGATGTCGGCCTCTTGGAACGCATCCGTGCCAATAAGGTTTGTTTTGACCTGGCCCGTGATGGCGACAATCGGCACCGAGTCCATCATGGCGTCGGCAATCGGCGTGACTAAATTTGTCGCGCCCGGCCCCGAAGTCGCGAGGCAGACGCCGACCTTTCCCGTAGCAAGCGCGTAGCCTTCGGCCATGTGGCCTGCGCCCTGCTCATGGCGAACCAAAATGTGCTTAATGTCCGGGAACTGGTAAAGCGTGTCATACAGCGGGATGACAGCCCCGCCGGGATAGCCAAAAATCGTATCAACGCCTTCGCGCTTGAGGCATTCTAAGAGTGCGCGGCTGCCGGTCATTTTCATAAGTTCAGGTCCTTCTAGTCAAGTCCTTCTCGTTACGCTGAGTTCAAAGTCAAAAAAGCCTCTCGTCACACGGTTGCCCGGAGGCAAGGGACGAGAGGCTCTTTGAATGCACTCGAAAAAGTGCGAAAGCATCACGCGGTACCACCCTTGTTCGGCTTGAGGACTCTTCCGTAGAGGCGACAAACCGCACTTGGAGCGCGGTGACGGGCGCGAACCGGATATGCTTAATGGCCCCTAGCCCCCAATAATGGGGGAACTGGAAAAGGGCGTTCGGCGTACCTGCTCAGAGGGGAGGTTCCAAAATGCTTGCTGCCGTCTCGCACCAGGCGACGGCTCTCTGAAAACAAGCAGGCTCGGACATTGTCCTCGTCAATGCAGTTAAAACACTATTAAGTTGTGCCGCGAATTATACCTGCATTCGAGCAGGCTGTCAAGGCTTACGGCTAAATTCTTTGTCACGCTCTTCCAACTCAGCCACACGCTTTTTCAGCTCTTCTAATGTGTCGTCGTGCAGTTCATCAACGTCAACTCGCTTGTAGTGCCACAAAGCTTTCGCAGGCTGCCCCATTTCTTCGTAAACCTGCGCCAGATAGTACCTAATCATATCAAAGTTATCAAACTCGGTGGCAGTATGCAGCGCGATTTTGTACTGCTTCGCTGCTGCCGACAACTGCCCGCGTGACCACAGCAGCCGGGCGATATGACCATGCAAATCATTCTTGTTTCGTGGGTCTGTCGTTAGGCGCAACGCCTTTTTCAGCTCGGCGACTGCTTCTTTTAACTGGCCTAAAGTCGTATAGCGTTCTGCCTGCCAGAGATGCTGACTGATAATGTCAGATCGCAAATCTTCCGGCGTGTCCAGCTCGACATAATCCCATTTGTCTTTGGAAACAAAGAGCGTTTGGAACGCCGCCAGCATGTTGATGTTGCACGGGTCAATCTCAACATGATGATGCCCAACTTCGCCATGAACGGCTTCCATGAGGCTTGGATAGCTGACATCGTAAACATTAAATGTCTCGTCAGCTTGTTCTTCTATGCCATAGTGAGACTTAACTTCTTCCAATGCAGCAAACGTCAGACCGTGTGTATTGGTATAAGTGCCGTCGGGGTGCAGCATCAGGCCGTAAGCCCCGAAGATTTTGTCTAAATTGTCGTATTCTTCGGGGCGACCACGATAAGTGCCGTCCGGCTGCTTTATGTAGTCATATTCCCGGTCCAGGTACAGCGTCCACGCCTGTTCTTCGCTCTCGGCCTGCACCAAGAAGACCTGTGCATGGACGCTGTCTTCGTAGATAATAAACTCGCGGGTCATTTCAGCGGCATCTTTGTTTCCGGCATTGCCAGCTTGCTGCCGTCAAAGGTGGACATCATCTTTTTACCCATCTGCGAGGAGGCGACGGCAGTGGTGACGTGGGAAATGAAGGCGGTCAAGACTTCCAAGTTGGGATAGCCGTCGGAGCGCTCGACCACGACGTAGCCGCCGCCGGACGCGGCAAACGCAAAGCCCTGACGGTTCGGGAAGCCGACCATGACCAGCTTATAGGCATCGGCATCCGTGTACAAAATCCGGTGCGCCCCTTCGGACGCAAACGCAGTCTCGTAGAAGCTGTTGGAATCAAACGCCGGAACAGCGGGGAGCGGAGCGGTGAAGACAGGAGCCGCAAGCGGCGACTTTGGCACAGCAGGATTGCCGAGTGTGGCTGTCATCCGGGGCGAGGCCGGAGCGGCGACTTCGTAGACGACCACATGGATATGGTTCACGTCCTTGAGCATTGCCGCCAAGTCGCCGCTGGCGATGGCCTGAGCAATCGGGTTCTGGGCGGCCGCAGACGCCGGCGCTGTGGTTTGACCGGGCAGAACAACCGTCGGCGACCCAGTCTCGCCAATCCCTTTCAGGAACGACTTGACCATGCCGAGCAGGTCTTCGGAACGGGCATCCATTTCCACCCGCAGCTTCCCGCCGGGCGGTGCAGGGATAAGCAATGGCGTGAGCGTCAACGCTGGAGTCATCACCGGCGGCGCGGCCTGCTGGGCTGAAGCCGGCAGCGCGGCGAGAGTTGTCCCGGCAGCAAGCGCAAGCGAAGCAAGCAAAGTAGTCGATAATCGGCGCATGGGTGTTTCCTTAAAGTTGATCAAGATAGAAGAATAGAATGTGAGCAAATACCGTTTTACAAATCTAACTTCCGGCGAACATCGCTGCGCCCCTCATCAAACGTGAACACGTCAAAGATGGAAAGGAAGTTGTCCTGGTCAACGACCTGTGGATAAAGGGCAACCGCAGCATCTTCACGGCCCTCATCAAAGGTAAAGGCAGTCAGTAAACGGCGAGCCTGCGCCGAAGTAAAATGCCGGCTTTTGCTGATCTGTTTGATGTAGGAAACTTTGCCGTCATCAAAGGTTTCCGCAGTTAAGCCCTTGAGAACCTGGGTGAACTGACTGGCGGAAACGGGTATGGCTTTCGCGGCTTTGGGCGCTGCGGCAGGGACTTGGGGCAGAGCATTGGCCTGAGTTTGCGCGTCTGTCAGCAATGTGCTTAACTGCTCGCGTGTGCCTGTGTCGGCAACAGACGGCAGGAGGCTTTGGGCTTGATGCAGATCAAGCACCAGTTGATGAAACGACTGTTCCTGTGCAGCTTTGGCAGTAGCCGCCGCGTTGTCTTGGCCCCAGCAAAACAGCGGCACCATTAGCAGCAAGCAGCTCGCTCCAATCAGCCGTGCAGCAGGAATTTGTGACGCTCTCATTTATTCGCCTCCTTGCTAACACTATAACACATAATTGCAGGCGTGAACGCCTGCTTACGGCAAAACGGTTCGGACAAGATGATGGACGTTCTTGATCGCTCCTGCCGGGAGGTGATGGTGAAACGCGATAGTAGCGCAGGCAAGCAGGAGCCAAACAGCGGCAAAAGTGACGATGGCATAATCGCGCCAAGTCACTTCCCGAACAAGGTCATTGGCAGTCAGCCAGTCGTCGCCGTCTGGGTCAGCCTCAGCTTCAGGCTGAGGCCGCATCGGCGGAGGCGGCCAGGTTTTGTCGGTGGAGTTCATAGTTTTACCCTGCCCTGAACGGCAGGGCTTCAAAAGTGCAAGCTCCCGCCTGCGCGGGCGAAGAGTTCTTTTCATTAGCTTGTCTTCTGCCCGCGAAGGCGGGAAACTGCACTTCAAAGCACGGGGGTTCAGCCCCGTGAAACCATCTTGCTCTTCTGCTTAGGTCGTGGACGAGATTTGGGTGCCGTTGTAGACGCGCAGGTGCAGGTGGGCTTTGGCGAGACGTGCTTGGTTGAGCTGGCCTTTGGCGATGGAATTGACCGTGAAGGTGTTCGGGTCGCCGTCGCTGACGTATTTTAAGTTTTTATCTTTCTCCATGAGGGCCAGCCAGTAGCGGATCGTGTACTTGCCTGCGCCGGGGATGATGCGCGGGATATAATACGGGTCAAAGTTATGGCCGTAGAAGTCCTTGCCCATCGGGGATGCCGCCGGGTCAGCCCCGGCTTTTAACGCGCAGAGGTTGTGGTAAGTCTGACCGCCGCTTTCGCCGCTGATGACCAGCTTTTTGTTTTTGGGAAAGACGCCGTAAGGCATCGCCAGCGTATCAACATTGTAATTGGGCAGGTACGAGTGAATGTTGGCGACTGCGCCGGCAAGTTCGGCTTCCACGCGGGCGTCCGGCCAGTGCCGGATGCCGGCGAGGTGGTGGATGGTGTGGTTGCCGACCTCAAAGCCGTCTTTGATGAGATAATCCATCTTGCCCTGGGCGTAGGATTTCTGGTAGAACGGCGGCGGCAGGGTTGTGCCGATGTCGGTCAGGACGAAAAATGTCCCCTTTAACGGCCAATCGCTGTGCTTGGCGTGGAAATCGTCCAGAACGCCCACCGCGCAGTTCGGGTCAATCTTGCCGTCGTCCGTGTAATTAAACTGGCCGCGCAGGGCATCGTCAAAGGTCAAAATGACCGGCGACATACCTGCCGGGACATCAATCTTGCCGTTGACGTAGTCGTCTAAGCTAATCGGGCGGTAGTTGTGGTCGTACAGCCACTGAATGTCCTGCCGGAACGCGGCGACCGGGTACTGGTACCCCGTAGTCTTTGCGGTCATCACGAGGTCATGGTACTCCAGTATCGGAACCAGGCCGGCTTCATTCGGCTGCACTTTGGTCAGGTCTACCGGCAGGATCGGCAGGGCCTGGACAGCCGCGGCAGACGCCATTTTCGGCACGGCAATCTGAGCAGGCGCAGCTTTAGTGTGATGGAACCGGGCCAGCAGGCTGCTGTGGCAGCCGGAAAGCGCGGCAGCGGCGGCAAGCAGCAGCGGAGCGGAAGCAAGAAACGAAAAGGGAGAGCGGGCGGGTCGCATGAAGTATCCTTTACGGCAGAGCAGCAGAATTAAGAACATTATACCATGCTGAAACTGTGGCTGCAAAGAGTATGGAACGGTCCGAGCAGCCTTCTTGGCCTGGTGGGCGCACTCGGCGGCCGCTGGCGCTGGAACCGGAGCGAGGGGATGCTGGAAGTCGCAGGCGGCTGGCTGATTGAAGCATTGTCGCGGGCAGGCTGGGCCAGCGCGATCACGCTGGGCGAAGTCGTTTTGTACGCCGATGCCGGGCTGATTCCCATTCTCCACGCCCATGAAATGGTGCATATCCGGCAGGGGCGCTTGTGGGGACCGTTCTTCCTGCCGGCGTATGTGCTGGAGTCAGCGTACCAGTGGCTCCGCACCGGCGACGGCTACCGCAGCAACCGATTTGAGGTGGCCGCGTACTCCTCCGACGAGGAGGGATAACAAGATATACGCAGGAATTAAGCGTCTGGTTGGCGAATGCTTCTCATCAGGAGAAAGACAATGAGAAATGCACACTGGGCGCTGTGCGCGGCCCTCGCTCTAGGAACGGCGGTTCCTGCCGTGGCTGCGCCCGCCGCCGCGCCGGCGACGCGGCGCGAGATACAGCAGGCATACAACAAAATCAACGCGGCCCTGGCTCGAAAAGATGTGGATACGGCCCTGGATTATGACACGGACGACTGCGAGTATTACGACAAAAAAGGGCATCTGCTGGGGGAAGGCGGGGGCCGTCAGGAACTCGTTGATCTGCTGGACAACGTGGACACTTTGAAGCGCACCACGGCTATCACCAGCTTTGCCGGCACGGACACCGATGCGACGGCTACAGTCAAGCAGCACATCATTATCACCGCCGCCAACACCGTCACCGGACGGGCAGTTCGAGGCGTTTCCGATGTCGTTTTTCGGGACTACTGGGTGAAAACCGACGACGGCTGGAAGCGCAAGCGCTCCCGCGTGCTTAAAGGCTCTTTCGCTATCCACAAGAACTTTTAGCTAAAAATTCTGAGGAGAGTCAAAGAAAAAAGCCGTGCCTGTCAACGAGTTTGACATGGGACGGCTTTTCTTTGCGCTCGGCTTGCTCCCTTCAGAGAGTCGGCGGCGCAGCCGGAGAGTGTCCGGGATTGCACTTATTGTAACACTGCGCGGCCCGCTTGTCAAGCGCTTTGCGAAAATACTTATGGCAGGGCGACGGCAAGAGCGGCTTTGTCCTGCGCGGCGTCGCCGAGGGCGGCGGGGACAATAGAAACGCCGTCCCAGACGCGCGGCCAGCAGTAGGCTTGTGTCGCGGCGCGAATAGGTTCCATAAAGAGGTCGGCGGCGTGAACCGCCAGCGTGCCGAGGATAATGCGTTCTAAGTTGAGCGTCTGCAATAGGTTCGCCAGCCCGATACCCATTGCTAAAGAAGCGTCGTCAATGACCGACTGCGCGATGGGGTCGCCAAGCCGGGCGCGGGCGCAGACATCGTGCGCGGTGATGCCGTCCTCACCAAACCGTTCCCGGCCCATGCGCCCAATGCTGGTGCCGGATGCTATCGCTTCCAGGCAGCCGCGCTTGCCGCAAAGGCAGAGAACGCCGCCGGGGTAGATGGTCGCATGGCCGATTTCCCCAGCCAGGTCGCGCCGCCCCCGGTACAAAGCGCCGTCTAAAATCAGGCCCGCGCCGATGCCGGTTCCCATCGTCAAAAACGCCAAGTCGGAGCAGCCCTGCCCCGCGCCCCAGCGATGCTCCGCCACAGCGGTCGCGTTGGCATCGTTTTCCAGGTTGACGGGCAGGTGCAAATCAGCTTCCAGCAGTGATCGCAATGGCACGTCCACCCAGTGCGGCAGGTTTGGGGGCGCGTGGACAATGCCGGTGCGGGAGTCCAGCGGCCCGCCGCAGGAAACACCGACCGCCGCCAGTTCCGTCAGCGGCGTTCTGTATGCTTGGCAGACCTCATGCACCAGCGCCAGCAGCAGTGCATACGCTTCCTGCCAGCTCTCGGAAGGCGTCAGGGCCGACACCCGCGCCAGCACATTTCCGTCCGCATCACCGATCACCACCGCCGATTTTGTCCCGCCAATATCAATGCCAAGCAAAAGGGTCATGGATTATAAGACGCAGGGGTTGTGGAAAACCCCGGCAAAGAAGCACCCTTCGGGTGAAGAAATCAGCCTTATCTTTGTCCGAAGGACACTCTCCTGCCGGGGTTTTCTACAACCCCGGCTCTTCTCTATTGAGTGCTTTGTGTCGCGGGCTGGACATGGCCGGCCATCGGGGTCTGCGTCTGCTCGTCAAACGCTTCGCCTTTTTCGCCGTGCTGCTTTTCCGCGCTCGGAATGCCGCTGGACGCCGGGGCCTCGCTGCTGGCTCCGGCGTGGTGGTTCCGCAGGGTCACTTCTTTTTCTTTGCCGTCGCCGCCGTCCGCAAACAGATGCTTTGTGGTCTCGGTGTCCGCCGGACGCACCTGCTCAAACGCATCCGGCTGGGTCAGGCCGATATGCTCTTCAATTTGGTCTTCCATTTGCTGTCCTTCACTGCTTAGGATAACACGGGGCTGAACCCCCGTGCTTCAAAGAAGCAATTCCCCGCCTGCGCGGGCATAATCAAGACTCACGAAGTGAGCGCCCGCGCTGTTAAAGTCCTGCCGTTCAGAACAGGCTTCCTACACGCCTTGTACCCACTTCGCGTGGGCCTCGTGCATGGCGGGAACGATGTCATGGCCGGTCGTCGGCAGGTACAGCATTTCTTTCACGCAAGTCAGTTCGTTGTAAACAGCATAGATAGTCGGCGGCTTACAGCTTGGGTCGCGCCCGCCTGCGCTCATCTGCGCCGGACAGCGTACAGACGCGGCATGAGACAGCGGGTCAAAGTACGCATAAGTTTGGTAGATTTGATCGGCGATTTCAGGGTGCGCTTCGGCGTAATCAGCGATTAATCCTCGTGCATCCGGGTAGCGGGCGACGCCCATTTTCTGGTACTTGCTTCGGTCCAGCAGAGACAGAGCCAGGTCTAACGCGCAAAGCCAGGGCATATCGGCAAGGCACAGCTTGAGGGCGGGGGCAAGCGCCGCCGTTATCAGCGCCAGCCCGCCGCCCTGGCTCATGCCGCCGGCAATTAGTCGGCTTGCACTGACCTCCGGCTGGGCCGCCAGCACGTCCAGCGCCCGCAGGCAGTGTCCAACAATCGTTCGGTAAATGTAAGTTTGCGGCGACTCGATGCCTGACGTGATATAGTCTACATTGGAAAGGCTCGGATGCTGGTACGGCGTATCCGGCAGGCCGCCGTGGATGTTCAGCCCCAGCGTCAGAGTATCCGGGTACAGCGCCTCCGGCCCCGGCGGCGGATTGCCGAGCGAGTACCCCGGCAGCCACACGCAGCCGCGATTCCCTGATGGTGACGCCAGACGCTTCGGAACCGCCAGCCAGCCGTAGACCAGCATGTCACCTAAAGTCGAGAACCGTAACCAGTCTATCGTGTGCGTGTCTGTTTCGCCGCCCGCCCCCGGAAGCCGCTCCCATTCGGCAGGAACCTCAGCCAGGTCTGACTTGACGCCGTTCCAGAAGTCGTCGAAATCCGCCGGGCGCTTGACTTCGGCACGGGTTTGTTCTAAAGACATGGTTGACATAAAAAATGCAGGCTCAACGCCCAATTCTTTTGCGCGTCCGCAGAGCGCCGAAGACAGCATTTCTGCCGTGATGACGCGCCAGGCTCCAGACTGCATATTTGCCGCGTGGTGTCGGCGAATAAAAGCCCGGCACACGGGCTTCTTGAAAAGACCGGCGGCGGCTGGCGATACGCCGCCAAACAGCAATGTCCAAAGCGGCTGCACCCAAGAGCATCAGAAAAGCAGTCGCTATCTGAGACAACGGGTTGGCTGCTGTTGGTTGCAGCCAATTTTGCCATCCGCCTGATGCTGCCACTGCACCATTGATAACAAGCGCGGACAGGCTTGCGGCAATCAAAGAACTCGCAATTGCGCCGGTGACAAGAACACGATCTGTAAAGCTTGTGGGCCTCATTCGGCTTGTTTTCTCCAATCAGCTTGCTATGATGATATTACCCGAAATTCACAGCCACAGATGACGCCGAGTTTGCATCTTCTCGGCTGACAAGTGTATAATAAATGTTATGCCGGAAAAGAAATACAAGACGCTGATTGTTTGGCTGCGGCGGGACCTGCGGCTTCACGACAACGCAGCGCTCCACGCAGCCTGCGCTCAGGCCGAGACAGTGGTGCCGCTGTTCGTGTTTGACCCGGACATCTTACACCGCGAAGACACCGGCGCGGCGCGGGTAGCATTTCTTATTGACGCGCTCGGCGTTTTAGACGCCAATCTTCAGAAGCGCGGCGGGCGGCTGATTGTGCGTCAGGGCAAGGTGCCGGAGCAGATTGTAAAGGCCGTGGAAGAGTTCGAGGCGGACGGCGTGTTCCATCAGCGCGAATATGAGCCGTTTGGAGTCAAGCGAGACGAAGCCGTGGCGGCGGCCTTGAAAAAGGCGGGCAAGGCTGTTGAGACGTTTCCGGGGCTGTCGCTGTTCGAGCCGCCGGAAGTCCTGTCTAAAACGGGGACGCCGTACACAGTCTTCGGGCCGTACAAGCGGGAATGGTTTGCGCGTTCCGCCGATGGCCCTGTTCCCGTGCCCGCGCACATTGTTATCCCAGAAGACGCCAAAAGTGATGCGCTGCCGTCGGCCAAAGACTTGAAGTTCCAGACAGCACAGACATTTGAGTGCGGCGGCGAAGACGCGGCCCATCGATTATTAAAAGCATTTCTGAAAGACAAAGCTCAGAATTATGATGCGGCCAGAGATGTGTTAAGCGAAGACGGAACTTCGCTGCTGTCCCGCCACCTGCATCTCGGTACGCTGTCGGCCCGGTTTGTGGTAGACGCTGTCCGTAAAGCCGGTTTGGATAAGCCTTCGGGCAGTCCAAGCGGCGAGCAAAAGGCAGAGCATCAGCAGGAGCCGGGGCATTCGACGTTTTTGACGGAAATCGCCTGGCACGACTTTTACTTGCAGATCTTGCACCACTTTCCCTATGTCGCTGAAAGCGCGTTCCGGCATCAGTACGACGCTTTGGAATGGGAAAACGACGAAACGCTCTTTGAGGCCTGGAAATCGGGTAAAACAGGGTATCCCGTGGTGGACGCCGCCATGCGCCAGATGAACGCGGAAGCCTGGATGCACAACCGGGGGCGCATGATTGTGGCATCGTTTCTGACAAAAGACCTTTTGATTGACTGGCGCTGGGGCGAGAAATACTTTATGCAGCAGCTTGTGGACGGCGACCAGGCTGCAAACAACGGCGGCTGGCAGTGGGCGGCGGGAACCGGCAACGATGCCCAGCCGTTTTTCCGTATTTTTAATCCGACCAGCCAGGGCGAGAAGTTCGACCCGGACGGCGCGTATGTCAAGCGCTGGGTTCCCGAACTTGCCAAAGTTCCGGCCAAGTTCATTCACTCACCGTGGAAGCTGTCCGACGCCGAGCGGGCGCTGGCCTGCCCGGATTACCCAAAGCGCGTGGTAGACCATGCGGTCCAGCGCGGACGCGCTTTGGAAATGTACGGAAAAGCGGCGAAAGAAAAGCCATGAAGACACAGCGGCAAGAACATGAGAACAAAGGGCGTGGGAGTGAACTCCTGCGCTGTGGGGCGCGGACGCCGAGTGTCCGCCTTCGCGGACAAGGAGTAGATCAAAATCGCCGTCCTATTCTTTGTCCGCGCAGGCGGACATTAGGCGCTTCGCCCCACAGCGCAGGAGTTTACTCCCACGCTCCTTTTGCTCTGCTCATGCTCTGCTTGACGCTGCTGTTCGGCCTGCCGGGATACGCGCAAAATACGTTAGTGCCGACCATTGACGGCCCGCCGGACGTGGTCGTAGTCGTCTACCAGCAGCCGGGCGCGGCAGACCAGGTGAACATTACTTACGACCCCGCCGTTCCCCACGCCCAGGCGCTGGCGGACTGCCGGGCGCTCACCCAGGCCGGCAAATGGCCGAGCAGCCCGCTTCAAATTAAAGAGGCCCCCTCGCCGGTCAAGAGCCAGTCCGGTCTGATGACAAGCGTGACATTCCAGGCGCTCGGCGTCGTGCAGAACACGACTCATACGTTTCCCGTAGACACTTTTGCGCGGGCGTTCCACAGCTACCATCGGATGAATTTAGTGTTTCTGGTCGGGCCACAGTTCCAGTTTCAGGGAGTGCGTTCCTACGCCGACAGCAACATTCGAATGAGTCTGGACCAGCGCAGCACGTCTTATGTCTATCAAATTGAGGTACTGCACCCAAACTTCGGCATTCTGCCGATGATGCAGGTGCAGACGAGCTTGCAGGCTGGCGCAGGAAATAAGTCACCTGTTTTCGGTCTTGTTGATATTTTCATAGTTGCGCTTCTGGCAGGCATCTTTGTCTATGGCATTGCTGCTTGGCGGCTCACGAAGAAAGCCGCACAGAAGTCGAGACAGGAAGACAAAACTGATAGCAAGACCGAGAGCCAGAAGGAAGCCGCCGGGAAGCGGTAGGGCTAAAAGGATACATGAAACATACCCTGCCCTGAGCGGCATGGCATTAAAACAGCAAACTTCCACCTTCGTGGGCGAAGATTTTGGAGCCTTCCCTGCCCGCGCAGGCGGGGATTTGCCCGTTCAAAGCATGGGGGTTTAGCCCCGTGTTCCTTAATCTGCACTCAAAACTCGCGCAAAGGATGAAACTGTCAAAACCCGAAACACAATTGTCTTGGCAGTCGCAGCGGTTTTCGTTCTGCTTGCCGCCTCGCTTTTTGCGCTCTACCGGAGCATGAGCCGGCCAAGTATAGTCGTGGATGCCGGCCTTACGGCTGCCGCGCCTGAGACTCCGCAGCAGCACATGGCAGGAGCTTACAGTAGCAGAGGCGTGATGAGCGTACAAACATATCAGCGGCTTACAGGCATCCAGACGACGATTGAACGGACCGGAAAGATTACAAACACCGACCTTCAGTGGTCACTCGCGCTTCTGCATTCTCAGCCGGTTGTAGAGAGCGCGGACAACGAAGACTCTCTGCACCGAGCCGTGTTTCTGTATCTGTCCGGCTTGAAGCCGCTGCCGAAACAAGAGGAAAATGAGCTTTTCGCGGCGGTTCTGCCTTATGCCTCAGACAAAAATCCAACTGTGCGGGGAATGGCAGCGGCAACATTGGCAGAAACCGATGGACGACGCGCTCTGCCCGACTTGCAGAAAATGCTGAGCGACCCGGACCCGCAGGTACAGCAAAATGCCGCCCGTTCAATCAAGAATATACAGAAAGCTACATCTCAACCATCGCATCTCCTCTGAGGTAACATTATGGAAGAAGTTCACGAACTCTTAAAAGTCGCCGCAGGCAAAAAAGCCTCGGACGTGTTTATCAAAGCAAACTCCCCGCCCGCCATGCGGATCAGCGGGCGCATTCACATGACCGATGCGCCGCCGCTGACCGAGGACGACTGCCGCAACCTCGCGTACAGCATTATGAGCCACGAGCAGATTGGGCGCTTTGAACACCGGCACGAGCTGGACCTGGCGTTTGAGGTGGAAGGTGTCTGCCGTATCCGCTGCAATGTCTACCAGCAGCGCGGGTCAATGGGCATGGTGCTGCGATTAATCCCGCTCAAAATCTTCTCGCTGGAGCAGCTTGGGATGCCGCCGGTTTTGTCCGAGCTGACCAAGTCGCGTCAGGGTCTCATTCTCGTCACGGGGCCGACCGGCAGCGGCAAGACAACCACGGTCGCGGCGATGCTGGATCTAATTAACTCGACCCGGCGCACGAACATCATTACCTGCGAAGACCCGATTGAGTTCATGCACCCGGACAAGATGTCGATTGTCTCTCAGCGCGAGATTGGTTTAGATACAGATTCGTTCGCCGATGCGCTGAAGTATATGATGCGGCAGAACCCGGACGTTCTGCTGATTGGCGAAATGCGCGACATTGAGACCATGAGTGTCGGGCTGGCCGCCGCCGAAACCGGCCACTTGGTCTTTTCTACCCTGCATACCGCGTCTGCGGCTGAAACTTTGGACCGTATCATCAACATGTACCCGCCCCAAGACCGGGATATGGTCTGTCTGCGTCTCGCCGGCTCTCTGCGCGGGGTCATCTCCCAGAAGCTGCCGCCGCGCGTCGACGGCACGGGCCGGGTCGGCGCGGTCGAAGTCATGGTGGTGACGCCGACCGTTTCCAAGCTGATTGAGGAAGGCCGCGCGTCCCAGCTTTACGGGGCCATTGCCGAAGGCAACTTCTGGGGAATGCAGACCATGAACCAGTGCCTCATCAAGTATGTCCGCGCTGGACTGATTGCCGAGGAAGAAGCCCTCGCAAATGCCGGCAACGTCACTGAGATGAAGCAGATGCTTCGGCGTCCATAAAACCCAAAGCGCACCTCACCTGCCAACAAGTTGGCACCCTCTCCTTAACAAGGAGAGGGTCGGAGCTTGCTCCGGGGTGATGTCTCTCTACCTCCAAAGACAGGATTATCCTATGCCTCGCCATTCTCAACACTATGCCTTTCTTTTTGCTTTGCTGATTGCGCTCATCGCAGTATGGAGCGCAAGCCCGCTTCACGCCGACCCGCCAAAGCCGTTCCTCAGCCCTCTGTTCACCGACAATATGGTCTTGCAGCGCGGCATGGCCGATCCCGTTTGGGGCTGGACCACGCCGGGAGCCAGCGTTTCCGTCAAGATGAACGGCAAAGAGGTAACAGCCACTGCCGGAACAGACGGCGAATGGCGGGCGAAAATCGGCCCCTTCAAAGCAGGCGGGCCGTACACGCTAAGTGTCTCTGGTCCCTATCTGACGGATGTAAGGGGCTTACTGACGCTGCCAGTGCCAAATGTTAAAGCGAATGCGCTTGCGCTGCAAAACGTCATGGTGGGCGATGTGTGGCTTTGCTCCGGGCAGTCCAACATGGAGTTTGGGGTCGGCAACTTGACGCAGCCGGAGCAGACAATCGCGGCGGCGAATGACCCGAATATCCGGCTGTTCACGGTGAATAAAGTCCCGGCCTTGACCCCGCAGGCAACAACAGCCGGGCAGTGGCAGGTCTGCACCCCGGACACGATCAAAAGCCAGGGGACCTGGAACGGCTTCAGCGCCGTCGCCTACTTCTTTGGGCGCAATTTGGAGCAGAAGACACATGTTCCCATCGGCCTGCTGCTGTCGTCGTGGGGCGGGACACCCGCCGAAGCCTGGACGAGTGAAGCGGCGCTGAGAAAAGATGTCCCCGATTTTAACCCGCAGCTTGACCAGCTTGCCGACGCCCGCACTTCTGCCGGAACGCAGGCGCAGCGCGTCGCCGATTGGTACGCAAAGAACGATCCCGGCACACCGGCAAGCTGGCAGGACCCAGCCTTTGACGACTCCGCCTGGAAAGCACTGCCGCAGCCTGGCTTTTTCCAAGATGCCGGCGTGCCGGAGCTTGCCGGCATCAACGGCGTGGTCTGGTACCGGCGCACGTTTGACCTGCCCGCCGGCGCAGGCGCTAACTCTGCGGGGAACCTGCCGGGCGGCGGCGCGATTCCGGTCATTGTGAATACAGATGCCGACAAAGACGCCGTACTGCATATGCAGGCCGACGACAACGATACCACCTGGGTCAACGGCGTCCAAGTCGGCGCGACCGAAGGCTACAATACGCCGCGTGCCTATCCCGTTCCCGCCAACCTGCTGAAGCCGACGGGCAATGTCATCGCCGTGCGGCTGCTGGATACCGGCGGCAAAGGCGGGATTTGGGGCGACCCGGCGGCTCTTAATTTGGAAATCCCCGGCGCGGCTGCCGTACCGCTGACGGGACCATGGCGCGTGCATCTTGGCGTTGCGCTGGCGCAGGCAGCGCCGCTGCCAGCATCTATCGCCAACAACCCAAACTTTCCCACGGTGCTGTACAATGGCCTGATTAGCCCGCTGGCAACATTCGGGATCAAAGGGGCGCTGTGGTATCAGGGTGAAGCCAACGCTGGAAATGCCGCCCAGTACCGCCGCCTGCTTCCGGCGATGATCGGCGACTGGCGACAGGCATGGGGCGAGGGTAATTTCCCGTTTCTGATTGTCCAGCTTGCCGGGTGGCAGCCCGGCGGAGATGATTGGCCCAAGCTGCGGGACGCACAGTGGCAGACCGCCCAGACTGTCCCAAACGCGGGGCTTGCCACAGCCATTGACATCGGCAATACGACTGACATTCACCCCAAGAACAAGCAGGAAGTAGGCCGCCGCCTCGCCCTTGTCGCCGAAGCGAAGGTGTACGGCGAAAAAGTCCCTTACTCTGGCCCGGCATATCAGCACTCCCAAGCCGGCCTGTTTAATAAGGCCGCCGTCACCCTGACATTCACGCACGCCGATGGTGGCCTTGTCGCTAAAGATGGCCGGCCGCTCACGGGGTTTGAGATCGCAGGTCAGGACGGCGCATTTGTTCCGGCGGACGCCAAAATTATCGGCGACACAGTGGTCGTTTCGTCACCCAATGTTTCGGTCCCAACGGCTGTGCGCTATGCCTGGTCCGGCGACCCTCAGTGCAGCCTGTACAACGGGGCAGGTCTGCCGGCGCTTCCATTCAACACGAACTCGGACGGCGGCTTGTCGGTCCCGTTCAAGCCGGGGCAGTCGTTTTGACGGCAGCGGAGAAGCCCCGGCTATTGGACAGGTGCGCTCATTGGAACCGGCACTGGAAGTGCCGGTCTACTGGTAAGTGAAAGTCCCTGCGGGACTGAAGAATAAGAGGAGCCTATCACCTGCGGCATTCAGTCCCGCAGGGACTTTTACTCAATAGTAGACCGGCACTTCCAGTGCCGGGACTGCTTATCGTGCCGGGTTTCAATCACCGCGTCTTCTTGCCGCTCGGCCTTCACGGCACAACCGGCGGCGGGGTTTGAGCTTCTTCCGCACGCTGGCGCTCCAATACGACTTCTTTGCGCTGCACCGGGACTTCATTCGGTGCAAAGACACCAACAATGACCTGGTCGCCGACAATCTCCAGTATCTCGACTTCAATCACGTCTAGGCCATCCCCGATTTGAATGATTGAGCTGCTGCCGTCGTGCGGGCGGCGGTTAAAGAGGTGCATGAAGGCTTGCCATGCAGAAATCATGCCAAGTACAAACGCCGGGTTTAACTTCGCCGAGTCTGCGGCAATATCACCTGCACATCTGATGTTACTTTCGCCGCAAGGAGAAACCCCATGACCAACAAACCTACCCGGCCGACAACGGCCGACATTCCCGCCCAGACCATCCCCTACCCCGGCAAGCAGAGCGACATGGCCCTGCCGCCGCAGACGGATCTTGTCGGCTACAAGCCCGCCGGCAAGCTTTCCGGCAAGAAGGCGATTATCACCGGCGCAGACTCCGGCATTGGCCGGGCTGTTGCTCTGGCGTTTGCGCTGGAAGGCGCGGATGTTGCCATTATTTACAATGAAAACGACGCCGATGCCGAGGAAACGCGGGCGAAAGTCGAAGCGACCGGGCGGCGCTGCCTGGTGCTGAAAACGGATGTCCGCGACTCGGTCGCCTGCCACACGTCAGTGGCGCGGGCAGTCAGCGAGCTGGGCGGCCTGAACATTTTGGTCAACGATGCCGCGTACCAGGCCGTGCAGAATTCGCTGGAAGAGATTAGCGAGGAGCAATTCCGGCGGACATTAGAGACAAATATCTTCGGCTACTTCCACATGGCAAAAGCTGTTTTGCCGCACCTCACCAAAGGCGACGCGATTGTCAACACCGGCAGCATTGTCGGGCTGGTCGGCGAGCCGCACCTCATTGATTACTGCACCAGCAAAGGGGCTATCCATGCGTTCACGAAAGCGCTGGCTCTGAACTTAGGTCCGAAAGACATCCGGGTCAATTGCGTCTGCCCCGGTCCGGTCTGGACCCCGAACATTCCCGGCACGATGAACTTAGAAGACGTCAAAACCTTCGGCGGCGAAGTGGCTTTGGCGCGTCCCGGCCAGCCCGATGAGCTGGCCCCGATCTACGTGTTCCTCGCCTCTGACGACGCCAGCTTTATGACCGGCGCATTAGTGGAAGTCACCGGCGGCAAGATGTCCAGCAGCTAGGGCAGACAAGCAAACAGAGGGCAGACACGGGGGTCTGCCCCTACGCTGCAATTCCCGTAGGGGCGAACCTTGTGTTCGCCCTTCTTGTCTATGTTCGCCCTTCTTGTCTATGTTCGCCCGTCTTGTCTATGTTCGCCCGTCTTGTCTATGTTCGCCCGTCTTGTCTATGCAGGTATTTCTTTGTCCGCGTCTGCCTCACGCAGAAGCTCGGCTTGGACCGCCTGCCACACACCGGCGATCTGCCAGCGGCGGAAGCGGCTGTAGACCGTGCGCCAGTTTCCGTACTGCGCGGGCAAACCGCGCCACGGCTTGCCGGTGCCGAACACCCACAAAATGCCGTTCACAACCCGGCGATGGTCTAAAGCGGGGCGTCCCGTTTGTGACTGCTGAGGGGGAAGCAGCGGCAGAATACGCTGCCATTGCAGATCGGAGATTTCCTGCGACTTTTCGGGTGCTGCGGCGTTGGGAGACACCTTTGCAGACGCATATTTACTGTTTGCAGACACAAGGAGAAGCGGCTGAATTGTCTCTCCGACAGTCCTGCGGATCGGCGCAAGGTCGTAGTCCGGTCGGGTCATATCCTCGCTGAGATGCGCGGACAGCGTTTCCAGGCCAAACAGCGCCCGCGGGAAGCGTGGGTAAATCAGCCGGCCTAGAAGCTCGGAGGCGGCGGACGCCGCTGCCGCTTCCGTCAGCTCAAATGTTTCTGCGAAGTAAGCGGTGAGATGCGCGTGCGGTGTGGAAAAAAGCACGTCGAAGTAGCGGGCCGCGCCTTCCGGGAACCGCTCGGCCTCCGCCATGCACATGCGGCACATTTGAATTGTGGCATTATACAGCAGCACCTCTAGGAATTGACCGCAGAACAGGGTCAGGGCTTCGGCGGCGTTTTCCGAATACTCACCGGGCGTCTTCAGCCGGCCCAGAAACAGACCGCGCACCAGCTCGACAACCGCCAGATACAGCTTTTCTTTGCTCTCAAAGTGCGCGTACAGGGTGCGTTTAGAGGTATCCGCCCGGACAGCGATGACTTCCATTGAAGTGCGCTCAAATCCCAGCTCCAAAAACGCATCCTTGGCGGTGTAAAGAATATGCTCCCGAAGCTTACTGCCGCGCATTGCCATACTTGATTATAGCGTCTTTACTGTGTTATCCGGGTCTTTTACGGTTGAGTTCTTCAGGGAGTGGGAATGTCTGAGGGGCAAGCCGCACACGCTTGACCAACTGGTTTATTGTTGAAAAGAAGTGTTTTAGAAAGACGGTACAACAATGGCATCCGCAATTCCCAAAGAACTGACAGCACTGATGGACGCACTCCATGACGGAGTCGCAAACCTTGCTCTCGACGCTGCGACGTCGCAGCTTGATCACTGGCACGATCTGCTGGCCGAAGCCCATAAGCCCGAATTAAAGGCGATCAGTCACGATGTGGACGCGCTCCGCAAGCTGCTGGGCGCAGGCGACCCTGACGGCAAGAAAATTGGCGCGGCGATGGTGAAGCTCGCCGATCACATCGACGGCTTGCCTGCTGAGGGCGAAAAGGGTATCAAGACCCGTCTGCACACGCTGGGCCGCCTGCTCCGCTCCGAGGGCCAGGAACTCCACGCGGCTTAGTTCCTCTATCCCCGCCCATGCTTTTTGGCAGAGGCGGGGATATTTTTTTCGTTTCTCTTGACTCTATGTAAACGCTCTGGTATACTTTTTCTAAGCCCAACAGGGCGCGAGGAGAATATCATGATTGTCGTTACTACTCCGACGGGAAACATCGGGTCGCAGGTTGTCAAGCATCTTCTGGATGCGGGCGAGGCAGTGCGAGTTATTGCAAGAGACCCGGAAAAACTTGCGCCGGAAGTGCGCGAAAGGGCCGAAGTGGTGCAAGGCTCGACGGATGACGAAGCTGTTTTGTTTCGCGCCTTTGAAGGCGCAGAAAGCCTCTTTTGGCTTGTCCCGCCTTCGTTCCAGGACAACGGCGACGCAGAGTATTACTTGCGTTTCACCCGGCCTGCCTGCCGTGCCATCCAAAGCCGGGGCGTAAAGCGGGTGGTGGCAGTATCCGCTCTTGGACGCGGGATACCTGCACAGGCGGGTCCGGTCACAGCCGCGTTTGCCATGGAAGCGGAAATCGAAAAGACCGGCGTGGATTTTCGCGCCCTCTGGTGTCCCGGCTTCATGGAGAATATGCTGGCGCAGCTAGAGCCAATCAAGCATCAGGGGATGTTCTTTGCTCCCTATCCGCCTGATTTCAAAACCCGGTTCGCGGCGACACAGGACATCGCCGCAAGTGCCGCCAAGCTTCTTTTGGACAGGTCATGGACAGGACAGGGCGGACGCGCGGTACTGGGGCCGGAAGATTTGTCTCAAAACGGCATGGCGGCGATTATGACCGAAGTGCTTGGGAGGCCGATCCGGTTCCAGCAAATTTCCGGGGAAGCCTTCAGAGACCAGCTCGTGCAGCGTGGCGCAAACAAAGTTCTCGCTCAAGGGCTGGCGGATATGTATGCGGCAAAAGTAAACGGCCTGGATGATGCCGAGCCGCGCACCGCCGAGAACACAACCCCAACCAGCTTCCGCTTGTGGTGCGAGAAAGTCCTAAAGCCAGCGATACAAAGAATGTATTTCAAAACTCCGAAAGAGTCCCCCTAGCCCCCAATCATGGGGGAACCGGACGAAAAAAACTGCTTCATGCTCCCCCATTATTGGGGGCCGGGGGGCGTCTTGAAATAGGTTCTAAGCTAGGCATCCTGCCGGTTCAGCGCGTAGCGGGCCAGCAGGGCGTCAATGAGGATTGCCGTCCACAGATCATGCTCTTCCGGGTCGGAGAACTCAAAGCGCAGGCCCGCCGCGCCCGTTTTGTCGTCACGCCACATGGTGTCGCCCAGCGTCAGCACCGCCGGCCCGGTGACGCCGTGCAGGCGCACCGGCACCGGGCCGTCCAGCCAGGTGGGAACGGCGGAAAGCCGGACGCCGCCGATGCCGAGGTCGTTAAATTGGGCAGGATGCCAGACGCTGCCGTCGTGCAGTTCCACGGTAACGCCTTCGGGCGCGGGCCAGCGCCGAAAATCGCGCCGCCCGCCGCCGGGGGCATTATCGCCGGACTTCGGCCCGGCGGGTTCGGCCAGACGCAGGCGCTCCAGCAGCAGCATGGCCTCATCCTGCCGCCGCAGGGCGGCTTCAATGTCGTCTTCTGCGCCTATGTCCTCATCTTCAATTTCAATGTCGCTGATGGCGTCGAGCCGCTCACGTTCGCCCATGTCCTCATAATCGCTCATGCTGTTTTCTCCTCAGCCGATCCTATCAGAGAAACCGGCACTGAAAGTGCCGGTCTACTCTTGAGTGAAAGTCCCTACGGGACTAAATGCCTCTCACCATTTGGCTTATTCTTTAGTGTTGGAAATACTTTTATTCACTAAGAATGTATTTCAAAACTCCGAAAGAGTCCCCCTAGCCCCCAATCATGGGG
>CAXTER010000069.1:0-24369 GCA_964243345.1 uncultured Armatimonadales bacterium
CTCTTTCGGAGTATACCACCCTAACTCGTTGTCTCACTTCAGGGGTGCAGTCCAATGTATTTCCTGAGCACCTCTAAGTTGTCGCCGTAGTAGAGTGTGTTATTCATTATCCTTCTAGGTCCAGCTCCTCACTCAAAATCTAAGTCGTCGCCCAAGTCCTCGATCTCCGGCCACTCCCGGTCCTGCAAGGACAGCCACTCCCGCAGCGCCTTCGGCCCCAGCACCGGCTGCATGTGCCAGTCCAGGATCTCGCGCGGCTGGCCCTGCCCTGACCGCACGAGGTCCCAGGCGGCGGCTTTGGCCGCTTCCAGGGTTGGGTACATGTCCGTGCCTCTCAGGTTCGGGCGAGTGAAGCGCAGGAAGAACACGTCTTTGTGGGGACGCTCTTTGCCGTTAGGACGCTCTTTGCCGTCAATGATGTGGTTCACTCTGCGCGATCCCGGTTCAACTTCTTGGAAACCTAGTTGGCTTGCAAGTTTTTGTCCGCTTGCACGTTTCTTTCCGATTGGACCGCTTGGGCCGCTTTTAATGTCTCCCGGGTGACCATCATGGGATGCAGCCCTGCCAGCTCACCCGGTGAGGCAGGCTGACCCTGAAAGCAAAGCCTCACCGTCTCCAGCGCGATGGCGTCCAGCGTGTCTTGATCAAACGGCATGCTGTCCTTCTGACATTCCTGTTTAGCGGCTTGAAATGCGAGCTGGTAGCACATCTGGCGGCACTGATCCGGCTCCGAGAGTGACCCGTCGATGAAAACGGGTTTTGGATCCTTTATCTTATAGCTTCCCGCACTCTTCTTGGCGTGCGGCTTTTTCCGGCTAGGCATCGTTTTCTCCGGGAGCGCGAAAACCCCCTCACAGGGGGGAGGGGGGGTACCCCACGCAAAAGTTTTCGGGCTGCAAAAGGTTCCCCAGGTTCCCCAGGTTCCCCTGTTTTGGGGACGTTCTGTGTTTTGATGGGACTTTGCGGCAGCAATCTTTTTGGATCATCTTTCGCCGTATCATCTTTCGCCGTTTAGCTTATCGGCGATCTCCTGCGTGACGCGGGCCAGTCTCTCCTCGGCGTCTTTGAGCGCCATAGCAATCCGGTAATGCGGCTCGGCCTGGTCCAGCCACAGCCCGATGATATGCTCCTGCACTTCCGGCGGCATCTTCTGCACCAGCGCCAGAGCTTTTCGGAGATTGAGCGGCCACTCGTCCAGGGGCCGGGCGAGAAACCCCTCCGGCAACTCTTCTGTACTCTCAGCCGTCCCGATCCCCGTGCTTTTCGCTTTCAGGTGCTCTTCCAAGTTTACGGTCATCTGGTGATGGTCCCCCCATTCCGGCGGATAGCACAGGGGCGGCCGCCCCTCATAGACGCAGGCCGTTTCGATCATCTCATGGCGCAGCTCGTTCTCAATTCGGTCACGCCGGTCCCGGCCCAGGCCGCTGTGCCAGGGGTTGGCATACACGACGCCGCCGACCGCATGAGCATCCATGCCCCACTCTAAATCCATCCAGACGATTCGGTGATTGAACCGCTCCCCCACCCGCCGCCAGTCGCGCAGCCGCACCGGCCACTGTCCACCATTTGCGTCTTCGATCACGCCTTGCAGCGCCGCCAGCAAAAGGGTCTTGCCTGTCATTCCTTGCCTATCTTCTAACCTCGCCTATCTTCTCACCTGCTTTAGTTATTTGTGGCTTTGGGTTTGTATTCCGCGTTCTTACTCTGCCTTGTTCTTACTCTGCCTTCTTGCCGTGCGTGGTCTCCAGGCGGGCGTTGGCATCGTGCATCGCGCGTACCGCTGCCCTGGCGCTGGCCTGAAGATCGGGGGGCATGTTATGGATAAACCGGATGGTGTCTCGGTCCTCTTGGTCCAGGTCTTCCATTTCCTCGTGTCCCAGAAGATAATCCGTTGTGACGCCGAGCGCACGCGCGACAATAACGAGCTCGGTCGCACCAAACTCTCTGGTGCCTATCTCTTTGGCGCTGTATCCCGTGTAGCTCACCCCGATCAAGTCTGCAAGTCGCTCACGTTTGAGACCAAGCAACTCCCGGCGCTCGCGGATACGCCGAGCTATTCCTCGGACAGAAGCGGCATTGTTTTCAGCTATACGTTTTGTGGACATGGCTCCCCAAAAGCATACCTAAAACAAATTGTAAAAAGTTATAAAATTACTTGACAAAACTTCTTTGATTTGCTAAAATATCTCTTCGAAACGAAGATATTTGCTGAAGATTTATTTTTTTGCCTGATAAATCTTCATAATGAAGATTTATCTAATCAAAATAGAGAGGAGGGGCAAATGAGCATCGGAGAATTGCTGATGAAGCGTCGAGCGATGCGTGTGGGCCAGCGGGAAGTCGCAAAGCAAATGCGCGTGAACCTAGGCACGATTGTTGATTGGGAGCGCGGTAATGCCGGCCTTACGGACCACGACGCGCTGCGGCTCGAAGAAGCACTGAACGAGATCGAACGGAGCAAAGAGCGGAAGGAGGTGAGTGCAATTGTCTGATCTGGCTGTGTCAATGAACGAGGGCTTCGGGCGCTGGGTGGACGGCATTTTGGATGCCCAAGACATCCAGACCCGTGAACTGGCCCAAACCGCCGGGATGCATGAGTCAGAAATCTCAAGAATTCGAAATGCCCGCAAGCAAGCAGATTTCAAGCAGATTTTTCAAATGGGACGTGGATTTGGCCGTTTAGAAACGCGCCGCGCAAAAAAATAACCCCGCCTGTCTCACGAGGCGGGGTGCTCCGAGCAACGGAGTTGACGACAGTATACCAAAAAATTGGCTGAATACCAAAAAATTGGCCCGAGCAACAAGGAGAACGAATTTGGCACGAAGATTTCATAGCGGGAGCGCTGGTCAGTACCCGCGAAAGCGCAGCCCGAACTCAGAGAGGTCGTACAGCGGCGGCGTAGGATTTGAGACCCTGCACCGCCAGCAGCGAGAACGCCAAGCGGCAGGACTACCGGAAGGAACTGTGTGCGGCCTCTGCCACGGGCTGAGCAGTCATTATCCCGGCTGCCCGGAGACCTGGACTGACCCTACGGCCACTGGGCAACCTCGCACCATAAGGCCCGCGGCCATAGATCATTCTGGGACGGGAGGTGCGGCATGCTGACTTCGCCTTCGTCTTGGACGCCTTCGCAAACGCCGTCACTAACGCCTTTTCTGAGCGGCCCGCAGCTGACCTTGCTGCTGCGGGCCGCGCCGTTGCCGCTTCCCGTGAAAGAGCAGATTTTGGACCAGCTCTTCGGCCATCACGACGATTTGTACACCCCGGCGACTGTTCCCAGTGCTCGCCGCAGTGACCCGCGCACAAATTCCAAGCAGAAGCGCATCGCCGACGCGCGGCTGATCGGCGGCTTTATCTTCCGGGAAACGCTGCCGAGCGGCGACGCCGTGTACGACTACTGTAAAAACGGTGAGCTTGCCTATGAAGTCGTGGTGCGGGCCGAGCGCCCCGTGCATTGCTCCTGCCCTGATTTCCGCTTCCATGTGCTGCATGACCCGGAATATTATTGCAAGCATTGCCTTCTCTTTGTGCAGCAAGACCCCCAGATGGAGCGCCTGATTGCCGAAAGCGCCCGTTCGGCGGCGACAAGAGAGACCGCGTGGGCCTGGCTGCAGCTTGGGCGGATCACAGACGAGCAGTACCGTGTGGTCTCAAACCGGGCCGCTGCCGCACGGGCGGCGGTCCGAAAGGTGGTTCAGCCATGACCGACGCCCTTGCTTTGAGTTCCAAAAGTGCCGGAGTGACGAAGAAACAGCGCCGCGCGGCGGCTGAGGTTCTGCCCCTGGCTGAGAAAGTGCGTACCGTTCTTCTCTCCGGTCAGGTGTCTGACGGCGTAGGCACGGCCCTGGCGGGTTCCAACACAGACCCGCGAAGTGCCAGCGTGCGCTGCGAGATCGCGGGCAGCCTGCGCCGGGGCCAAGCGGAAGTCGGCGATGTCGAGCTCGTGCTGGAGCCGCGCCTTGACGCGGACCTGTTTGGCAACCCGCTTCCGACTAGTGCGCCGCTCGACCGCGCTATTGACGAGTGCGTAAAGTCCGGCCTCTTGGCCTGGGACCCGTTGGTGAAACGCAACGGCGCTCGGTACAAGCGGCTGGTGATCTGCGCTTTGGACCTGCCGCTGGACTTGTTCCTGACCGGCCCGGACAACTGGGGCAACATCCTTGCCTACCGCACGGGAGACGCCGAGTTTACCCGGCTGCTGGTCACCCAGAGGTACAAGGGCGGTCTTCTGCCGAACTGGATGCGCTGCGGCGATGGGCGGCTGTACGGGCGGGCGGCGGGCTACCCGGATTACAAGGAAGCGCCGGACGTGAACGAGTACACGGAGAACGTGCTTTCCTGTCCTACCGAAGAAGCGTTCTTTAGCTGGCTGTGGCTGCCGGTCCCCGCGATGGCCCAGCGCACTGCCGCTGGCGTTCCCGATCTTCGGAAGGAGGCTGTGCGCCGTCAGCAGCAGGCGATGAGTGCTGAAGCCCAACGAGTTGAAGCTGGCAAGGAGGCCGTTCATGTTTGATCCTTCTCAGCCCTCGTCTGATCCTTCCCCGCACTCGGTCTGGGGGAGTTGTCCGGCGGACACCGTGCCGCTGCAGCCTTCCCGGACCGCCCTTCTTGTGCAACCTACCCGGATGACCCACCTGGAAGCCGCCGGGCTGAAAGAGAGGACGATGCGATGCCGGGACGCCGCCATTGCCCGGTGCTTTGGCGTTTCGGCGGCTCACATGACGCACCTGCGGCGTGAAAACCCCGGCAGCTACGCTGAGTTCGAGGGCCTGTGGCTTACGGAAGGCCACATTCGGCTGGCACAGGTCCAGCAGGAAGAAGCCGGGCGGGAAGCGGCGCGGCACCGGCGGCTGCGGGAGTGCCTGCAAATGCCGCTTCCGATGCCGCCTCCGCTCGATGTGCTGGACACGTCGACTCTACACTTTTTGCGCTTGAGTGACGAGCAGCAGCTGGGGAATGCCATACGCCCGGAGAACAGGAATGCCATACGCCCGGAGAATGGATGGGCCGGCATGTCCCGCCTGACTTCTATTGGCTGGGCGTTGCTTCTTCTCCTGGCCGCCTACTTTGCCGTCGGCGCTTTGTATCCGGGCGGGTGGACGGGAGCCGAAGCGGACTGGCTGGGGGTGACAAAATGATGGCCTCGCTCCTCACAACGCCCGAACAGCCGGCGCGTCCTGTGCTGAGATACCATGGTGGCAAATACCGGCAGGCCCAGAGGCTCATCGCCCTGATGCCGCCCCACCGAACGTACTGCGAGCCGTTCTGCGGAGCTGCCTCGGTTTTGCTTGCCAAGCCCCGCTCGTTCAGCGAGGTAATCAACGACCTGGACAGCGACGTGGTGAACCTGTTCCGAGTGCTGCGCGATCCGGCGCTGAAGTCGCGCCTGAAGGACGCACTCGCCCTGACGCCGTTTGCCCGTGATGAGTTCGAGGCGGCTTATCGCCCTGCCCGCTGCCGGGTGGAACGCGCCCGGCGGCTTGTCGTCCGCAGCTTCATGGGGTTTGGGTCCGCGTCCAGCAACGTCCAGCACGTCACGGGTTTTCGGGCGGATAGTAAAAAGAGCGGCACGACGCCGGCGCACGACTGGGCGCATTACCCGGACGTGCTGGACAGTTTTCATCTGCGCCTGCAGGGCGTCTGCATTGAGAACCGGGATGCGCTTAGGGTCATCGCCTCCCATGACACCGTGGACACCCTTCACTTTGTTGATCCGCCGTATGTTTTGTCTACGCGCCAGGTGCGCCAAAGAAACGCGGCCTACCAGCACGACATGACGGATGAGGACCATGCCCGGCTGGCCGGGGTGCTGCACGGGGCCAAAGGGATGGTGCTGCTGTGCGGCTACGAAGGGCTGCTGTACGACACGCTCTACAAGGACTGGGAGCGGCTGACGTACCGGGCTTTTGCCGACGGCGCGAAGCCTCGAACGGAGTGCGTATGGTTCAACCCGGCAGCGTGGGCGGCGCAGCCCCAGGGAGCGCTGCGTCTGTTTGAGGACGCCGGAAGGGATGCGGCTTGACAGATCAAGAGTGGCGAGATCAGGGAGCGGCTCTCTTCGGGCCAGATGTGATGCAGTGGCGGTTTGTCTGTCCGGTGTGCGGCTTTACGCAGTCCACGCAGGACTACAAAAACGCCGGGTCTTCTTCCAGCGTTGTTGGCTTTTCGTGTGTTGGCCGGTACATCGAAGGGTCGCGCAAAGCCTTCGGTGGGGATGGGCCTGGGCCGTGCAACTACGCGGGAGGCGGCTTGTTTCGTCTGAACCCGGTGGACGTGGACGGGCGGAAGGTCTTTGCTTTTGCCCAAAACTCAGAAGCGCAAAAAGAAGAGCAGCTATGAACAAAAATGTCAGCAAAAACAAAAATGTCAGCAAAAACAAAAATGTCAGCAAAAACAAAAACGTCAGCCGGGTGCAGTTCATCGACATCACTGTCGGGACAGCGTGGATGATCGACGGGGAGCTGTGGCGCTTTTGGCACGGCACGGAGATTGCCATCGGCCCCGAGAATGACATGGACGCCGCCCAGCCGAAGGTCACGCCGTTTGTGGCGCTGGCGTTGATCCACGCCGGCAAAGCGCAACCGTCGGACACAATCCCGCTCGACAATGATGCGCTGGCGCAGGACGCAGAAGCAAGCCTCAGCGACGGCGCAGACTGGGTGGAAGTAGGAGATGCGGCCCTGAACAGCGAGGAAGAAACATGAGCGAACCAACACGCGGCCAGCACATGGCCTGGTGCGAAGAGCGGGCCCCGCGCGAGGTGGACGCGCCGGGAGAGACCGAAATCGCCACCGTCGCCAATGCGTTCGCGTCGATGTTCAGCGACCTGCAAAAACACCCGAAGACGCAAGATCACCCGGCGCTTGATCTGGGGATGCGTCTGCTAGTCAACGGCCATCTCGGCACGCGGGCGAAGATGCGCGAGTTTATTGAGGGCTACAACTAACGATGCCGCAACAAATTCTGCCGATCCCACAACAAGACCTCTCGGAACAAGACCGCTTGCATGAGCCTGTGCCGCCGCCGGCGCTGTTGCCCCAGCATGCTGCGGCGCTGGCCGCATCCGCAATCAGTGCCGAAGTCATTGCTGCCCGCGGCTACCGCAGCGTGACCTCCCGCGCCGAGATGGAGCGCCTCGGGTTCGGCCCCAAGCAGTGTCTGGTCCCCACCCTCGTCATGCCGATCTGGAACGTGTTCGGCGAGCTGAGCTTCTACGTCCATCGCCCGGACACGCCCCGCATGCGGAGCGGCAAGCCCACCAAGTACGAAATCCCCGCCGGCGCGAAAGTGGCCGTGGACGTGCATCCGCAGCTCACACAGCTGATCCGCAATCCGTCCGTGCCGCTGTTCATCACCGAGGGGACGAAGAAAGCGGATGCCGCCATCTCGCTGGGCCTGTGCTGCCTCAGCCTCATCGGCGTCTGGAACTGGCGCGGCACCAACGAATGGGGCGGCAAGACGACCCTGCCGGACTGGGACGGCATCGCGCTGAAAGGCACTGGCAACAAGGGCCGCCCGGTGTACCTCGTGTTTGACTCCGACGTGATGCTGAAGCGGCCCGTGCAGATGGCGCTGGCCCGGCTGTCCGAGTTCTTGGCCGCCAAAGGGGCCGACGTTGCCTTCATCTATCTGCCGGCGGGCCGGGGCGGGCAGAAAACGGGCCTGGACGATTATCTGGCGGATGGACACAGCCTCGACGATCTGCTGCGGCTGTCCACTAAACTTCTGCGGGAAATCCCGGCGGGCGAAGACGAAGGGGAAGACGACTATGCCAAAAACAGCGACGGCTTGCCCTGGATCGAGACGCGGGGACCCGGCGGCCGGCAACTGCGGCATGTCTCGCTGGAAGCGCTCGAAGCCCTGGTGGACAAGAACACCCCGCCGCGCCTGTTCGTGCGCGGCGGCAAGCTGACCCGGCTGCAGTTCGACGAAAACAAGCGGGCCACGCTGGCGGAGCTTGGCGTTGCGCCCCTGCGCGGCATGCTGGCCCGGTCCGCGAACTTCATCGCAACGACCCGTCAGGGCGGCGTGACGGCCATTGCCCCGCCGCCCCAGGTCGTGGAGGACATCCTGGGCCTGCCGTCCTGGCCCAAGCTGCCTCCGCTGGCCGGTCTGGTCACCGCCCCCGTCGTCAGCGACACCGGGCAGCTCATAACCGAGCCGGGCTACAACCCGGCGGCCAAGCTGTTCTATCACGCCGCCGAGCGCTTTCGTTTGCCCGACACCGAGCCGACCCCCCAAAACGTCGTCGCCGCTCGCACCCTTTTGGACGACCTGCTGGCGGACTTCCCGTTTGCCGATGCCGCCAGCCGCGCCCACGCCTGGGCGCTTCTTTTGCTGCCGTTCGTGCGGCCTCTCGTGGACGGCCCGACGCCGCTGCACCTGATCGACGCGCCCCAGGCCGGCACCGGGAAGACGCTGCTGGCGCAGGCGTTGTCCGGCGTCTTCCTGCCGGGCGGCGCGAACGTCAAAGCGCCGCCCAGCAAAGATGAAGAGTGGACAAAGGTGATTACCTCTGTGCTGCGGAGCGGTGCGTCTCACCTGCTGCTGGATAATGTCCGCCTCGTCAACTCCAAAGACCTGTTTTCAGTCCTGACCTCCAAAAGCTGGGAAGACCGGCTGCTGGGCGGCTCGGAGATGGTGGTGTACCCGAACCGTCTGGTGTGGATGATCACCTGCAACAACATCGCCGGCAGCGACGAGCTGGTGCGGCGCTCGGTCTGGATCCGGCTGGATGCCGGGGTCGAGCAGCCGGAGGAGCGGCGGGAGTTTCGGCACGCGGACCTGCACGGCTACATCAAGGACAGCCGGCCTGAGCTGCTGGGAGCGGTGATGACGCTGCTACGCTCGTGGCTGGAGGCCGGACGCCCCGCGTACAGCGGCACGCTGCCGCCGGTCGGCAGCTTTGAAAGCTGGACGGGCGTGATGGGTGGTCTGCTGGAACATCTAGGGGTTGACGGGTTTCTCGCGAACCGGGGCGATCTGCGGTCACGGGCCGACAAAGACACCTCGGCGTGGCTGGGGTTCGTCGAGGCCTGGTGGGACGCGCACGGCGGCAGCTTGGTTTCAGCAGGGGAGCTGTTCGGTCTGGCAAACGAGTGGATGCCGGAGCGGCTCGGCGACGGGCAGGAGCGGTCCCAGAAAACCAAACTGGGCAATCTGCTCCGGTCGCATGTGGACCGCATCTACGGAGGCCGCAAGCTGGTTGCCGGTGGAAAGATGACCAGCGGTTCCAGCAAGGGAGCGGCGGCGTTCCAGCTTATGGAAATCGGACCAGCTTCCAAGGCAAGTTCCACGAGAGACGTGGAAGCCGAACCCGCAAGGCTCTCCCAAGAAGCCGAGTCCACGATGCCCCAAGAAGCCGAGATTACGGAAGCGCCGGTTGACATCTCGGAAGGGATTGACAGCCTGGAAGATGAGGACGCGGACGAATGGGAGACGTTATAGCGTGGAAACGGAGCTTTAATATGGCCTCGTTTGAGTCCGTCTACTGGGCGCTGCCGGACGGCATCCCCCGCAGGAGCCGGGAGCGGCTGGCGGCCCTAGCCGTGGACATGTTCCCGCTGGACGTGGCCGCTTCTGAGTGCGCGGCCTGGTGCATGCGTCATCCCCACGCTCACGACGACGCGATCCGCCTGCTGCGGGCGGTGCATCGCCTCGGCGGGGAGCTGGCTGTGCAGGGGCTGGGAACCGGGCGGGAAGCGGTGGTGGTGCGCGATCGCGGTCAGTGCATTTCGGCCCCGCTGCGCCAGGAGGTGCAGGCAATTGCCCCAGACATGATCACCCTGCTGCGGTTCGGGCCGGCGTGGGAAAAGATGCCGCAAGAGTTCGCCCGGTGCGGCGGCGTGGCGCGTGTGCCGTTGGATGGGCGCGAAGTTTTAGTGGCTGCCGACAACGCCGATCCGTGCCATCCGGCTTTAGTGGAAGCGAGTGAAGGCAGTGTCTTTCGGGTGCAGACGCTGCCGGCCAGGGCGCGGGCCTATTTTGCCCGGCTGGGAGACGCACCGCAGTGAGTTCCTCGCCCTACCGGCAAGGTCAGTGTAGCCAGTGCCGCATTCTCTGGACGTGGTCCATGTCGGTCCTGCTCCGGGAGCAGGTGTGCCGTGCCTGTTTCCGGCCTCTGACGCCGGTACGGAAACAGGCACGGGAGTCCGGCGAGTTGACGGCGCTGACGCTGGAAGGCTACCGAAATAGCGCAATCGAGAAGTGAAAAGATAATGCGAGAAGAAAGTATGAGTTCCCATTCGATCATCTTGAGTTCAGGGATGCGCCATAACCGCACCCCAATGACGCAGCGGGCAATACCGGCACACGAACAGATGCCGGCTCTGGAGTTGGAGCCGTGCCCTGCGCTGGACCACCCGATCCGCGTCTCGCCGCAGACGATTGACCGGGCCTGCGCCCTGCTGGACACGCCGCTGACGGACCGCTACCGCGTGGTGCTGGTCATGCTCATTGGCGGCAAGGTGATCAAGCCTCTGTGCGGCCTCAATGGTGACGCCTAATGAAGCCAGTCACACAGACGATTTTAACCGCGCCGGGCGGCGACTGCTTCCCCGCCTGTCTTGCCAGCATTCTGGAGCTGCCGTTAGACATGGTCCCGAACTTCCAGGGCAACGATTGGCAGCTTCGGTACCACGAGTGGCTACGGCCCTTCGGCCTGGCGATGCTGACGACCGACATTCCCGCGGACGAGCAGATCAAGCAATTTCGGGCCGTCGTGCTGCCGGGTTATACCATCCTCGCGGTGGACAGCCCGCGCTTTGCGCCGCTGCTGCACGCGGTCGTGGCGCGGGACGGCGCAGTGGTCTGGGACCCGCATCCGGCAGCAACGCCGGCAGACTATCCCGCTCTGGTTTGGCGGGAAGTCCACTAACTGGTGGCGCTGGACGCCGGCAAGCTCATTTGTAGCGGCTCTATTTGTAGCAGTCATATCAACGAGACCAGATCGACGGAAAGGGGGTGAAGCAGAGGCAATCAGACGACCGCACGAAAGGACGACAGTATGGCACATTTTATGTCGCGCATCTTGGAACTTGACATCCACAGGCTAAAAGAAGCTGAGCAGGACACTCTCTTCGAGCTTGTTCGCATCGGACACTCCCTTTTGCGTTCGCGAAGCGACGCAGCACAAATTGATGCAGCACAAAAAGGCACAGCGCAAACAACAGACGCGATAGAAACAAAGGAAGCGAAACCACTTATGGCAACTCAACAAACGACCGACGACCAGGTCTTCACCCAGGTCTTTTCACTCAACGACGCCGACATGGTTCCCGTGGACGGCAGCGGCTCTACGGTGGCCGTCACCGTTGTGGATAACACGGGCGCGGACGTGTCCAAGTGGGTCAACGTCCAGCAGGACAGCACGAACCCGCTGAAGTTCGTGTATAGCCGCAAGCCCGACACGGACGGCACGCAGCCGCAGGACCTCGCGTTCACGTCTATCGGCACGGCGACCGTGAACGGCGCTCCCTCCGAGTTCCGGCAAGACCTGATGTTCACGCCGGGCGCGGCGACTTCGCTGACGGCCACGATCACCACCGGGGCAGCAGTGCCGGTGGGCAACGGCTCCAGTCCGGCAGAGCAGCCGCCTGTCGTTCAGGAGCAAGCACCCTAAGTCTGGTGGGTACTGAGGCCGCACACCGGATTTCACGGAAACGGCGGCCTCAGCTTCCCTGAAAAATCAGCGATAAATGCGAAAGAGGAAAGCAAAAAGTAACCAACGTCCATGAAGTTCAGGCTTTACGAGAGCAAAAAGACGATATACGGGTGCGCTGCCAGGGGGGACGGCCAAAGTCCCTACCTGACGCGCTACGTCCTGCGGAAAACGAAGCGCGGCGAACTCAAGCTGCACAAGTTCCATCGGTCAGATGCTGAAGATCAACATTCGCATCCGTGGAACTTCTGGTCTCTCATCCTGTGGCCGGGCTACCGAGAAGTGACGCCCGCCGGCACGTTCCGCCGCTGGCCGCTCATTCCCGCGTACCGCCCTGCGGAGTGGCAGCACCGCGTCCAGCTACTGACGGGCCGCTGCTGGACGTGCCTCGGCACTGGCGATGACTGGTTCTACCGCGCTCCGTGTCCGGCCTGCCTCGGAAGCGGGCAGCGAGAGCGTGCCTGCTGGACGCTGATCTGGACCGGCCCGAAGTTCCGGCGCTGGTTCTTCTTCACGCCGTCGGGCGCTCAGGACTCGGAAGATTACTTCCGGGAGAATAGGTGCGAGTGAAATTGGCGTTCCAGTCCGGCCAGCGGGTCGAAGTGTGGGTGGCCGGCTGGGAGCAGTGGCTCGGCGGCGAAGTGGAAAGTGCCGGCTTCCTGGCCGGGGTGGCGTGTGTGCGGGTGAAGCTGGATGGGGCGGAGGAAGTCAGCATCTGGCGCGTGGACCAGATCAAGGCGGTGGAAGGACTGTTTGCTTTATGACAACGCGCTCGGACATTCGCAAGTGGTTCTACCTGGAAGGGCGAAAGAACCCAGATCATCGTTTCATGCTGATCGTTACCGACACCTTCGATTTCTCCGACTACCCGGTGTTTGTGACCCGCAGCGAGAATGTCGAAGAGGCTCTGAGCAAGTATCAGGACAAACAGGCTCTGTCAAAGGTCATGGAATGTTACGACCTGGATTTAGACCCGGAGCCGCAGATCGCGGCGGAACGGTGCTGGAACACGGGACAAACGAGCGGGGAAGCGGCATGACCTATTTGACAAAGACAATCACGCTTGAAGAAGTAGAGCGTCTGGTTGCCGCTGGCCTCGTCCAGACGATCTGGTACGGAGCCATGACGTGCTGGTGGACTCATGACCCTTCTCATGTCTGCCGCGAGCTGGAAAGTGGCTTGCCCTGCGATCCGCGTGGCGGCGTTCTGTATCAGGTAAATGCGCGGACGTTCTTGGTGTATGCCCAGCAGAGAGAAGCTCACTATGGCCGGCATGGACTCGCAGCGTTCATGGCATCGCATCATTTGAACTGCCAAGTCTCTAAAAGCGACTCGCGCCGAACGTGTCTTAGCACCTTTGAAGAATACAATGCCTTGCTTGATGATCCAGAAGCACATGATGAATAGAGATGATGAATAGAGATGATGAATAGAGATGAAGAAGAGAGATGAAGAAGAGAGATGAAACTCATTTTTCTGGACATTGACGGAGTTTTGAACTCTGTGGCCTGGCAGGACACGCAGCGGCAGCGCGGGGGGTATGGGCTGGGACCGTACCGGGTAGCTTACTGGGCACGCAGGATTGACCCCGCCGCCGTCCAGCGCCTCAATCGCCTCCTGGCGGGAACCGGCGCGGCGGTCGTCGTTTCTTCGGCATGGCGCACACTGCTGACCCGGCAAGAACTCACGTTCTGCCTCACGGAGAACGGTTTCATGGGCGAGATCATTGGCGAGACGCCGGAAAAAGAGGCGGTGATGGACTATGGCTTTCCTGCCGCCGTCTCGCGCTGGGAAGAAATCGCGCTGTACTTGGCTGGGTGGGGCCAGACGCCCGAGTATGCCATCCTGGACGATGACCCCATGCCGGATGCACCGACGGAGAATTTTGTCCGCACCGATTACAAGGTCGGGCTGACGGATGCCGACGCCGACCGCGCGATTACCATTCTGAACGGCGCGATTACCATTTTGACGGGAGAGTGTTCGTGAAGAAAGTAGAAGCATGAAGAAAGTAGAAGACAGCCAAATCCTGTCGGCCATTGCCGAACTGACTGCCGCGTGCGGTTACCCGCCGACATTCCGCGAGCTGGGAAAGAGGCTTGACCTCAATGGCAGCGCGACGTTCGCCCGCGTGGACTTGCTTCGGAAGGCGGGGATCATCTTGCCGAGCGGCAAGGCAGCCGGCGACGGGAAGCAGCAGGAAGGCACGCAAAAAGATGGGACAAAGACGCGGGGGCTGATGCTGAGTGCGGCCGGCTGGCAGCGGCTAGGACAGACGCCAGCGCGGCTCTCGGCGCTTCGGCGTGAGCAGCGGCTGCCGGTGTTTCGGTCGGCGGCGTCTTTGGCGCGTTACCTGGAAGCCCCGGCGCACCGGGAGCGCGTGACCCCGGCGGCAGCCCTGGCTGAACAGGACGTGCAACTCATCCCCATGGCCGCGTTGCGGTCTGAGGCAGATGCGCGGCAGAGGGCAGCTCAGAAGCCGTCGTTTGTGTTTCAGCGAACGTCAGGAGGTTGAACATGGGCGAAGCGACTTCTGCCGCTCAAGAGACAGCCTGGAACATGAGCCTCATGTGGTACCTCGCCGCCTACCTGCCAGTCTTGCGGCAAAAGCCGCGGCCAGAGATATTAATCATCGCGCAGCAGTGCAACGAGTTCAATTTGCGGGAGCCACTCCATCTAATGCCGCCGGCTAAGCGCTACGAAATCTCGGATTGGCAGGAGGGTGAGAAGCTGACAGGCAATCAGGTGGTCGCCCTGCTGATCGGCTGCATTTGGCTTCTCGCTGGCGACAGTGAGGAAAACGGCTATTCGCTTTTGTTGTCATTTCCATTCATCAAGGATGCGCTGATCTTAGCAAGAGAAAACGAATGATGAAGGAGAACGACCATGAACTTACCCCAGGAGCCGAAGACAAGCGTGACGGTGAAATGGCGCACGGCGCAAAAGCGAAACTTCGTTTCCGTTTTTCTGACCCCGGTTCGCACCGGGCCAAACGGCGACAACTCCTATACCGTGGAGATGTGGCTGACGCCGGGCGAGGCGCGGCAGCTTCGGGACGATCTGGCAGAAAAGCTGGCCGAGGGACCGAAGTGAACGAGGAAGAGCGACAATCCATCAAAGACACCTACCATCGCTCTTTAATCGAAGACGCGCTGGAACTGCTGGACAGCCCGGAGACGGATAGCATTGCTCATCTGCGCCCCGGCCTGAAACTTTATCTGACGGACCGTGTGGAAACGGGCGGCTTTCTGCGCGGCGTGCTGGAAAACGACCTTGACCGAGCGATTGGACACGCTCATCCGTCGCTGACGATGGCCCAGATGAAGATGCTTGCGGGCGTCATCACCGGCTCGTTTCCCGCAAAGGCTTGGGGCAGTCCGGAGAAGGTTTCGGGGTGGCTGAACGACGACGCCGAGTAAAGGAAACTTCCAATGACCGATGACGCAATGACCAATGACGAGATAATCGCTTTTTTGCAAGAGAACTTCTTCACACCGGCAGCCGCTTTGCGCGGCGTCCCGATGACCGACGCAGAGACGGGCGATATGCTGCGCCTGATGTCTGCGAGCCGGGAAGGTACGGATGCTGTTTGGCAAAAGGCGTCGGCGGACGGCCTGCGTGAGTTTCAAATCGTGGAGAATGTCTGCGCCCGGTTCCGGCGGCCCACTCATGCGGACGCAAAGCTGTTTTTGACTCTGCTCTGCCACTCTCCTGGCGATGCCGTCCTGTACCTCTCGTTCGCCCACCTTTAGCTGCGGGACCAGGGCAAGCCGGAACTGGACCTGTCAGCACTGTGCGAAATCTTTCCGGCAGGCTTCTGGTCCGAAGAGGACCGCAATGCTCTTTGGGATGCCCAGAAGCTGGTGGGAGCGTCGCGGCTGGCGCTCGGCACAGACAACGGCCTGGACACGAAGACGGTACGGGCGTGGATCAATGACGGCGAACCGGCCCCGGCCCCTACCCTCTCGCGTGCGGAGCATGTGGCCTGGGCCAAAGCGCGAGCGCTAGCCGAGATGGACGCAGAAGGTCGAACAGACGGGAGCGCTACCAGTGCCGCCTTTACGTCGCTGGCGTCCGACCTCGGCAAGCACCCGGACACGGAGAGGCATCTCGGTCTTCAGCTTGGATTGCTTGAGATGATGGGCGGCCATCTGGCAACGCGGGAAAAGATGCGCCGGCACATTGAAGGCTACAACTGATGAACGAAATCGGCAAACGGAAGCACCGGGTCCACATCCTCGTGTTCCGCCGGGGCGCGACGCCCGAGAAAGACGTGCCGGTAGCGCACATTGTCGTCAACCGTTCCCGCGCACGGGCCACCTGGCGCAAACTCTGCCGCCGGTTCGACGCGGGCCATGTCGGATGGTTTGCGGACGAAGTTTACTGGCGGAAGCATGGGACGGGCGGGAAGACCAACATGATCAAGACAAAGGAGAAGAACAGTATATGACATCCAGTGTACCAAATGAGGCGATCAATGAACACGCGGCAACGGACCGGGAAGCGGACCCCGGCGCAGAATGGGCGCGGGTGGAGCTGATGGGCCATCGCCAGCGCGTCGGCCAGATCCAGGAAGTGACCCGCTTCGGCGCAGCGCTCCTCAGAGTCGACTTCTACGACAGCGAAACCGATGCCCTGGCCACAGAATTTTATAGCGGAGGGAGCATCTATTGTTTGTCTCCCTGTTCCAAAGCCGTCGTGGACGCCTGGGTAGAGCGCCAAAAGAAGTACCGTGAGCCGGCCATGCGCCACCTGCCCGCGCCGGAGGACAACGACTTGAACGACGACGACTTCGACGAAAACGGTCACCGTCTGGATGAACACGACTCCGAGTATTAAACGAAAGGGAATCGCGGATGTCGACTCTGTTCGAACCTGGAGACATGATGCGCTTTGACTTGGTCCGCCCGTGCGGGGACTGCCCGTTCCGCACGGACACGCCCTGCGACCTGGGGGAAGAAGACGCGAACACGATCATTTTAGCCATGTTTGGGCGCGGCGATGCCTTCGCCTGCCACAAAACGGTGGAGTATGCCAACCCCGGCAGTTACGAGGGCGGGATCTGCACGGAAAGCAGCCAGCATTGCGCGGGTGCCCTGATCCTTGCGGAGAAAGCACAGGAACGCGGCCTCATGGCGGAAGCAGCGCTGCGTCAAGGCAAGTTCGACCCGGACCGACTGGACATGACCGCACCGGTGGTGGCAAGTGCCGCCGAGTTTCTGGAAGGTCAAGACCGTGTGCGAGGAAATGCCGCATAACAGAAAACGCCGCATAACAGAAAACGAGGCATTATTGCTGAACGGATCGCTCTTTTATCCCTGAATGTGCGCCGCGCCATTGCCCATCCAATAGAGGCTGAAGCCTTCCCAGAGTAGTACGAAAGTAGTACAAGAGTAGTAGGGAAAAACATCAATTATGAACGAAAATGAACTGTTGATTTTAGCGATCCGCCTGGCGGTGGAAGCGCACGGCTACCAGATGAACAAAGACGGCACGCCGTACATCCTGCACCCCATCCGGCTGATGATGGCAGCCGAGAACCCCACCGACAAAGCGGTGGCTATCCTGCACGACACGATTGAAGACACCGATCTGACGCTCGATCAGCTGCGGGCGATGAATATCCCCGACAAGATCATCAATGCCGTGGACTGCCTGACCAAGCGCGACGGCGAAGAGTACGAAGCCTTTCTCTATCGGCTTTCCTTCAATCCCATCGCCGTGCGCGTGAAGCTGCTGGACCTGTACGACAACATCGACGTGACCCGGCTGCCGGAGCTGGGTGAGTGGGAGCTGAAGCGAACGGCTAAGTACCACCGGGCGATCCGGTTTCTGAAGGGCGTGCCTGCCGCATGAACAAATACGTCATTGACTACGGCTACGGCGTGGCCCAGTTCTACACGGAAGCGACCGACCCCGCTGAGGTGCGCCGGGAGTTCTACGCCTGCGCCAATGCGTGTTTCGGCATCCGCAAGTCTCTCGCCGGCTACGAAGTCGTCTGCTCGTTTTCCAGTGCCGCGCTGCCGCTGCCGTACCGGGGCTTTGAGGCCACGCACTTTCTGTCTCACAGCGGGGGTGACGACATCCTGTTTGACAGCCGCTTCCAGACGCTGGATGGTAGCCTCTGGAAGCTCCGCGACGAACGCGGCGACTGGTGCTCGTGCAGCCAGAGGGGAACGCCGGAGCTTGCCTGCGAGGTGCATCACTATTTTGTGGCGGACCATGACATGCAGTGCCGCTGCCAGGAGAAGTTTCAGCGCCAGGAGAAAACAAATGCTCAGTGACGAAACAAGGCCTACAACTTACCACCTCTTCGACCATTCTTACAAAAGCGGAAGCTGGAACGGAGCCGTACTGGAACAAGCCGCCGCGCTGAGGAAGCGGGCGGAGACGGCTGAAGCCAAAGCACAAGCAGCAGAAGCAGAAGTAAAGCGCTTGGAAGAACAGACACGGAAGCTTGTCCCTGGGGCAATGGAGAGCATCGAGCAGAACAACCGGCTCCGTTATGTCGCAGACGCTTTCTACGCCTACCGCCAGCACACCTATTTCTGCGATGAGTGCGGCGACGGGGAGTGGTGCGAAGAAGGCGAGCAACTCTACGGGGCGGCGGTGTCTGCGGTGGACAGCGTGTGCGGCAAGCCGTCCGAGAAAGGGCAACTGTCGTGACACTGGAACGCTAAAAAACGGAACGCGAGAAGCTCTGCCGGCAAGCGGCGTCCTTGTTTGCCCTCACCACGTCCAGCCTGGCCGGGGAAGCCACGGCGGCCAAAAACATAGTGGCGCGGCTCGTCAAGACGCACGCCTTGACGTTTGCCGAGGTGTCTCCCTACGGGAATGAACTGGCGCTCAACGTCATGCGCTCGTTTTGGAGCATCGCCCCGGAGACGCCGGCCCCTGCCAAGCCCAACGCCGAGAAAGCGAAGCCGACCTCCCGAACGGCCGAGCAAACACTCAGCGAATTCATTGATCAGCTGCGTCGTGAACAAAATCGTGATGCCGCTCCCAGCCATCGTTATGCCGATCCTTACTATGCCTACACCCGGTCCAACCCATGGGATGTGTTCGGTCAGCAAGCCTATGACTCGGCAGCTCCCAATGATCCTGACCCCAACAGCTATGGTCCCAATCATAATGGTTCCAATCCCTATGGTTCCAATCCCTATGGCCGCCCTGCTTTTCGCCCGGAGCCGCCCCTGTCGGTAGAATGGCAAGGCAAGACGGTTCCTGTGACTGAACTGGGTTCCGACGCGCTTTCCTATCTTATTCTGGATTATGAAGGACACCGGGAATGGGTCAAGAACTGGAAAGACAAAGCGCACGATGCCATTGAGGAAGAGCGCTTCGACGATGCCGTCGCTTACCTCACGCGCATCCAACAAAGGATTACCCAGCAAAAGAGCACGCGGGTAACGAAAGCGGTTTATGAAGGACTGGTAAAAGAGGCGGAAGAGCGCATTCGCCGCAGAAGCACTCCACGTTGGAGTGGCGGCTTCAGTGGTCCAAGTTGGTAGACGGAGCAGTTTGAAGGAGAAGCAATAAGAAATGAAGCTGACCGCCATGAGCGACATCCACGGACGGTTCGAGAAGTTTGCCCCTGCCGAGTTACCGGAAGCTGACCTGTGCATCATCGCCGGCGACATCACGACGCGCGGCCTGCGGGACACACGCGAGTTTCTGGCGTCCCAGCGGTGGATCGCGGGGGTCGTGGACCGCTACCCCATGACGTTCTGGATACCCGGAAACCATGACCTGCTGATGCCGCCGGACATTTACTACCCTATCGGCAGGGGCGACCACGGGCTGATCAGCCTGCTGGACGCCCCCTATGTCTACCGCAACCGGCTCTTTTACGGCGTGGCGCTGTCCACCGCTTACGATATGCCGGAACTGGCTTCGATTTGGGAACACACGACGACTCGCCGGGAAGTGGAAGACGCTGCCTTTGCACTCGTTCCGCCTCGCACCGACATCTTGGTCAGCCATTCCCCGCCGTTTGGCGTGCTGGACGCGGCGGGGTCGACTCAAAACCAAGACGGAACCTGGGAAAAGCGCTCCATTGGGTCTCAGGCGCTGACGAACCTCATTGACGGCGACAATCCGCCGCGCGTGGTGATCTGTGGTCATGTGCACGGGGCGGCGGGTCATGTCCGGCGGTACACAACGGATGTCTACAATGTAGCAGAAGAGGTAAGGATAATAGAGTTATGAGCGAAACAACGACGGGCTGCGCCGGCTGCGTCCGCCGCTTTGAGTCTTCGGCACTGGCGGAAGGAGTGTGCGCTCACTGCTGGGCGGCGGCGCGGCGGATCCGCGTTCACGGTCAGGCATCCGTCCAGGCACAAGGCGATGCGGCCCGGTTCGTGGTGGAGAACCATCTGCCGCACTCTTTGGCGTACCCGCTTCAGCGCCTGCTGGAAGACGCGGTGGAGAACGCGCTGCACAAAATGATCTACACCCGCCAGTCGGAGCGGGAGCATCCACCGCTGTTTTACAAAGAAGGACGAACTTACCATCCGATTGCCCCGCTAGACTATTACCCTGCACCCGGCGTGTGGCTGGTGGAATGGGGCGAAGGCAGTAAACGCACGGCGCACTTGTCCCGCTTTCCGGTGCCGGATCCTCTGCGTCTGGCCGCGGCTTACCGCTGGGAAGACCGGGCGCTGGCCGCAGTGCGAGGACAGCAACGCAGGCTGACGAACTCCGACGTAGTACGGATCGTGCTTGACGAAATCGGGACGGGAGGCGCGGCGGAATGAGCGTCAACTCAATGAGCAATTCTCACCCCGAAGTCTCTGCAATCCACATTGCCAGCTCGCCGATAGACGGACGCCAGCACTGCCGGAGCTGCGGCAGGATTTTGATTGACCGGACGCAGGAAAGCCGTCCGGCGGAAGAAGCGGCAGGGGTCGAAGTGTGGTTCATCCCGGGCGGCTGGGTCCGTGTGACGCCGGAAGGGATGTATGCCGAGCGCAGCCTTGCGCCTGAAGACCAAAGGTGCATCAGATCGAAAGAGGTCAACCCATGCCTGTGACGGAGGCGACAATCAGTTCTTTGGAAACAAGTTCTTTAGAAACAAGTTCTGTGGAAGTTAATTCTTCAGAAATCAATGCTTCAGAAACCAATCCTTCGGCAGAAACGGTGGGGCAGGACTCACCCAAGCTGCCGCTGACGCGCATGGAGCGGATCGTGCTTCACCTGAGCTTGCAGGGGCTGTCCAGCCTTGAGGTTTCCCAGCGGCTCTTTCTCAGCAAGCGGACGGTTGATTTTCACCGGCTTAATCTCTACGAGAAGCTTGGCGTCCATAGCCTGCTGGAAGCCGTCTGCGTTTGCGCGGTGATCACGGTGAACCCACGGTACGCACCCCCGCCGGACTGGGATCGCCGCTTAGTTTTTCAGTGCCAACCCGCCTGGTCTTCCAGAGACCAGACATCTCAAGACAAAAGCCCCAAAGAACAAGTGCCGAAACCATTGAAACCGCTCCGATGCGACACGTTGGAAGATTGTACGCAGCGGAGGAAGGCCGGGACTCCCTGCTGCGAAACGTGCCAGGCGTCGGTCTCGGCTTCCTTCACCACGATCCAGGAAGCAAGGGAACATCAATGAACCTATTCGGACAGGAACCCGAAGATCTTGCTACTGAGATTCGCACTGCGGAAGAGCGCACTGCGGAGTTCTCAGCCTGCGGTACCTACCGCTATGCCCTCACGCGGGTTTGGAACCCCGGCAAGCCTAAAGTGGTTTTTATTGGTCTCAATCCCTCAACCGCAAATGCGAGCCTGGATGACCCAACTATTCGACGCTGCCGGGGCTTTGCGAAGTCCAACGACTACGGCGGCCTGGTGATGGCGAACCTGTTTGCGTTCCGGGCCACAGACCCTAAAGCCATGAAAGCGGCTGCCGATCCGGTGGGGCCGGAGAACGACGCCTGGCTGCGGAAGCTGGCGACGGAAGAGTACGACACCGAGATTGGCAGAATGAGTGAAGGTGAACCCGGCGAGTCCAACCTGCTGATCGCAGCGTGGGGCATCCACGGCGGCTTCCAGGACCGGGACAAGGCGGTGCAGCGTCTTCTGTTTGCCGCAGGCCGGGATGCGCCTGTGCCGGAAGACGACCAGCGCAATCTGCACTTCAATTGCCTGGGCGTGACGAAAGGCGGCTATCCACGCCACCCGCTGTATGTCAGGGCCGACATGGATTTTTGCGGGTACGAGGTCAACCTATGAGACGCGAGATTGAGTGTGCGGGAAGAACACCTGCCCCGCCTGAAGACGCCGGCATGAAGTCCCCTGAGAGCATCGGTAAGCTGACCGGCAACTGGATCGTCCTGCAATACAACCCGCTGACGGACGCGCCGCCCGCACCCGGTACGCACTTCAACAAAATAACGGTGGAAGCGGCGGCCCGCAAGCTGATTGCCTATTATCGCAACTTTGGCCGGATGCCGGCGACATGGGAAGAGATGGACGCCTGCGAAAACCGGATCAGCGCCTTTGAGGTAACCTTCTGGGTGGCGGCGGAAGCGGGCGTAACGATGCAGGAGGCGCGTGACGTGGTGGGGGACTTGGCCCCGGAGCTGTACGCGGATTACTGGATGGAGCGCTGGCCGCCGCCGCCGAGGGAACCCGCCGCGCAGAAGCTGGGAAAGACTGCGAGAAAGAAGAGATGACTGGAAACTCATCCATCCGCACTCAGCTTTGCCTTGCCATCCGGGCCTGGGAGAAGCGCCGACCCATCCAAGGCGATCATGCCGACCTCACGGTGTTCCGGAGTCACCTGGGCGGCAGGAAAGGATACGCGGTGCGGCTGTTGGCAGGGCGGGAGATCCTGACGGAGTGGCGTCGTCCGACTGAAGCCACGGCGCAGCAGTGCTACCTGGCCGTTCTTCAGGCGCTTGGCGGTCTGTCCGGGTTCGGCGGCATCACCGCGACTTCCAGCGACGACCAGACCATCACCGGCGACATGCTGGATCAGGAGAAAGCTAAGTGACAAACAACCCAAACATCATCATCGAGCTTGGTGATCGCTTCATGGCAACGCTGGACGGCAAAGCGGGCCATGTGCTGCGGGCTGTCGTCAAGGTGACGGATAAGCCGCTTTCGCCGCCCCCCAGCGACAAGAACAAGTCAGTGACGTATTTCGGGCCGGTCGGCGATCTGGCTTTTGCGGACGGGGCGGAGCCGGGACAATGGACAGCCCAAGACGCGGTGCGGCTTCTTCGGCTCATTGCCAGCGAGATGGAACGGGTCTATGTCAGCAGTGATAAGTCTGTGCAGGGCGATTTGCTAACAGTCATGGCGCATGAACTAAGAGGAGCGAAGCAATGATTTTTGCCATCGGCGACATTCACGGACGTGCGGACATGCTGCACGCAGCTTTGACGGAACTTCAGCTTGTTTTGAAAGCGGCAGATACGGTGGTCTTCCTCGGCGACTATATCGACCGGGGCGACAACAGCCGGGGTGTTCTGGAAACAGTCTTAGAGTTCAAGGCGTGGCACGAGAAGACGGTCTGCCTGCGGGGGAACCACGAGCAGATGATGCTGGATGCTTACGATCATGATAATTACGCTTTGTGGCTGAGTAACGGCGGCAAAGAAACGGTGAAGTCTTACCACGGCGGCTTGCTGCCAATGATGGGAGAGTGGCGAGACTTTATTCCTGATGAGCACCTGGATTTTCTGAGGAAGACTGTGCTGGAATGGGAGTCGGCCCGCTTCCATTTCGTTCATGCCGGTCTTGTGCCGCCGAGCCGTCAGCCGCAGTGGAGCGAGCTGCGAAGCGCCTACCTCGTGCCAGCCGAGCCGCGTCTGTGGATCCGCGAGGAGTTCCTCAGCTCGGAAGACAACTTCGGCAAGATCGTGGTGTTCGGCCACACGGTCCAGAAGTCGCATCTTCCCTTGATTATGAAGAACAAGATAGGTCTGGACACGGGGGCGGTTTTCGGCGGCAGGCTGACGGTCGGCATTCTCAACGACGACACCACGGACTTCCGGTACTTTCAGGTGGGCCAGGACCTTCGGATCATTCACAAGGAAAGGAAATAGATGCGGTCCAGAAGCGACTTCTCCGTTCACGTTTCGCCAACCTGCTGCTGGTTCCGCATCTTAGGACGTGGGCTGGGGTTTTACGACCGCCGGCGAAGAACAGCGCTTTATTCCGAGCGAACCGGTAAGACAAAGGTGTGGAAGCTAGGGCCAATCGTCGTGAAGCCGCTAGGATGGCGGGGAAACACATGAAGCAACATTTACCGGCGACATGCTGAAAAAATTGACCGTCTGAAAAATTGACCGTCTGGGTTTGGCTCTGCCAGTCCGTAGAGCCAGAAAGGGAAACAAATGCAGGAGATCTTAGACGAAATTATCGCAGAACGCGAACGGCAAGATGTTAAGTGGGGTGGCCCTGAGCATGACGACAACCACAGGCTTGGAGATTGGCTGCAATTCATCGAAGACAGAGCAGACTACCAGCGGTTTGTCCTAGAACATCCAGAGCGGGCGAGTGATAGCCCTTACTTAAGCGACTACCGCGCAACTCTGATTAAAATCGCAGCTCTGGCAGTTGCCGCGATTGAGTCGTTTGACCGCAAAGCCAACGCAAGTGCTGATTTTGTTGAGGCTCATCCCAATGTTCTGGTAGACTTGGTGAATACTGGTGAACTTGGTGGATAGCGAAAAGTGGCAGGAGCAATAAAAATGACACGCATACAGGCC
>CAXTER010000070.1:0-24099 GCA_964243345.1 uncultured Armatimonadales bacterium
TGTAAAGGTTTAAGTCCACTCTGCCTGGACTTAATTCGCTTTTTACGCTTATTTCGCAACCCCTGAATACTATTTCTTCATTCGGCGTATCTGGTCCAGCGTCATGCCGACCGTGGAAAGCTCTGACGGGGGAAAAGGTGCTGACTGCGCGGCGTCCCGGTTCTCTAAAGATTTGCCATCCTGCTGAAGCTGTAAGTAGATTTCTTTGCGGTGGACAGCGACGTTCTGCGGGGCCGTGATGCCGAGGCGCACCTGATCGCCGCGCACTTCGATGACGGTGATTTCAATGGCCGGTTCCGGCGAAAGCGGGTTGCCAAGCGTGATGACCTGGTCGGTCTTGCGGGTGAGAACGAGCATGATAAGCCTTCCTTAGCGGGTGTTTGCTTGCTTCCCTGCACAAACCATGCCAAGCAGAAGTGCCTGGGCGGGGAGCTGACGAGTGTTAGGAGCGGAACACAAAAAAGACTCGATCCTTTCGGCTGGGTCTTTTACTTTGGCGGGGTCTGTTTCTCATTTTGGCTTCGTCTCGTTCCGTTTGTTGTACGGCCCTCTTGCAAGAGCCGACACTTGCCGACAATGAGGGAGACATCGCCGGATGGGTACTCTTCAGCGGCTCATCTCGGTGTTTGTTTTCTGTGCATGGCTCCGGTGCTACGGGAAACGGATTTCCACCCTTTTGATAGGCCGACAGTAAGGATGCACAGGTATCGCCGGGGTCTGACACGCCGCCTCCGTCGGACCCCGCCACTTTGCTTATTTTCGCCCTCGTCTTTTGCCTTCGTCTTTTGCTTCGGCGGGGTTTTACAAGTGGAAGAGGCAGTTCACAAGATGCTTAGTTGCCATAGTTGCTTTTGAGTCGGGGAAGAATGGCTGAACGCTCCTCGGAAGTGAGAACCACCTGATGCTAAAAAGAGAGACAGAAGCCTTAGTTTCTTCCACACGCGCTACGCTTGCCCGCGCCCAGCAAGCACATTCTCGCGCACTCATCGCAAAAGAGGCCGCCGCCTTTCTCATCGAAGACGCTGCACAGGCAAAGGCCAAGTCGCAGCAGGATCGGGAACAGCGGCGACGCTTGCGAGAAAAGAAGAACACAGCAGGTTCCCGCAACATATTTCGCCGTCGTACCTGGCCGTATCAAGTGACTGTGCTTCCCTTCCTTGCAGAGCGCCATGTGACGGTCATCAGCCAGCGTTCGCCCATTTCGGTATGGCTCCAAGTTCCATCCGGCTCCCTGTTGCGCTTTGGCAATTTTTCTAGTCTTCTTTTCTAGTCTTCTTGTCTAGTCTTCCCGGTGTTCCCTCACCTTTCCCAGCGGTCGAAAACGTGCCAATTTATCTTGGCCCTTTCCCCACTCAACGAGTTCAGCCAACTGCTTGCTGTACTGCAAGCGTCGCTCCCAAAGCTGACTGCGCTCGACCGCAAGCCGCCGGAGGCGGTCGGAGCAGGCTTGGTACAAGGCGCATTGCAGGAGTACCTGCTCCACGTCGGTGGCCTTGACGTACACTTTTCGCACCTTCTGGCCCTCACGCCAGATGCGGTAGTAGTAGGGGCCGTGCCTCTCGCCGGTTTGGCAATGGCAGCCCAGCTTGCCGCAGCGGATGAACTGCGGGACGACAGCGCCGGGAAGCGGCGAGAGGTCAGAAGCAAGAAGCGGCGAGAGGTCATCCCAAGCCAGATTGTCGTCCTGCCGAGCCTCGCCGGTGGCGAGAGGCATTTTGCCGGCAGGAGGCATTATGCTGAACGGGGCAGCTTTCATCAATGTTCGCCTTGCGCTTTGTTCTCCCTTCCATGGGTTTCAGGCTTCTCATGCGTTTGAGGCTTTTTCGGCCTCCCCTTCGGCGTCTCCCCGCCCGGCCTGGTGCGCTGCTTATAGGCATCCAAATCAGCCCGGCTGATGAGCTTGCGGCCATACAGGGCGACAAACGGCAGGCGGCACTCCTGAAACGCATTGTGGACCGTGCCGACATGAACGCCAAGCTCTGCGGCGGCTTCCCTCGCTGTGAGCAGCACTTCACTCAAGACCTCATTCTCCATGCTTGCATGATACCAGAGAAAGTCCTAAAGCACAAGTGTAATAGTGCCATAAGTATTTGACTTTTAGCACTTAATCAGGTACACTATGCTTGCCTGTCAAAGAAACGGGCGCAAGCAGTTTTTCAAGTGGTGAGGGATGACATGACGACAAAAAGCAGCATGACAATCAAAATGCGCGGCGCGGTCCTCTACACCCGCGTTTCCACCGGCGAGCAGGACAAGCACGGCACTTCCCCGGAGACCCAGCGCGACGCCTGCCGCGCTAAAGCCTCAGCCCTGTCCTTGCCGATCATCGCCGAGTATCACGACGGCGGCATCTCCGGCGGCTTCCTGCTGGCCCGCAAAGAGTTCCAGGCCGCGCTTGCCGACATTCAGGCAGGCCGCGCCGACACGCTCATCTGCCCTAGCCTCAGCCGGTACTCCCGCGACGTGGAGCATCAGCAGGCCGTCAAGAAGGCGGTGAAGGCAGCCGGCGGGCGGCTTGTGTTCTGCGATATGACCTTCGAAGACACGGCGGAAGGAGACCTGAACTTCACCATTCAAGGCGGGTTTGCCGAGTACGAGAAGGCTGTCATCAAAAAGCGCACGTCGGCAGGGCGGCAGAAGAAAGCCGAGCAGGGCATCCAGCCGAGCCGCAAGACCTCGCCCTACGGGTATACCATCGCCACTCATGCCGACGTGCTGCGGGGACAGGCGGCGTTTGATGAAGTCGGGCTGTACCGGGTCCGCGAAGACCAAGCGGCGCACGTCCGGCGAATGTTTCAGGAGTACCATGCCAGGCGGCAGAGCCTCGCCCTTATTGCCCGGCAGCTCACGCTGGAAGGCGTCCCGACGCCGGGGAAGGCCGCGCAGTGGAGCCAGTCCACAATTCGCTACATTCTGGCAAACCCCGTTTACAAAGGCGTCGCCGTCTATGGCCGCTTTGACAATTAGCTCGACGAAAGCCGGATGCAAACCCCGCACTGGCGCACCGGCGAGCTGCTGATTGCCCCCTATGCTCGCCGTCCGGCAGACCCGGAAACCTGGGTCACAATGGACTGCCCGGCCCTGGTGACGGCGGAGGTGTGGGAAGCGGTGCAGGTGCGGCTTGTCGAGAACAAGGCGAAGAAGGGAGGTAATCCCATGCGGGTCCGAATGCTCGCCGGGCGACTCCTCTGCCCTTACTGCGGGGGGAGCCTGGTGGCCGGGAGCAAGCGGCGGCGTAACCGGCAAGGCATTGTCGTTGACGCGCCTCAGCGCTACTATTGCGGGCGCTACATGAAGACCGTGCAGAAGACTGGGCAGGGCGAGTGCGAGGCCATTGGCTACTTCTGCGAAGATGTGGAAGCCGCCGTCGTCGCCGCGATCCTCGACGCCGCCCAGCGCCCTCATGCCCTCGCAGAAGCGCTTCGGGCTTACCGGGCGAAACTGCCGGCAGAAGCTCCGGCGCTCGACGCACGGCAGGAGATGAAGCGGCTGGATGCGGCGCTGTCGGAGCTTGCTGCCAATGACCTCTTGGCCGTGCAGGCCCAGATGGCCGGCATGAAGTCCGGGGCGTCGCCGGACGCTTATGCAGCCGTGTTCGCCGACCTTGCCGCCCAGCGCAAAGACCTGGAAGACCGGCGCGGCATTCTAGCGCGGCAGGTGCGGGCCGAGACCGAGGGAAACAAGCCTAACGCTGCGGCAGAGACTTTGCCGAAAGAACAAATGAAGCAGCAGGCGTTGGAAGACATCGTGCGCGTCCTGTCTTCCCCTGCCCTTCTCGGCAGCGTCAAGCGCGACGCGCTGGCACATCTGATTGAAGACGTAACGCCGCGCCGGGACACCCGCCCGCGTGAAGACATGGAAACCACCGTGCGCTTCGTGCCTGGGGCCTTAGACGCAGAAGGATTTGACGCGGGGGAAACAGTGCAGTCAATCAAACTCGGCTCACTTAAGACCCGCGCTTTGTTTTCCATAATCAGCGCCGAAAGCTGGGCGGCAATCGGCGAAATCCGGTTGATGCCGCCGCCGCCGAAGAAGTTGGAATACGATCCGACTGCCCCGCCCACCTGCCCAAACAAAATCGGCTGCGGCTGAAACGAGTAGCCGTTGCCTGAACGCTCCGAGACGGCACTGCCGGTTCCCCAATCCAGGCCCAGGCTCTTTGTGGCGGCACGGTCAATGTCAATGATTTTGGCGCGGACTAAAATCTGACGGGCGGGGCCGGAGCCTAAATTCAGCATGTTGATGATCTTCAAATCCGGCGGCAGGGACTGGATCAAATGGTCCAGCGGGTCAGACGGCAGGGTTTCTGATGATTTCTTTGCGGTAGATTTGGCTTCTTTCGGCGCAGTCGCCAGATCGGGCGCATCATCGCCGGCATCTGTGGCCGCCGGCTGCTTTGCGGACTTTCGCCGGGGCGTCGGCGCGGGCCAATCGGCGGCGTCCGGTGTCCCGCCCGGCGTGTTGATCCGCCCGGCATATTGCCCGGAAAGCGCAAGCGTTTTGTCGCCGACCACGGTGCAGGTAACTCCTAGCGGAGCAAGCGACGGCGACAGCAGCGCGGCGTAGATTTGGGCCAGCGACTCAGTCGGCACAGTATCGGGAACAACTGTCAGTAGGTTCTTGACTTTCGCGCCGTAGACCCCGGCAATAGCGGCGGCCCGCTGCCAAGCGATTGCGCTGGAAACGGTTCCTTCCAGAAACAGCGTGTCCTGGACCATGTGAGCGGTGACACCGGGCAAACCGATAGATGTCTGCACCTGCGCCGCCATCGGCCTGAGATTAAACGGCGGCAGCGGAACAACGAAAAGGCGCAGCCGGTGTGTCCCGGCATGATCGCACACAAACAGCGTTGTTTCGCCGAGACCCTTCGCGTTCACAAGAAGCTGATGCGACGACAGCGGGACAATGTCGGCCACCAGCGGGCTGCCCACTGCCGCCGTGGTCATACGGTCGTACACATACACTTCAGACTGTCCGACATGGAGCGTCTTCCGCAGCTCCTGCGCCTGGCCCGGCAGGGCAAAAATCAGCAGAAAAACGAAGGCCGTGCAGAGTGTTTGCAGTGTTTTGACGGTGAATATTTTCATGGTGCAACGGTCATAGTCTGGCTTTGCGTCCCCTTCACGACTAGAATTGTCACAGGATGCGGCGCGGGAACAGGCGGCAGTGCAATCGGCATCGCCGGCAGCAAGCCGATTTTCGGAAGCGGCTCGATCTTGATTGGCGAAACACGTCCATTCGGGCGGCGTGGCGCAGCACGCAGCGGCGTTGGATCGACGGGAGACGGCAGGGCCGGAAGCGCGGCTTCGCTGCCGTCGCCGATAGCCCGCAGGGCCAGATGCAGGTGTCCCCGTGCGGCGGCCAGCACCAGCGTCTGGGCCTGCGCCGGGGACACGGCCACCGTGACATGGGCCGCACCGCCTGACGAGGCAGAAGCGGCAGGCGGGTCCGGCGAAGTCTGGCCGCCGACCGCCAGCAGCCGGACATTTTGCAGCACAGTTCGCGCCTCCGCCGGCCCGCTGCCCGGCTCATCGGTAGCGAGAATGTCAACGTGATCTTCCGGGCGCACGAACAGCTCGACGCCGTCGGCAGGGTCAGTGGCGACAGTCACGGCCCGCAGCGTCGGCGGCAGGGCAAACGCCATGCCGAGCGCGGCGCTGGGAACCGAAACGGCGTTTTGAGTCAGCACGTCTCCGGCAGGAATCGGCCCCGTCGAAACCTTCCCAATAAACGCGGCTGTAGATTTTGCCGCGCCATCCGGCACGTCGCTGACGGGGACAGAACGCAGGCCAAGTGCAGACGCCGAAAGCAGGGTCCGGGCGGGAATATCGCGGGCGGCGACCACAACTGTGACGGCCGGCGGCGCGGCGGCTTCGGCAGGCAGGTGTCCTCGCACCAGCAGAAATGCCAGCCCAGCCGCCGCCAGCCCGGCGGCAAGCGCCGGCAGCAGCGCAGCCCACTGCGGTGTCCGGCGCGGAATAGCAGATCGGCCCGGCAGCTTCATGTTCGGCAATTGTGTTCGGAGCGGCATTTGCATAGCGGCATTCTCGCGTTACAAAATAACAATTCTACAAAATAAGATGCGGCGGCGTCATGGTACCCGTGTTGGAACAGGCACCGCCGGACGCGCCCGGCACAGTCACGCCGACAAAGCGCCCGTAGACAATATTGCTGGACCCCGCTGCCCCAGGCTGGCTGATAAAGAACGTCGCAAACGCGATCACAGTTACGTTTCCCGGCTTGTTTTTGACCGCCTGACTGATTACGGGAATAAGCATCAAGTGGGCATCGGTCTGCGGCTGCCCGCCGCTGACCCAGCCGGCATAAGTCGTCGCCGTGTGCGTAAACTGCGTGTTTGTCGGCGCGAGCCGAGCAGCAATTCCCGCTTGAGTCAGCGCCGCGTTGTCATACGCAAGAGCCGGGGTCATCAAGGCTAGCCCGGCGGAAAGCGGCTGGTCCGACAATTGATAGATCGTGTTTTGGTAGCCCGCCCCGGTGCCGCTGATCAGCAGCGGGTCAAAGCTGCCCGGCACGGTCAAAACACCGCTGCTGTTCCACAAATTAATCTTCAGAAAAAGCTGCGTCGAGTCCGGCTGAGACGCGCCCGGCGTCAGCGTCTTTGCGCCGCTGAGGACCGCCGAAATAAAGGCCACCGCCGGGTCCGTATTGGCGGGGTCATCTCCAATCAGCCCAAACGGCGCGACCGGCATCCCCACCGGCAGAGCGCACGCCGGCGGCATGGAGGCAGTCGCCGACGCGGAAACGGTCAGTGTGTTTGCCGATCCGTCTGCCCCCGTCGGTGCGTAGCCAACCGCCGGCGCAAACGACAGCGGCGCGTTGACCGACCCCTGCACCGAGACCGCACCGCCCGAAGCCGTTGTCACTGTCGCCCCCGTAAAGGCCGTTCCCACAGCATTGTTCGCCGCAATGACAGCGCTTGCAGACACACTTGCCGACGCCGGGCTTGCAGCCCCCGCCAGCGCGGCGGCATCGGCGACTACCTGCGCCCGCTGCCGGGCTGCGACCATCATGTTCAGGTCAATCGCCAGCGCCGCCGCGCCGAGCAGTCCGGTCAGCAGAAAAAGCACCAGCGGCAGGGTTGCGCCGCGCCGCATGTTGCTCATAGTCACTCCCGCTGCATTACCATTTTGGAGGTCAGCAGCTTGGTGGTGCCGGAAAAAATCAGCGTCGTAACCAGCGGATAATTGTACGAAACCGTGGCCCGAACCAAGCTGCCGGTGACGGCATTGTTCGTGCCTGATGCCGTGTCGCCAAGCGCTGTCCAAGTCACGCCGCTGTTCAGACTTTGTTCCAAATACACGCTTGCCGTTGTTAAGTTTAGCCCCGTGCCGGCGCTGACTCCTTTGGCTTCTGCGGTTTCAATTGTATTGCCCACGGACGCCGAGCGCACGGCTTCCCGCGCGGCTTGTCCGACTTGGGCCTGAGCGCCTAAAATCAGCCCGACTTCAATCATGCCGAACAGCAGCAGAAACAGCAGGCTGCTGATGAGCGCAAACTCCACCAGCGCCGCGCCTTGCTGAAGTCTTCGAAGTCTTTTCATAACTTTAAGTGCAGGTGTGCGAATGCAAAAATGGCTCCTAAAGCAATAGCCGGGGCGAACGGCATTCGGCTTTTTGAGGGCGGCAAAGACCGCGTCTTGACACTCTTTCCAATCATCCAGGCGAGCGCAAGCGCCGCACCGGCGGCAATTGCGCCGGCCAGTGTCCAGCCGAGAAAGGCTGGCCCCATAAGTGCGCCGACCGCCATCAGCAGCTTGACATCCCCCGCACCAAAGGCGCGGACGGCATACAGCAGCAGCAGGGGCAGCGCGGCAGCGATTCCCGCCAGCGCGTGCAGCAGGCCAAGTTCGCCGCCGAGCCAGACATGTCCGATTAGCCCCGCCGCAAGCCCGGCGGCGCAAAGCGCGTTTGGAATGCGGCGGGTCAGGATGTCACACATGGACGCCGCCAAAAGAAGCAGCGCCAGTGCCGCAGCCACAAAAACGGCAGGCATGAAAGGACGGTTAATGCAGCGTCGCGGCAGCGGCGTTGAGCTTTGTGTTGGTGTTCGTGCCTAAAAGCGTCACGGCTGTCACACAGACAGCCCCAATCAGCGCTACAAGCAGGACGTACTCAACCAGCGTCGCGCCTTCTTCGTCGGACCAAAAGCGGCGCACAAACGAGGCGGCAGAATGCAGTGTCAGCGAGTGCAGTGTGGTGTTCATGGCGTTCCCCTCCTTGGGGACAAACAGAAGATGGTGTGCAGAGAATAATAGAGCGTGCAGAGAATGGTTTGGAGAAGTTACTGAAGCGCGGACGCCGCCGAGTTCAGCTTGGCATTGGCATTGGTGCCGAGCAGGGTGACGGCCCCGACACAGATGGCCCCAATGAGCGCCACGAGCAGGACATATTCGACGAGGGTTGCGCCGTCTTCGTCCCGCCAAAAGCGAGCGAGGGCAGAAGCGGGCGTGGGGTGCGCTGAGGGCAGCATGGCGAATTCCTTCCGTGGCTTTCGAGCGGCTCGGTTCCGTGAGACTTCGGTTTATTATACAGCACAAATCATGCCAAGTCCAGTATTTTTGCGGGGAGCGGGCATAATTTTCATTTATTTTTGTGGAATAGTGGGAGCCAGAGGCTATAGGCTGTCAGCGCAACGCCAATCAGGACAGCGTAGACAATGGTAGACGTAGCCGATGAAGGATGCGATTTGCATGGAGAGGATATACCCGAAAGGTTTTGGAACCCCTCCCGCTCGTTCCTCGCTCCCTAAGCACTGGCTACCTGGAAGGCCCCTGTTAAGGAAGGGCAATAAGAGACGGACAAGTCTGAGAGCGGCAACGCTTGCGTCTTCGTCTTGTGTTCCTCTGGCCCTTCCCTAACAGGGGCCTTCCAGGTAGCCAGTGCTTAGGGAGCGAGGAACGAGCGGGAGGGGTTCCGACTCATGCCGCGCGGAGCAGGGGAAGCAAATCGCTGCCGTCGGTAGGTTCGGGACGCGCGGGTTTGGCCTGGTGCGTCATCATCTCCAAAAATACGTCTACGATGTGCGGGTCGAAATGCGTCCCGGACAAGGCACGCACATGAGCCAGCGCTTTAGCTTCCGGCCAAGCGGGCCGGTATGGGCGGTCGGAGCGCAGGGCGTCCCACACATCCACGATGGCAAAAAGGCGGGCGCTAAGAGGGATTTCTTCGCCGCTCAGGCCGCGCGGGTAGCCGGAGCCGTCCCATTTCTCATGGTGACAGTACGGAATGTCGAGGGCCGAATGCAGAAACGCAATCGGAGAAAGCATATCGTAGGCATCCTGCGGATGCCGGCGCATCACCCGCCATTCGGTCGCCGTCAGATTGTCGGTCTTGAGCAGAATGCGGTCGGGGACACCCATTTTGCCGATGTCGTGCAGCAGTGCGCCGCGCCGAATCGGCACTAGGTCAGACTCGTCCATACCTAGCGCCCGCGCCAGACGCTCGGCCAGGTCGGTGACGCGGCGGGAATGGCCTTCCGTTTCCTGGTCGCGCAAATCTAAAGCGCGGCCCCAGCCTTCAATGGTCGCTTCATACGCTTCCTGAAGCTCCTGGTGCGAGCGCTGAAGGTCCTGGAACATAGCCGCGCTGTCAATGGCAATCGCGGCTTGACCAGCCAGAATGTCCAGACGCTCCCGCCAGCCGGTGTCGGGCAGCAGGGCAGACCGGTGGAATACCTCTAGAACGCCTTTCAGCACGCCTTTGGCAATCAGCGGCACGGCCCAGTACGCGGCAAAGCTTTCCGACGCCAGCAGCGGGTTATCGGCAAACACTTCGGGGGTCCAGGTGACGTTGGACAGCTCGATGGCGGAGCGCTGCCGCGCGGCACGGCCTGCCGGACCAAAGCCCACCGCCTGCGGCGCAAGGTCGACGACGCTCCGGTGCAGGCCGCTCCCGGCGGCATACAGCAGGTCCTCGTCGGGGCTGCAGGTCAGCACTGCCGCCGCGTCCACCCCAAGCTGCATCCGCACTTGTTCCAGCACTAGATTCAGTGTCGCGCTCATGTCGGCACTGGAAATAATTGCCAGATCAATTTGATGCAGGGCGGCGATATGCTGGATACGCTGCTCCAAGTGCCGGTTCAGCGCCAAAATGCGCTGCTGCGCGTTCCGCCGCTCCGTCACGTCCTCCACAACAGCGATGGAGAACTGCGGGCGGCCTGCGCCGTCCCGCACCAGCGACATTGTGAGGTCCGCCCAGACCAGGCTGCCGTCGGAGCCGCAGTAACGCTTTTCCACTTGGTAGCCGTCCCGCAGCCCTTCCTGCAATTCCCACTGAAGCTGCAAATTGGCTGGGGCGTCGTCCGGATGCGTCAGCCGGACCAGGGCTGTGCCTTCCAGCTCCGACGCCGTGCAGCCGAGCATCTGCTGAAAGGCCGGATTGGTCTGGGTCAGATGCCCATTCATATCCACACGGACAATGCCGACGGCGGCGGCATCGAAGATGGTCCGAAGCTGCTCTTCACTTTCGCGCAGGGACTCTTCGGTACGGCGGCGTGCAGTAATATCCTGCACAGTGCCTTCATAGTGCAGCAGTGCGCCGCCGGACGTGCGAACAGCCCGCGCATTCTCCGAAATCCACAGCAGCGAGCCGTCCCGCCGCCGGATTTGGGACTCAAAATCGGTCACCGTTTCCGCCTGCTCCATCCGGCGCTGGAACTCGGCGCGGCGCTGCGGGTCTACATAGAGGTCGCGTGCGGCGCTGATTTGGCGGGCGATCAGCGCATCGGAAGAGTCATAGCCGTAAATCCGGGCCAGCGCGGCGTTTGCCCGCAGGTAGTGGCCTTCGGGCGAAGTCTGAAAAATGCCGATCAGCGCCTGCTCGAACAGAGTGCGGTACGCTTCTTCCGAGTGCCGCAAACGCTCTTCCTGTGGCTGATGCCGGCTGAGGTCCAGCAGGACGCCGCTCCAAAGTTTTTGCAGCCCAAGACAAACGCGCGACAAAACCAGCTCGACAGGAACCGAGGAGCCGTCGCGCGGACGCGCCTGAAGCCGAAGCGCCTGCCCGGCGTCCGACAGCAGCAGCGAGCGCGGAAATGCGGGCAGCAGGGAGGTGACGCACTCGTTCAGCACGTCCCCGGCCCGGCAGTGGAAGAAGTGCTCCGCCGCGCCGTCGAACGACAGAATGCGTCCCTCTTCACTTAAAGTAAACGTCGCGGCTAATGCGGAAGAGTCCGCAGGCGTCACAGGCATAGTTTTCCCCGATACGTTTTTATCGGCATCTGCCGCCGGCATCTTGATAGCCTTCGGCAGAAATCAGACCTTACCCCGCGTTAAGAGACCTCACCCCGCCATAAATGGCGCCCCTCTCCTTGTTAAGGAGAGGGTGGAAGCTTGCTGCCGGGTGAGGTCGGGTTTTTGCGAGGCTCTCAGGCAGAGGCGCAAAGAAAACAGAGAGAAACGCGGCAAAATCCGGGTAGAATACAGCCTAATGTCAGACGCACTCCCACCACCAAACATACTTCGAGAAGAACTCCGAACGCGGAGGGTTGAAAATGGATGACGCGGCAATGCGCCACGCGCGGCCACGGGCGGCGGTTTCCGCCGAAGAAAGAGCGCTGATTGAGCGCTGCAAGCGCGGCGATTTGGCGGCGTTCAACGACCTGGTCCGCAAGTACGAAAAACAAGTTTATAATTTTGCCTACCGCTTGACCGGCAACTACGATGACGCAAACGATGTCGCGCAGGACGCATTCCTGCGCGTCTTCAACGCCATCGGCAGCTTCCGGGGCGACTCGTCGTTTTCCACCTGGCTGTTCCGAATCACCACGAACGTGTTCTTAGACGAGCGCAAGAAGGCCAAAGCCCATCCGCAGTCGTCGCTGGACGAGTACCTGGAACTGGGCGAATCCAGTGTCGCCCGCCAGATTGAAGACCCTTCCCCTACCCCGGAAGCCGTACTGGAAGAATCTGAGCGGGCCTTGATCTTGCAGAAGGCCGTGAGCGACCTGCCGGAATACCAGCGGGCGATGGTGACTTTGTATCACGGCCAGCAGAAGTCTTATGAAGAGATTGCCGAGATCATGGATTTGCCGATTGGCACGGTCAAAAGCCGCCTGAACCGGGCGCGTCTGGCCCTCAAAGAAAAACTTTCCGGCATCCGGGAACTTTTCAGCTCCTAGCGCCGTCCGATACGCAGACACGCTTTTGCGTGGGGAAACTTGAAAAATTCATAATTTTTTCAGAAACGATTTTTGCAAAGCAAGATGCTTTTTAGGACAGCAGCTATGAAACTGGAACGAGCGCAGGAACTTTATTCGGAATACGCGGAAGGAACGCTCACGCCCGCCTTGAGCCAGGCACTGGAACAGCATTTTGAGGCTGACCCGGCGGCGCGGGCGGACTACGCGCAGTTCTCGCAGGTCTACGCCTTGATGGAGCAGCCGCTCGGCGAAGAGCTGGAAGCCCCACTTGGCTTTCGGGCAAAGATTTTGGAACGGGCAGCCGAGCAGCAGGGGCGGCGCGAGACATCAAGCTCTCGCGCCGCCGGCTGGCTGGGCTGGTTCACGCCGCCCGCCCATCGCCGCGCCACCGGCGGCGCTTTGGCCGCATTGGCCGCCGTCGTCATCGGCGGCGTTCTTGTGACGCATCCCGCTAATCCTGGCACCAATGGACTCGATAGCGGCAGCATTGTTGGCAGCCTCCCAGCCGCGTCTGTTGTCACCGGCCTTGTCCAAGGCGTAGACATGCAGGCCGGCACAAACTCTTTGCTGTTCCACCTGCACCTGCCGTCAAATGTGCAGGCGGCGACTGTCAATGCGTATGTCATTACGGCTACCGAGCAGATTACCGACACGTCGCACCTCAGCGAAGCGACGCCTGCCGTTTCAAGCCAGCACCTGACCAATCATCAGGGCCTGCAAATCCCAATTGCGCCGGTGGATGCCCCGCCCGCCGGTTCTACCCTGAACCTGCTGGCGGAATACAAGCCGGACGACCCGGCTCAACCAATGGGCGAAGAAGCCGTCTTTACGCCCTTCGGCCCTGCCGACTCCGCCGCGCCTGCCCCAGTGAACGCGAGCTTCTTGGACGCGATGCAGGCTGTTGCCGCGCATTACGGCGCGACCGTGATTGTGGACGCTTCCTCGCTGCCGACCCAGCCCGTCACGGCGGACTTTTCGGGCGGCGACGCCCTCACGCCGCTCAAAGCGCTGGCTGCCGCCGACGGCTACACGGTGCGAGCGACTGGCAGCAACACGTATTATGTGGGCCTGAGTTAGTAGGGAACCCCTCCCGGCACAAGTGCCTTCCCTCCCCTGTTAGGGGAGGGCTTCGGAAAGAACCAATAGCGAAAGCCCCTGCACCCTATCAAGACGCGGGGGCTGTATTTGTAATTAAGCCCTCCCCTAACAAGGGAGGGAAGGCACTTGTGCCGGGAGGGGTTCCTAACGGCTTCCTCATCAAGACACTTGGCTTGCCGCCTGCATGATATCGGCGAGGACTGCGGCTAAATTGTGCGTGATTTGGTCGTTTGTAAAGCGCAGGATGCGGAGATTGTACGCGGCGATGAGCCGGTCACGCTCCCGGTCATAGTCCGCTTGCGCCCCGTGAACCTGCCCGTCGCATTCAATCACGAGGCGAGCGGACCGGCAGTAAAAATCGTCAATAAACCCGCCGATGACCTGCTGCCGCCGGAAGGCCAGGCCGCTGAGGCGATTGGCCCGCAGCCGCTCCCAAAGCCGTTGTTCACTCGGTGTCATTTCCTGCCGCATTTGTGCGGCTCGCGCCTGTTTTTCGGGGCGGCGATACGCCCGCACGATTTTCTCTTCCATGATAAGTCTCCTGAGAACCCTGGAACCCCTGCTGTAAGAACCCCTGCCGTCAGAACCCTGTTAGGAACCCTTCCTGTAAGAACCCCTCCCGCTCGTTCCTCGCTCCCTAAGCACTGGCTACCTGGAAGGCCCCTGTTAGGGAAGGGCAACCAGGAGAAGACCAAGAGTAGGAGCGCCCACGTCTTGATAGGAGGCTGAGGCTGTATTTGCTCGTCTCTTTCCAAAGCCCTTCCCTAACAGGGGAGGGAGCGAGGAACGAGCGGGAGGGGTTCTTACTCTTCTTCCCCAAATCCCCTGAAACTTTTTCGCCGCACGGCACTCCAAACTAATGGAGGCCAAACTGATGCGATTTCCCGCCGCACGAATTGCTGCCGCACTTTTCTTTGTTCCCAGCACACTGCTCGCTTTTGATGCTCTTCTTCCGGCCTGCCGGGCCGAGACGCCGCCGGTGCAGGATGTGCTTGCCGGCAATGGAACGCCCGGCCCGTTTGCATTAAGCTGGAACCACCTTCCCGTCAGCACAGAAACCGTCAGCATCAACGGTCAACTGCAGGTTCGCGCTTTGGATTACACGCTGGATGCCGACGCCGGGACTGTGACCTTTACGCACAGTCTTCCTGTTGGTGCGGCCATTTCCATTCTTTACGCGGTTTCGCCCCAGTCCCAGCGCTCCGGCACCGAGCAGAGCATTCCTGTCACGCTGGATTTGATGCGGAACCCGCACGGTTATTTTTCGCTGGATGCCCTCGGCAAAACAGCGGCAGGGACAGCCGGCAGCCTGACCCTGGGCGCAAGCCTCGGCTGGCACGGAGCAGGCAGCGACCAGGTTTCGTGCCGGTTCCTTGATACGCCGTCGGCTTCCGATGCAAATCTTAACACAAGCGCCGACGCCGACCGGACCGGGCTTTCCCTCGGCGGCACGGCAGGCGCAGGACGATGGGGATTGTTTTCGCTCGGCTTTTCCCGCGCTGGAGAGGGACTGGACACGGGCAGTGACAGCGCCTTCCAAAGCGGGCGCGAGTTGTTTACCCTGGGCAGCACTCTCACGGCCTCAAAAGCCGTTCAAGCCAAGCTCAGTTTCAGCCGCTCCGACGCTTTGGACAGCACGGGAAATCCTGCGTCCGATGCCGCCAATACCAGCGCTTCCGTAGCGGTCACGGTGACGCCCACAGCCAAAACTAAAGTGCAGGCGGACCTTGCCCAAACCAGCGCCGGGCCGGGCGGAACGACGCAGACCGCCGCGCTTTCCGTAGACACGCAGGCGGCAAAGACCGTGAATGTCAGCGCGGGCTTTAACAGTCAAAACCTGCCCGGTACGGCAAGTGACAGCCAGACGCTGGACCTAAAAACGGTGCTGACACCCAGCAAAACACTCTCGCTGCAAACGTCCGCCAATCAGTCCCGTGTCGGCGCGGCGACCACCGAGCAGCAGTCGGTAGCGCTTGCGCTGAATCCGAAGTCCACAGTCCAGCTCAACGCCGGCTTTTCGCTGCGTCAGACATCCGCAGGCGGCGCGGCGGACGCTGTGGATACGTCCGAAGCCACCGTCGGTGGCACTCTGCATCCCTCGCCTTTGCTGACCGTTTCCGGCAGCTACAAGAGCCGCATGGCTCCCGCCGGCGACATAAATCCCAACGATTTATTTGACACCAGCACGGCCCAAATCGCGTTTACGCCCCTGAAAACATTCAAGCTGACCGGCACTTATTCCCAGAACCCTGATGATGGCACAGACACGGTGCAGCGCCTTGCGAGGCGCGGCGTCGGCCTCGAAACCACTTGGGGCGCACTCGGCCTTTCCGGCGGCTGCGACTGGTCCCGAACTTACGGTACGCCGGATGTGGAAGAAATCGTTCACGCCGCGCTCGGCCTGCGTTTTTCCAAAGCCACGCAGTTATCTGTCGGCTACCAGACCCAGCAAAACCTGCTGGACGCTTCCGTTCCCCTTGCCACAGCTTACACCGTCGGCTTTACCCACGCTTTGAGTGACCGCTTTAGCCTGAGCCTCACCGGCAAGCGCCAGCAGGCGGCGACTGAGGCATCGCCCGATTACAACGCGGCGGCAAGTTTGGGGATGAAGTTCTAAGGGACTAAATGCCGTCGGCATTCTGCTCTTCAGTGCCGGAGGCACTTCCATTCACCAGTAGACCGGCACTTCCAGTGCCGGGACAACTCACGGTGCCGGGCCTGACTCGCGGAGCTACTTTTTAGACCGCCGCACCGCCATCACGGCGACATCGTCCTGAAACTCGCCTCGGCAGAAGGCGGCGACGCGGCGCAGGAGGCCAATGACAAGGCGGCGGGGCGGCAGGGACACCAGCGTCAGCAGGAAAGATTTGAGGCGGGGCAGCCCCAGCCAGTCGAGGCGAGACTGCGGAGGATGGGCGTCCGAGACGCCGTCCGTGTAAAGCAGCAAAGTTCCGCCCGGCGGCAGCGTCGCTTGATGCTGCTCGAAGCGGGACATCTCCGGCGGGAATGCGCCCACCGGCGGGCCGGTGCCGTCAAGCTCCAGCACGGCATCAGGGCTGGACGCATTGGCGGGAGCAATCAGCGCCGGCTCATGGCCGCCGCTGGCGTAGGTCAATCTGCCGTTCGCTTCTAGCGTTCCCACAAAGACCGTGCCGAAGCCCTCAAAGTTGGGGTCCGGCTCAATCATGGCGTTCACAGCAGACAGCGTCTCGGCAGGGGTCAGCCCGACCGTGAGGCAGTCCGACAGCAGCTCGCGCATGTGCTCGGCCTGCGCGGCTTGTTCCGGGCCATGACCGGCGACATCCCCAATCACCACGGCCACTTCGCCGCTTCCGGCCTCGCCCAGCGCAAAGGCGTCGTGAAAGTCGCCGCCCGACGGCGGCGTGGCCGGCAGATCGGCAAACGCCGCGCTGTAATCCGGCGACAGCGTTTCCCTGCCCTGCCGCAGCTTCTTTGGTTCCGGCGGTGGCGTGTTCATAGAAGAGTATTATAACACAGGGTTTGGATTTCTGCCAGGAGCCGGCGGCGCGGCGAAGAGGACGCGCCGCATTTCTCCCTGACCAAGCTCGGACTGTGCGCCTTCCAGATAACGCAGGTTATAAATGACGCTGAGGGCCGCGAATGCCGGCCCCGCCCGGCGCAGGCGGTACATTAAACGGGCGGCAGGCAGCAGCAAACTTCGGACAGGCTGACCAAAAGCAGGCACGGCCAGAACCATGCGGGCCAGCAGGCGCGTCGCCCCATTGCGGGCGTGGTAGCCGTGCCGCACCGTGTCCCAGGCCGCGTCGCCGCGCCGGGCGCGAACCACGTCCAGCCGGCCATACGCCAGCGGCACGGCAAGCCACGACTCCCAGCGCCGCTGAGGCCGATGGATTCCAACGGCCTCCGGCGCGTACACAAAATGGACGCCGCGCTCTTTTTCCAGGCGCACCGCAAGCTCGACATCTTCCTGGCGCGGGAACTGCTCGTCAAAGCCGCCGACAGTGATTAAATGCACCCGTTTGACGGACGCATTGCCGGAGTAGAAATGATGCGGCCCGCAGCCATCCCACTCTCCTGTACGCCAGGCCGCATACTGCTTTTCCAGCATGGCGTGTTCCCAGGCAATCCAGCACGGCTCCCGCCAAAGAAGCGCCGGGTCCGGCAGCATCGGCGCAATCACCACCGTACTTTCCTGGCCGGCATGGTGGGCGGCATGAACCGACAAGAACTCCGGCGCAGGCTCGACGTCGTCGTCTAAAAAGACAACCACTTCGCCGTGCGCGTTTTCAATGCCGTTGTTGCGAGCGCGGGCCGGGCCGCCGTTCGGCTGGCTCACCACGCGCAGCGTGTACGGCACAGTCTCGGCGTAAGCCGTCAGCATCTCAGCCGTGCCGTCCGTGCTGCCGTCGGACACAACGACGGCCTCAAACTGCGCCGCCGGGTAGGTTTGATGCGCCAGCCCGTCCAGCGTCTTTTTGAGGCTGTCTTTGCGGTTAAACGTCGGAATGACGACAGACAGAAACGGCCCCCCGGCCCCCAATAATGGGGAAGTAAGATTTTCAGAGGACGCTTCTTCTCTGGCTCCCCCATTATTGGGGGCCGGGGGGCTATTTCTCATGGCGTGTCCAATACCCGTATCAGCTTGGCCGGGACGCCGCCGACCAGCGTGTTCGGCGCGACATCTTTGGTGACTACGGCTCCTGCCGCGACTACCGCGCCATGCCCGATTGTGACCCCCGGCAGCAGGGTGACATTGGCCGCAATCCACGCACCGTCTTCCACCGTCACCGGCATTGCCCGCAGGTCGCCGGCGCGAAACTCCGCCGGGCCGACTGCATGGCTTGTCGTCACAATCACCACATGGTGGCCGACAGAAACGCCGTTTCCCAGCGTCACCGGCGCGGCGGCGTCTATGAACAGAGGGCTGTTCACAAAGCAGCGAACGCCAATCCGCAGGTGGCGAAGCGCCCGGCTGGGACCTGTCAGCGTCAGCGGCCCGACAATCAGTGTTTTGGGGCCAATGCAAAGGCCGGCTGACCGGTAGAGAGCGGCCCGAACACGGCCTGCGGCCCCAATCGGCAGCGGGCGCATCAGCATTTCGGCCAGCCACAGGCGCGGGCTGAAGTCTCCTATTTCCTCGCGGATCACCCGCGCCAGCCGCGAGCTTTGGCGCGGTAATTCTGACTTGGGCGTAGCCGGGCGCGAAGAACTGCTGAGGGTGTTTTTATCCATGACGCAAAAGTTCGCCGTGCTGGCCGGAAATGCCGCCTGAAACAGCGTCGGAGATGCCGCGCGGCGCGGCGCGAAGGCCCATCGCGGCGGCGATGCGGTCGTTGGCGGCTTCCAGCGTGTAATGCTCTTCCATCAGACGACGGGCGTTTCGGCCCAGCCGCTCCGCAAGCACCGGGTCGCCCTGAAGCTGAAGAATTTTGGCCCGCAGCGCGTCAGCATCGCCCGGCGGCACATAAAACCCGGTTTCACCGTCTACCAGATAATCGGATCGCCCGGCAATCTGCGTCGTGATGACCGGCTTGCCCATCGCCATCGCTTCGGCAATGACCGCGTAGCCGCAGGCGTGGACCGCCGGGCGGAGCGGCACGACCACGCACAGCGCCTCGGCATACAGCCGGCGCAGGCCCACATAATTTCCGTAAGAGCGCACCTCCACATTCGGCGGCAGCGTTTGGCCTGCGATGTCCAGATCACTGCGGAACCAGGCGCTGTCTGCGGCAATCTTTGTGTCTATATCTAAATCCGACACGGCGGCGACCAGAGTTCGGTAGTCTCGGTTTGCCATGCCCGCGCTTGCAACGAGACCTTTACCAGCGCCGGGTTCCGGCTGAAAAAACTGCGTGTCCACACCGTAGCCGATGTTGTAAACCCGGTGCTTTGGGATGCCATGTGTTTGGATTAAACGCTGACGCAGGGACTCGGACAAACATAAGAAGCGAACATGGCCCGCGCCGCGCAGGAAGCGCATTACCCAGGCTCCCTTGCGTGACCCCAAGTAAGAGCCATGCACGATTACCGACACCGGCAGCGAGCCGCCCGTGAGCCTCTGAACCAGCGCCAGCGGAAAGCCGATATCCTCGCCTGTGGTCAGCACTCCCGATAGGCCCGGCTGCACTCGTCCCAGCGCCGCCATGCCCCAGTAGGAGCCGCCCAAACGCCGGAGCAGGCGCACCGGTTGGGCCGTCGAAGACATGACCTCGTCAAAAGTCACGAATTGGGCGGGATACCGCTCCATCAGCTCCAGATAATCGGTGCCCGGGTGCTGTCCGGCGGCAATGCGTTCGGGCAAACTCGAATCAAACTGCCCGCCGAAAAAGAGCGCTTGCTCACTCATCAGATAGCCTCTCCATGCTGTTGTGTGGACTTTCTATGCGCTAGAATCTGCCGGGCCATCGCCAAATCCTGGGCGCTGATACAGCGCAGCAGCAGGCACATGACAGCGTAAATCAGGGCGCAGGGCGCAATCACCCAAAAGCCAAGTTTGCTTTGGGACGTTAATGCCAAAAATGCGGCCATCGGCAGCGCGGCGGCGGCGCAGCGGCCCAAAAACACCAAGTTCTCGCCGATAAATGTCCGCGCCGGGAGCATCCGCAGGTAGGAGCCGACTAAATAGATTTCGACTGCCGCATCGCTTCCAATCGCGCCAATCGCACCGTTGCCCCACAGATGCGCGGTCAGCAGCGCCCCGGCAGCGCAGGCCGGAATGCTGACAACCGTTGCAAGCGCCGAGACGCGCATCATTTTCGTCTCGCCGTCCGAGGCAATGACAAGTGTTCCCAGCGCCATTGCTGCGTAATACAGCAGGACGCCCAGCCCGCCGACACGCAGCACCGGGATTGTGCCGGCAAACCCGGCGGGGTAATGCAGCATCCCGATAATTCTGCCCGGAACCAGCATCAAAGTCAAAGAGATTGGAATGCCGCACAGCATGACCAAACAAAGCATTCGGCGGGCCAATTGGCGGAACCCTTCGGCATCCTCGCGGTGCATCCGGGACAGCGTCGGCAGCAGAGCGGTCGTAATCGCGGCAGGCAGAAACAAAGACGTTCCAACAAGGCGAGACGCAGCGGCATACCAGCCGACAGTCGCCGCGCTGGCAATCAGTGTCAGCACTACCGGGTCAGTCTGGCTGTAAAGCGTTCGGAAAACCGCCCAGCCCATGAACGGCATTCCGGCCACGGCCAGTGTCCGCATCGCGCCCACAGACGGCCAGGAAAACGACGGCAGCAGCCCCCGGAAGGCGCTGGCATTGATGACCAGCGAAACCAAGCCCGTCACCAGCGCTACGGCAGCCAGGGTCCAGAGCGGCGCATGGACAATCACTAAATAGATGGTCAGGCCCGATGCCAGAAACTTCTCCACCAGCACGGCAGCGCTCTGCCGGGTCATGTTTTCCTGACCCTGCAATGCCGCGCCGAGCGCATCGTTTAATGCGCCGACAAACATGCCGGCGGCGGCGACTGCGACCAGCAGACGCACCAGCGGCGAATTGTGCAGCCCGAATGCAGCAGCGACGGCCAGCCCTCCCATCAGGAGGCCCAGCGGCAGGCGCAGCAGCAGGGCGGCGACGAGAAGCTCGCCGGTTCGGCCTCGGTCACGCGCAATCTCCCGGACCAGCACCGTGGACGTTCCGAGCGGCACGAACACACCGAAGATTGCCACCACCGACGCCGCAAACGCCAAATGGCCCAGCCCGGCAGGGCCGACATAGCGCGGCAGGTACAGTGTCACCGCAAACGCAAGCCCCCACGAAACAAGCTGCGTCGCCAGCGTCACCAGCACGTTCCGCCCAACCCGCATTGATCGTCCGCTCTCCATCAGCGCTTCCCAATCTTTGGAGCCTGCACGAAAAGTGGGAATGGGCGGTTGAAACCGCAGCAACGAAAGCACGAAACTTGCCTTCGCAGGTCAGGATTCAGTCCTAGTCCACGAAGGTGGACTTCGTGCCTTTGTTGCTGCGACTTTAGTCGCCTGCTCTTCGCTTCCATGCAGTCTCTCATCAGCGCTTCGCCTCCCGCACGGGCGCGGAAGAGACTGCCGGCAATCCCGGCAGGGCCGCAATGATGCCGCTCCAGAGTCCGACAAACAGCATGTCCCGGAAATTAGAGAACTGCAAATCCAAGAGGCCGAAGATCATCAGCGACCCAATAATCAGCATTCCGCTGATCGCCAGTGATTTAGTTTCCGGGTCGGCCCGCTCGGATCGAACCGTGCGGGCAGCGCAAATCAAAATGGCCGAAACCATCATCCAGAACGCGACAAAGCCGAAAGTGCCAACCCGCATCCAGACCCACAGCACTTGGTTATGGGTCATAATGTCCCACCACTCATACTCGCCGCTGATGTCGGCAATAGGAACGGCATGGAGCATTCTTTTTCCGTAGCCGTAGCCCAGCGGAGCCGAGCGGATTGTCGCCATCAGATCGGCATTCTCCGCGTCTCTGTAGGCGTTGGACGACGCATCACGCGGGTCGGGCGTAAACTGGGAGTTGATGGCGCGGGCGGGCTGTGCCAAAATGCTGCCGCTGTTCTTGAACGCTTCATAATAACCCATGAATGCGATGGTACCGACAATTGCTAAGATGCCGATGAGGCGGCGGCGCACGGGGAACGCCTGATATGCGGCCAGCGCCAGTACGGGAATGATGATGATAAACGCCGCCGTTCCCGCCCGCCGGTTGCAGGCGAGGCTTCCCAGCACCACAAACGGCAGCAGGGCCAGCATGACCCCGCGCATCTTGGGGAACGTCCCGCAGACCGTAAACGACAGCAGCAAAACAATAAAGGCGTCAAAAAAGAACGCTTCTTCATGGCTGCCGACTCCCTGATCCGGCAGCGGCAGGCCATGCAGGGTCACATACCGCCGGAACGTGTACAGAATGCCCTTGAGGCCGATGCAGGAAATCATAATCCAAAGCACCGTGTTAAGCAGCTTGCGGTCCTGCACCATGTTGTAAGCCATCAGGTACGCCAGTCCGAAGTAAAACTGCGAGCGTATCTCCTGAAGCGAGATTTTAAAGTCCCCGCCGGTTGCCATGCCGTTAATCCAGGCCAGCGCAACAAAGCCCATGTAGACGCCAATCGGCCAAATCAGCGCTCCGGGCCGGAAGAAGGCTGTCCGCGTGTAGGCCGAGCGGACCAGGGCGCACAGGCCGGCCACAAGAAGCAGCACTTCCAGCAGGTTCAGCGGAATACCCTTGAAGTCCATGTGGCCGTAGAGCTGCAAGATCGTGTTGACGTTCCAGAAGATCGGAATGCGATCCGTCACCGAATCGGCATACGGCCTGCCGTCCTGCCCGGTCATCTGGGCCAGCTCAAAGAGGCAGACGGACGCAAACACAAAGTACAGCACGACGCGGGGGTAGCGCCAGAGCAGGATTGGCAGCACGAACGCGGCCAGCAGGACCAGCGGCAGAAAGATGTTGTCCAGCCCGATGCCGGAGAACGCCGCCGCGACCATCGCCGCCAGCACGGCTCCGCCCGCCAGGAACTTCCAGCCTCGACGCCGCATGGCATCGGCATAGTCGTCCGCCGTCGGCAGGCGCAAGCCGGTGTCTGCGGCTTCCGGGTCGTCTACAGGCGGCTTTTGGAGTGATTGGCTCATTGGATTAGGGTCAAGTCAATTTGGCACCGGCACTGGGTTGGCACCGGCACTGGAAGTGCCGGTCTACTGGTGAATGAAAGTGTCTTCGACACTAAAGAATCAAGCATTAGTCTTCGGCGGGCAGATGTTCTAATTTAGGCCAGAGTTTGTTCTCAGCGTGGCGCTCTTTTTGGCACTCCACGTACTGAACCACCGCCGGAAGATCATGCTTAGAGAATGTCAAGTAGCTGTAGCCGCGCTGCCAGCGCAGCGCAGTAACCTGCGTGTGATGGCTCATGTAATGCGAAGAACTGCCCTTGATGAGCTTGACGAACTCGGAAACAGCAAGACTCACAGGAACAGAGCAAACTAAATGCACATGGTCCGGCAGCCCGCCAAGCGCATAAACAAACGCTTTTCTTTCGCGGCTCTTCTGGCGGATATAGTCATACAGCATATCCTCAGCAAGCGGTTGTATCATCGCCTCGCGCCGCGTCGTTGCCCAAACTAAATGACAGTATGACTCTTCATAAACATCAGACATATCACCCTCCGTGGTCCTTGTCTTAATCTTCTTTGTTGTCTTAATCTTCTTTGTTGTCTTAATCCGCAGTCGCGGAGCGACTTTCATTCACCAGTAGACCGGCACTTCCAGTGCCGGTGCCAACCCAGTGCCGGTTTCTCTTACTTCCGCTTCTCTTTTACTTCCGCACCGGAACCCGCACCAGCGTCATAGACTGCGGCGGCAGGGTCAGCGACGCTTTCAGCGGAAGCGGCGGAAACGCGGCAATCCTGCCTGGATTATCGGCGGAGACGCGCCACATCTTCACCGGCCCTGTGGGCGTTACCCCATGCAGAGCCAGCGGCGCGGTGATCGTGGCTTTCGGCATCTTGTTGACAAAAATCAGCGTCAGATCGCCTGTGCGGCTGTCCGTTGCCGCATAGCATGACAGCTTGTTTGGGTCGGCGCTTGTGGCCGCGCAGGCCACATCGCCGAAGCCCGCCCCGGCCCCGTCGGCATTGCGGTACAGCTTAAAGGCCAGATAAGCCGGCGCATCTTTTGTGGGATACGCCCAGTAATCGGCAAGGTAAATGTTCTCGCGGCCAAAAATGCCCAGCGCGTCGGCAGTTGCCAAGCCGCCGCTGATGTCTTTGTCGGCTCCGAAGCTCCACTCGGTAATACCGATGCGCGTGCCGGGATACCCTAAAGCAATCCAGTTTTTAAGGCGCGGGATCAGCGCAACCGGCTCGCCGATCCAGCTTTC
>CAXTER010000071.1:0-23752 GCA_964243345.1 uncultured Armatimonadales bacterium
GGATGCACGGGGCAACAAACCGAGCGTTGACGCGCAGTTCTCAGTCAACAAAGAACAGTTGGCGTTTCCCACGCGGCCTGAGCTGGATGAGCGCGACTATTGGGTCAATTATGCAAAGCCGCACCCGAAGATTGCGGAGGCACTGGCGGCGCATGACGATTGCCGCCTGATGTACGCCCATTGTCTGCCGACCGAGCTATGAAAGCAGAGGCCGCTCGATGAAAGAGTTTGTGCTGTTCGATTTAGGAAATACGCTGGTCAGCTACTATGAAAGCAAAGATTTTCCGCCGATCCTGCGGGCAGCTATTGGGGAAGTCGAGGCATGGACGGGAACAAAAGCCGAATGGGAGCGGGTGCAGGCCGAGAAGCATACGGCCAAAGACTTTCGAGTAACGCCACTGGAAGAACGGCTGTCGCGCATCTTCGCCGAGGCGGCTTGGGATGAAGCGGAGAGCCGAGAAGCCTGCCGCCGGTTTATGATGCCGATTTTCGGCATTGCCCGACTGTATGACGACGTGCTGCCGGCACTGGCTGTGCTTCGAGACCAAAGCATCAAAACTGCGATTGTTTCCAACACGCCCTGGGGCAGCCCGGCGGCGCTGTGGCGAGAAGAACTTGTGCGACTTGGGCTGGCGGACGCTGTGGACTTGGCAGTCTTCTGCACGGACTGCGGCTGGCGCAAACCGGCCCGGCAGATATTCGATTACACGCTTGAAAAGCTGCAAGCGGCGCCGGAGCAGTGCGTCTTTATCGGCGATGATCCGCGCTGGGACATCGTGGGGCCGCAGTCGGTCGGCATGGACGCGCTTTTGATTGATCGCCGGACGCAGACGCTCACAGATGTATTGGAAGGAACACAGACATGACACAAGCGGAAGTCTTAATTCAGGCCCTGCCGTATATCAAGCAATACGCAGGCAAAACTATTGTGGTCAAATACGGCGGGGCGGCGATGCTTGACGAAACGCTCAAAGCCGCGGTCATGCAGGACATCGTGCTGATGCGCTATGTCGGCATCAATCCGGTGGTCGTCCACGGCGGCGGGCCGGAGATCAGCGACGCCATGCACCGCATGGGCAAGGAACCGCAGTTTGTCGGCGGCCTGCGGGTGACCGACGCCGAGACAATGGAGATTGTCGAAATGGTGCTGGCGGGCAAGACCAACAAAGGCATTGTCGCCCACCTCAACCAGCAGGGCGCAATGGCCGTGGGTCTGTCCGGCAAGGATGGCAACCTCATTGTCGCCGAGCGCGAGACCACGAAAGGCGACATCGGCTTTGTCGGGCGGGTCACACAGATTAACCCGGCGCTCCTGCACACGCTGGCGGCGGCAGGCTACATTCCGGTCATTTCGACGGTCGCCATTGGCAAAAACGGCGAAAGCTACAACATCAACGCCGACACCGTCGCTGGTGAGCTTGCCGCCGCGCTCGGCGCAGTCAAATTAATTATGATGACCGATGTGGAAGGCATCTACCAGGACTTCGCCGACAAAGAAAGCCTCATCAAAGAAATGACTGCCAAAGATGCCCGTCAGCTTATCACCGACGGCCATGTTGACCGGGGCATGATCCCCAAAGTCGAAGCCTGCGTAATTGCCGTCAGCGGCGGCGTCGAGCGTGCAACCATTATTGACGGGCGTTTGCCGCACTCGCTGCTCATGGAGCTGTTCACCCACGAAGGGGTGGGGACGATGATCCGTTAAGACTATGCCCAATCCGCACAATCTGTAGGGGCGCTGCTTGCTGCGCCCTCTTATCCAATCATTCTTGTTGCCAAATAAGGTCCAAAGAGGCAAAGAAGGGCGCAGCAAGCAGCGCCCCTACAGGAGAGAAAGCACCAATCTATGACAACCCTGAATTACGCGCCTGAAACCTACACCCTGGACACGCACACCGGCCAAATCTCTCCCACAATTGACGACGCGGAGATCAAGCAGCTTGACGCTGACTACCTGCTGCCGGTCTACGCCCGCCTGCCCATTACGCTGGTGCGCGGTTCCGGCGTCAAGGTCTGGGACGCCGACGGCAAAGAGTATATTGATTTCTTGGCGGGCATCGCCGTCAACGCGCTCGGCCACTGCCACCCTAAAATGGTACAAGCCATTCAGGAGCAGGCGGCGACTCTCATTCACACCGCCGGTTATTACTTCACGGCCCCGGTCGCAAAACTTGCCCAGAAGCTCACCCAAGTCAGCGGCATGGACCGGGTCTTCTTCGGCAACTCCGGCGCTGAGGCGGTCGAGTGCGCCATTAAAATTAGCCGTAAGTGGGGCAAATCGCACGGCGGCATGAACAAGTTCGGCATTGTCGCCGCCCAAAAGTCGTTCCACGGGCGCACGATGGGTGCGGTGACAGCGACAGGCCAGCCGAAATACCAGGAGCCGTTCCTGCCGATGGTGCCGGGCTTCACGCATATCCCGTTTAATGACATCGGCGCTTTAGAAGCCGCCGTCACCGAGGACACCTGCGCCGTGCTTTTAGAGCCGATTCAAGGCGAAGGCGGCGTCTATCCTGCCCACAAGCCGTTTCTAGAAGCCGCCCGCGCCCTCTGCGACAAGCACCACGCGCTGCTGATTTTAGACGAAATCCAGACCGGCATCGGGCGCACCGGCAAATGGTTCGCCTATGAGCATTACGGCGTCGTGCCTGACGTCCTCACGTCTGCGAAAGCGCTCGGCGGCGGCTTCCCCATCGGCGCGTGTTTGGCGCGGGGCGAAGCGGCCCTGACGCTGGTTCCCGGCGACCACGGTTCCACCTACGGCGGCAACCCGCTGGCCTGCGCGACGGCGCTTGCTGTTCTGAACACCATCGAAGAAGAGCATTTGCTGGCAAACGCGCACGCAATGGGCGCATACTTTGTCCACCGCCTGAACGAGCCGCAGCTTCGGGACAAGATCGCCGACATCCGGGCGTTAGGGCTGATGATCGGCGTCGAGCTGAAAGCGCCCGACGCTAAACGAGTTTTGATGGAGTCGTTGGAGCGCGGCCTGCTTCTGAGCGCCATCGGCGATCACACCCTGCGTTTGGTCCCGCCGCTGAATATCACGACCGCCGACATTGATGCGGTGATGGAGATTTTGGGGAAGGTCTTGTAGAGAAGGGAATACGGAGAAGGACACGGGGCTGAACCCCCGTGCTTTGAAGTGTAAGCTCCCGCCTTCGCGGGCGAAGATTAAGTGGGCGAAGATTAACAATCTATTTCAAAACTCCGAAAGAGTCCCCCTAGCCCCCAATAATGGGGGAACCGGACGAAAGAAATCTTCTCCGACTCCCCTATGATTGGGGGCCGGGGGGACTTTTGAAATAGATTCTAAGTGGGCGAAGATCGTAATGAGTCTTTTGCCCGCGCAGGCGGGAAGTTGCCCTTTTAAAGCACGGGGGTTCAGCCCCGTGTTCCCTCTGTGAAAGGAGATTTTCTATGTGGCAGCGATTTACCGAACGGGCTAAACGGATTGTCTTTTATGCACAAGAGGAAGCTGTCGCACAGGGAAACACAGATGTCGCCCCGGAACACTTGCTGCTGGGTGTATTACAGGAAGTCCTAACACATAAGGAGCCGAGAGCGGACAAAACCGTTTGGCCGCCCGCGCCAACTGATCGGCTTAACCCTCGCAACGCCGTTGCGTCATTGCTGAGGCAGCCGGGAGCCGATCTGGAGAAGCTTCGGCTGGAAGCAAAGAACCGCGCTGCAAATCTCAACGTCCGCGCGAATGCTGATGAGATCGGTCTGACGCCCTCTGCAAAGAAGATCATTGACACAATGTATAAAGAAGCCAAACTGGCTGGCGCACCTAAAATGAGTGCAGAGTTTTTGCTTGTGGCATTAATCGCAGACAAAGCAGGCACCGCTGGGATGCTTCTCGCGGAGTTTGGGTTCGAGCTGGAATCCGCACGTAGAAAAGTTGCGATTCTTCACTTGCCAGTCAAAGAAGACAAGCCGATCAAGCCGTCGCTACTGACCAATCTCACAAAGCGTTTTTCTGCAAAGCCGAAGGACATAGTATGAACAAACCACAAAACTACTCGCAACGCATGGCCCCGCCGGCGCGGGAACGCTCGGACCTCTACGACATTCTCGGCGAGACGCGGCTGCGCGGGCGGGACATTCTTGGCATTGAGCAGTTAAGCCAAGACGAAATCGGGCTGATTTTGGATGTCGCGGCCCGGCTCAAGACGCACAAGTTTGATGAAACGCAGACGCTGTTTGCCAAAGGGCAGACGCTGGCGATGCTGTTTGAGAAGCCGTCGCTCCGAACGCGGGTCACATTTGAGGCAGGCATGACCCAATTGGGCGGCCATGCGATCTATTTGGAAGGCAAATTGGGAGTGCGCGAGACGGTTCCCGATGTCGCCCGCAACTTGGAGCGATGGATTGACGGCATCATGGCCCGGACCTTTGACCATCAGGCGGTGCTGGAACTAGCCGAGTATGCCCAAATCCCGGTCATTAACGGCCTGTCTGATAAAGAGCATCCGTGCCAGGCATTTGCCGATTTCCAGACACTCGCCGAGCGTAAGGGAGAACTAGCCGGGCTGACGCTTTCGTATGTCGGCGACGGCAACAATGTCGCGCACTCGCTGGCGCTTCTGGCCGCGAAAGCCGGCACGCATTTCCGGTTGGCCTGCCCGGAAGGATACGAACCCGACCCGCAGCTTTGGCAGGCCGCGCTTGGCTTTGCGTCTGAGACCGGCGCAGCCTTGACGCTGACGCACGATCCCGCCGAAGGTGTGAAAGACGCCGACGCCGTCTACACGGATGTCTGGGCCTCGATGGGCCAGGAAGACGAAGCCACCGAACGCGCCCAAATCTTCGCCTCGTTCCAAGTGAATGCCGCGCTGATGGCCTTTGCCAAGCCTGATGCTTTAGTGATGCACTGCCTGCCCGCTCACCGGGGCGAAGAAATCACCGCTGAAGTCTTGGATGGCCCGAACTCGGTGGTCTTTAACCAAGCGGAAAACCGACTACACGCGCAGAAAGCGATCTTGTCGCTGGTATTGTAGGGAGAATAAGAAGGAAAAAGAAGGAAGGTACGGAGGAACAGGGGAGGGATACAGAGGACACGGGGCTGAACCCCCGTGCTTTGAAGTGCAATTCCCCGCCTTCGCGGGCATAGGAAACGCTGGCGGGGTACAAATCTTCGCCCGCGCAGGCGGGAGCTTGCTCTTTGAAGCACGGGGGTTCAGCCCTGTGTTCCCTGCCCGTGTTCCCTTTCATAACCTGTCGTTTCTACATCCACGGAGGGACACAAAATGCCGCACGGCTACCATCGCAGCTTCACGCATCTCGTTTGGACAACTTGGGATCGAGAACCGCTTTTGCTGGGACAAATTGAACAGGAAGCCTATGCTTTAATTCAATCTCAATGTGCGCGAATGAAAGTAACTGTTCATGCGCTCGGCGGCGCGGCTGACCATGTGCATCTGCTGGTTTCGCTGCCGCGAACGCTCTGCCTCGCCGACTTCATGGAAGCCGTCAAAGGCATCTCGTCAAAAGCTCTGAACGACACGCACGGCTCGCCGACTTCGGCGTTCAAATGGCAGGGAGGGTACAGCGACCATTCGGTCAGCCCGTCGCAGGTGACGCTCATCACGCACTATATTGAAACTCAGAAAGAACATCATGCCAGTCAGTCTCTCTGGCCGTCCTGCGAACCCGAATCCAAATCTTATTCTCACTCCAATGCCCGCGCAGGCGGGGAAGTACCTGTTTAAAGCACGGGGGTTCAGCCCCGTGTCCCTCGTGTTCTCTCTTATCTTTCTACTCAGGAGTTACTTATGCCAAAAACAGTTGTTCTCGTTTATTCCGGCGGCCTCGACACCTCAGTCGCCATTCCTATGATGCGTGAAGATTACGGCTTTGAGCGCATTGTTACCGTCACCGTAGATGTCGGCCAGCCGGCGGAAGATGTCCACTCGGCGGAGACACGCGCTAAAGCGCTCGGCTGCGAGCACTACACCGCCGATGCCAAAGCGGAGTTTGTCCAAGACTACTGCTGGCCTGCCGTTAAAGCCAACGGCGATTATCAGGGCTACCCCCTGTCTACGGCCATCGCCCGGCCTTTGATTGGCTTGAAAGCCGTCGAAGTGGCAAAACAAGTCGGGGCCGATGCGTTCTGCCACGGCTGCACCGGCAAAGGCAACGACCAGTTCCGGATTGAATATGTCATGCGGGCTTTGATGCCCAATTCGCCGATTATCGCCCCGATGCGCGAGCATAACTACACGCGCACGGAAGAAATTGAGTACGCTAAACTTAAAAACATCCCAATCTCGGTGAGCGCCGACAAAATCTGGTCCATTGACGAAAACTTGTGGGGCCGCTCCATCGAAGGCGGCCATTTAGAAGAGCCGAACTATGCCCCGCCGGAAGAGATTTTCCAGTGGACCAAAGGCATTGACACGGCCAATGCCGCGCCCCAAGTGCTGACTATCGGCTTCGAGAACGGTGTCCCGGTCTCTTTAGACGGCGAGCGCTTGGACGGCCTGCCTCTTGTGACGCGCCTGAACCAAATCGCCGGGGACAACGGTGTCGGGCGGGTGGACATCATGGAAGACCGGCTGCTTGGCCTGAAAGTGCGCGAAAATTACGAATGCCCCGCCAGCACCGTTTTAATTAAAGCCCACGCCGCTTTAGAGTCTTTAGTGGCAACTGCCGCCGAGCGCAAGTTCAAGGCAATGGTAGACCAGCAGTGGGGCGAACTGGCCTACTACGGCCTGTGGTTTGACCCGCTGAAAGAAGATTTGGAAGCGTTCACGAACAAAGTGCAGGAGCGCGTCACCGGAACTGTCACCCTGCGCCTGTTCAAAAGCAGCCTCACGGTGATTGGCCGCGCCTCCGAGTGGGCCTTGTACAACGAAGATTTGGCATCGTTTGACTCCAAGACCTTCGACCAGAGCCTGTCTGTCGGCAACGTCCAGACCCACGGAATGCAGTCCCGTATGTACTGGGCGCTCAAAGAAAAGATGAACAAATAACCGTAGGGGCGGGGCTTGCCCCCGCCCATCTTCTCTTCTGCCCTTCTTTTCCCTTCTGCTTACCTGCTATGAAATACTTTTCTATTCAAGACTGGAAGACAGACGAACCGTGGGATCGAATCCAGGCCGACCGGCAGCGCTACCGAGAGTACCTGGAGACCATTCGGCCTCACCTGCCGCCCGATTTGTCGCGGCTGTACGACTTCTCACCCGGTTGGAACGAGAGCCGTCTTTCGCTGCACGACTGCCAAGTACACCACATCAACGCTTCTTACGAATCGCAGACCGTCATGTTTGTTCTCTGCGGCGGCTATAACGATGCCGAAGGCAGACAAGCCGGTTTGCGCCGTTTCACGCTCACTTATCGTGGCGTCACCGGCTTTGAGGTTCAAGACAGCATCGAGAGTGCCTACAATCCGGGGCCAGACTGGGAACCGCAAGCGGAATCGCCTACCGTCCACACTTTCGCCGGCATCACGTTTGACGACTACGGCTGGGGCGAAATCGAACTTGTCGAAGATACTTTCATTGAACACCGGATGCTGTTCGCTAGCGGCACGGAAACCATCGTTCGTTTTCGCGGCTTCACTCTTGAAACTGTGGATACGCCGCATTCTAAAGCCACGGAATGAATTCCGAGGCTGGAAAGTGCCTACCGTCGAGGCGACGGAAGACCAACGCTATGGCTCTTTCTTGTGCGGCGGCTAACGCGTGAGGGAGTGAACTCCTCTCGCTGAATGGCATCCTTCGGATGAGAAGCCACCGAACGTGTGTTAACCCTACTATTAATCCTACATCCGAAGGATGCCATTCAGCGAGAGGAGTTCACTCCCTCGCGCCTCGCGCCCTTTCCTGTCCGCTTTTCGTAGTTTTGTTTGCTTCAAGGAGTACCTCATTCATGTCTGCATCTGCGCCGAAGCTTTGGGCGGGACGGTTTTCTGAGGAAACCGATGCGCTGGTCCATGAATTTAATGCAAGCTTGTCGTTTGATAGGCGTCTGTGGCCCTCTGATATTCTTGGCAGTATTGCCCATGTGAAAATGCTGGGGGAGTGTGGAATAATCCCGGAAGCCGAAGCAACTCTTATTGCCGAGGGGCTGGAAACGCTTGGAGAAGACTTGAAATCGGGCGCGGCGGCGCTGGACACGGGTGCGGAAGATGTGCACATGGCGGTCGAAGCCCTGCTGACGGCGCGGCTGGGGCCGGTCGCCGGGAAGCTGCACACGGCGCGGTCCCGCAATGACCAAGTCGCGACTGACCTGCGGCTGTATGTGCGGGAGGCGATAGACGGCCTGCGGGAACAGATTGCGGCAGTGCAGGGAACACTGGTAGGGCTGGCAGAGACGCATCTGGATACTCTGCTGCCGGGCATGACCCACTTGCAGCACGCGCAGCCGGTGCGTCTGGCGCATCATTTCTTAGCCTACTTTTGGATGCTGGACCGGGACACTGAAAGGCTTCATCAGGCGCGGACAAGGGTAAACGTCCTGCCGCTGGGGGCGGGCGCTTTGGCGGGAACGACATTCCCAATCAATCGCCGGCGCGTCGCGGACCTGCTGGGGTTTGATGAGGTTGTGCCGAACAGCTTGGATGCGGTCTCAGACCGAGACTTCGCGATTGAAACGGTAAGTGCGCTGTCTTTGGTAATGATGCACCTGTCGCGGCTGTGCGAAGAGCTGATTTTGTGGAGTTCGCCGGAGTTCGGCTGGGCGCAGATGGGCGACACTGTCACGACGGGTTCTTCCATCATGCCGCAAAAGAAGAACCCGGACGTGGCGGAGCTGGTGCGCGGCAAAACAGGCCGCGTCTACGGCGATTTGATGTCGCTCCTGACAGTAATGAAAGCTCTGCCGCTGGCCTATAACAAGGACATGCAGGAAGACAAAGAAGCGCTGTTTGACGCTTTAGACACGGCCCGAATGTGCCTGCCCGTAATGAACACCCTGCTGCAAAATACGGAGTTCCAGAAAGAGCGCATGGCGGCGTCGCTGCAAGGCGACTTCTCGACGGCGACCGATTTGGCGGACTATTTGGTGCGCCAATCGCTGCCCTTCCGGCAGGCGCATGAAGTGGTCGGGAAAATTGTCGGCGAGTGTGTTCGCTCCGGGCGGGCGCTGGAAGATTTGACGCTCGAAGATTTAACCGCCGCATCTCCGCTGTTTGCAAATGCGGATCCGTCTGCGCTAGTCAGCCCGCGTGGCAGCGCTGATGCCAGAGCCGTCTTCGGCGGGACAGGACGGGCTGCCGTAGAAGAGCAGCTTCAGCAGGCACGCGCAAAACTTGAGTTTAGGTAAGAAAGCCATGACTAAAAAACGGCCTAAAGAAAAAGAACGGCCCAAAGCGAAATTGCCGATAAACTGGACGACGCGGAAGCGGATGTACGCTCCGGTCTTCGGCCTGCTGGCGGCAGTCGTCGGCATTCTCGGCGGCGGCCCGCCGCTGCCGATGACTGGGCTTGGCCTGCTGTTCGGCGGGCTGTACCTGCTGGCGGAAAATCAGGGCTGGCTGCTGAGAAGGCCGGACGGGTATGCCTGGAGAAACTACGGCGTCACGGCGGTCTTTGCCGGTCTCGTCGCCGCCTTCGTATTTCTTACCGGCGGAGCGCACTCGCCCATGCCGTGCGCTCTGTACCTGCCGGTCCTGCTGGCGTCGCTCTGCTACGGCGTGGGACTTGGCCTGATGACATCGCTGGCGATGATTTCGGTGGCGGCCTTTCTTGGCACAGGCGGGCATCTGCCGTCTGAGCTTCCGGCGCTGCGGGTGATCGCTGTTGGGCTGAGCTTTCCGTCAGTCGCTATCTTTGGCGGGGCGCTGCGGGCGCAGATGGAAAGCCGCCTTTCTGACTTGAACAGCGAAAAGAACGATCTTTCCGAGCTGCTGGACATGTCGCAAATGATGGACTCGGCGTTTGACCTGGACATGACCTTGAACCTCATTCTCCTGAATGTCCAGGAGCATACTCAGTGCGATGTCTGCGCGGTGTACCTAAAAGCCGCCGATGGGCGGACGCTGGAGCTGCGGGCGGCTTCCTCCGCGCCGCAGACAACCGCCGTGCTGCTGCCGGCGCTTGCAATTGAGGACGCCCGCGCGGAAGCCTGGTGGGTGGCGGAGCCGGTGCAGGAGGATGGGCGCAACCTGCGAGCGTTCTATGCGGGAAACGCGGAAAAGGCTCCGCGTGCTTCGTGGCTGTTCCAGATTGATGCCACTGCCGAGTCGTTCACTTGCCTTCCTTTAGCAAACGTCGAAGGTTTGCTGGGAATGCTGTATGTCGGCTACCATCACCCGCAGGCGCTGACGGCGGAAGGGGTGCATCGCCTAGAGCAGCTCGCGACGCGGGCAATCTTCCCCTTACAGCGGCTCTTGTTCCAGCAGGATTTCCGGTCTCTGGCTTACAGCGACGCCATGACGGGCCTAGACAACTTCCGGCAGTTTGAGGAGAACCTCGCCGACGAGCTGATCCGCGCCGAGCGTTACCAGCGGCCTTTGTCAATCATAATGCTTGACATTGACCACTTCAAATCATTTAACGACACGCGCGGCCATCAAGCCGGCGACGCTCTGCTGGGCCAAATGGGTGTGGTCCTGCGGAACGCGCTCCGCAGCGTGGACCATCCGGCGCGGTACGGCGGCGAAGAGTTTGTGATCATCTGTCCGGAAACGGATACCCGTGAAGCCCGCCTGATCGCCGAGCGTATCCGCCGGTCTGTGGCCGACACGCCGTTCGCCCTGCCGCAGAACACTGAAACAAGCACCGGGGCCGCTCATGTGACGGTTAGCCTCGGCTGCGCGACATTCCCTCATGACTCCGGCACGGCCCGCGATCTGGTTAAGAAAGCCGACATTGCGCTGTATGCCGCCAAAGGATCCGGGCGCAACGCGGTTTATGCCTACGAAGACGTGATGCACGTCCGCGCCGCTTAACCTGTCCTCAATGCGGGAACACTGTCTGTATGAACCTTTGGAAACAAGCGCTGCGAATTCTGCGGATGACCCGGCGCGTCGGCGGCTGGAAGGCGGCAGGGCAGCTTGCGTCGGAAGCGCCCAAGCAGGCTGCTTTATTTCGCCTGCTTTTGACCGATGCCCGCGTTCCCGTCACGGCGAAAGTCATTTTAGTTGCCGCCGTGGCCTTCGCCTTCAGCCCGCTGAATATCCCGAATTATATCCCTGTCCTCGGCGCGTTAGACGACATCGGCATTGTGCTGTTCGCCGGCAACTACTTTCTGAAGCAAGTCCCCGCGGAGGTTCTGGCCGAGCATCGGCAGAAAGTCGGCCTCGGCGACACGCTGGATGCCGCTTAAAGTCGCTCCGAAGTCTACTCCTCTTCATTCCCCAAGTGCAGCCGCAACAACGTGTACTTGCAGCGCGATCATGCGCCGGAAGTCCACGCTGTTTGTGGCTGCCGCTTTAAACCCATGCACCGAAAAAAACAGCGCTTGAGCCAAATCTTCCGGTGTCGCTTTCAGTGATGACGCGCGGGCGGCGTCCCGGAGCAGGCCGGCTAGAAACGCCTGAAACTCGGCAGCCACTTCCTGCATCGCCGGAAACCCGTAATCAAAGAAATCGCGGGCATCAGGACTGGCATAAGCCATTTCATACGGCTGGGCAATCCACCGCTCCAGCGCAAAAGTCAGCCTGTGTTCCAGTGTTCCGCAGGAGGCGAGGCCGGCCTCAATATCGGCAAATGCTTCCGTGTTCATGCGGCGGATGACGGCGCTGAACAGCTCTTCCTTGCCGGGAAACACCAAATACAGCGCCGGGCGCGAGATGCCGGCAGCTTGCGCCACATCGCCCATTGTCGTGCGGGCGTAGCCGTAGCGGGCAAAAACTTCCCGTGCAGCGCCGAGAATTCGCTCTTCTTTCCCTGCGTTGTTACTCATGCTGGAAATAATGGCACATTTTCTCCTCAGTTGACATTTTCTGTCAGATTGACTATAATGAACATATTGACAAAAAAAGTTATTTTGTCAGGAAAGCAAAGAGGAGAAAGCACAATGGCAAACGAAGCATACCGGGCAGCTTGGGCGGCCTATCAGGCCGCTTGGGAAGATGTCAGCCCCGCCGAGCGTCAGGAACTCTTGAAAAAAAGCGTCAGTGACAACTGTGTTTATACCGATCCGCAGGGGCAGGCCAGCAGCCTCGCTGCGCTGATAGTCTATATTGAAGGCTTCCGGCAGGCTATGCCGGGCTACTCGTTTAAGAACCAGACATTTTTGGAGCATCACGCGCAATCTCTGGCTGAGTGGACTCTTTATGACGCAAGCGGTGCGGAAGCCCAGCCCGGCTCAAGCTGGGCGCATTATGGCGAAGATGGGCGCATTACAAACGTCAGCGGCTTCTTCGCGGCCCCGCCGGACGCCGGCTAAGTCGACGCGAAGACATCCCCAAAAGCGCCTTGCTCTTACAAGAGGGCAAGGCGCTTTTGCGTTTGCCGCCTTACTTCTTTGGGGCAAGAGCCGCATTGGTGGCGGCAAGACCTTGTGAGGCCACAGCCGCGCTGACTTTGACCAGCTTCATCTTGCCGTGGCTGTCGGGGCAGGCATAGTTGTAGTGCTTGGCCTGGGCGGCGGAGTAGTACATGTGGCACTTGTCGGCCTGGTAGATGCTGACCATCTTGCCGCTGGGCTTCGGCGTGGCCTTGACGGGTGCGGCGAGGGCTGCCGCAGCAAGAAGGCCGGCGATCAGCACGGCGGCGAGGGGCGTAAACAGTGTTTTCATGGGTGTCTCCAGGATCAATTCTAGGTGAGTTTCAAGTGTCTTTTTCCAGTATAACATACAAGCGGCCAAAAGACAAACGCGCACCGAACCGTCATCGCCTCTTGACATTTGCTGCCAAATACAGTATAATATTCGCATCAGTTTCGCACCGTGCGAAGCATGTTCGCGCTGCAATTTGTGTGAAGATTTTGTAAAGGATAAGCGATGCCTGACGAAGAAATCCCCGCCCCTGAGTTAGTCCCCGATGACCTGACTCCCGATGCCCAGGCCGACGCGCCGCTGGCTGTCACCCAGACCATTGGGCGCGACGTGTTCAGCGTCTCGATTGAAGACGAGATGCGCCAGTCTTACCTCGACTACGCGATGTCCACCATCATCGCCCGCGCCCTGCCGGATGTCCGCGACGGCCTGAAACCTGTCCACCGCCGCATTCTGATGGCAATGAGCGACCTCAATCTGACCCCCGCCGGCCAGCACCGCAAGTCCGCCAAAATTGTCGGCGAATGCATGGGAAATTATCATCCGCACGGGGACGCGGCTTTGTATGCGACGATGGTTCGCATGGCGCAGGACTTCAACATGCGTTACCTGCTGGTGGATGGGCAGGGAAATTTCGGCTCGATTGATGCCGACCCGCCGGCTGCCCAGCGTTACACGGAGGCCCGGATGGCTCCGTTTGCAATGGAAATGCTGCAAGACTTAGACCGGGATACCGTGGACTGGACCGAGAACTATGACCAGACTCGGCGCGAACCGGTCGTACTGCCGTCCAAGTTCCCGAACTTCCTGTGTAACGGCGGCTCCGGCATCGCAGTCGGCATGGCGACCAACATCCCGCCTCAGAACCTGCGCGAAGTCATTGACGGCGCGGTACATCTCGTTGACAACCCCAACGCCGACGTAGATGAACTGCTGACGTTTATTAAAGGCCCGGACTTTCCGACGGCAGGGCTGATTCTCGGCACAAAAGGCATTCGGCAGGCTTACTCGACCGGGCGCGGCTCGGTAGTCATGCAGGCTCGGACGACGATTGAACCCATCGAAAACGGGCGTAACCAGATTGTGGTCACTGAGCTGCCCTATCAGGTCATCAAAGCGCGATTAATCGAGCAGATCGCCGATTTGGTCAAGCAGAAGAAGATTGAGGGCATCGCCGACCTCAACGACTATTCGGACCGAACCGGGATGAAGATTGTCATTACGCTGAAGCGCGAAGCGTACCCAAAGAAAGTCCTGAACTTTCTCTTAAAGCACACGCCTCTCAGAACGACGTTCGGCGTCAACATGCTGGCCCTAGTCGACGGTCAGCCGCGCATTTTGACGTTGAAGGACGCGCTCGGCTATTTCCTGGACCATCGCCGGGAAGTGGTGACGCGCCGGACACTGTACGAGCTGAACCGGGCCAAAGCCCGCGCCCACATTTTGGAAGGCTTGCAAATCGCGCTGGACGTTCTGGACGAGATTATCTCGCTGATTCGGGCGTCCCGGACACCGGAAGTGGCCCGCAACGAAATGATGGCCCGGTTTACGCTGTCCCAGCTTCAGGCCGACGCCATCTTGGTGATGCAGCTTCGGGCGCTGACGGGCCTGGAGCGGGAGCGGCTGGAAGGCGAATACAAAGAGCTGCTGAAGCAGATCGCGTTCTTTGAAGATATTCTTGCCAGCCCCGCACGGGTCAACCAGATCATCAAACAAGAATTAAAGGCGCTGCGCGACAAGTACGGCGACGAGCGCCGGACCCGGATTGTGCCGCTGGAAGCCGAGGAAATCGGGGATGAAGACATGATTCCTGAAGAGGAAATGATCGTTTCCATCACCCGCGACGGCTACATCAAGCGTGTCCCGAAAGAAACATATCCGACCCAAAACCGGGGCGGCAAGGGGCGCATCGGCGCGGCGACCAAAGATGAAGATGCGATCGAGCATCTGTTTGTGGCGACCACGCACCACTACATTTTGTTCTTCACCGACCGGGGCCGGGTCTATCGTCTGAAAGCCTACGAAGTGCCGCAAACGTCACGCACGGCGATGGGAACGGCGATTATCAACCTGATCAACATTCAGCCGGGTGAGCGCATCACGGCCACGGTGCCGATCAAGGAATACAAAGATGCCGAAGGCTTCCTGCTGCTGGCGACCGAGCGCGGCGAAGTCAAGCGAACAAAGCTTGCTGAGTTCACAAACCTTCGCAACAACGGCCTGAACGTCTTTGACATTGAGGAAGACGACGCCCTGCGCTGGGTCGCGCACACATCGGGCCGCGACGAGATCATTCTGGTCACGCGCAAGGGCATGGCGATCCGGTTCCCGGAAGAAAAGGTGCCGGCGCGGGGCCGGGCGGCGGGCGGTGTCCGGGGTATCCGGCTGTCGGAAGAAAAGGACGACTGGCTGGTCGGCATGGGCATTGTTCAGCCCGACTTAGACCTGCTGGTAATCGGCGAGCGCGGCATTTCCAAGCGGACGCCGCTCAAAGAATACCGGGTGACCGACCGGGGCGGCATGGGCGTCTTGACCATGTCCATCAGCGACAAGACCGGCGACATCGTAGACGCGAAAATCGTCAGCCCGGAAGACCGCCTGCTGATTATGACCCGCGAGGGCATCACCATTCACCTGCGGGTCGGAGACATCCGCTCCTTAAGCCGCAACACGCAGGGCGTCCGCGCCATCAACGTCGCCGATGACGATCGCGTCGCAAGCGTCGAGCGCATGATGGACGGCAAGCTCCCCGCCGAAGAAGTCGTGCCGTAAGCACATCAATAGATGAAATAGAAAGGCCCGGCGCACCAGTGCCGGGTCTTTTTTGCTGCTTGAAATCAATATGGCCTTACTTCTCAATCCCCTTCAGCGAGAGAGCGTCCGAGCCGCTTCTTTCAGCCGCTCTACATCTTTCTTTGGCGGTACCCCAAAGAGACTTTTGTATTCCCGGCTGAAGTGCGCCGCATCATCATAGCCCACCTGGTAACCGGCACTTGCAGCATCGAGCGCCTCGTAGAGCATCAGACGGCGAGCCTCCTGCAGCCGCGTCCGCTTCTGGAATTGCAGGGGACTGAGGCCAACAACGGCCTTAAAATGAGAGTGGAAGCTGGAAACGCTCATCCCGAAATCTTTTGCAACATCCTCAACCCGCAGAGGCTGATCGAGGTTTCTTCGCAGTTGTTCGGCTGCTCGCGCGATGTAATGATTGTCGCCCCCTTGATCTGCCATGCGGCGGAGCTGGCTGCCCTTCTCCCCCACGAGCAGACGGTAAATAATCTCCCGTGTGATCAGCGGTGCGAGAACTTTTGCTTCGGCCGGAGCCTCAAGGAGCCTGACGACCCGCACCACGGCATCCAGCAGGCCCGTATCAAGCGGCCCTGTGTTCAAAGCCTTTATCTGAGCAGGCTCTTGAGGCGAAAACAGCTCAGTCTCGGCGGCAACCGAACGGACTAAGGCCATGTCGAGCTCCAGATGAAGGCTGAGGTACGGCTGCTCCTTGCTTGCTTCCAGCACCCAGCTCACGACGGGCAGCTCAACCGTGATGAGAAGATAATGGGCGGGGTCATAGCGGTAGTGGTCATCGCCTACGAGGACCTCCTTGCTGCCCTGCGCGATCATGCAGAGAGCAGGACCATACAGACCGTGCGACACCATCGGCGAAGAATCACGCTGTAAGTGAAGTCCCGGCAGGGGGCTGGCCTCCCCGTCCTCACGCATGGCTTGCGCGATACACTCAACAAGCTCCTCTTTGCCGGCTTGCGCCCTTTGCTTCTCCCGCTCTTTCATTTTCTGGTTCAACCGGTTCCTCTCACCTTGCTGCTGGTCGTTGCCGTAATTCGGAGGATTATACAATATCTTTCCAGGATTGTCCAACGAAAGCCTCTTCCTGACGCATCATAATAGGGACACCACAACACGAGGAGACGACAATGAAATCAATACTGATGGTGCTTACGGGCGCTAAAATCTGGACCATGAAGAACGGAACAGCGCACCCCACGGGGTTCTGGGCCGAAGAGTTTATCAAGCCGCACCAGGTTTTCACCGACGCGGGGCTGAAAGTGACCCTTGCAACCCCCGGCGGCGTCACCCCTGCCGTGGATGCCCTCAGCCTCTCGCTCGGCATGAACAACAATGATGCGGGCAACATTGCCGGCCAGCAGGCGTACCTCAAGCAAGTAGAGGCCGCGCTGGCGACGACGGTGAGCCTGGAAGAAGTGCAGGCCGCCTCCTACGATGCGGTGTTCGTTGTCGGGGGACATGGACCGATGCAGGACTTGGCGGTGCATCCTTCCTTCGGCGACTTCCTGGCCGTCATGCTGGGTTCCCCCGACAAAATCGTCTCCGCCGTGTGTCATGGTCCGGCAAGCTTCCTGCCCGCCCACCATGCAGACGGGACCTGGCTGTTCAAGGGCCGTGCGCTGACCGGGTTCAGCAATGAAGAAGAAACGCAGGCGACGTTTGCCGGCAACGCGCCCTGGCTTCTGGAAGACCGGCTGCGCCTGGCCGGGGCCAAGTACGAAGCCGACCCGGCGGGAAGCACCCATGTCGTCATAGACGGCAACCTGATTACAGGGCAGAACCCGGTTTCTGCCGAAGCGGCGGCCAATGCTGTATTAAAGCATCTCGGCAGCCCGGCTTAAGCAGGAAGGCAAGAAAGGAAAGCAGGAGATGAAAAAGGTTTTGATTACCGGGGCAGGGACTGGTCTTGGACATGGAACAGCAATGCAGCTCGCGGAAAAAGGATTTGATGTCATTGCCGCCGTTGAGATTTACGCACAGGTCCAGCCCTTGAAGCGCGAAGCGGCGGCGCGAGGCGTCAGCCTCCAAGTGGAGAAGCTGGATGTCACAGTGGATGGGGACCGCAAAAAGGCTCTGGCCTGGAACATTGAGATTCTAGTGAACAATGCCGGTGTCCTTGAAGGCGGATCGGTTCTGGATGTTCCCGCCTCCAATATGCGTCATGAGTTTGAGGTCAACGTCATCGGTCCATTGCTGCTGACTCAGGGAATTGCGAAACAGATGGTCCACCGGGGCGAAGGCAGAATTGTGTGGGTCTCCTCGCGGGAGGGCATCAACGTCAATCCCTTCACCGGCATCTACTCGGCCTCGAAGCACGCGATTGAAGCGATTGCGGAGACGATGAGCGCGGAACTTCAAGAATTTGGGATTGAAGTGGCAACTATCAATCCAGGGCCGTTCCTGACGGGCTTCAACGACCGTGGCTTCCAAACTTGGGAAAGTTGGGAGGACGAACCTTCTGAACGATTGTTTGATTACTCAAAGCTGGCGTTCCCCAGAGCGCAGTATGACCCGGAAATCATGATCAAAACGATGACCGCCGTGGTCGCGGGTGAGATCGACAGCTACCGCAACCTCGAACCCAAGTCCACGATTGAGGAAACCAAGAAGAACATCGAAGCGCCGTGGACAAAGAAGACGCGGGAAGGTCTTGGCACTCGGCCGGCCAACCTTCAGAAGTGCTACGAAATGCAGCCTGAAACGCCTGTGGCCGAGTGATCGAGCGTCGCCGCCGACGACCGCGCTGCAAGCGTCCAGCGCATGAGGAACGGCAAGCTCTCCGCCGAAGAAGTCGTGCCATAGGCGAGCGAATGAACAATAAGCCCCGGTGCATCATGCACTAGGGCTTTTTTCTGCTTAGTCCGTTATCCTGAAACGGTCTCGCCTGTCCACTCAACCAGCGCATAAACATCGCTTAGTGCAAGTGTCACTTCGACCGACGGCAGAGTAATCGTGCCGTTCTGGTCAGTCACTTCGCGGTACTCCCAGTAGCCGTCGCGGCGGGTGTAAAGCTCGGCGCGGGCTTCGCGCTGCGAGACCAGGAGGTAGTCGGTCAGCGATGGGAGGGTTCGGTAATGCTGAAACTTCTCGCCCCGGTCGTAGGGTTCGGTGGAGTCGGATAAGACTTCGACAATCAGCAGCGGGTTTGCGAGGGTGTCGGTGCGGCCCTGGTAAAACGACAGCGGGCCGCAGACAACGGACACATCGGGGAACGTGCTGACGCCGTCGCCGGTGTGAACCCTCATGTCTGAGCCGAACACGCGGCAGCCTCTGGGAACCAGAGCGTTGCCGAGGGCGCGGATAATGTTGCCAGCAATGGCGCTGTGGTTGGCGGTGCCGCCGCTCATGGCGCGGATTTCGCCATTCACATACTCCCAGCGGCCAAAGCTCCTGCGCTCGAACTCGAAATATTCGTTTTCCGTATAGATCGTCTTCTCGGCGTAAGGGAGATATTTCTCAGCAAGTGCCATTGGAACGCTCCTAATCTAGGAAGAGTATACCCGTCACCGCAGGCCGTAGTCGTCGCAGGTGAGCGTTCGGCCCCGCAGCCAGGCGGCGGAAAAGTCGGACGGGGTGAGGGCGGCGCAGGCGGAGTGGTACAGGGTGTCGGCGCGGCGCTGCTCGGCGTCGTTTGCGAACTGAGGGCGACAGGCGTCGGCGGCGGACAAGAGGGCGGCGGCGCGGGGCCAGTCGTTTTGGGCGGCGGCGGTCTCGGTGAGAAGCATCCAGCCTTCGGCAGCGCCTTCAGCACGGTCGAGGCTTTGATACAGGCGCAGGCCCGACTGCGCGGCTTGGTCTGAGTCGGCAAACCGGCCCTGACGCCGCCGGACCCGCGCCAGCGACAACTGGGTGCCGGCTTCGGTCATCTTATCTCCGAGGCGGGCGCAGAGGGCGCTGCCTTCTTCCAGCAAATCTGCCGCTTCGGCCAGCTCGTTTTTCGCGAGGAACACGTCGCCCAAACTCCGCAGGCAGTACGCCCGGTGCCAGGTGTCGCTCAGGGCATCGGCCAGTGCCAGTGAGTGCCGAAGCATGGCCTCAGCCCGTGCGTCGTCGCCGTCATCGTGGGCAAGGTTGCCGAGGTTGTGCAGGCAGTAGGCCGCTCGCTGCCGGTCGCCGATCTTCAGGAACAGGGGCAAAGCTTCTTCGTAAAGCTTCTGCGCTCTCGGCTTGTCGCGCTCCCACTGCTCAACCATGACGCCCAGGCTATTGAGCGCGATGGCTGTGCTGGTGTCGTCGCTGCACTCACGGCTTAGGGCCAGCGCCGCATTGAGATCGGCCGCCGGCGAATGCCTGCCCGCCCAAAGTGTGATGACGCCGCGCATCCGGAGCGCGGAGGCTAGCGCCTTTTTGTCGCCTAATGGGCGGGTCATCTCAATGGCTTCGGTCAGCAGAGCCTCCGCTTTCGGGTAGTCGCAAAGTCCTCCGGTCATCCAGCCGGACATCGCCAGCGCTTTGGCGCGGGCGTCCGCGGAACCCGGTGCGGTCAGTGCCTGTTCCAGCCAGTCGAGACCCTCGCGGAGCAGGCCGCGCACAGTCCAGTAGTTGCCCAGCGCTCCTACTGTCCGCAGGCCGATTTCGCTGCTTTCAGAATCAATCCGGCAGAACGACAGCGAGGCCCGCAGGTTGTCCTGCTCGGCGTCCAGAACACTTTGTGCATTTTGTTGGTTTGGCCCGCACCAGTCCGCATCCTGGGCAGCAGCGAGCGTGCAGAAGTAAGCGGCATGGCGGCGGGACAATGCCTGCTTTTCTTGGGACGCCAGTTTTTCTTCGCCGAACTCCCGCAGCGATTCAAGTATCCGAAAGCGCATCCCAAGCGGTGTCTCTTCCGCAGAAATTAAAGAGCGCTCGCAAAGCTGCTCTGAAAAGTCCAGCGGCGCGGGAAGGGCACAGACGGCGGCGGCGGCTTCCAAAGACCAGCCGCCGCGAAACACAGACAACCGGGCGAAAAAGCGGGCCAGCTCCGGGGAAAGCAGGTGGACGCTCCATTCCAGCGCGGCCCGCAAAGATCGGTGCCGGGCCGGCAGGTCGCGGCGGCGGGAATGAAGAAAGTCGAGCCGGGCTTCAAGCTGATGACGCATCTGCTCCGGCGACAGAGCCTGAATCCGTGCGGCGGCAAGCTCTAGCGCAAGCGGCAGCCCTTCCAAAGAGCGGCAAACGGCGGCGACCGCATCTGCGTTCTGCGGCGTCATCTCAAAATCCGGGCGTATGGACTGCGCCCGGTCCACAAAGAGCTGGATGCCGGAATAATGAGCGAGAAGAGAGGCCGGCAGCGTGGGCGCCGCTTCCGGCGCGTCAGGCGGCGGAACCGGCAAAGGGGCCAGCCGCAGCGCGTGTTCCCCGGCCAGTCCAAGCTTTTGCCGGGAGGTCACCAGGCAGGTCAGGCGCGGGGCGGCTTCCAGCAGAGCTAAAACCACGGATGCGCCTTCCTCGCCCAGATGCTCTAAATTGTCCAGCACCAGCAGGGACCGAGCGGGCCCGAAATGGGCGGCAACTTGGTCGAACGCGGGCCGCTCCCCAGACAGTGTCAGGCGCAGAACCGACGCAACAGCAGACGCAATGAGAGCGCTGTCGCTGATGTCCGCCAGCGCGGCGAAGCAGACCGCGCCGGAAAAGACCTCCGACGCCTGCCGGCCGGTTTCTAAAGCGAGCCGGGTTTTGCCGGAGCCGCCGGGACCCAGCAGGCTCACCAGCCGGATTTCCGGGTCCGCCAGCATCCCCAAAAGCTGGGCCTGCTCGGCCGTGCGCCCGAAAAACCGGGTCATCCGCCCCGGAAATCCCAGAAGCATGGCCTGATGCGCTTCTGGGGTTTCTTTAGGAAGCGCTTTTTTGGGAAGCGCTTCTTTGGCTGGGGGCGTCGGTGTTTTGTCCGCCGCTTCAGGCAAGGGTGCTTCGGGACGGCGCAGGGCGGGTGACAGGGCGCGGCACTGCCACTGGGCCTCGTCGCAGAGTGCTTGCAGGCGTTCGCGCTCCTCCAAAACCCACTCGTCATAAAAGCCCGGCAGCAGCTCACCTTCGTACAGAGACAGGGCCTGCTCCAGTTTTTCGCGCTTTTTTAAGGGGTCAGTGAGGCGGGCGGCTTCGCGGAGCGCGGCTTCAAATTGAACGGCATCACAATGGCAGGCATGGGGCTGAAAGCGGATGGAAGTGCGGTCTGCGGCAAAGACGCTGCCGGCGGGCGAACCGGGCGGCTCAAATTGGCGGCGCAGGGACGAAAGCGCGACCCGCAGGTTCAGACGGCCCGCGTCGGCGTCGGCGTCCGGCCAAAGGCAGCCGGCCAGTTCTTCGCGGGAATGCGCCCGCTGCGGATGCAGCGCAAGCCGGGCCAGCAGGGCGGCGACCCGCGAGGTGGCAAACCGGGAAACGATAATTTTGCCCTGCCTAGCTTCCAGGGTGCCGAGCAGGCGGATATGCCAGCGTGTGTCCATTGCTGCGTGGCCTCACTTCCGAGGCTGCGTGGCCTCACTTCCGAGTGTCTCACTTCCATCAGCGTAGCAGAAATTAGGTTTACCACAGGACGTTTTGCGATTATCACTGTTAATTATACCGGTTTTTTTGTGTACCCCTGCTAAATTGCCGGGTTTAACGCAAAAATTTAACGCTGGTTTAACGGTAGGTATGTATAGTAAGAGCGTATCCGGTAGTTCCGACGGATAAATCAGCACTTAGATAGGAAATACAGACCATGCCACACGCCTTCTTTTCGCGTTCTAAAAACTTTTATTCCCCCGGCGGTAAGTCCCTGCGCCGTGCCGCCGGCCTCGGAGTGGGCCTGCTTTCCCTGCTGACCGTATCCGCCGGACATGCCGCCTTCGCCGGAACCGTCACCTGGAATGGCCCTTCAGGCGCGGATTGGTTTTCCAATCCTACCTACTGGAGCAACAGCGGCTATCCCGGCGCAACCGACGATGCTCAAAACAACACAACCAATGCCATGACGCTCGGCCAAAGCACGACCATTAACTCATTCTTCAGCAGCGGCGCGTTCACCCTGCAAGGCGGCACGTTCTCCGGCAACCAGGCGAATAGCGCCAGCACCATCCAAGTCAACAATGTTTTCACCGACAACGGCGGCGGGATCAATAACTTTACTATTAATCAAGGCACCGGCGGCTCGCTTGTCTTCACCACCAGTGGCGGCAACAGCCTGAGCGGCGATATTATCAACGCGAATGCTGACTTGTCTTCTTCCACCGCCTATGTGCGCTTGTTCAACACCAACACGTTTAACGGCAACATCAACTTGGGCGCGTCGGGCGGCAACGGCATCCACCTGTACGACACCAACACGAACCTGGTCATCGGCAGCAAAGGCTCTTTGACCGGCTTCGGGGGCGTAGTGCAGGACAACGGCGGCGCAACGCTCACCAACAACGGCACGGTCAATGCAAACTCTTCCGCGTCTCCGCTGACGCTTGCAGTGACCAACTTCAACAACACGGGAACCACTGAAGCCACGAACGGCGCGACGCTTGCCCTCAACAGCACGAACATTATTAATAGTGGCACCCTGGCCGCTCACAGCGGCGGTATCCTGGACATCAGCGGAACATTCACAAGCACCGCAGGCAATCTGCTAGATGGCACCGGCGGCATACTCAACATCATGGGTGCAAGCGTTTTAGGAACCGTCAACCTGGCTTCCGGCTCATCTTTAGTCTTCGACACTAACGGCGCTAACAACTTGAACGGCACGACGGTCAACGGCAACCTGGACCTAAGCAGTTCTGTCGCCTATGTGCGCTTGTTCAACACCAACACGGTGAACGGCAACATCAGCTTGGGCGCGTCGGGCGGCAACGGCATCCACCTGTACGACACCAACACGAGCCTGACACTCAACGGCACGCTGTCGGGCTTCGGGGGCGTGGTGCAGGACAACAGCGGCGCAACGCTCACCAACAACGGCACAGTCAATGCCAATGCCAGCGGGCAGACGCTCAACATCAGTACCACCAACTTTAACAACAGTGGTACGGCGGAAGCCACCATTGGCGCGACGCTTGCTCTCAACAGCACGAGCACCAACGCTGCCGCTGGAAGCAAAATCAGTGCCGCTGGCGCAGGCAGCGTTGTTTCCATCGCCGGAACATTCACCGGCACGGGCAATGACCTGCTCACCGCAACGAACGGAGGCCAAATCCAGGTCAACGGGGCAGCACTGCTGGGAACCATCAACACCGACGCAAACACCGCGCTTGTGTTCAACACCAGCGGCGCCAACACCCTGAACGGCACGACGGTCAACGGCAACCTGGACCTAAGCAGTTCTGTCGCCTATGT
>CAXTER010000072.1:0-23653 GCA_964243345.1 uncultured Armatimonadales bacterium
CACAGTCAACACCGGCGCGATTGACGACATTGATGCTGTCGCCGACTTCTGCCGGGATCACGCGCTCTGGATGCACACGGACGCCGCGTTTGGCGGTCTGGCAATTCTTGCCCCGCAGTTTCAGGCGCAGCTCGCGCCGCTTGCCCGCGCCGACTCCCTGGCGTTTGATTTCCATAAATGGCTCCATGTGCCCTATGACGCCGGATGTGTTTTGATTAAAGACGAAGCCGCGCACAAAAAGTCTTTCTCGAACCGGCGAGAGTATCTGACGAGTCAAGTACGCGGGCTGGCCGGGGGCGAGTTCTGGCCCTGCGACTACGGCCCGGAGCTGTCGCGAGGCTTTCGCGCCCTGAAAATCTGGTTCACGCTGAAAACCTACGGCATCCAAAAGTTGGGTCAGCTCATCGCCCAAAACTGCCGTCAAGCCCAGTATCTCGGTCAACTCATAGAGCAGAATGGCGCTTTGGAGCTGCTGGCCCCGGTGACACTCAACATTGTCTGCTTTCGTTATCATGTGCCAGGCATTACAGACGCGGAGCTAGACGCGCTGAATTTAGACATCGTCGCCGCGCTTCAGCTGCGCGGCCTCGCCGCGCCTTCCACGACACGCCTCGGCGGGAAAACCGCCATCCGGGTCGCGCTGACCAATCACCGCACGCGCACTGAAGATTTAGACATTTTGGTCAAGGCAGTCTGCCGGATTGGAAAAGAATTGGTTGGAAAAGAGATGCCATGCTTCCTTCGGTGATTGGCCTGGCAAAGCTTGGAAAGCTGTCCTTCGACGGCGCAGACATGGCTCCTTTGTGGCGGCAGCTTACTGGAACGCTGTCCGAGGGAAGCATTAACGCAGAAAGCTGCGCCGCGCTGCTGGACATGTGCGTCATTGACCAGATGCGAGGCAGCCCGGAGCGCGGCCTTCAGTTCCAGGCGGCGGCGCTGGAACACTGCCGCTTGTACCAAATCCCGGCGTCTGTTCAGCCCGCCCGGCGCACAGTGCTGGGGTTTGTGGTTGGAGGCAAGATTAATGCCAACACGCCGATTGAGTTTCTGCTGGAAGACTCGGACATCACGCTTTTGCTGCTATATATTGTTCCCGGCCTGCCCCTGCCGCCGGTGCCGGCGCATGACATCGCCATTGTGCTGGCCGCAGAGAGCGAAGCTGCCGGCCCGGCGCTTTTAGAGCTAGAGCGCCTCACAGCAAATTGGCCGCGCCCGGTGCTGAACCGGCCCGCTCAAATTCCCAATGCCGGACGTGAGTGCTTGTACCGATTGCTGTCATCCATTGCTGGCGTTTCCATTCCGGCGACGGCGAAAAAGGACCGCGAGACGCTGCCAAGCTGCCAGTTTCCCGTCATTGTGCGGCCTATTGACTCCCATGCCGGCGACGGCCTGGGAAAACTCGAATGCGTCCGCGATGCCTCGGCGTATCTTCAGCAGCACACCGACGCAGAGTTTTTCGTGTCGCCGTTTCAGGACTACGTAAGCGCCGACGGCCTATACCGCAAGTACCGCATTATGTTTGTCGGTGGCCGAGCTTTCCCTTGCCATTTGGCGATTTCAGACCACTGGATGATCCATTACTTGAACGCCGGCATGGAAGAAAGCGCCGAAAAGCGGCACGAAGAAGAAGCCTTTCTCGACAACTTCAACACAGGCTTCGGCCGGCGGCATCACCGCGCCCTCACCGAAATTGCCGAAGCCCTGGACTTGGATTATTTCGGAATAGACTGCGCGGAGAGGCCGGACGGCAGCCTGCTTGTCTTTGAAGCGGGAACCGCCCTGGTGGTTCATGCAATGGACCCGCCGAACATTTTCCCGTACAAGGCCCGGCACGCACACGCCCTCTTTAAGGCGTTCCAAACGCTTCTCTGCCAAGAGTGAACTTTTCCCGGCGCTGGTTTGTAAAGAGCGGTGAGACGCAAACCTATGACAAACCAAGCAATCGCAGGGAAACAAGCAATCGCGGGAAAAATGGATATTTTGGAAACAAAGCGCCGCGACTTCGCCGCGCTCGCGCATCAGCATGAAACCGCGCTCGTTCGCGCCGCCCATCGCCTTTGCCGGGGCCGTCAGGATTTAGCGCAGGATTTGGCCCAGGACACATTGGTCCGCGCGTACCAAGCCTTTTTGGAGGGGCGCTTTCAGCAAGGTTCCAATGCCTGGCCCTGGCTGCTGCGGATTTTGACGAATCTTTTTATCAATGACCTAAACCACCACCGCCGCTGGGATTCCGATGTGGATTTAGACACGCTGATGCAGTCAGGGGGCGGCCCGGCGCAGACCCACGCCGCGCCCGCCGATGTTCCGGGCGTTGATCTCATGGCTCGGACACTGGATGAGGAGCTGGAACACGCGCTTGCCATGCTGACCGACAGCCTGCGGGTCTGCATCATTTTGGCGGACATGGAAGGCCTGAGCTACGAGGAAACCGCGCAAGTTCTCGGCATTCCCATCGGCACGGTTCGTTCGCGCCTGGCGCGGGGAAGAATGAAGCTTCACGATTTGCTGCAGGACTTCGCCCGCCGGCGCGGCTACCTGCGCTGACCCAAGTGAGACAAGATGAGGAGAGAATGATGGCACACAAAATTGATCCAAACAACGTAAAGCCCTGCTCACACATGGAAACACTCGTGTCGGCCTGGGTAGACGGCAAGCTGACCGGCATTGCCCGGTGGTATACCGCACTGCACGTCAAAGGCTGCCCTCAGTGCCAGTCGTCGCTGCCGTTCCTGCAAACGCTCCACTTCCGACTCAGTGCGCTGACCCAAAACCCCACTGCCGAGAAGCTTTCCGACACCCGCTGGCAGGCCGTCGAAGCCGCCTGGATACAGTCAGAAGCGCAGGCAGCCGGAGCGGCAGCGGAGGACCTGGCTTAGATTAAAATTCAAACGCACCCGGCACTGAAAGTGCCGGGCTAACGAAGCACAGAAAAGTCACTCCGTGACTGCGGAATCTTCAGTCCCGTAGGAACTTTGTGCACTTGGATAGCCCGGCACTTCCAGCGCCGGGTTTTCTGCGTCATCCGCTAGTGCATCGTCGTCGGTGCTTTAGAAGCGCTGAGGTCGTGTGCGCCGGGGGGGCGGGCAAGCGTCGCGAGCAGGGCGTGGCCGTCGTCGCGGTGCTGGGGGGCAAGCAGGAATGAGACGCCTTCCGAGACGCCAAGCTCTGGAAGGCCGGGCGCGGGCGGCAGAGGCTGGCTGCCGCCGCTTAAGCTCAGCTTCAGAAAGCGGGGCAGGATTTCCGGCCGCCACTGACCATGAAAGAACGGCGCTTCGCCGGGCTTTTGATCCAGCACAAATACTTCGCGGCGCGTCCGCAGGCTGCCGCCGGCGTAGAGCGCGTACAAGGACGCCGAGTGGACAGTCTGCGTCCCCGACAGCAGCCCCTCGACGAATGCCTGCATCCGGGCCAGCACCGACAGCGCTTCCAGCGGGGCAATCAGCCGGTGCGTGACGCCCGCACCGAGCGCTCCGGCAAACTCTTCCGGCATTTCCGCGAGCTGGTAGTAGCCGCCGTGGTCCGACAGCACCGCGCGGGCGACTTCATTGGCATATTCCGTTCCCACCCCTACCCGCTTCTTGATGTAGGCAATGGCGAGGCCGTGCCGGTCGGAGTGGGCGGCGCGGACAGTGTCAAAGTCGGTGTTGTCAGGCATGAACATAGGATTTATGGGTCTCAAACTCGGCACGGGAAGTGCCGGGTGGCTTGCGGGTCAATTTCGACACGCGGACGCGGTTCCCCTGCATAATTTTTTAGTACCCCCGGTCAATGTCCACTGCGCTTTCCAGCGGCTCACCCAGTGCGAACCGGCGCAGGTTCTCTAGAAACAGCGCCTTTTGACGCGCGTGCAGGCCCGCCGTCCAGCCGGGCGAATTGTGCGGAGCGATGTGGACATTGGGCAAGTCCCAAAGCGGGCTGCCTGCGGGCAGCGGCTCCTGCGCGAACACATCCAAACACGCGCCGGCGATTTTCTTTTCGCGCAGGGCGTCAATGAGTGCCGGCTCGTTTACGAGGCCACCTCGCGCAATGTTGATAAGCCACGCCGATGGCTTCATTTGGGCGATCTGCACTAAGCCAAGCAGCGCTTTTGTTTCGCCGGTGAGCGCAGCGGCAATGACAACGTAGTCACTTTCCGTCAGCAGACGCTGAAGGCCGTCGGGGCCGGTCAAAGTTTCGTCTACATTTGCGGCAGGCTGCGCCGAGCGGCGCAGGCCGAGCGTCCTCATGCCGAAGGCTTTGGCGCGGGCGGCGACGCCGAGGCCAATTGGGCCGAGGCCGATAATCCCGACTGTCTGCCCGTACAGCTCTTGCTGGACGACTGACTCCCAGCGATGCGCTTTTTGATGCGCCATCAGCTCCGGCAGGCGTCGGGCGGCCAAAAGCATCCAGGCCAGGACAAACTCGGAAATGGCGATCTCGAATGCCGGGCCGGAGTCTGTGACGGTCAGGCCGGGCTTGGCTTTAACAGCAGGCGTCAGCACATGGTCAACGCCCGCGCTTGCCGTGTGCAGCCAGCGCACCTGCGGCAAGTCCGCCGTCAGCGATGCGAACCGCTTGCCGGCGACCCAGCGCAGCACCCCTTCAGCCTCCTGCCATTTGTCTTCCGCCGGGCCGTCTTCCGGGTACGGCAGCAGGGTCACGCTTGGCGCGGCCTCCTGGGCCGGGCCGGTTAATTCGTCATAAATCTTTTCGGGAACCAAAATGTTCATAGGCTCTACTATACCCGATGCAGCGCGGCGGCTCAAGGCAGATGCAAAGCGGCAATCTGCTGGGCGGCTTCTCGGACGCGGGTACGCAGCGCCGCCGGTTCAACGGCTTCAATCTGCGGCCCTGCCCGAACGATAAAATCACACGCCTCGCCTTCCACCTCAAACATCACCGAGAGCCGGGTCCAGCCGCCGCTTTCGGGCAGTTCTTCCTGTTCAATGCGCGGGGTTTTGAGCCGGCGCATCTGGGCCAGACAGTCCGGGGAAACGCGCACGACTGCCGGGTAACACGGCAGGCCGGTTTTAATGTCTGCGACCGACTGCTTCCAGAACACAGCCAGATCGAAATCTTTGGGACGGACACAGGGCAGCTCGGTCAGCGCGGCACTTTGCACCCGTGATACCCGGTAAGAGCGCAGTTCCCCGTCTACTGCCGCCACTAAATACCAGACGGTCCCTTTTGCGACGAGGCCCAGCGGGTGAGCCAGGCGATCTCTTGTTGTTCCATCTGCTCGCTGGTACGTCATCTGAACCTGACGCCCCTGCCAAACCGCTTCCTGAAGCACGTTAAGAAACGGAAACAGTTCGCAAGAGTCATACCACCCGGCACCATCAACGTGCAGCCGCTCGCGCGTGTATTCTATGTTTTGCTGAGAAACGGCGGGCAGTGACGCCAGCAGCTTGATCCGGGCTGCGTCCGACGCTTTGCCTAATCCCAGGTCAGCGAGCAGGCGGGAAGACTGTGCGAAGAATAGCGTTTGAATTTCCGCCGTGTTCAGCCCGGTTAAGTGTGTTTGGTACGCCTGCATCAGACGCCATCCGCCGCCAGTGCCTCGCTCGGCGACTACGGGGACCCCCGCCGTTCCCAGAGCCTCCATGTCCCGCAAAATTGTTCGCTCGGACACTTCAAGTCTCTGCGCCAACTCCCGCGCCGTGAGCCGCTGATGCACTTGCAGCAGCAGCAAAATGGAAAGCAGCCTGTCAGCCCGCATAAGCGCCCTCGCCTCTAAAAAATATCTTTATTATACCAAGCATACATGACAGAGGGTGTCAGGAACGAAAGCATACAATCTGCTTAATGAAAAAAAGAAGGAGCGAAATGAACAATGCAGCAGATTAACAAAAAGGCATTGCAGGGCAAAGTGGCGGTTGTCACCGGGGCAACTCGCAACGCCGGGAGAGGCATCGCCATAGAACTTGGAATGGCCGGGGCGACCGTCTACTGCACGGGGCGCAGTATTCGCGGGAAGCCTTCCCCACTTAATCAACCGGAGACCATTGAAGAAACCGCCGAGATGGTCGACGCTTACGGCGGCAGGGGTATCTGGGTTCGAGTCGACCATACAGTCCCCGGCGAAGTTGACGCGCTGTTCCAGCGGGTCATTCACGAGCAAGGCAAAGTTGATCTTCTGGTCAACGCTGTGTCCGGCGGGGGCGGTGTCGAAACCTCATTCCTGCAAAGCAGCCTAGAGATCGGTCTTCAGCAGATCGTACAAGGGGGTCACTCCCACATCATCGCCACTTACTATGCCGCTCACAAAATGACCGAAGCTGGGCATGGACTGATTATCAGTATCAGTGACCAGGAATGGGACACGTTTTATGCGATGCAGAAGGCGCTGATTAACCGAGTTGCGCTCAGTGTCGCGGAGGAGCTTCGTCCAAGCGGCGCTGCGATCATTTCCCTGCATCCGGGAGCGTTCTTTCGCTGCTTCGAGATCATGACGGGAGACGCCTTGCGAGCTGCCACAGAGCAGGACCCGTCTGTCGCGGAGTGCCATACTCCGCGCCTCATTGGGCGTGCGGTGGTCGCCCTTGCCTCGGACCCTAACGTCATAAGCAAGACCGGCACATCAGCCAAACTGCAAGACCTTGTTTATGAGTACAGCCTCACGGACATTGACGGAAGACAAACCGGAAGAATGTGGTAGGGGCCAGCTTGATTTACTCACAGCGTCCATTTTTCTATCGGTAAGGAGAACTTTCAATGAGCTTTAATCAGAAACTGGCCGGGAAGGTCGCGGTTGTCGCGGGTGCATCCAGAGGCGCAGGACGCGGGATAGCAATTGAGTTAGGCAATGCCGGAGCCATTGTTTATGTTGTCGCGCGGTCTGTCAGCGGCAGCACAACGAGCGGCTGTGAGCCGAGCCAGACTATTAACCACACCGCCAGTCTTATTGAGTCTGGCGGCGGAACAGCGATCCCCGTACAGGCGGATTGTCTCAGCATAAATCAGGTGACTGCTCTGTTTGACCGGATCAAGACCGAGCATGGCTGCGTTGATATTCTTGTCAACAGTGCGTGGGAGGATTTGTGGTTTTGGAACGACAAGTTTTGGGAGCATGACCTCCAAAAAGGGCTTAAGCTTCTGGAACTTGGCTTACATGCCCCAATCATCGTAAGCCGATTTGCCGCTCCATTGATGCTGAACCGCAAGAACAGCTTGATTGTGAATGTTACCGATGTAGAAGAGGATGGCTGCCTTTATTATCGGATGGTTAAGTCTGGCGTGAGAAAGATGACTGCAACAATGGCTGCGGAAATGAAACCATATGGTGTTACGGCACTGGCGCTTCGGTCGGGTTACATGGTGTTCAACGACGAAATTAAGGAAGATGCTGAAACAACCGATCCAGAATTCGAAAAGAGGCACCACCCTCGCTTCAATGGAAGGGCCGTTGCTGCATTAGCAGCCGCAGGTGATCTGATGGATAAAACCGGCGGAGTCTACGCAGTCAGCGACTTGGCTTATGAGTATGGATTTACGGATATTGATGGGCGGCAGCCGGAAATGTTCTGTTAGCGGCAGATCCTAAAACTTCTCAGGTTGACAAGCGGGCGCAGTTCGGCTATAATGCCTGAACTATGACGGCTCATCTCACGGTGTATTCCAAGCCCGGCTGCCACCTTTGCGAAGAGGCGATCCGTGTCCTGACCCAGCTTCAAGCGGAAACAGCGTTTACGCTGGAAGAAATCAACATTCAGCATGACTCGGCGCTGCTTGCCCAGTACGGCGAGCAGATTCCTGTCGGCCTGCTGAACGGCGAGTTCTTGTTTGAGTACACCGTAGATGACGATCAGTTGCGAAAGAAATTAAAGGAGGTGGATTAACCATGCGTGTCCGTGCCAAAGAACTGCGCCGCACCCGAAAGCGTACCGAAGAGCGCCACAAAGCCCGTCATCAGGCGGAAGTCAAAGCCGCTCCTAAAAAGAAGTAGCCGAAAAAAAGAAGTAGCCGAAAACTAAACTTATCAAATCAAACTCATTGACTGTGCACAGGCTTTTCTGGAGTAACCGCAATGGAAATCTCTCAGGTCGAAAAAATGCGGGGAATGACGCATCCCGAAGATCGTCTTTCCCCGCGCGAAGTGGAACTGATTAAATACCGCGATAACCGCACACTGCTGGATGTGACCCTGCTTGGCGGCGAAACGATTGAAGGCGCAATCCGCTGGCACGATCATCTTGCGTTAAGGCTCGTGCAGTCCGACCGCAGCGAAGTGACAATCCACCTGAACGCCATTGCCTACTACCGCCCTCATGCCCCTGCCGCTTAGGTTTTGTTTGCTGTCAGGTCGTTACAAAGCAGGCCGCCACAATGCCAATTTCTCCCCACGCTGCTGTGGCCGCCGGCACCCTTCCGGATCAAACTGTTTGCTGCGCCGATAGAACGCGCTTTTGCGAAGCGGTGACCGGCCTTTCCTTTTTTAATTTCGACGGCTGCAGTAATGTCCCGGAGTTCACGGAGTATCCTGACGGCCTCTCGGTTGAGGACGTCCGCTTCTCCGTGTCCTGTCATGCAGATTTTCCAACGGCTGTCTTGGTATACACTGTCAGCACTTGCGGCCTCAGCAAAGAGGGTGTGTCGGTTTTGTATGCGGGCGGGGCGGAGTCGCTTGACATCGTGCTGCCGGCAGGAACAACGGCGTTCGGCGCGGACTTTCTGATTGAAAGTCAAGGCTCGGCAGAAACTCAAGACCTATTTGAAGTGCTTCGCGCCAGCGTAAACAATCAGACATTTACGATTCCCCTGCCGGACTCAGAAGCAAAGCCAGAAGCAAAGCAGGCATTTTCTTTCTTCATGGGGTTCTTCAGCACGCTCCCAATCACGCAGCTCAGTTTTTCCGGCAGCGACGCCGGGCCTGTCCTTTTCGGCATTTACTGCGGACGAGTCCAAAACGCTCTTGATGCTTTTTGAACCCATTCGCTTAGTTTCCCTGCTTATTCTAATGACTGCCCTGCTGTGCCGGCAGGGCTGTTGATTTGGATGTAGCCGAGGGCTTCTTTGACGTGCTGGACATGGTCCATAAACCGGCGCTTGTCTTCCCGGCCTGCCATTTCCAGCACCGTGAGCCGGTTGGTCAGGGTCGTAACCTGGCTTTGCAGAACTGCCGAGTGGCTTTGCAGAGTGGCTGAGTGGTCTTCCAGCGCAGCCATCTCACTGATCAGAGTTGAAATGTGTCCCCGCAGAGTCATTACTTCGCTCTTCAAGACAATCGCCTGGCTTCGGAGCGCGGCGATGTCGGCTTCCGCCTGCGCGAGGTTTTCCGTAACTTCTTCCCGCGCCGGGTTTTGTTTGTCCATGCCAGGCTTCAGCGGCTCAACATTAAGAACGTGGAACCCAGCTTTCGGCAGAATAGCATCCGGCGGCACAGCCTCATCAAACTTTTCTCCGCAGCAGGGGCAAGCAGACACTCCTGCCGGAAGAGCAGAAGCGCAGCGATCGCATTCGTAGACCATTCAATTCTCCGGTAGGTGCAATCGTGAATCCCGATATACCTCGGCAGTAGAATACCCGTATTCCGCTGCTAAGTTGTTTGGATAACATATTTTTGTAGTAAAAAATTCAACCCCAGCGCTTCATACTGAAAATCTGCTGTCCCGTGTGCAAATCTAGGGCCACTTTGCGATAATCACTCTCTCTTCCGCTATAATGAGGCATGAAGCAAATCAATGCCCAGGAGTCCGCAGCCGAGGATGCTTCGCAGCAGGATGCTCTGCCCACGCTTTCCCGACTGCGCCTTTCTTCACACCAGCGTCTTTCCTCCCGCCCACGGCTTGACGCGGCGTTGCGCTACGCCAGCGTCGTCGCCTGCGTCGTGCTTGCAATGGGTCTTCGCCTTCTGCTGGAAGGCATCCTCGGCAGCAAAGCCGCTTACGTCACTTTTTTCCCCGCGATGATCTACGGGGCATGGGTTGCCGGCTGGGGCGGCGGCCTCCTTGCCACAGCCCTCTGCGGCCTGTATGCGACCGTTTACGTGCTGGCACCTACCGGCTCGATTTTCATCGCCAGCCGTGCCGACCAGTATTCTCTTGTCATCTTCCTGTTGACCGGCCTTGCCATTTCCGCGCTCGGCAAAACTCAGCGTGCCGCCTGGCTTCAGGCCCGCGCCAGTGCCGACCGGGCGCAGCAAGCGGGAGCCGAGCAAGCGCGACTCAGCCGGCATAACCGGCTCCTGCTGGAGTCTACCGGAGACGGCTTGTTCGGCCTCGGTGTTGACGGAAGCTGCACGTTCCTCAACCAAGCCGCCGCACGGATGCTCGGCGTTGCCGAACAAGACGCTTTAGGCCGGAACCTGCATGAGATGGCGCACCACAGCTATTTAGACGGCACGCCCTACCTCGTCCGCGACTGCCCGATTTACCGCGTGTTCCAGACCGGGCTGGGCTGCCGCGTGGACACCGAAGTTTTTTGGCGGGCGGATGGGACGCCGTTTCCCGTCGAATACTCGTCGTCTCCCATTCTGGAAGACGGGCGGGTGCAGGGCGCGGTCGTCACTTTCTCCGACATCACACAGCGCAAGCGTGCGGAGGAAGAATTAATGCTTGCCAAAGAGGCGGCGGAAACGGCCAGCCGGACGAAATCGCAGTTCCTCGCCAACATGAGCCACGAGCTGCGGACACCCATGAACGCCATTCTCGGCTACTCGGAGATGCTTCAGGAGGAAGCCGAAGACGAAGGGCTGGACTCGTTCACGCCCGACTTGCAGAAGATCAACAGCGCCGGCAAGCACCTTTTGTCGCTGATTAACGACATTTTAGACTTGTCGAAGATTGAAGCCGGCAAGATGGACCTCTATTTGGAAGACTTCGGCATCGCGGACCTCGTTTCCGGCGTTTGCGGAACGGTGCAGCCCCTGATGGAGAAGAAAAACAACGCGCTCACGGTGGAATGTGCGGCAGACCTCGGAGCCATGCACGCGGACATCACCAAAATGCGCCAGTCTCTCCTAAATTTGCTGTCTAACGCCGCCAAGTTTACCGAGAACGGTACGATCACTTTGGAAGTGCGCGGCGAAGGTGACTGGCGGCTGTTCACGGTGCGCGATACAGGCATCGGCATGACGGAAGAGCAGATGGCGGGCTTGTTTGAGGCTTTCTCCCAGGCCGATGCCTCGACAACGCGCAAGTACGGCGGGACAGGACTGGGACTTGCCATCACACGCCGCTTTTGCCAGATGATGGGCGGCGACGCAACCGTGGAAAGCGTTCTCGGACAAGGCTCGGCCTTCACGCTCCGCCTGCCCGTTCGAGTCCACAACATAAAAGTCGCTGACGGGATGGAGGGCGCGGAAACAATTTTTGAGGGGACTGTTTTTGAGGAGCCGGCGGCTTTGGTCTCCGGCGACACCGTACTGGTCATTGATGACGACCCGGCGGCGCGTGACCTCATGCGCCGCTTTCTGGTTCGCGAGGGGTTCCGCCCGGAAACGGCGGGAAGCGGCGAGGAAGGGCTGCGGCTGGCGCGGGAGCTGCGCCCGATCATCATTACGCTGGACGTGATGATGCCGGGGATGGACGGCTGGGCGGTTCTGCAGGAACTCAAAGCGAGTTCGGAGACGCAGGACATCCCGGTCATCATGCTGACAATGGTAGATGACAAAAACATCGGCTTTGCGCTGGGGGCGACGGATTACATGACAAAGCCCATTGACCGCTCCCGGCTGTCCGCGCTTCTAGGCAAGCACCGCTGCAAAGACCCTGAAGGCGGCTGCCGCGTCCTGGTCGTCGAAGACGACGAAACGACTCGCCAAATGATGGTCTCCCTGCTGGCCCACGAAGGCTGGCGGGTCAGTGAGGCCGAGAACGGGCGGCTGGCGCTAGAGTCTCTGGAACAGTCTTGTCCCGACCTGATTTTGCTGGACCTGATGATGCCGGAGATGGACGGGTTTGAGTTCGCCCACCGCCTGCGGGAGCGGGACGCCTGGCGGGCGGTCCCGGTAATCGTGCTGACGGCAAAAGACATCACCGAGGAGGACCGGCTGCGGCTGGGCGGCTATGTCGAGAAGATTGTGCAAAAAGGCTCCTGGGACCGGGCGGAACTGCTGCGCGAGATCGGCCAGTTAGTCGCCGGTCACGCCGAGCGAAGCCGCTGACACAGCCGCAGGGCGCTGCGAAAAATAAGGCAGCGCCGCAAAGCAAATACCGTCAGTCTTCCCGGCCTGCAAGCACTTCCACTTTCAATGCGTCGAACATATCCTCCGTGATTTTCATGTCTTGTAATCCTCTTTCCCGTGCCGAGGCAAAGAGACCGGTGCGGATGCCGCAGCGCACGAGTGAAGCGATAGAAATCATCAGATGAAGAGGAGGCTGCTCCGGCCCGGATTGGTAAGACCAGGCTTCCAGCTCACCGCTCGTGAGCAGGCCCTGAATGTTTGAGTAAGAACAGCGCAGGATGACGGAAGCCGCGCCTAACGACAAAGTTCGTTCGGGATAAGCGCCGACAGCCTCCCAGAACGCACGAAGGCGGTCCGGGCCGGCGAAAATATGGTGCATGAATAATTTTAGTGCAGGCACCAAGATTGCTCCGGGTGCGGCTGTTTTTCTATTTGGACTACTTACGTCCGGATTATTGGTGTTTGAGTGCTGCACTCTTTATGCCCGTTCGCATGTCCTCATAAACACCTGCGGTGAAGCACCCCCGCAAGGCGCAGGCTACAAGAGCGTTTTCGCCGGGGCGCTCCAGGAAAGTATTTCGTAGTTGCTGGTGGTCGCGGGGAAGACGGGCGGGGGGTTGACTGCCAGCCGCCCGTCGTAAATGCGCTGCGTGCTAAAGCCCGCTTGAAGAGTCGCCGCGCCGCCCAGCACGCCGAACGCGCCTTCATGCCCGACTAAAAAGCTTCCCATCGAGATAAACTGTCCGGCGGGACGGGTGCCGCTGTCGGTCGCATCAAAGGTATTAAACGCAAGTGCAGCGGCATCTACTTCAACTTGAGTCAGCGGAAGTCCATTAACTCCTTTGTCTACAACTTCAATGTTGGTTGAGATCAGCCCCAGCGTGCCTGCCTTTTGTGTGAAGATCGGATCAAGCGCTTCCGAAAGCGGATAGCCGTTCACGCCTACTTGGCGCGGCGTGTTGTAAACCAAGCTGCCGTCAATGTTCATGTTTTTGCCGGCGGCAGTGGCGATGGTCAGCTGATTCTGAACCAGCAAGCCGCCCCCAGGCAAAAGCTGGTTGTCGGCGATAATGCCGTTCAATCCGCCGGTCTTAGGAAGAGACTGGCTGCCGATATTGCCGTCACAGTAGACAACGCCGTTGGTCGCGCCGCTGTACGTCGTCGTCGTTACCAGCGGCAGGTGCAGCGGTGCGGGAAGCTGGGTCACGGCGACAATAGTTTGGTTCAGCACCGGGTTCAGCGTGATGAGAGTTGTCAGCGGATACCCGCTGGCATCGGTCTGCTGGACGGTGATTGCCTGGACCGAGGCCGCGCCGAGCGCAAGGGTCATTTGCGAGATGTCCCCGTGAATATAAACGCCGCCGGCAGCCATGCCGCCGACAAGAACGCCGCCTGTCAGGCTGCCGCCAGTGCTGGGAACAAAAACGCCGGTCTGCATCGGCGGCGGCTGCCCTGCCAGCGCCGCCTGCTGCTGGACCGTGCTGGAAGTCGGAAAAGGGATAACTGGAACGCCGGCGTGGACGGAAGCCTGCCCGCCGGCGGCAAGCGAGTTCCAGTCACCGGCGGACTGTGGGGCTGCCGCAGTCGCGGGCGTGTTCAGGAACCAGTGGATTGCCGGACCGCTGAAAGAGACGGCATTGGGGTCCGTGTCCAGAAAGATCGGCCTGGCGCTGCCGCTTTTCCAGCAAATGTTCGCTGCCGTGCCGTCGGAATTGTTGCAGTGAACCGGGCCGTCAAAAGAGGCTGCGCTGCTGGTCCAATAAGAGTTCGGGGCGGAGTTGTCGGAAAAGTAGCCGAACGTGGCGAAGCCGACCTGCTGGACATGGGCGCGGACAACCTGCACCGCCGTCCCGCAGGTCCCCGTGGACTCAATCAGGTACTGCTTTTGGACAGCCGACGCATTGCCGCTGTCAGGATAAATTAAGATGCTGAATGTCTGCCCGGCGCTGGCCGGATTGGGAAAATTGACCACGGCACGCTGCGGGCTGCCGGACAGGGATGCCCCCCACAGCGCCGGCGCGAACGCCGTGGTCTGCGCCGGCGGCGCAGGCAGGCTGTGGAGCCACTGCAAAGTCAGCTCAATGCCGGACGCCGCCGTTTCCGCCGCCGCCGCCTCCTGAGAACGCGCATTGGTCATCTGCAAAGCGTTTGCCGCAGTGGAAACCGTCCCGCTGCCCGCCCCGCCGGCAAGGCCGGTGAGGCCAATCAGCATCAAAGTCATCACGCCCAGCAGGACCAGCATGGAGGACGCCACGGCCATGCCACGCTGCCTCTTTGCTCTTTGACTTCCCCTCGCTTTTTGTTTGGTGAGATTTTTTTTAATCAGACTGCCACAGGCTTGCATTGGCGGCTCCATAAGCAGCAGGTGAGTTTGGCTCGTGGTCATTGTTAAGCTCGTGGTCACGCAGCAAAACGCATTTGCCGACAACCACGGCTTCCTGCGACCCCGTCGTCAGTTCACTGGTCTGCGCCTGGGCAAAGGAAGAATAGTAGGTACTGATCAGCCTGATCTGAAGCTGGTAAGGCAGCGCCTGCGGCGTGCCGGACGCGGTGACGGGCCGGCTGAATTGAACCGCGTTGAGAAACTGCGGGTTCAGCGACCCGGTCAGCGCTTTGCTGACTGCCTGCCCCCGTTCTGTTCCTGTCAGCCACAGATATTTTCCCGAAGCCGCATCCGGTGTGCCATCACTGTCGGCCCGGTAAATCCAGAGCGGGCCGGGAGAAGGAGACAGGCTGCGGTTGTAGGGAGGCGGCGAGACTGTCAGCGCTGCTCCGCCTGTGTCCTGCACTGTGACGGCGGCTGCCGCGGGAAGCACCAGCTCAACGCCTGTAAATAACGCGGTGCCGTTATCCATAGTCTGAAAGGCTGACGCCGGGGCTGTGCTGGGCGAAGTCCACCAAGCGTCGCCCGGAAGCGCGATCCAGTCAGCTTCCTCGGCGTCTCCGACTGTGTGCTGGACCACGTTCGCGGCATCGGTCGCGGCGTAGCAAGCTGCCCCGCTGGAGACAGTCAGCCGTGTGGCGGCGACATAAACCGTGATTGCTCCAAAGAACAGCAGCAAAGTCAGGCCAGTGCCGACGACCACTTCTACCAGTGTAAATCCCTGCGCCGTCGGGTGCTTCTGCGGGCGAGTTTCGTTCATCTTTTCTGCAATTCTGCGGCAGATGCTTTTCGCTACGAGTGCGGCATCTGTATGACAAGGCCGGACAGCGTGTAGCTGCCGGCGGAAACGGTGCTTTGGGGCCACTGCACCGTCACGGTCACGCAGTCCACAGTGCCTACGGGGACGGCAGGGTTCAGAGCGGCATAATCGGCAACAGCGACGGTGGCCGTGGTTCCTGCCGGATAGATGCCGTTTCCGGCGCTGTTCGCGCCCAAGTGGTCGCTTGCAGCAAAGCTGGCTGTATACGGCACGGCGAGGCTCGTAGCGCTGCCGCTGTCAAGGATGCCGAGGCCGGCCAGCGTCGCCGGGTTTTGGGCCGACGCAAAGCCCGCCGCGCGGATTTGGGCGATCTTGTGCTGCGTCAGCGCCGTTGCCTGGGCGTAATGGCTGTTGATCCTTGCCCCGCGCAGCGACACCGGCAGCACAGCGGAAAACACCAAGCCCATCATCGCAAAGATGATCAGCGCAAACACTGTTTCCAGCAGTGTGAATCCTTTGAGTTTTTGGCGTCTCATTTCCATCTATTGTTGGCTTACACCGCTGCATCTTTAGGCCCGGCAAGAATACTGAAGAGATTCTCTTGTTTTGCCGAATAGAGAACATCTATGAACGCATTTATATTCCAAGAAGACATGCCTCAAGAAGAAGCCAGGCTGGAAGCGCTGCAAAGCTGCAACATTCTGGACACGATGCAGGAGCAGGATTATGACGATCTGGTGGCATTGGCAGCAGCTATCTGCAATGTACCTATTTCGATGATCACATTTGTGGCTGAGAAAACGCAGTGGTTCAAGGCCAACAAGGGTATGCCCTGCCTGAAAACGGAGCGCTCCGTTTCTTTCTGCACCCATGCGATCCAGCATCCCACGCTGATGGTCGTTCCCGACACCCTGCTGGATGCCCGCTTTGCTGAGAACCCCTTTGTCGCCGGAGAGCCGCATGTTCGCTTCTACGCCGGAATGCCGCTGGTGACGCCGGACGGCCATGCGCTTGGAACGATCTGCGTTCTGGACACGCAGCCGCGCCGCCTTTCGCCGGCTCAGGAAACTGCCCTGAAGGTCTTGAGCCGCCAAACAATGCACCTGCTGGAGCTGCGCCGAACCGTCTTCCGCATGGAGCGGAACATGGCGGAGCGTGCCTACACGCAGGCCGCACTGCGCCAAAGCGAGGCCCGGCTGCGGGAAAGTGAGGAGAATATCCGTTTCCTCTGCCGTGCCGGCCGGATCGGCTTGTGGGAAACAAACTTTGATACGAAGAAGACGACCTGGTCGGAGGACCTTGCCAATTTGTTCGGGCTGTCTCTGGCTGAGTTTGACGGCACCACGGAGATGGCGCTTTCGCGTGTGCATCCGGATGATCTCGCGCGGCTATTTGAGGAAGGCGCCCGCGCAGTCAAAACACTTTCGCCCTTGTTGATGGAGCTGCGTGCGCTCCATCCGGGAGGGGAAGTGCGCTGGATTCTCCTCAAGGGTGAAGTCGCTGCAGGCGATGACGGGCGGCCAAACCGCATCAGCGGCTCCGCTACGGACATTACGGCGTCAAAATTGGCGGAAGAAGCGCTGAAGCGGAGCGAGGAACGGCTTCGAACGGTTGTAGGAGGGGCGCCGCTCATTCTGTTTGCCCTGGACGAAGCGGGGCGGTTCACGATGTCGGAAGGCAAAGGTTTGGAGCTGATTGGGAGAACACCAGGGCAGGCCGTGGGACAGTACATCCGCGATCTTTATGTGGGCCACCCGGAGGTTTTGAGCCAGCTTGAGCGTGTTTACAGCGGAGAAGCCTTCAGTGCACGGGCGACCGTGGGGGCGCTGACATTTGAGATTTGGTATTCGCCGGTGCGCGATGCGGACGGCAAGATCAGCAGCGTCATCGGCGTTGCCTGCGATGTCACCTCACGGCAGCAGACGGAAGATGCGCTTCGCAGCAGTGAGGTGCGCTTCCAGGCATTCATGGACAACAGCCCGGCCTCCGCCTACGTCAAGGACGATGAAGGGCGATTTCTTTATGTGAATGATGCTTTCGAGCGGATGTACGGTTTTTCCGAAACCCAGTGTCTGGGTAGAACCGCGCAGGAGATTTACGGCGGAAAACTCGGCGAAGAGCTTCATACCAGCACAATGCAGGCCATGGAATGTGATCGCCTCGTTGAGACGCTACACCAGCTTCCTGCCGGAGACAGTACTCTTTACTGGATGGCATCCCGCTTTACGTTCTCCGACACGGAAGGTCGGCGCTTCTTAGGATGCGTCGGCCTGGATGTCAGCGAGCAGAAGCGCACGGAAAAGGAACGCCTGGCCGCCCAGCAGGAATTAGAAAATGCGCTGTCTCAGCTTCATGCCACGCTGGAAGCCGCAACAGACGGCCTGCTGGTCATTGACTCTCAAATGGGAAAGCTGTGCACCAACCGCCGGTTTTACGAAATGTGGCGCATCCCGGAGGCCGTTGCACAGGACCCCAGCGTCTTCTCCCAAATTCAGGTCATGGCCTCCCAGCTAAATGACCCGGAAGCGTTTCTGGCTCGCGTTGCCCATTTGGCCGCCAATGCGGAAGAAGAAGGCTTTGATGTGCTTCACTTCAAAGACGGTCAGATTTTCGAGCGCCACGCCCGCCCGCTGCTGATTGGCGGCATCCCCCAAGGCCGCGTCCTGAGCTACCGGGATGTAACAAGTCAGGAAAAGAGTCGGCAAGACCTCATCAGCGTCCGAAACCATGCGCTCGCGTCCGCTCAGGCGAAATCAGAGTTCCTCGCGAACATGAGCCATGAGATTCGGACGCCGATGAACGGCATTCTGGGAATGACGGCCTTGCTGCTCGGAACGCCGCTCCTGCCGAAACAGCAGCACTGGGCGAAGACTGTCCAGACCAGCGCGGAAAGCCTGCTGACGGTGATCAATGACATTTTGGACTTCAGCAAAATTGAAGCCGGCAAGATGACGCTGGAGGCCGTAGCCTTCAGCCCCCATCAAATGGTTTCCGAGATTGAAGACCTGCTGGCCCCACGGGCGGCGGAAAAAGGCCTGGCGCTGACAACTTCCTTGTCTGCGGACCTGCCGGAACACCTCTGCGGAGACCCGGCCCGACTGCGGCAAATCCTCCTTAATCTTGCCGGCAATGCCATCAAGTTTACAGAGCGCGGCAAAGTTGCGATGGAAGCGTCTATTGTCCGAGAGACGGACACCCATGTGGAAATGCGCCTCGCCGTCTGCGATTCGGGCATTGGGATCTCGCCGGAGCGGCAGCAGGCGGTTTTTGACAGCTTCACCCAGGCGGACGGCAGCGTCACGCGCCGCTACGGCGGGACAGGACTGGGCCTTGCGATCTGCGTCCGGCTGACAAATCTGATGGCGGGCCGGATTGGGGTGGAAAGCGAGCCGGGCCGGGGCAGCACGTTTTGGGTGACATTGACGCTTGAAAAATCGGTCTCAGAAATCGTGGTTCCATTGAAGAAAGAGGCTGCCGCGCCGGAAACCGTATTGAAAGAGACGCTCGGCCTGCATGTCCTGCTGGCGGAAGACAACCCGATCAACCAGGAGGTCGCCTGCGGATTTTTGGAAATGTGGGGCTGCACAGTCACGGTCGTCAGCGACGGATGGCAGGCTTGCCTTGCCGCACGCGGAACCGGCTTTGATCTGGCGCTAATGGACATTCAAATGCCGGAAATGGATGGGCGGCAGGCGACAGCCAAAATCCGCGGCCAGGAACAAAGAACTGGCCGGCACCTGCCGATCATTGCGATGACGGCGCACAATATGCAGGGCGACCGCGAGCAGTGTCTGGCCTGCGGCATGGATGATTATATTGCCAAGCCTGTGGAACCCGCCGAGCTGCTGGCCGCACTGAAGCGCTGGGGAAAACCTGCATCTGTTCCTGCATCTGCACCGGCTCACGTTGCGGCTTTAGTTTCTGCTTCTGTTCCCTTGGCTGGTCCGGTTCTGCCTGTGTTTGACACGGAGCGGCTGCACCGAAGCTGCGCCGGCAAAGCAGCGCTTGAGCGGCGTATTATTGCCGAATACCTGCGCCTCACGCCCGCAATTTTAGAAAGGCTGAACGCCGCTGTCGGCGCGGAGAATGCGGAAAGCATTCGCTTTGAGGCACACGCGCTCAAAGGCAGCAGCCGAACAATCGGCGCAGAAGCGCTCGGCGAGGCCGCTTCGGTGCTGGAAGCATCTGCAAAGACGGGTGAGGTAGCCCCCGCTTATACTAGTTACGCACAGATTGAAGCGGCATGGGACAGCCTGCATACAGTCCTCAAAGACTGGCTCAACGCGCAGGAGGCCCAATGAACATTCTCGTGGTGGAAGATGACCCAATCTCTGGGCTGGTCCTGACGACGGCCCTGGAAGACCTCGGTCATGCGGTGACGCTGCGGTGCGACGGACTGGAAGCCTGGGGGCTTCTTGAGAAATCTCAGATGGGTAAGGAGCGGTTTGATCTGGTCGTCACCGACTGGATGATGCCGCAGGTAGACGGGCTGGAATTGTGCAGCCGCATTCGCGCCCAGCGCAGCCTGTCCTATACCTATGTCATTCTGCTGACTGTCAAAGGCTTACCGGAAGAGCGCCTGGAAGCGCTGGAAGCCGGCGCGGACGATTTCCTGATTAAGCCGCTTGACCCTGCCGAGCTGATCGCCCGCCTGGAAGTGGCCCGGCGCATTCTGGGCATGAAAGCCGAGCTGAGTGTCGGCGGCACGGCCCTCGATGCAGACTTTATGCCGAAGGCGGCGCAGATTGGCGACATTCTGCTGTCGCGCGGACTCCTGACGCGGGCGCAGCTTAAGCAGCTTGTTGAGGTAGAACAGATTCCTGCCGCCCTGCTTGGCAGCGCGGTTCTGGAGCGCGGCTGGGTGGGAGAAGAACAGGTGACGCAGGCCCGCAGCCTGGTGATGGATGTCCCCTATGTGTCGCTGGAAGACGAAGCGATGGACCCATTTGTCCTGTCGCTGATTCCGCACGAGATCGCGCAGTTCCACAAGCTGGTCCCGCTGTCGCTGACGGACGAGGGCGACCAAAAGCGGCTTCGAGTCGCCATGAAAGACCCCTGGGACATTGAAGCAATTGACTGGGTGCAGCGCGAGGTGCGCCGCCGGGTTGTGCCGCTGCTGGCAAGCGAAAGCGCAATCCAGAAGGCGCTGAAACGCGCCTACCATGATGTTCAGGATGTGGTTCACGACGCCGTCATGTCGGACGCCTTGCAGCAGGCCACTATTCAGCCGATAGCCGGCGGCTCCGCCGTGGACACGGTGGATGCCCGTGAGCTGCTGCGCCAAAGCGACCAAGCGCCCATCATTCGCTTCGTCAATACCCTGCTGGCCGACGCCATCTACCGGGGCGCGTCGGACGTGCATGTCGAGCCGGGCAAAGACGAGTTCCGCATTTTGTACCGCGTAGACGGTCAGCTTTGCCGGGTCCGCTCGGTCACGTCGGCATTTCTCGCCCCGGTCACATCGCGCCTGAAGGTGATGGCGGACATGGACATCGCCGAGCGACGCTTGCCGCAGGACGGGCATGTCGCGCTGCGAGTCGCCGAAAAAACCGTGGACATGCGGGTTGCGACCCTGCCGACGCACTACGGCGAGCGGGTCGTCATTCGCATTCTGGACCGCACACTAGCCTGCCTTCAGATGGACCGCCTGGGTCTTTCGCCGGGCAACCATCAAACACTGACCCAGCTTATTCATAAGCCGCACGGCATTGTCCTCGTGACCGGACCTACCGGCAGCGGCAAGACCACAACCTTGTACGCTTCTCTGAACGCACTCATCCAGGAAAACCGCGAGCGGCGGGGCCGCAGGAACATCCTCACCTGCGAAGACCCGATTGAGTATCAAATTGAGGGCATCAGCCAGTCTAATGTCAATGAAAAGGCCGGACTGACCTTCGCCCGGCAGCTCCGCGCGATTTTGCGCCAGGACCCCGACGTCATCTTAATCGGCGAGATTCGGGACAGCGAAACCGCAGACATTGCCTTCCGCGCCGCTATGACCGGCCACTTGGTGCTGTCCACGCTGCACTGCAACGAGGCCGCCGGCGCGGTAAGCCGCCTTCAGGACCTCGGCGTCGCGCCCTACCTGGTTGCATCCTCGCTCGCCGGCGTGGTCGCGCAGCGTCTGGTTCCGCGTTTGTGCCTGCACTGCCGCCGCGCTTACACGCCGTCCCCCGAAGACAAGCGCCTTTTCGTCGCTCCGCCCGACCGGCTGTATGCGCCGGCCGGGTGCGGGCAGTGCGGCGAGATCGGCCTCAAAGGCCGAATGGCGATCCACGAGGTCATGGTATGCGACGACGAGCTTCAAGCCGCCATCATGGACCGCGCCGACACGCGCACTTTGCGCCGCGCCGCCCTAGCAAAAGGCATGACATTGATGACGGACGACGGCCTAGACAAAGTAAGTCAGGGCTTAGTGGCCTTAGAAGATGTCCTCTGGCGCACCGGAAACTTGCTGGGGTAATTGTATCGGGGAAAGTCAGGCCCATAAAAAGAAAACTTCCTTCTCAGAAGAGAAGGAAGCCGGACGATCAAATCGTCAAATTACGCAAGAGGCGCCGAGCAGAATCGAACTGCTGCATAAAGGTTTTGCAGTTCTTCTGACGCTTCCAGCTTGGCTTTCCCCCGCGTTTCTTCTCAGAAAGCCGATGTTAGGTTGTGTTTTGAAACCCAAGCCGATGGGTTCTTCTGATTAATCGGTACTCACTGCCTCTTCCTTTCGCGGTTTTCTGAATCACTCTTTCTGAGTCACTCGTCCGGGAGTTGGAGTTGGCCGTCCACCTTCGCCGCTTGCGCCTGCTTCAAGACTTCTAGGCTCATGGGAATGTCTAGCCGCTTCCCTCCCTCGATGATCTCCTGGACCGTCACGATCTGGATTGCATCGTAGTTGCGCCCCATCAAGTCGTGATGATACACCCCGATGCCTTTGGCCTCATCCCGCATGTGCTTCGTCGGCGGCTCCAGCGTCAAAAAGACGGCCATCACCGCCCCTTCGCGCTGCCGGTCACTGTTGAGCTTGGCGATGTCGCCGCGCCCGACGCCGCCGGACTTCACCTGGAAAATGATTTTGGCGTTGTCTTCATGGCTCGTTTGGAAGTAGGCCATCCCATCGACCCCGGCGTCCGCCCCCTTCTTCTGGTTGATGATCGCGCGGTTGTTGCTGTATGTCAGGACGGCCCACTTCTCGAACTCTTTGCGGACACGATCATCTTTCTTGAGTGCCAGGGCCTGCGCGGAACCCATGTCCTGCGGAATGCCGTTCAGGGTGACGTTTTCGATTGCTTCTTTGCCGAATTGGGCTTCCAATCGGCGCAGGATCAGCGAGATGGACTGGTAAGTAATGTCCATGCCGATCCACCGACGACTCAGACGCTGCGCGACGGCAATGGTTGTTCCGCAGCCGCAGTAGCAGTCCAGCACAACATCGCCTTCATTCGTCGAGGCACGGATGATGCGCTCCAGAAGCGCTTCCGGCTTTTGGGTGGGGTATCCCAGGCGTTCCGCGGCCTGCGCGGAGATCGGAGGGATGTCAGTCCAGACATCTTGCAACGAAACGCCCGGCATTTCATCGAGGTAGCGCTTGTAGGAAGGGGTGCCACCATTTTTGGGAAAATACAAGCGCCCTTCCTCCTTAAACTTTTCCATGTTCGTTCTCGAGTACGCCCAAAATCTTCCCTTATAGGGCTTGGTGCCATAAAAATCGTAAGATACGTCCCCCCCAGGTTTCGCTGCAGTGAGGTTGTCCAAGCGGTAACGCCGGCCATTCGCATCTGTGTGCTTGTAAAATGCGTCGGTGTACGTCTGCTCGTAAGCCGTGTGAACAGGGTTCCAAGTGTAATCACCCGATTTTGTGTAGAACAGAACCACGTCATGAATCTGGCCGCATTGCTTGCGCCCTTGTTTGGCATCGTTGTGTGCGCTGGTCCGCTTCCAGACGATCTCGTTACGGTAATCGCCTCCCCGCGCCACGAAGATTGTGTCCAGCATTAGCTTCAGGTAGTGAGAAGCCGTCGGGTCGCAGTGCAGATAAAATGACCCCGTGGGCTTCAGGACACGCTGGACTTCAGTGACGCACAGGGTCATGCTGATGATGTAGGCGAGCAGGCTGCCCTTTTCCAGCACGGCATGCAGGCCCTTGATCAGCTCGATTGTCTGCCCCGTGAACCGCGCCCTGTCATTGGATAGTATTTGCCCGAAGCCGGCAATCGCATGATCATCCCAGGTCCAGGTGTCCACAAAAGCCTGGGCCTGGGCCTTGTCTTCCTTGCCGACATTATTGTAGATTTGATTGTAGTTGCGCTTTGAGTTGAATGGGGGATCGATGTAGCACAGGTCTACGGTCTCATCCTTGATGTGGACTGAACCCTTTGGATGAGACACAAAGTTAAGGTGTGATGGTCTGGTTCTT